>NZ_JBHTFK010000001.1:0-3803 GCF_042666115.1 Ureibacillus sp. GCM10028918
GACGAATACTAATCGATCGAGGACTTAACCACAATAGATTGAAATCTTGAACGCATTCAATGTCTTTATCCAGTTTTGAGAGAACAAACTTCTTTCAACTAAATAAGTTTAGTGATGATGGCAAAGAGGTCACACCCGTTCCCATACCGAACACGGAAGTTAAGCTCTTTAGCGCCGATGGTAGTTGGGGGCTTCCCCCTGTGAGAGTAGGACGTCGCTAGGCAAGCAAAAAAGCATGACTTTTAGTCGTGCTTTTTTTATTTATCTTTAAAAACAAATCCATTGGTTAAAAAAAATCCCATGACTCAAAATAAATAAGTATGGAGGTGAAATGAGAATGGATAAAAAACAAAATCAAAACAAAAATGAAGAGTTTGCTGAAGATTTAAACTTGGATCAGAATCGTGAGCGTGAAATAGATTTAAATCGTCATCGCAATCGTGAGGAATTCGCAGAAGACCTAAACTTCAATCGCGATCAAATCAATCACAATCGAGAAAGTTAATAAGAACAACATAAGGATTTCCTTCTTCAAACACCTAGTATCTAGGTGTTGTTTTTTTATGTTCTAAGAGACTTTTGAATGTACGAATTTAGATATTTTCATACATATAAAACGTTGACTTTATAGGTTTCTTTCCGTAAAAATAAGATATAATACATTAGATGTACGATATTGTATGGAAAGAGGCGAAAATATGACGAGTGAAAAGAATGTTCAGCCGTTAAGATCAGCACAAGAAATTGACGATATGCGGTGGGCATTATCTCGGTATTCGAGTGCAAGAGATTTATTTATGTTTAACTTCGGAATTAATACGGGATTACGAGTAAGCGACATTGTACCGTTACAAGTAAGTGATGTACGAGGGAAGCAGCATGTAGTTATAACGGAGAGAAAGACCGGCAAACCTAAACGATTCTTATTACCGAAATCAACGCGTGAGGCAATCGACGATTATACACGCGGTATGGCAAGTGAGGATTACTTATTTGCCAGTCGTAAGGGCGATAGTCACATATCTACTACGCAGGCATATAGAGCGCTACAGAAAGCGGCAGAAGCTCTAGGACGTGACGATATTGGAACGCATACGATGCGCAAGACATTCGGCTATCACCACTATAAGCGTAATAAGGACGTAGCAACGCTGCAGCATATATTTAACCACTCAGCGCCGTCTATTACGCTTAAGTATATCGGAATTACTGACGATGAAATCGATAAAACGATGGAAGATTTCTCGTTATAATAAGCGATCAATTAACAGTCCTTGTTAGTAGTTCTTTTTTACGTGGACCCCAAAGGGAACCTAAATCACTATCGGGACATGGAAAAAAATCGATGGGAATTGGCAATGAGGTACATAGGGGATTAAAAATGATAAATGACAATGTTGGAATAATAAATGATTAAGAAAGAAAATTTATATAAGGGAAACAGATCGATTTTTTAATATTTAATTATTTAGTTACCATTGCAGATTGGCAAGGTTTAGTATATCGTTATAAATATTGAGACAATTGAACGGAAAATAAAAAACAACCCTGCGGAAAGTAATCGGTTTGCCGACCTTTTACCTTCCCTCACAACCGTGTCGAGACCACGGTGCAAGTTTGCAGAGTTGATTTATACTATGTTATATGACGTAATGTCTATCGTTATTCTATATGATAGAGAATGTTATTTCAATAGTAAAGTATAAACCAATTATCGCTAATAGTCGCTAATATGCGCTTGCATCGTCTTGAAAAACACGATTGCAGGCGCTTTTTCTTTTCCGAAAATACTGGAGNGCCTGCTACACGTAAGCGACTAGAAGTTCTAAAGACTACGTTAGAAGAACGGAATATCATGCTCGACGAAATGTTTCCACATAAACAGTTAGCGGTCGTAGATCGCATTATTTATTTAACGAGCGGTGCAGGAATAGCAAAAGTTGGCGCGGAGAAGTTGGCGGAGAAATGTGAAGTGTCGAAAAGAACCGTTACAAGCGCTGTAAGAGCGTTAAAAGAAACTGGAGAGTTTATCGTTGGCCGATTAATTAAAACGAAAGGCGGTGCCGGTAAATACATTTTCGTCGATAAAAAACATCCCAACTTCCGTGAAATTATGCGCGAAGTATTCTCGTTTTCAGACTACAAATTTGCACAACTAACTGCGGAACAAATTGCTGAACAGGAAATTATCAAATCCGTTGAGGCTGTAAGTTCAAATGAAGAAAATGAGCGTCCTAACATTAATATCTATTCTACAAAACAAGAAAAAAATAAGTATGTAAGTAATATAGCTAACGCTATTAAAGATTCAATTGAAGAAGAGTCAACGCCAAGCCGTGAATATGTCGAAGAATATGCTTCAAATTCGCTTCAAATCGAGTTCTATGACCTCTTAAATGGATTAGCTTATCCAAGACCTATTGACGCTGTAAAACATGTCTTGGCGCTTCGTATAGGCTCTGATTGTGATATTAAACGCTTTGTTAAGGCCAAAAATATCGTTCATTCTATCTCTATGCGAATTTTAGATGGTTATGAATTTGATAATATTCCAGCTGCATTTACTGCGGCTCTTACAAAGTCTGAATCATACGAAGTACCACCGATAAAAGCAAAACCAACGTATTCAAAACGGTCAGTATCATTTTATAATTGGCTTAACGAACGCGAATAAATACGGAGGTAACGCATGGAACGGATTAGTGCAAAGATAGTAGCAGAAATGCTTGGCTTTACAACAACCAATTTAAAACATTACGCTGTCTTATTGGAACAGAACGGATTAGAAATCTACCGAAATTCACGTAATCATCGCGAATATACGCAAGATGACGTAAAGATTTTAAAGGCTATGCAATACCTAAATCGTGAGAAATCAATGTCCTTAGATGATGTTGCAATTAAGGTGACGTCATCCGATTTCGATCCTGATGTTTTATTGTCGCAACAATTACCGCAAATTGTCGCTCAAAATGGCGCGAATATAAGCGTAGTGAAGCAAGAAAGCGACAACGCCTTACGCATATTAGCCGAATTATCTACGCTTTTGGCGGAGCAAAAGGCAATTCGCGAAGAACTTCTTGCTCGAGATAAATTACAAATTGAATTTATGAGTACAATCGATTGTAAATTAGCACAACAAGCGGAAGCTATGAAGGAACAGGCAGCGACAATTGAAGCAATAAATATGGAATTAGAAACACTTCGGCAGGCAGAAAAGCCGACCTCATTGTGGGCTCGACTATTTGGCGGTAAATAACACTCTATAGGAAAAAATAAGAGTTTTAATTATAACTTTGTGTGTTTAAAAAGTAGGCTTAAAAATCAATTTGGATAGATCGCAATTCGCTATACCGTTTGAAATTATATCTATATAATAAAAAAATGATATTTTTATTAAAAAATATATTGACCTTATATTTATTTATTGGTATTATTATTTAGCTGTCGCAAACGACTTAATTATTTAGAATGTTGGTTGACAGTTGCTTTATATAATATAATTCCTGTCGATTTGATAGGTTTTTAAAAAGTTTTTTAAAAAAATCTTAATTCTATTTACAACACAATATTATTTTGATATACTATAATTCCTGTCGCTAAATAGTGACGTTGAACTTTGAAAACTGAACAACAAAACGTTAATGAAACATAGTTTCTTCGGAGACAAAATTTTGGACATCAAAATTGATGCCAGCAAGAAATTTGAGCTTTATCAAATTTTCTCTTTTATGGAGAGTTTGATCCTGGCTCAGGACGAACGCTGGCGGCGTGCCTAATACATGCAAGTCGAGCGGACTTGA
>NZ_JBHTFK010000002.1:0-654050 GCF_042666115.1 Ureibacillus sp. GCM10028918
ACGAAACTTTGCGTTGTCCATCTTAATTGAACCGCCGTATACGGAACCGTACGTACGGTGGTGTGAGAGGTCGGGAGTTCATCACTCCCTCCTACTCGATTTTTCATAGAAATGTTTTAACATTGTTATCTTACTGCAATGTAATTATGATATGATTTTGCTAACAAAGGTAGATTTATATTATATTTACCTTTCGAGCTAGTTTTTGAATAATTTGGTTTAATCTAATGTGAAATGGCACAGCATTCCCTAAGAATTTGGAATCATTGGTTAAATATTGGTGCCTACTTACATATAATTACTTTATAATGAAATAGCTATGTTGATAGAAAAGAGTGATAAATAATGAACTGGTTTAAAAAACAGATTAATAAACTATTTGATAATGATATAGATGATGTGGAAGAATACTATGAAGATGAAATAATTGAAGAACAAATATCTGCTTCAATCGAAAATGTAGATGGTCAGATAGATGAAGATATTCCAAACAAGAGAAAAAGCTTTAAGTTTCCAATAATAGGAGACAATGAAATGGAATCGCCTTTAGAGGCTAATCAGTCATATCATTCACAATCACTAAATCAAGTTTTTGATAGTTTCGAAGAGAAAAAGAAGGATACGAAATATTTTTATCAGCCAAATGCTATTTCCAAGGTATTTGATGTTGAGGTTTCAGGAATCCGCGATTTACTAGAAAAACGCCAACGAATAAAAGGGCATTCCAATGTTATCAATCGTCAGGAATCTACCTTGATTCGGCGGGGTGACAATATAAAAAAACAGGATCCGATAAAAAAGGAATTTAAAAATACGACACCAATAAAAAAGAATGTGGTTGAACAAGAGGATGAACTTATTCCAAAAAGAAGATTTGTTCCAACTCAAGTACCATCACCTGTTTATGGTTTTAAAAAGCCAAGTAATATTGACCATCTCCTGTCGAAGAAGCATGGAAAAGTAGGTTCAAAGTCAAATGAAATGGAGAATGACTTAGAGGAGATTAAAGCGACGCAGGACACAAAACAATCACAACATGAACATAAAGTTGAATCAACACTTTCAGAAGTTACGTTAGTAACGAAGGAAATTATAAGTTCAGCAGAAATAAGTGAAAGTAACGAAGATCAAATACTTTTCGATCCTGTACAAAAACCAGAAGCCAAAACTACTAGCTTTATTGATATTGAGGATGAGTTGGAAGAAAAACCAATTGTCTTAAAAGAATCAGAAGAAAAAGCTGTCGATTTTCCAATTCTAGCCGAGTCAGTTGACGAGGGAGTTGTTGAAGAAGCTTGTAGTGAGGAAATTATTCAGCCGGTTAAAGCAAACTTACAATCACACGCTGAACAAGAAGCAGCAGTGACGGTACTTGATGCAGTACCTGCTGGAACTGAAATCTTGAAAGTTGAAAAAGAATCTGATTGGGTTCAGGTGGAAGAATTTAAATCTTCTAAACTTGATTTGACGAATCAACAAAATGAGCCGCAACTTGAGGAAATTCTTGAGGAAGAACAATATGTCGAAGAAGAAAAAGTAATTGAAGACAAAGCTTATCATGAAGAGCAAGTAATGTCGTTTGAAGAATTACAAGTTGACCAAGCTATTCATAACAATATAAAACCCGATGACATTTATCCAGAAACAGAATATTCCCACGAATCTAGTTTAGAACCTATCCAAAGTACTCAAGTACAAAGGTTGGTTTCGATTGCTTTAGATGATAGTGAACTGGAATCAGAAACAGAAATCCAAACAAATCAGGAGCAAGAAAGGTTCGCTGCAGTCGACTTATATAATGAAAGACAGAATCAGGCATCCGTAGCAACTGAAGATTACGAATCAAAGGTAGATGAAATTAGTAATCCGCCGAGTGAAAGTGAAGCAAATCCAGCTGAACCAACACAATCTAAAGGCAGCAAATTGCCGTTTAATGTGTTGATGCTGAAATCTGACAAAGAAAAATATGCCGCCAAATTAGCACAAAAACAAATGCTTCAACATAATGATGATAATAAAGAAATGCATAGGCAGATAACTAATACCGAAGAACAACATAAGATAGAGCATTCTCTAGGTACTTCACATACTGAATCTACAGTACCTACGCTAAAAGTGGATGATAAGAACGATGAGGATCAAACAAAGGTCTTACAGAAAGACGAAGAGCTGCAAGACCAAATGGTCCTTATTCAAGAAGGGGAAACTGTGCCTTTACAAACGATTGAGGAAACGCCTAAAGAAATTGCTGCAAATAACCCGGAGGACAAATCTTTTCCAAAAGTATATTCAAAGCCTTCCCTGGATTTTTTATCACCGCCTGAAGAAAAAACAGAAGATCGCGAGTGGTTGGAATCGCAGGCCGATGTGTTAGTAGAGTCTTTATCCTATTTCCAAGTAACAGCACAAGTGGAGTCGATTACACAGGGGCCAGCCGTTACCCAATTTGAGATAACAGTCGGTCAGGGAACTAAAGTTAGTAAAGTGCGTAATCTGTCAGATGATCTAAAGCTTGCTTTAGCAGCAAAGGATATTAGGATTCAAGCCCCTATTCCTGGTAAAAGTACAATAGGGATTGAAATTCCGAATCGTATTTCCCGAGCTGTGCAATTATCTGAAGTAACATGCAGCGATTCTTTTTTAGAATCTGAATCTCCTCTGGAAGCAGCATTAGGTTTAGATTTAACTGGTAAGCCAGTAACAATTGATTTAAGAAAAATGCCGCATGGATTAATTGCAGGGGCAACAGGATCAGGCAAATCCGTTTGTATTAATTCGATTTTAGTTAGTTTATTATATAAAGCTGACCCAAATGAGTTAAAGCTAATGTTAATAGATCCTAAAATGGTGGAACTAGCACCATTTAATCATATTCCGCATTTGGTCAGCCCGGTCATTACCGATGTGAAGGCAGCAACTGCAGCCTTGAAATGGGCAGTAGAAGAAATGGAAAGACGTTATCAATTATTTGCTCATGTCGGAGTACGTGATTTACCGCGTTATAATAAATTAGCGGATTCAAAAGGTGAGCATGGGCACAAATTACCTTATATCTTGATCGTAATTGACGAGCTTGCAGATTTAATGATGATGTCCCCGGCAGATGTAGAAGAAGCAATCTGTCGTATTGCCCAAAAAGCAAGAGCATGCGGAATTCATTTAATCGTAGCAACTCAAAGGCCATCTGTTGATGTTATTACAGGATTAATCAAATCGAATATCCCGACGCGTATTGCCTTTGCGGTCTCTTCGCAAGTTGACTCGCGTACAATTTTAGATAGCCAAGGTGCAGAAAGACTGCTTGGTAGAGGGGATATGCTGTACTTGGGGAATGGTATGAGTGCACCAATTCGACTGCAGGGTACATTCGTAACAGATGATGAAATTGAGGAAATTATTGATCATGTAAGAGGACAGGGAGAACCAGATTATTTCTTCCAACAAGATGAATTACTCAAGAAAACCGAAATGGTAGAAGAGCAAGATGAGTTATTTGAGGAAGTTTGCCGATTTGTTCATGAACAAGGTTCTGCTTCCACTTCTTCAATACAAAGAAAATATCATATCGGTTATAATCGAGCAGCACGCTTGATCGATATGTTGGAAAGCCAAGGTTATATTTCAGAGCCAAGGGGAAGTAAGCCTAGGGAGGTTTATATTACAGACTCTGACTTAACCTCAATGTTTGAGTAATGAGGGGGAATCCCTCTCATTTTTTTGCAAGGAAAAAGTAAATAATTAAAACAAGCTAACGTTTCATGACCTGAAACGGGAAGCATTCAATAATAAAAATAAAAATACGAATAAATGAATGAATGGATGAAAAAAATAAAGATATTTTGCATTATTCTTTACAAAAAATAATGCTATAATGGGGTAAGTTTTGTTGAATTGGCACAAACTAACTTTAATTACAAACGTTCATTCATTGGGACCTGTGGATCCCGGGAGGTTTAAAATATGACATTTTATCATTTTACAGGAATAAAAGGTTCAGGAATGAGTTCATTGGCTCAAATTTTATTTGATTCAGGAGAAGAAGTTCAAGGCTCTGATTATGAAACTCATTATTTTACAGAAAAACCGCTAAGAGAGCGCAATATCACAATTTTGCCTTTTAGCGTTGACAATATTAAAGAAGGTATGACTGTTATTGCCGGCAATGCATTTCCGGATGAACATCCAGAAATTGTACGCGCAAAAGAGTTAGGCATTGAAGTAATTCGTTATCATAAGTTTTTGGGTGATTATATTAATCGTTACACATCTATTGCGATTACTGGTGCACATGGTAAAACGTCGACAACTGGGCTAATGAGCCATGTGATCGCGGGCTTCATGCCAACATCCTTTTTAATTGGCGATGGCACGGGTTCAGGTAAAGAGGACGCAAGCTTCTTTGTAATGGAGGCTTGTGAGTATCGACGTCACTTTTTAGCGTATCACCCAGATTATGCGGTGATGTTAAATATTGACTTTGACCATCCGGATTATTTTGCAGGAATCGAGGATGTCTACTCGGCATTCCAAGAGTTGGCACTTCAAGTAAATAAGGCAATTATCGCATGTGGTGATGATGAACACCTACAAAAAATCCAGGCAAATGTTCCAGTAGTGTATTATGGTTTCGGTGCAAATAATGACTTTGCAGCTAGAAATATCGAAAAGTCAACGGAAGGCACGACATTTGAGGTTTATGTAAGGAATGAATATTATGATAAATTCTTTATTCCACTATATGGTGATCATACTGTATTAAATGCACTTGCCGTCATTTCACTTTGTCATTATGAAGGAATTCCAGCTCAGTTAATTCAAGAACGATTACGTACTTATGGCGGAGTAAAAAGACGTTTTACTGAGACGAAAATTGGGAATAGTGTTCTTGTAGATGATTACGCACATCATCCAACAGAAATAAAGGCAACAATACAATCAGCACGTCAAAAGTATCCTGATCGACAAGTTATAGCTGTTTTCCAACCTCATACATTCAGTCGTACTGCAGCATTTTTACAAGAGTTTGCCGATAGCTTATCAAAAGCAGATGCAGTGTATCTATGTGATATTTTCGGATCAGCTCGAGAAAAGCAAGGAGCATTATCAATTGAAGATTTACAGGATTTAATACCGAATAGTAAAATTCTTCAAACAGATAAAATTGAGCTTTTGAAAGAACATGCCGATGCTGTTTTCTTATTTATGGGTGCAGGAGATGTCAATAAGTATCAAAATGCATTTGAGAATGTTTTGAAAAGTAAGGAAGAAACAGCTTAAACGCCTAAGTTTAGGCTGTTTTTTCTAAACAGAAGGATTCGCTTTAAATTTTGTCGAATAATAGGGAGTAGTAGACGTAGGAGGTAATTTAATGGAAATCATTTTATACATCGCAGCATTACTGGCAGCATTAGGCATTTTGATTTTATGTATTAGTGTTGGAATGACCCTATTCGGTTTAAAAAATACCTTGAATAGCATTGCAGGTACAATTGCTGGGATCGAAGGGCAGATGGAAGGAATTACACGTGAGACAACCTCCCTTTTAGTAAAAACAAACACGCTTGCAGAAGACATTACGGAGAAATCTGAGAAGTTGAATACTGTAGTTGATGCCGTAAAAAATATTGGGGTTTCGGTAAACGGTTTAAATACATCGATTAACCAGATTACTTCATCCATTTCGTCGGAAGTAAGCAAAAATGAAGAAAAGATAGCTCAAGTTGTTCAATGGGGTAATGTGGCTATGGAAATTGCGGATAAATGGAAACAGCGTAAAACCATTGATCAAGTAGACGTGGAAGAAGCTACAGAAGAAATCGTTAAGAAATCTTCTAAATTTAAGCGAAGAACATAAAAAAGGGGATGAGAAGAAATGTCAGGGGCAAAACCAAACTATAACGAAGTAAAAAATGAATTACCAAATTTACCTCAAGTTTATACAGGAAATGATGCAATTTATGAGGAGGAGTCGGTGAACATGAAAGATTTTGTTATTGGAGCATTGGTAGGTGGAATTGTTGGAGCAGCAGCTGGTTTATTGCTTGCACCTAAAACGGGGAAAGACTTGCGTAGTGATGTCGCCAGCCAAGCCGAGTTAATCAAGGATAAGAGTGCTACATTGTCAACAACCGCAAAAGAAAAGACCGTTCAAATCTCCAATCAATTAAAAGAACAATCAACTCAACTTGTTGATAAGGTAAAATATAAAACTTCAAAGGTTCCAACTGTATTTGATGACGGTACCGTTTCATATGAAGGCGAAGAACCGTTAGAAAACGAAACATACGAAGGTGTAGACATAGCAGAAGTGTCAAGACCTTCTTCTATTTAGAAAAATTAACCAGGTAGGGAAAACTAAATGTTTTCTCTACCTGGTTTTTTTAAAAGCATGAGCAAGGAACGGTAGTTCATGAGGCAGATGAACGACCCTTCCAAATTTGATCAAAAAAGGCTGTTAGGAATTTACACAATGGTTTGGACTTGACTCTAGGTTCTGAAAATAGCAGCTTTCATAAGCAGGTGAAGACCCAAAAATGAACTGGGTTTCGAAAGAAGTAGTCTTATTCATGAGTATGTGCTAGCATTCCGCCTATGTCGACTGCGCTGGTTATTCAGTTAAAAGGATTTCAAGTTGATCGCCGCCAAAAATCTCTTCATCAAATGAAGAAGGCAGGCCATTTCGTAATATTGTAAATTGTCCTTTAAAGTTTTCTGGTATTTGCCAATTAGAAAAGCGGAATATATCCTGGTACTTCCATTTATTAATATCCTTCTCGACAATCGATAAAGAGGTACCATTTAAAATTTTATATGTTGCTGGAACGCTATCACCAGCAACAAGTACTTCTCGACATATCTTTTTTAGTTCTAAAGTTTTTTGTTGAAAGGATACGACGATTTTCTCTTCAAGAATAAGATCTAAGCTATTAGCGACCATTTCTATTGTAGGGATTGTCCCATTTTCAATTTGAATGGTATCCCCATTCTTAAATGGATATGTTAGTTTACATGGTTTTCCATTCAATAGCAGCTTTGAAGAAAACTCGGGAAAGAAAACAGGTTTTCCATCGATATTTAGATAGAATGGCTGCAATTTTTTCAAATTGTCGGCTTGCTTAAGATGATTAAGTAACTCTTCTATCGTTTCTATTGTTTCAACTTGAAGTGAGTCTCGATCCTTAAGCTCTTGATGAACTGAACTTTTTTTATTGTTTAATGTCACTATTGGCTCAACCGTATAGGGTGTATCCTGGACAGTTACTTTTTTAATTAGAGCGTCGTCCACGATGTCTCGAACTGTTGCTTTTGCATCCTTTCCATCTTGTCCTTCGACTAAGGTAATAATATCTCCACTTTTTATTGTTGTTTTGGTAGAAGCATTCTCTCCATTTACTAGGATTGTTGCAGGAAGCCCATGACCACCTGGAATCAGTATATCCTGGTTATTTACTGAAATGGCTATACCTTGACCTGGTTTACCATAAAGCTGTTTAGCTCGAATATTCGCTGATAAAAATGCATCGGCAACTGTCATTTCCTTCATTTCAAATAATCTTACTACCTGCTCGTTAACGGTTACTGACATATACTGAATTGGTGCCTTCCTTGCAGCAATGGCAATTCCAATGGGAGTCACTAGCTCTGGCGTTGCTGGAATTGACTCTTCCTTCGTCAGGTTTTGAATTGCGTCAATTCCACGAACGGCTACACGATTCACTGGAAGATTTAAAACTTTACTTAATTCGTTTGGTAAATTTGGAGTTAGACTGCCACCTCCAACGAGCATTACAGCTTTGGGAGGGGTTTGATTATTCAATCGTAATACTTCACTGCCAATTGCCTTTGCAAGGGCTTCTACAGAAGGATGGATCGCTTGGACAACCTCTTCTTTAGGGTAGGATTGCTCGAATCCTAGAATATCCTGAATCACTACATTTTCCTCAGTAGATAACTGCCGTTTTGCAATTTCTGCAACAGGGAAATCCAATAAATAATGATCACTTAAAGCCTCGGTGATTTCATCTCCAGCAATTGGCACCATGCCATAAGCAACAATTGTCCCTTTGTCGGTTATGGCAATATCGGAAGTACCTGCACCAATATCAACTAAAGCGACATTTAAACGTCTCATTGATGGTGGGATAAGTACGTTAATGGCTGCTATGGGCTCTAAAGTTAATGCTTCCATTTCTAGTTCAGCCCGTTTTAAAGCAGCAAGTAAAGATTCCACAACTACTCTTGGCAAGAATGTTGCGATTACTTCAATTGTTGCTTCATCACCTTGTTGGTCTACTAAACTACCGATTTCTTCTCCATCAAGCTTATAAAATAATACAGAATAGCCAACACAATAATAGTGACTTATTTGGTCGTCTTGATTAGATGAGAGAAGCTTTTCTTGTGCTAGTTGAACAGCCTGCAGTTCCAACCGGCTAATATCTTCTTCAGTAAAAATAGGTCGATTTTTAATGTTAAGCGTAACACTTTCTTGCTCTGTTTTTAATGCCCGTCCGGCGGCCGCTACACTCACTTTTGGTAACGGTCCGTACTTATCTTCGAGTTCACTTTTAATTTCTTTTATTAAGTCGGCTACATATATAACATTATGTATTTGTCCATCCACCATAGCGCGCTCTTTATGTTCTTTTATAAGGATATCGATTACATGGAAATGTTCGTTGTGCTCTTCCAAAATAATCCCGACAACTGAGCGTGTACCTATATCTAAAGCAAACAATTTTGAATTCATGTGGAACCGCTTCCTTTCAAGGAAAATCAACAAAATACTTTAGCGAGTTGAATCGCTAAAGAAAAAAGCGTGACAATTTGAAATTTGTTGATTATAATATGATTATTAACTTAAAATGTATCATACATTTTGATGTTCTTCAAAAGAGTAACATACAGAAAAGGAGAGGAGAAAAGAAATGAGTGAGCAAAATTTAGAAGCATTACGCAGTCAGATAGACGAATTAAACATAGAAATTTTACGTTTAATTAATGAACGAGCAGAGATTGTAGATGAGATTGGCAAAATTAAGGGAAAACAAGGTGTTAACCGATATGATCCTCTTCGTGAGCGCCATATGTTAAATCTTTTAAAAGAGCATAATAAAGGTCCGTTAAATCAAATGACGGTCGATTATATATTTAAGCAAATATTCAAAACGGCATTAAAGCAATTAGAGGCAGATAAGAAAAAAGAACTTCTTGTATCACGCAAGAAAAAATCAGATGATACAGTAGTTGAAATCAATGGCGAAACAGTAGGAACAGGAGGCCCAACATTCGTATTTGGTCCATGTTCAGTAGAGTCATATGAACAAGTTGCAGCTGTTGCAGCTTCAATTCAAGCAAAAGGGTTAAAAATGATTCGTGGTGGAGCATACAAACCTCGTACTTCTCCATACGATTTCCAAGGTTTAGGTCTGGAAGGGCTAAAAATCTTAAAACAAATTTCAAAAGAATATGGGTTAGCAGTTGTGACAGAAATCGTAACACCAGCCCATATTGAAGAAGCACTGGATTATATAGATGTAATCCAAATTGGTGCTCGTAATATGCAAAACTTCGAGTTATTAAAAGCTGTAGGATCTACAAATAAACCGGTACTATTAAAGCGTGGTTTAGCAGCTACAATTGATGAGTTTATTCACGCTGCTGAATATATTATGTCGCAAGGAAATCAAAATATCATGTTATGTGAGCGCGGTATCCGAACTTACGAAAAAGCAACACGTAATACTCTGGACATTTCTGCTGTGCCGATATTAAAACAAGAAACACATTTACCTGTATTTGTGGATGTAACGCATTCAACTGGCCGTCGTGATTTACTATTGCCATGTGCAAAAGCAGCAATCGCGATTGGTGCCGACGGAGTTATGGCAGAAGTACATCCAGATCCATCTGTAGCACTTTCGGATTCTCAACAACAAATGGATATCCCGGAATTCGATGCATTCTACAATGAGATTCAAAAATTCATGAAACAATATGAGTTAAAAGCATAAAGAACTAAGATGCTTAGACCAAGTAGAAATTCTCAAGGAAATTAGCGGAAAATAACATAAGTATCGGATACTTTATGAATTGATTGGAGTGTAGGGTCGAGTGTAACTGTCGGTTATGTCTTTCGCTACACAGCAATGTCTTTTTTGCACCGAAAGCAAAGCGACAGGTGCAAACTTTCTGCACCGAAAGCAAAGCGACAGGTGCAAACTTTCTGCAGAATAACGACGCCTGAGACTACAGGCTTAAGAACTGTCCGCAAAAAAGCGTACCCGAAACGGAAATCAAATTTTCGCTACATCGAAAAAATACCATTTTCCTATTAAAGGAAAATGGTATTTTTGATTTTGCCCAGTGTATTTCTTGTACTAATTGTTACAGTTTAAGATATACAAATGTTTAATCTTTCTAAAGATTGTATGCTTTATATTGAAAAAGAAATGGAAATTGTCGTATGATGGAAATACTAATTTGACTTAAAAGGAGGCGTATCCTTTGACTGTAACGATTTATGATGTTGCACGTGAAGCTAATGTTTCAATGGCGACGGTGTCACGTGTAGTTAACGGAAACCAAAATGTAAAACCTGCGACAAGAAAAAAAGTGTTAGAAGTTATTGAACGCTTGGAATATCGACCAAATGCGGTAGCTCGTGGGTTAGCAAGTAAAAAAACAACTACTGTAGGGGTCATTATCCCAGATATATCAAATAATATATATGCTGAAGCAGCACGTGGTATAGAAGATATAGCGACAATGTATCGCTATAATATTATTTTAGCGAACTCTGACCAAAATGAAGATAAAGAACTGAATCTATTAGATACAATGTTAGGAAAGCAAGTGGATGGAATCGTGATGATGAGTGATGCAGTAACTCCAAAGCTTCATCAGTCAATGGAACATTCCCCTGTACCAATTGTACTTGCTGGTTCAGTGGATGAAACGAACAAATTTCCTTCGGTTAACATCGATTACTTCCAAGCGTCTTTTGAAGCTGTTCAAATGTTAATAGCTAATGGCCATAAACGTATAGCATTTGTTTCAGGTCCCCTTGCATATACCATCAATTCTAGATTCAAACTTGAGGCTTATAAAAAAGCATTAACAGATGTAAACCTTGAAATAGATGAACAGTTAATCATCTCAGATGATGGCACTTATGATAGTGGTCTTGAAGCATGGGAAAGCTTAAATAGTCTCGAGCAACCACCAACTGCCTTCTTTGCAGGAAGTGATGAATTAGCAATTGGGCTAATCCATGGTGCGCAGGATAATGGGAAAAAGGTTCCGGATGAGGTTGAAGTAATTAGCTTTGAAGACTCGAAACTTGCCCGTATGGTACGTCCGCAACTAACGAGTGTAGTATTGCCGCTATACGATATTGGCGCCGTAGCGATGCGATTACTGACAAAATTAATGAATAAAGAGAATATAGAAGATCAATCGGTTATCATTCCTCACCGAATCGAAAAACGAAACTCGGTTAAATAAAAAAAGGCAGCTCGTATTTAAGCGGAGCTGCTTTTTCGTTTATCTTTTTTCAGCCCGAATCATATGCAGTGCTTTCATCAGCATTTGGGCGTTTTTTTCTTCAATTTCTAGCTTTCTTGGAATCTGTTCGTATAGGGGATTTGGATCTTCCCATGTTGGAATAAGCGCTACAGGAGATTCAGCCTGCCACTTATCCAGCCATTTTTGGGGGAGCATACCTGTTGGTAAAGACATATCGTTCATTTCAGTCCAGATGAAGGACCAGGCCCTTGGAACAACCCGCCAAATATCATATCCGCCCCCACCAACAGCAATCCACTTCCCATCACAATATTCATGTGCAAGTTTATGTGCCAACCTCGGTATCTCTTGATAGATTTTCATCGTTCCATAAAGGTGGGTAAGTGGGTCAAAATAGTGAGCGTCAGCACCGTTTTGAGTAAGGACGACATCCGGCTTAAAGTAGTCAAATACCTCTTTTACCGCCTGTTCATAGATCTCTAGATAGCTCTCATCTTCAGTAAACGCATCAATTGGAAAATTAAATGACGTGCCGTACCCTTGACCGTTTCCGCGTTCTGTTACATTCCCGGTACCAGGAAATAAATAGCGACCTGTTTCATGAATGGAAAGAGTACAAACATTCGGATCATCGTAAAAAGCCCATTGGACCCCGTCTCCGTGATGTGCATCTGTATCTATATATAAAACCCGAGCGTTATATTTTCTTTGCATATAGCGAATTGCAACAGTACTGTCATTATAGATGCAAAAACCGGATGCGCGGCCATGAAAGCCATGATGAAGTCCGCCACCCAAATTTAAGGCATGGCGACTTTTGCCTTGCATAACATAATCGACTGCTTGCAATGTACTTCCGACCAATAATGCACTTGCTTCATGCATATTGCCAAATATGGGAGTATCTTCTGTACCAATGCCGTAGCTTTCGCATTGCTCAGGGGTTAATAAGCCATGGCCTGCTTTTTTTACAATCTCGATATATTTCTTATCGTGACCAAGAGCTATTTCTTCTTCAGTAGCAATTCTCGCAGGTACAATATCTGCGTCCGACAGGGCATTAATCCCTTTTAGTAAATCGATTGTTAATAATAATCGCTTATGGTTAAATGGGTGGGTATCTGAAAACTTATATCCGAGTTGTTCCGGCGAATAAATAAATACCGCATTCTTCATAATGGACCCACTCCGGGTAAATTTGGCCATAGTACATCAAAGCCTTCTTTACGTAAATCTTCAATAATGGACAAAGGATTAATCATTTGTACTCGGACACTTACGATTTTGTTTTCTTCATGGTTGGAACTTGGATAAACTAATACACTTAAGACATTGGCATTGTGCTTTTTAAAGATTTCGGTAATGTCAGATAAAATACCAGGCTTATCAGTTACTTTAATGTCAATTTTTGAAGAAGGCCTGTTCGCTCCTGTCAACTCAATATATGTATAAAGTAAATCTGTCGTCGTTACGATACCAACTAATTTGCCGCCTGATACAATGGGGAGACAACTTATTCTGGATTCATAGAGTGTAAGGGCAACCTCTTCAACAAAATCAAGCGGATGTCCTATTAAGGGGTTCTTTACCATGATTTTTTCAAGAGCTGTTTCATAAGTTGTTAAATTTGACCCTTCCTTTATGGAAGATGGGAGTATGTTTTTTAAATCATGTGCAGTAATGATCCCAACAATTTTTTCTCTTTCATCGACAATAGGCAAATGCCTGATTTTCTTTTCCCTCATAATTTTAATGGCATCTTTTACCGTATTGGAAGGTGCTAAAGAATGGACATCTCTATTCATAATTTCTTCAATAATCATCATGTTGCTTCCTCCTTTCAAATTTAGTACATGAAACGATTTTTAAAACGTAATCGATCAAATCGTTCCATTGTTTCATTATTTACCCGTTTACCAACTCTTGCCATTAAACAATTAGCAGGATGGGATGTAATTTCGGGATCATCGGTTGCGTAATATTCGAAATTGACATTCTTCATCAATCGCTCCATCATTTTTCGATAATCCCATACATTTAACCCCGTGCCTTTTAAATCCCAATGCCAATAGTATTCAGTAGTAATAACCAAGTAATCTTCCATGGCATCATCCATAAAAGACACATACAATAATTTTTTACCTACCCCACACCCACGGTAAGAGGGAATAACTTCAATCGCACCGAGTTCTATCATATTTTCTATTTGATCTTCAGACCATCTCTCTAATGGGTCTGGATATAAATAAGTGACGTAGCCTAAGACGGTTTCGTCATTTCGGATTATTATGATTCGTCCTTCTTCTAGTTTTGCAATTTCAACTAGTGCCTTTTTTTGCTGCATGGAAGGTCTAAATGATACTAAATCTTCATGAAAACTATATTTTTCTAGCAATTCTGAAGGCACTGGACCTTCTATTGTGACTGGACCGTGCCTTGTTTCCATACCTATGGAATAAAAGGTTTTAGTATGTTTCATTGTAATTCGCTCCACATAAGTTTGATACTTCCATTATATGATAAATTATGCACAAAATCGCTGTTATTTGTTAAAAATACATTAATTGTTTTAAAATTTAAAATATTTAACTCAAAATGTTCTGAATATTGTAAAATAATAGGTATTCAAACTAGTATACTAACACTTAGTATTCATAGTTTGAAAAATTATCGCTTTGTATTTTAGTAGAAAGTGTATAATTCGCAAGTAATTTTATTCCATAACATTCCAATATTATTATTGTGGAAAAGTTTCGGAGAAATTGATTGAAAGGGGTAATTTTTATGGGGATAAAAATTACGGACAGATTAACAGTTGTAAGCAGGAATCATCATTTAGAAAATTATGATGAAAAAATTGAGGCTTTCGATTGGCAAGAAACAGAAACAGCTTTTAGCTGGCATGCAACGGGGAAGGTTAATGCAGCTTATGAAGCCATTGATCGACATGCCGAAAGCTTTCGAAAAAACAAAGTAGCCTTGTTTTTTGATGATGGATCAAGAAAAGAAAGCTACACCTTTAATGATTTAAAGCGTTTTTCGAACAAAGCAGCCAACATATTTAAAAACCAAACAACTTTAGAAAAAGGTGATCGTTTATTTATCTTTATGCCGCGTTCACCGGAACTGTATTTTTCTCTATTGGGCGCTATTAAAATGGGCGTTATTGTTGGTCCATTGTTTGAAGCATTTATGGAAGGAGCCGTGTACGATCGATTAGCGGACAGTGAGGCGAAAGCTTTAGTTACGACTCCAAGCCTATTAAAGAGAGTGCCTGTAGAGAAGCTGCCACACTTAGAAAAAATCTTCGTTGTTGGGGAACAAATCGAAGAAAATGATAAAATTGTGGACTTTGCAAGTCGAATTAAAGAAGCTTCAAGTACGTTTGATATAGAGTGGGTTGACCGAGAGGATGGGATGTTGCTGCACTATACTTCTGGTTCAACAGGCGCTCCAAAAGGGGTTTTGCATGTTCATAATGCAATGATTCAACATTACCAGACTACACAATGGGTTCTAGATTTACAAGAAGAAGATATCTTTTGGTGTACTGCAGATCCTGGATGGGTAACAGGTACTGCGTATGGTATTTTTGGTCCATGGTTAAATGGAGTAACAAACTTAATAGTTGGTGGGCGTTTTAGTCCTGAAAATTGGTATAGTGCCATTGAGCAATATGGTGTAACGGTTTGGTATAGTGCTCCTACGGCATTCAGAATGTTGATGGGTGCAGGTCCAAGTATATTGGAGCATTATGATCTTTCTACTCTTCGTCATATTCTTTCAGTAGGTGAACCATTAAATCCTGAGGTAATCCGATGGGGAATGGAAGTACTTGGCCATAGAATTCATGATACTTGGTGGATGACTGAAACTGGTGGTCATATTATTTGTAATTATCCTTCCATGGAAATTAAGCCAGGTTCAATGGGAAAACCTGTACCAGGCATTTATGCAAGCGTTGTCGATGATGAAGGAAATGAAGTTTCACCATATACAATGGGTAATTTGGCGATTCGAAAAGGTTGGCCATCCATGATGCGCGGGATTTGGGGAAACCCTGAACGATTCAATTCGTATTTCTTAAAAGGAGAATGGTATATTACAGGCGATTCTGCTTATATCGATGAGGATGGGTACTTCTGGTTCCAGGGGCGTATTGATGATGTGATCATGACCTCTGGTGAACGTGTTGGTCCATTTGAAGTAGAGAGCAAATTGCTTGAGCATCCAGATGTTGTCGAAGCTGGGGTTATAGGTAAACCAGATCCTGTCCGAGGAGAAATTATTAAAGCATTCATTGCTTTGCGTGAAGGTGTAGAAGCGAGCGATCAATTAGCTGAAGACATTCGTCATTTTGTTAAAAGTGGTCTTGCTGCTCATGCTGCACCAAGAGAGATTGAGTTTAAAGAGAAGCTTCCGAAAACCAGGAGTGGCAAAATAATGCGCCGTGTTTTAAAAGCATGGGAATTAAAATTGCCAACAGGTGATTTATCAACAATGGAAGATTAATTTTTTCACTAGTTAAAAAGAAGTGATCAAAGTTAGGGTAATAGTAATTTAGGAGTCAACATGGTTATCTGGCAATTTTAGTTTTGGGAACTATTAACAAATTCTTATTAAAATATTAATATTTATACAATTTTTTAGAGGGGTACTCTGATATAAAATATGATAGAGTACCCTATTTATTATGCGTAGGAAAATTTTGAAAATATATAAAAATACAGTTGACTAAATAATTATGCAGAATTATACTAACGTTATTATGGCAGATTAGGAAGAAGAGAAGCAAGTAATCTGCAAAAAAATAGGACAACTCACAAGATTTTGACACAAGTAGGATTTCTAATTTTAGGGGTGGATGAATTGAAAGTTGGAATAATAGGGGCAACAGGGTATGGCGGATTAGAACTAATCCGATTCTTACACAATCATTCAGAAGTTGAAAAAATTGAACTGTTTACTTCTTCTGAAGAAGGTGCCATTTTTTCATCAAAATTTGGACATTTGTTATCGATTCACGATACACCATTACAAAAAATTGATGTTGAGACTTTAGCTGGGTTTGATGTTGTATTTACAAGTACTCCTTCGGGTGTCACAAGTAAGCTATTACCTCCATTAGTTGGTATTGGTCCAAGGCTGATAGACCTTTCAGGTGACTATCGCCTAAAAGATTTAAGTGTTTATGAACAGTGGTACAAAAAACCTCCGGCACCGGAATCTATTGTTAAGGAAAGTGTCTATGGACTTACTGAATGGAATGAGGAAAATATAAAATCAGCTAGTTTAATAGCCAATCCAGGTTGTTACCCAACCGCTGTTTTACTTTCACTGCTACCTTTAATAAAGGAACGGCTAATCGATCCAAACTACTTAGTAATTGATGCTAAAAGCGGTGTTTCCGGTGCAGGCAATAAGCCTTCCCAAACAACGCATTATAGCGAGATGAATGAAAACTTTTCAATATATAAAGTAAATGAACATCAACATATTCCAGAAATTGAACAGGCAATTGCAATGTTTGCAGACGTCCAGACGGCTATTACGTTCAATACGCACCTAGTCCCAATGACGCGCGGAATATTAGCAACTTCATATGCGCAAGTATCACCAGGTGTTACGAATAAACAATTAATTGATTGTTTACTAGAAACCTATAAAAATCACCCCTTTGTGCGAGTTGTGGAAGATGGTTCTTTTCTGGGAACAAATCGCGTGAAGGGTTCAAACTATTGCGATATCTTTGTTAAGTTAGATGAAAGAACAAACCGAGCTACTATTGTTGGTGTAATAGATAATTTAGTAAAAGGTGCTGCAGGGCAAGCAATCCAGAATATGAATGTTCAGTCGGGCCTACCACAAACGCTTGGTCTGGACGTTATTCCGTTATTTATTTAAGGGGGAGAATATATTGAATACATTATATGAGGTTAGAAAACTATCGAGTAAAAATATTGTGTCACCAAAAGGATTTTCAGCAGCTGGTATGCATTGTGGCATCAAACATAAGAAAAAGGATTTAGCTCTTTTAGTAAGTGAAGTTCCAGCAAGTGTAGCGGGGGTATTTACTACGAATGCCATTCAAGCAGCACCGTTAAAAGTGACAAAAGAGGTAGTATACCAGTCAGGTAAAATGCAAGCATTGATCGTAAACTCAGGAAACGCAAATGCTTGTACAGGAAAACAAGGTATAGCAGATGCATATGAAATGCAAAGCTTGGCTGCGATGAAGCTTGGAATTGACCCTTCATTAATTGGTGTTGCTTCAACAGGTGTAATTGGTGAGATTATGAAGATGGAACCAATCCGTGCCGGTGTTGAGAGTTTGGATTTGGGAAACACATTGGAGCATGGGATTGATTTTGCACAAGCAATTTTAACGACGGATACTGTCATGAAAAATACGACTTATAGTACATTGATCGATGGCAAGGAAGTGGTAATTTCAGGTACTGCGAAAGGCTCTGGAATGATTGAGCCGAATATGGCAACGATGCTTGGATTCATTACTACTGACGCAAATATTGAATCGGATGTGCTGCAAAAAGCTCTTTCAGATATTACGAACTTAACATTCAATGCAATTACGGTGGATGGCGATACATCTACAAATGATACAGTTATTATCATGGCAAATGGATTAGCAGGGAACGAATCTTTAACAACTGGACATCCAGACTGGCATAATTTTTATAGTACATTGCAAGTAGTTGCTGAAGATCTTGCAAAAGCTATTGCTCGTGATGGAGAAGGGGCAACAAAATTAATTGAAGCAGAAGTGACTGGAGCGATCTCGGATGAGGAAGCCCGTAAAATTGCCAAAACTGTAGTTGGTTCCCCGTTGGTAAAAACAGCAGTCTTCGGAAATGATGCAAACTGGGGCCGTATTATTGCAGCTGTTGGGTATAGTGGTGCTACTGTCGACCCAGAAAAAATTACAATTAAAATTGGTGAAGCATTAATGGTTCAAAATGGGGAACCAGTACCATTTTCTGAAGAAGAATTAATTAAAATCCTAAAAGCGAATGAAGTGAAAATTTACGTGTCACTAGGTCAGGGCGAAGGGCACGGATTAGCATGGGGGTGCGATTTAACTTATGACTATGTTCAAATCAATGCTTCCTACCGTTCGTAAAAAAATCGTCATCAAGCTTGGCGGAAGTACATTAGAAGGCTTAAATAGAGCCTTCTTTTCCAATTTCAAAACTTTGCAGCAAGAAGGGTACGATATCATCATTACCCATGGTGGTGGACCGGCAATTAATAGAGAGCTTGAAAAGCAACAGGTTAGCTCGGCTGTTCTAAATGGAATTCGTATTACAAATGAAGAAGCAATCAACATTGTGCAATCAACATTAATAGGAAAAGTAAATCCTGCTTTAGTTGGCCAATTGAATGAAGCAGGGATTATGGCAATAGGCTTAAACGGATTTGATGGTCAACTACTGCAAAGCGAGTATTTAGAGCAAGATACTTATGGATTTGTAGGAAAGGTAACGAGCGTGAACACGCAACTAATAAATACTTTATGCGCCAATCATATTGTTCCTGTAATAGCTTGTGTTGGGGCAACTGTCAGCGGCCAAGCACTTAATATAAATGGAGATACGGTTGCAAGTGATGTAGCATTGGCAATTGGAGCAGAAAGTTTACTGCTTGTGACAGATGTTTCTGGGATTCGTATTGAAGGAGAATACCAAGAAGAAGCAACCCCAAGCTTAATCAATCAATGGATTGAGGAAGGCCATATTTATGGTGGCATGATTCCAAAGGTAGAAGGGGCGATGCAAGTGCTAAAAGCCGGTGTCCCATCAGTACAAATTGTTGATGATCGATTAACAGGTACTGTGATTGTTCCTTCTGTTAATGAGTCATTTGCAAAGCGGTAGGAGATTCCGACACGAAAATTCGATAAGGAGCTAACCAAATGAATGCTTTATTTAATAACTATTCTAGAAGACCAATTAGCATTGTTGAAGGAAAAGGAACGATTGTAAAGGATGCTGATGGAAAACAATATCTTGATTTTACAAGTGGAATTGCTGTTTGTTGTTTAGGTCATGCACATCCAGCATTAGTAAAAACAATACAGGAACAAAGCGAAAAAATCTGGCATACGAGTAATTTGTTTGAGAGTCCAGGTCAGGTTGCATTAGCGGAAAGTTTAGTGAAGGATAATCACTTAGCTCATGCATTATTTTGCAATAGTGGAGCAGAAGCAAATGAAGCAGCAATTAAATTAGCCAGAAAACATACAGGGAAACACCATATTATTACATTTGAAAATTCATTCCATGGACGGACTTTTGGTGCAATGTCTGCCACAGGACAAGAAAAAATTCAAAAAGGTTTTGGACCGCTAGTAGATCAGTTTACGTATCTTCCTTTTAATGATGCAGACGCGCTTAAGGAGGCGGTTGATGGGACAGTGGCTGCAATCATGCTTGAAGTGATTCAAGGAGAAGGCGGTATTATTGAAGTAACGGAAGAGTTTGCGCAAGCAATTAATGAAATCTGTGAAAATAGTGATGTATTACTTATTGTGGATGAAGTCCAAACAGGGATTGGTCGTACGGGTACACGTTTTGCCTTCGAACAAACACCTTTAAAACCTGATATAGTATCCATGGCAAAAGGATTAGGCGGCGGATTCCCGATTGGTGGAATATTAGGTACATCAGATTTATATGAAACATTTGGCCCAGGTTCACATGGAACAACATATGGAGGAAATCCTCTAGGTGTAGCTGTTGCTCAAACAGTAGTCAATCATGTATTTGACTCTTCCTTCCTGAATGAAGTTCAAGAAAAATCACACTATCTTATCGGCAAGTTAAAAGAAGCTCTTGCACAGGAGCAATTTGAAATTCGAGGTAAAGGCTTATTAATAGGCTTAGATTGTGGGAAAGAAGTTGCATCTTTAGTGGGAAAAGCAGAGGAAGAGGGCTTATTGCTTGTTGCAGCAGGTTCTCAAGTACTTCGACTTCTACCACCATTAACGGTTACAACGGAAGAAATAGATGAGGCAGTTGAAATTTTGAAAAAGATATTAGTAGAAGAAAAAAGCTCAGTCTCTTAAGAGACTGAGCTTTTTTTCTAGAATAACAATTTTGGAACAACGGGCTTATCTAGCATGAAGACTAGATGATAAGCCCAGCGTACTATTGATTTGTATCTGTTGGCGGGGTTTGTCCTGTTCCGTTACCAGGATCAGTATCATTGCCTGTACCGTTTCCACCACCGTTATTATCGCCGTCTCCATTACTATTTCCTTCACCATTACCATTAGGAGTTTCACCATTTGTACCATCATTGGAACCGTCATCAGTATCACCATTTTGATTACCATTTCCTTCATTGGGGTCCGGTTTATTATTTTCTGGTGGTTGCTCAGGTT
The DNA here is from genome assembly GCF_042666115.1 of Ureibacillus sp. GCM10028918. Lineage (NCBI taxonomy): Bacteria > Bacillati > Bacillota > Bacilli > Caryophanales > Caryophanaceae > Ureibacillus > Ureibacillus sp. GCM10028918. The sequence continues at coordinate 20,930 of NZ_JBHTFK010000002.1, forward strand.
CTGTTGGTGGTGCTGCAACTGTTGTAATTGTGTTCGATTGAGCTGACTCTAATCCAGTAATATCAACAGCTACTACAATGTAAGACCTGCCACTGGTAATAGTGGATTGACGCCCACTGCCATCTCTCAATGTAGTTACATGGGTGCGGCTACCATTCGTAATATCGTAAACACGATATCCAATAACATCATTAGATGCCGATTTAGACCAAGTTATGGCATTCCCTGAAAGAGAAGCTGATACTGCCTGTGGCGGACTGCCGTCTGCATTGAATCTTGCAGATGATACAACATTACTTGTTCCACCTGGCCATAATTTTGAAGGGTCTCCACCAAGACGACCAAGTATTCTGCTAGCAAATTCGGAATTTATACCTGATCCTCCTGTAGTTACAAATTCCCTTGGTGTCGAATCCAAGGCAATATACGCTTTACCATTAATCATTACTGATGAGGATGCATTTAAACTTTCGTCGACTTTGCTTGGCAAGAATACATTTCGATTAAATAAATCTGAACGAACTAAACCGGCCTGTGTACATGCTGTTGAAGGAGCATCTCCTGAAATACCGCAAAACGATGCGTTAACCACATTGGCAGGTCGTTCAAATTGTCCCTGAGGATCGACTAACTCCGGATTTACATCATATAAGGAGTTCATTAAACTCGCCCATAATAAGTTTACTCGTGTACTTGGTTGCCCATAAGTATTATTAAATTGATAAAGCGATTTGTTTTGATCATAGCCTAACCATACACCTAGCGAAATATTTGGATTGTATCCGACTAACCATACGTCTTTATGCTCATTCGTTGTACCCGTTTTAGCAGCAAAATCAGAAGAGAATTTTAATGCACTGTTTGCTCTAGTTGCTGTCCCTTCATCTAAAACGTCTCTTAACATATCTGTAACCATATAAGAGGTTTCAGGTGAAAATACTTTGACAGGTTCAACTTCATGCTTATAAATAATATTGCCATCCAAGTCTTCAATTCTGTCAATCATATACGCATCGATAAATTGGCCACCATTTGCAAATGTGGCAAATGCATTTGTATTTTCTTCCACGGTTGTTCCGTAAGTCAAACCACCGATAGCGGCAGAAAGGTTCTCATAATCGCCAGGCGTTACTTTTGTGAAGCCCATCTGTTCTAAGAAACTTGCAGGCTTTCGATCTCGAATTGCATCATATAAGCGTAATGCGGGTAAATTCTGAGATTTGGCTAAAGCTTCCCGAGCTGGAATAATCCCCAGTTCTTGACTTTCGATATAGTTAGAAGGACTATATGAACCTAGAGTAAACTTCACATCTGCTACCGGACTTCCAGCACCGATTACACCATATTCAATCGCGGGTGCATATACTAATAATGGTTTCATTGTCGAGCCGTTTGGACGGTATGCCTGTGTTGCGTAGTTAAACTGCTGCTCCAAGTTAAATTTTCGTCCACCTACAAAACTTAGAATTTTACCTGTATTATTTTCAATAGCGATACTACCGACTTGAACTGGTTCTTCAATCACAATTTCTTCGCCAGTTTCCTCATCAATTTGGGTAGTTGTAAAAGTATGACCATAACTCTGGAAGTTCTGTGCAGATTCCTGCATTGCATCATACATTCCCTTATCGATTGTCGAATAAATTCTGTAACCACCAGAACGTACATCACGATCTGCTAGAATCATATATTTTTCTTCCAAGTTTTCTTCTTCATCTAAACGTTCGGGATCGATTCCATCTTTTTCTGCCAGTATCCGTGCAATAATTGCTTTTGCTCGATCTTCTAGTTCATATGTAAGCCATGGATAGTTGTCTGTAGCTTCTGGTTCCGGATCACGAAAGTCTTTCGTAATATCATAGTTGGCAGCTTGCTCATATTCTTCTTTAGTAATATAACCAACCGCTAACATACGCTTAAGAACAGTTTCCTTACGATCAATACCAGGTTTTAGACCTTCAGCATCCTTAATCTCGCCTGTATTGGTAAAAGGTGTATGTGCAAATGGTGCTTGTGGAATTCCTGCAATATAGGCAGCTTGTGCCAAGTTTAATTCAGATGCTGAAATTCCAAATATGCCTTGTGCCGCAGTTTCTACGCCGGCAATGTTTTTACCGGATGCATTACGGCCATAAGGAATGATATTTAAATAAGCTTCTATTATTTCTTGCTTCGTCATAAATTTCTCTAAACGAATTGCTAGTAATATCTCTCTTGCTTTTCGTTCATATGAGACTTCGTTTGTTAAAATCTGATTTTTGATTAATTGCTGGGTTAATGTAGAACCACCTGTTTGAGTAGATGAGTTTGTAATGTCTTGTAAAAGTCCGCGTAAAACGGCTTTTGGAACAATTCCTTCGTGTTCATTAAAATACTCATCCTCTGTTGCAAGTACAGCATTAATAAGTGTAGGAGATACTTTAGCAATCGAAGTTTCCCTTCTTTCCAAATCAGTACGCAGCTTTCCTATATAAATATCACCTGCGAAATAAATTTCACTGGTTTCGTCATAATTATATATTTGGTCTCTCATTTCTGCTTTAGAAATGAGCGCATCATCCTTAACGAGTGATGCAAAGTAACCTAGTCCCAGGCCACCAACAAAAACGACTGCTGTAGTCGTAAAAATCAAGAAAATAAGGACTAAATTCCAAATAACACTTCCTGTTATTCTTATTCTGCTCATTTGCTTTGACGCAGCTAATCTATCTAATTTCGCATTTAGTTCTCGTATATATTCTATAAATCGATTCATCCATACTTTCACGAAACGTCACCCCCTAAAATCTCGTTTATTATAGCATAATTCACTATAGTGCGAACATAGATATTGACATTGAATTTAAAACGAGTAGAATAATCATTATACTTTTCAAGCAATGATAAGTCTGAAGTAGTGTTTTCATTCCCTGTTTAAGAGAGCTAGCGGTCGGTGAAAGCTAGACACAGTGTAAACACGAATTACGTTCTTGGAGCTTGAACGACCGCGTTGCGTTAAAACGTCTCAAAGAGGAAGAGGTTCTATTATCAAGACTTCTTCAAGCCGGGTGGTACCGCGTTAAATTTGCTAATTAACGTCCCAGCATGCAATTGATTTTGCGTGTTGGGGCTTTTTTATGTTTTCCAATCTTTAAATCTTAATTTGTGAACACTTGTGGGTTAGTTGCAATTTTTTGGTTTATTTTAATTATTGATTATTAATAATGCAAAGAGTATGAATGGAGGATAAAAAATGACAAACCCTTTATTAGAAGACTTACAATGGCGCGGCTTGTTATACCAACAAACTGATGCTGAAGGAATGGAAAAATTATTAAATGAAGAAAAGGTAGCACTGTATGTTGGGGTTGATCCAACAGCTGATTCCATGCATATTGGGCATATCGTACCACTTCTGACGCTACGCAGATTTCAACAGGCTGGACATCGACCTGTATTGGTAGTTGGTGGAGCAACAGGAATGATTGGCGATCCATCTGGCCGTTCTTCTGAGCGAAATTTATTGACTGAAGAACAAATTGCACATAATGTAGCAGGCTTAAAAGCACAAATGGAGCGTATTTTCGATTTTAGTGAAAAGGAAAATGGTGCACAACTTGTCAATAACTATGACTGGGTTGGAAAATTAAGCGTTATTGATTTCTTGCGTGATTATGGAAAATTAGTGAATGTGAATTACCTTTTAGCAAAAGATACTATTGCTTCCCGTTTAGAATCAGGAATCTCATTTACTGAATTTACGTACACAATTATTCAAGGTCTTGATTTCAACTATTTATACGATAACTACAATGTGAAAATCCAGGTTGGTGGGTCAGACCAATGGGGCAATATTACAACTGGACTTGAAGTAATCAGAAAAACACATGAGGAAGAAACGAATGCCTTTGGTATTACAATTCCATTAGTAACAAAAGCAGACGGCACGAAATTTGGTAAAACTGCTGGTGGTTCTGTTTGGTTAGATCCTGAAAAAACTTCACCATACGAGTTCTACCAATTTTGGGTAAATACAGCTGATTCTGATGTAATCAAATATTTAAAAATCTTCACGTTCCTATCACGTGAAGAAATTGAAGCATTAGAGATTACAGTGCAGGAAGAACCACATTTGCGTAAAGCTCAAAAAACTTTAGCAGCAGAAATGACAAAGCTAATCCATGGCGAGGCTGGTTTAGAACAGGCTGAGAAAATTACAGCAGCTTTATTCTCCGGGGACTTAAAGACTTTATCTGTTGAAGAGATGAAAGTAGCCTTCGCTGGGGTTCCTTCTATTGAGCTGGTTAAAGAAGATAAAAATATTGTGGACTTAATTGTAGAAGCTGGAATTTCATCTTCAAAACGCCAGGCCCGTGAAGATGTAACGAATGGTGCGATTTCAGTGAATGGAGAAAAAATAGCAGACCTTGACTACGTGATAGATGGAAAGGACCGTCTAGAAGACGCGTTTGCCATCATCAGACGTGGCAAGAAAAAGTATCATATGGTAAAATTTAGCTAATAAATGCGTCCTGGTTTTTATTTAAACTAGGACGTTTTTTTATTTTGTCTTAGAATAAAAAAATAAATATTACTCATAATAATGTGGTGGAGGTGAGAGATATGGCACAAAACAACAATAACAACAACAACAGCCAACGCAACAATCGTCAAAACAATGACGCAGAAAACCGCAACAACCGTGCAGAGTTTGCAGAAGAATTAAACTTTGACCGCAATAACAGAAACAATAATAACAACAACAATAACAACAACAGTGAGAACCGATAAGTAATTACTCTCACACAACCAACAACAGTATAGAAGTTCTTGAACATTCTATACAAAGCCCCGAATTGTGGCACTTCTCTAAGTGACTATTCGGGGTTTTTATTTTTTAAAATTTTTGGATGATTGACCCCAATGGAAGAGAGAAGAATAATGAGCGGGGGAATATATTGAAGAAGTTAAATACTTAAAAAAGGTAGTGTTTAATTAAAATACTTTAATTACCATCAATAAAGTTTTTTGCATATATAAAAAAGAGGACGACCAAAAGTCGTCCTCTTTGAATACAAACTTAGGATTAACGAGAGTAGAACTCTACGATTAATTGTTCTTGAATTTCAGCTGATAATTCAGAACGCTCTGGAAGACGTACAAAAGTACCTTCTTTTTTGTCTGCATCAAATGATAAATAATCTGGTACGAAGTTGTTAACTTCGATAGCTTCTGTTACTACAGCAAGGCTTTGAGATTTTTCACGTAGAGAAATCACTTGTCCTGGTTTAACGCTGAAAGAAGGGATGTCAACACGTTTACCGTCAACTAAAACGTGACCGTGGTTAACTAATTGACGAGCTCCACGACGAGTGCGAGCTAAACCTAAACGGTATACTAAGTTGTCAAGGCGAGTTTCAAGAAGGATCATGAAGTTTTCACCTGCAACACCTTTTAATTTGCTTGCTTTGTTGTATAGGTTTTTGAATTGACGTTCAGTCATACCAAACATATGACGAAGTTTTTGTTTTTCTTGTAATTGTAAACCGTATTCTGATAATTTTTTGCGTTGGTTTGGACCGTGTTGTCCTGGTGCATAAGGGCGTTTTTCTAATTCTTTACCTGTGCCGCTTAATGAAATACCTAGACGACGAGACACTTTCCATGATGGACCTGTATAACGAGACATAATTTTGTCTCCTCCTTTTAATTTGGTTTTTTTACTGATCGAAATATAAAATTTCTATAATCAGTAACTAGAAAAGACATCGAAGTGATGTTTTTTCTATAGTAAAACAAAAACCAGTTGTACCCGAAACTTGCTGGATTTTATATTCATGTATCTTCGCCCTTGCAGCCGATTAGGGTTACAAATACACCATCAAGGAAACAATATGTTGACCAAGAGGAATAAAATACAGGCACAGCTTATACAACTGCTGCGTTTATTTTACACGAAGATTATTATATAATTTATTATCATATGAGTCAAGAAATATTATTGGTAAGTATGACAAGCGAAAGTAGTTATTTAGTTTATAAAAAATGTTAAAATTATGAAATATAGATGCCCTAATATTATAAATTGTTTGAATATATAATCCTATACAATTAGAAATTTATAGTCAAATTGGCATAAGTTGTGTATAATTTACATTAAGTTACATAAGGGAAATGATTTTTGTTACTTGAGAAAAGGTGATTTTTATGAGAGAACATCGTGAGATTTTAACGAATATTAAATCAGATTTGTTAAGTTTGTGTATAGACTCTATGAATGAAAAAAACTGCTACGATGAATATGTTTTATTGATGCAAAAAAGCTTGAAACAGCATTTTGATATCGATAAATGCTGTTTTCTTTTATATGAATGTGAATCATTTATACCATTTAATATAAAGTCATCAATTGAAATAGACTTTACTGATATTCATTGGAGTAATATTAGCACACATTTCTCATCAGGGAAGTTAGTTGAAGTACCAAGATTTCTTTCTAATATAAAAGAATTTAATCCATTCTCTCATATGCTATTACTTAAAACGGGATCTTTCGGTGTCTTTTGTATTGTATTACTTGATGCAACGCCAAAATGGATAACCTTTTCGCAAAGTGAATATTTTGAAAATTTCGTAGATATTACCGCTAATATACTAAAAGTATTGTGCAAAAATATCGAAATCCTCCAAAACGAAAACCAGTACCGTAAATTATACAATATGACCGATTTATTTCATTCGACAATGGATATTGATTTAATTCTGGAAAATGTGTTATTTACGATTCAAGATAATTTTCCGGACTTTAATGTAGAGTTAATATTATCAAATGATCAAGACCGTCAAACTAAGGTACATATTAAACCGTTTGATTATCTCTCAGAAAGGCCAGCTGCAATCGAGGCTTTCGTTTCAGGGACAATAACAATAGAACAGGCTTCAGATTTAAACCGCTGTCTGTTGAATGCTCCAATTAAAGGAAGACAAGCGATTTATGGAATCCTTCAAGTAAGTGCGCCTCTTTATTATGTTTATTCAAAGACACAAGAAGATTTTATTAGAATGCTTGCACATGCATCAGGAAATGCCTTAGAGAATGCGAAACTATATCATCAGTCACATAGATTAATTAGCGACCTTCAACTCATTAATGAAACATCACATCGTCTAAATATGAAATTAGATAGTAAAGAGATGTTTATGTTTTTACATAAACAGCTAATAAAATCCTTCCAACCAATGGAAGTATGTTTTGTTTTGATGAATGATTCTGAGTTAAAACTTACCGAGGAGTCCACAGAGCTTTTTGATACTGAGGAAGGGCGCCTGTTTATTGATCATGTTTCCAAACATTTTGAAAATAGTCAAGAGCCATTATTTATTGCGGATTGCAGTCGTTTAATTGGGAAAGATCTTCATTTCAATTCGATGATGGCCATCCCGATGGTAGTAGAACAACGTATTAATGGTTTTAGTATTGTACTGCATCAGGATTCATACTTTTTCTCTTTTGATAGTTTTAAACTTATGCAATCGCTCATTCATCACTCCTCATTAGCCATTGCAAACTCAATTCTGCGCAATAAATTACAGGAAATGGTCGATCATGATCACTTAACAAAATTACATGCTCGTAGTTTCTTTGATAATTTCGTTGGAAACTCATTGAAAAACGACAGTTCAGGAATGTTTCTATTGATTGATATTGATAATTTTAAAAGAGTTAATGATACTTATGGACATCAAGTTGGAGACGAGGTACTTGTTCAAATTGGGAACCAACTTAAAAATATGATTGGCACACGTGGCATATGTGCAAGGTGGGGCGGGGAAGAGTTAGCTGTTTACGTACCAAATATTTTAGTGGATGAAGTAGAAAAATTAGCGACTCAAATCGTGGAGTCAATTCCAGAGGCTACAAATCCTGCGGTTACAGTTTCAGCTGGTTTAATTACTTGGAATGCAAAAGAACGCCCGGAATTCCAGGAGTTCTTTTTACATGCTGATACAGCATTGTACAATGCTAAATCTACAGGTAAGAATAAATTTTCAATTTTTAATAAATCAATGCTTTTTTAATAAAAAAACTAAACGTGTAGATAAAGTCGAATAGCGATTTTATCTACACGTATTTGGTTTGGTTGATTGCAAGCGTTTGTCAACAGCTGCTTTCTTATAAAAACTTTTGTAAAGTTTGAACAAATAATTCCAGGCCTTGCTGGTCCTCTAAAGTAAATCGAGCTTTTAACGGACTATCGATATCTAGGACACCAACTACTTTGTCATCTTTCAAGAAGGGAATCACGATTTCCGAATTAGATGCAGCATCACAAGCAATGTGTCCAGGAAATGCGTGAACATCTTCCACTAGCATTGTTTTTTGCTCTGAAACAGCGGTTCCACAAACACCACGACCTACAGCAATTCGTACACAAGCGGGTAAACCTTGGAAGGGACCTAAAACAAGTTCGCCTTCTTTCATCAAATAAAATCCTACCCAATTGATATTATCCAGAAATTGATTTAAAAGGGCTGAAGCATTACTTAAATTGGCGATTAAATTTGTTTCTCCTTCAAGTAATGCATCTAATTGTTTAGATAATGTTTCATATTTTTTTGAAACTGGACCTTCATAAGTTATTTGTGAAAACATGTTATACCTCCATAATTAGTAATACTGTATGAACAGTTAGGTTAAATTGAGATTTCATTCTATCGCATAATTGTATCATAGTGCTGATGTAAATCATCCGCACTGTGTGCATCCGAGCCAAAAACAAGTGGCAAAGAAATAGAGCGTGCGTATTCAATCATGTGTATAGGTGGATAAGGTTCCTTGCAATAAGGTTTGCTTAAACCAGCACTATTAACATCCAATTCATAGCCCTTCTCTTGCATTTTTGTTAGTACTTCAATGGTACGATGATTATCATCGATATTTTCTCCATGTGCAAGCTGGAATTTATGAACAAGGGTTGGATGACCAATTCTTCGAGGTTTAAATCTGCCGAGATTAGCGTCAATCGATTGTAAAACAGTATCATAATAAAGATTATAAAGAGCCTCAACTCCACCAATTTGCCTAGCGAAATCAAGATATACCTCATGAGAAAAATCAATGCATGTGTATGTATCATTGTGCTTTAAAAAATGAACAGAGAGAATTGCGTCATCAAGGATGGGACCGGCAATGTCCAACAACGCTCGAGTTTCCGTTTCATAGCCAACAATATAGTCTACCTCTAAACCTACTTTAATAGTAATTTGATCTTTGTATTGTTGTTTTAGTTGTTGCAAAGTCTCAAAGTAGGCAGTTAAATCCTTAGGTATCATCCCGCTATCCTTTTTTGGTGTCGGGTCGACAAAATTAGTTGGCAATGGTGCGTGCTCGGTAAAAGTAATTTCTGAAAAGTTTTCTTCTATTGCTTTTTCAATATATCTTTCAAATGGGTCCTTTGTACCGTGTGGGCAAAAAGGTGAATGTATATGACCATCTTTTTTCATTAACAAACCTCCACTCTGGTTTAATAAGGCAACGCTCCCATTAATAGCAGGGAGCTTCGGTAAAATTGCTTTTAATCTATTATTTAACTATATGCTAACTTAATAAAATAATAGTCTATAGAGGCAGATTTTTGTTAGTAGAATGTCTTAGAAAAATCCAATTTATTTAAGAAATTTCGGATTTTTTTTATCTTCTAGATATTTATTACAATTTACTTTAGCAAAAAACTGTATTTTTTTAAACAAATGAAAAAAAACATGGTATATTATAGTTACAAAATTGTAGCAGGTACAGTGATTTGGGAATAGGGGGCTTATGATGCAGTATATCATCATTGTCGTCATCGTACTATTAGCATTATTTATCGTTGGACTCATGATTCGTCGAAAACATAATGTTGTTATACAGCGACTTGAACAAGAAAAAATGCAAATTCAGCATTATCCTATATTTGAGGAGCTAACAAAAGTAAAATCTTTAAATATGAATGGTCAAACAGAAGAAATGTTTGAACATTGGCGTAATATTTGGACGGAAGTTATAGATGTTCACGTAATCAAGATAGATTCTATGCTTTTTGATGCGGAAGAATACATCGACCGTTTTAAATTTAAAAAAGCTTCAAATGTGGAAAATGCGATTGAGGATTATATTGCTAAATGTGAAAAAAGTAAAAATCAAATCATTAGCGAATTAGAAGAACTAATCGGCAGCGAAGAAAAGAATCGCATTGAGATTGAACAAATTAAAGAGCATTATCGCTCAGCTAGAAAAACTTTGCTCGCTCATCAATATTCTTTTGGCCCAGCATTAGCAGCATTGGAAAAAAGAGTAGAACAATTTGTTCCAAGATTTGAAGAATATGAAGCATTAACGGTAGAAGGAAATTACTTGCAAGCTAGAGAAATCGTTTTAGGTCTTAATAGTGAAGCTCAAACAATTTACCATTTATTATCTGAAGTCCCAACGTTGCTATCAGAAATACAAACAAAAATACCAGCTGCTATACATGAATTGCGAAACGGTCAACGTGAAATGGAAGAGCAATCCTATTACTTAAATCATTTAGAGCTAACAAAATACTTAGATCATCTTGACGAAGAGCTAGAAACACTCAAATCAAAACTAGCTGATTTGGATGTAGCTTCAGTAGCTCCAAGACTTAATGAAATTAATGAAGAGATTGAAAATTATTATGACCTATTAGAAAAGGAAGTCATTGCAAGAAATTATGTTGATAAAAATTGTGACGATACTTTCCAAACGTTAAATGATGTAGTCAAAGTCACAAAAGAAATTAGTAACGAAGCTGTTTATGTACAAAATAGCTATCATTTACCTGAAAATGAAGCAGAGATTCCAAAATTAGGACTCAAACAACTTGAAATCATTCAAAAACGCTTTGAGCTACTCCTTACACGTGTAAATGATGAAAAATCTGCTTATTCGAGTTTGCAAGATGAATTAGTTGAAATCAGTGAAGAAATTGAACGTATAAAAGATGAACAGGAACAGTTCTCTAGTCGTTTGAAGAATTTAAGAATTGATGAAAATAAAGCAAGAGCAAAGCTCGATTCTTTAAAACGAGTATTACAAGAAACGGATCGCCAACTAAATAAGGCGAATATCCCTGGAATACCAGAAGAAATGGATGCTCGTATTGAAGAAGCAGAAGAACAGATTTATATCGTAATGCAAAGTCTACAAGATGTACCGCTAAACATGAACCGTGTACAAGGCAACATTGAAAATGCTGAAAAATGTATACATGAAGTAAATAAACATGTTCAAGAGATGATTGAAAATGTCATGTTAATAGAAAGAATCATTCAATATGGTAACCGTTATCGTGCAACGAACCAAAAAGTAAATGATCTTCTACTAGAATCAGAATATGCTTTCCATCAATATCGTTACATAAAAGCGTTAGAAGATGCAGCCGCCGCAGTAGAGTTGGCAGAGCCTGGGGCAATTAAACGGATTGAAGAGCTTGTTCAAGATGAGCTTTACGAAAAATCACAATATTAATCATCACTTGACAATAGCGTTATAATTAATAGAGGAAGCCACCGCACTTATGTGTTGGTGGTTTTCTTATCGAGTGGAATCAAATATTTTAAAACTTCTAAATGCAAGAAATTAAGGTGGGATATAAAATGATCTATCTAGATAATAGTGCTACAACAAAACCGCACAAAGAGGTTTTAAATACATTTATACAAGTGAATGAATCCTTCTATGCCAACCCTTCTTCAATTCATGAGGCTGGAGTTGAAGCAAATACTTTATTAGACCGGGCAAGAGGTCAGATAGCTGATCTTCTTCATACGAAAGGCCAATTTGTATTATTTACAGCAGGTGGTACGGAATCTAACAACTTTGCAATATTTGGTATTCCTAAAGCAAATACTCATAAAGGAAAACATATTATTACCACAGAAATCGAACATCCATCCATTATAGAAGCAGTAAAATCACTACAAAATGAAGGATACGAAGTTGATTTCCTTAAAGTTGATGAAAATGGTGTTATTTCATTACAAGAACTACGAGCCAAGATTCGCAAAGAAACAGTACTTGTTAGCATAATGCATGTAAATAATGAAATGGGTGCAATTCAACCTATTGAAGAAGCTGCGAAAATTATCCATGAAAATAGTCGTGCTGCCTTTCATGTCGATGCCGTACAGAGTTTTGGGAAATTGCCGATTTTCTTTAACGGTGAAGCAGGTCCTGATATTATTACAATCTCTGGACATAAAATACATGGAATAAAAGGATCAGGCATTATTGCTTTTCGTAAAAAAATGAATATTATTCCACTCTTTTTTGGTGGTGGCCAAGAGCAAGGATTACGAAGCGGGACAGTGGCAGTTCCTTTAGCAGTTGCAACCGCAAAAGCTGCTCGAATTGCTAACGATAATATGGAACAATCGGCTCAAAAGTACCGAAAATGGCATAATGACCTATTAGAATTTTTAGCAGAATTCGGGGAAAATATTCATTTGTTATCCAAGAATACAGGCGCCGCGCATATTTTGTCCTTTAGTGTAAAGGATTTAAAGGGTGAGATCTTAATTAATGCACTTCAAAAAAGAGGGATTATTGTATCGACTTCGAGTGCTTGTTCATCTAAGCAAAAGAAAACAAGTCATGTAGTTGAAGCACTAAATATACTTTCGAACTTTAAAAAGGGTGTTATTCGATTAAGCTTTGGTTCCTTCAATACAGATGAAGACATTCTTGAATTTAAAAAGGCTTTCACCGATGTGATGAAAGAGTTAAAAGGAGATAAAAATCAATGATCTGGAAAGAAATTTTAATAAGATATGGTGAATTATCAACAAAGGGACGAAATAAGAAAGATTTTATAAATCGACTTCGTGCAAATATTCGGCACACATTTTCTGATATTGCGCCATTAGAAATCGTAAGTGAACGTGATCGTATGCATATCAAGTTAGAAAATGAAGATCAATATGAAGTGTTAATGAACAAATTACCTACTGTTTTTGGCATTCAATCGTTTAGTCCGGTGGCAGTATGCGGTAAAGATCTAGATGACATGAAAAAGTTATCTCTTATTATAATGGAACAATTTAAAGAACAAGAACTAACATTTAAAGTAGAAGTTCGTCGATCAGATAAAACGTTTCCTCTTGAATCGCATGAAATTCAACGTGAAATTGGCGGACATGTCTTAAGAAATAATCCGAATATATCAGTACAGGTAAAAAAACCAGATGTTGAGCTTCGTATTGAAGTTAGACAAGATGCAATTTACATGATGGCTCAGATTATACAAGGTGCTGGTGGAATGCCAGTTGGTTCGAATGGAAAATCACTGTTGATGCTATCTGGTGGAATCGATAGTCCGGTGGCAGGTTATTTATTGATGAAGCGCGGCGTTCGTTTAGAAGCAATACATTTCTTCAGTCCACCATATACAAGTGACAACTCATTAGAAAAAGTAAAAGTACTTGCAAACGAGTTAACAAAATTTGGAGCAAATATTCGATTGCATGTTATTCCATTTACAGAGATTCAAGTATTAATTAGGGATCGAGTTCCAAGTAATACAATTATGACGACAACTCGAAGAATGATGATGCGTATTGCAGATCAAGTGCGACAAGAAATCGGTGCATTAGGAATCGTGACGGGTGAGAGCTTGGGTCAAGTAGCCAGTCAAACATTAGAAAGCTTAACAGCGATTAATGACGTGACAAATACACCAATACTTCGTCCATTAATAGCATTTGATAAACTGGAAATTATCGATATTGCTGAAAAAATCGGCACTTACGAAACATCCATTCAACCATTTGAGGATTGCTGTACAATCTTTACGCCTGCAAATCCAAAAACCAAACCGAAAGTTGAAAAAGTGACTTATTATGAAAGCTTTACTGAATTCGATGAATTAATTGATCGTGCTGTTCGAAACAGAGAAGTTTATAAGTTCCCGGAAGAGAATACAGTGAAAGATAAATTTGAAGGGTTATTGTAAAACGTTGTAATGAAGACATTTAACAGGAAATACTTACCTTTATTCTTGAGTGTATTAAAAAACATTTTTCGCACAATCTAAATGCACAAGGAGGTGAGATAAATGTCAAACAACAGCGGTAGCCGTAACAAGCTTACTGTACCAGGTGCAGAACAAGCTTTAGATCAAATGAAATACGAAATCGCACAAGAGTTTGGTGTTCAACTCGGACCTGAAGCGTCTGCTCGTGCAAACGGATCAGTTGGAGGAGAAATTACTAAACGTCTTGTACAAATGGCTGAATCACAATTACGTGGTTCTTCATCAGGGCAATAATATCACTTTCCTAAGGGCTAGCAGCTAAAAGCTGCTAGCTCTTTCATTTTCGTTCGATGTACATATGCTTACATAAGTTCATGATCTAGTCTTTCCGACAAGCCATTGTTTTAATCTTTTAATGGTTTTAGGAGTATTGTAAATGGAGATAAAAGTTTTGTAAAAAATGAAATATGAATTTTAAAAAAATTATAAGTTGTCTACACTATGTAGCTTAAACAAAAAAGTACTATTTTTTATGTATTAAAAAATGATTTTCGCACAATCTAAATGCACAAGGAGGTGAGATAAATGTCAAACAACAGCGGTAGCCGTAACAAGCTTACTGTACCAGGTGCAGAACAAGCTTTAGATCAAATGAAATACGAAATCGCGCAAGAGTTTGGTGTTCAACTCGGACCTGAAGCGTCTTCTCGTGCAAACGGATCAGTTGGAGGAGAAATTACTAAACGTCTTGTACAAATGGCTGAATCACAATTACGTGGTTCTTCACAACAACAATAATTGCAATAGGGCTAGTAGCTAGATGCTGCTAGCTTTTATTATGCTTTAAAAGGTACGGTGTGAATACTTTATATTCTGGTTTTGCACATAAAAGGTCAACCCGAATTATGTTTGATTGATTAAAAACCCAAAACTTATTAAGCCAATTTAACATTAAAATCTTGCTGATTCCTGAATCATTATTATTACTTTATACATATCTAATATACATTTAATACGCTTAATTCTCTTTTTCGAGGAATATTTTGATATAATAGTCGAATATTATTATAATTAGTATAATGTATCTTTTTTTGGTGCATAAAAGGGGGATAAATATGAAAAGAGAAGATTTACTGGCTCCTAAAAAATATAACATTGTGGATGAGATTGAGAAGTATGCAAAAACGAGTTCAAAAATTGCATTAATGATTCATCATGATAGCGGACAAATCGAAAAAATTTCATATGAAAAATTAATTAAAAAAGCAAATAAAGTAGCCAATTTATTTAAAAGCAATGGACTTAAAAAAGGTGATGTAATTCTAGTCATGGTACCTCGTTCAGAAGAGGCATATGTTACATATATTGGAGCACTAAAGGCCGGCTTAACAATTATACCAAGCTCGGAGATGCTTCGGGCAAAAGATATCGATTATCGAATTACACATTCAGGTGCAAAGGCTGTAGTTGCTTTTGAAAATGAACTTAGTCAATTTGATGAAGCACAACATATAGATGGGCTAAAACTTTTTGTGTACGGCCAAGCAAGAAATACATGGTTATCTATTGAGCAAAATTTAGAAAATGAGTCGGATGTTTTTGTTGGAGTAGAAACTGAAGATTCCGATGTCGCATTTTTATCTTATACTAGTGGAACAACCGGCAACCCAAAAGGAGTAGTCCATTCCCATGGTTGGGGCTACGCCCATTTAAGAACAACTGCTGCTCATTGGCTTGGAGTACAAGAAGATGATTTGGTTTGGGCAACGGCAGCACCAGGATGGCAAAAATGGGTATGGAGCCCATTCCTAGCTACATTAGGAAGTGGGGCGACAGCATTTATTCATATAGGGAAATTTGAACCACAGGGTTATCTTCAAATGCTGCAGGATTACCAAATAAATGTATTATGCTGTACACCTACTGAATATCGTTTAATGGCAAAAGTAGATAAGTTTGAACAATATAATTTATCGAGTGTTAAAAGTGCGGTTTCAGCTGGGGAGCCATTAAATAGCGAAGTCATTAATAAATTCCTGAATGTTTTCTCTCTTCAAGTTCGTGATGGCTATGGACAGACAGAAAGTACTTTATTAGTAGGGACATTATTGGGTATGACCCCAAAACCGGGTTCAATGGGGAAACCAACACCAGGGAACCTTGTAGAAATCATCAATGACCTGGGTGAACCGACAGAAGCCGGTGAAGTGGGTGATATTGCTGTACATTCATCAACTCCGGCATTATTTAAGGGATATTTAAAGGATCCAGAAAAAACTAGTAAGCAATATCGGGGAGAATGGTTCTTAACAGGGGATCGTGCCTACAAGGACGAGGAAGGTTATTTTTGGTTTGAAGGCCGTGGCGATGATATTATTATCTCCTCTGGGTATACTATAGGTCCATTTGAAGTAGAGGATGCCCTTGTCAAACATCCAGCTGTAAAAGAATGTGCCGTTGTAGCTAGTCCGGATGAAATTCGCGGTAACATTGTTAAGGCCTTTGTAGTGTTAAGAGAGCCCGATCAAAAAAACAGTCCAACAATTGTGAAAGAACTACAAGATCATGTGAAAGAAATTACGGCACCTTATAAATACCCGCGATCAATTGAATTTATCGATGAATTACCGAAAACATCATCAGGGAAGATAAGACGTATTGAACTTCGTGAAAAGGAATTCAAAAAAGAACTAACAAATTAACTTATACTAGAAGATACAAGAGTTGAAAGATTTTATTTCCTAGGGAATAGTGTCGAATTTAAAGGGGATTTTAAAGTCATATATAATGGCTTTAATCTCTCTTTTTTATTAACATGAAAATGATTATGTTCACAATATGGATTTATTTTCTAAAAAATTAGATAAACTTTGAAACAAATAAACAACCAATCCGTATGTAAGAGTGAAGGAGGAGTAATGAGATGAATACAAAAAGATGGCTAGCATTAGGAGCGGCAGTTGTGTTGATTGTTTTTTCGATCGGTTTGAATACAGTAATATCCATATTCAAAACTGACTTTTTTTCGAATTTTGATAGCTTAACCGCAACTGAACAAACAATGATTGAAACCGTAGTAGAACCAGGTGATATGGGAAGCAGGATTGCTTTATTATCTGTTGACGGAACAATCCAGGATATCGGATCAAGTACACCTTTCTCGGCAGTTGAATACGATCATCAAAACTTTTTAGCACAATTAGAAACTATTTTAAGCGATCAGTCCATTCAAGCTGTTGTACTATATGTAAACTCACCAGGTGGGGGAGTAATTGAATCGGCTGATATTCATGAAAAATTAGTTGAAATAAAAGAACAAAGAAATATCCCAATTTACGTATCGATGGGTTCTTATGCTGCTTCTGGAGGATATTATATTTCTGCACCAGCGGATAAAATCTTTGCACATAAGGAAACAATTACTGGTTCAATTGGTGTCATCATGCAAAGCTATAATTTTTCAGAGCTTGCAGGTAATTTAGGAATTGAATTCGAAACAATTAAATCAGGTGAGCACAAAGATATGTTTGGTGGAACAAGACCAACCACAGCAGAAGAAAAAGCAATGCTTCAAGAAATGATCAATGAATCTTATGAAGACTTTGTTGACGTGATTGAAAATGGTAGAGGTATGTCAGAAGCCGATGTTAAAAAAGTAGCAGACGGACGCATTATGGGTGGAACTCAAGCACTTAATGCAGGTTTTGTTGACGAAATCGGGGGAATTGAAGATGCAATAGCGGCAGTAAGAGCAGACTATGGATTAGAAAATGCAGAAGTTTTTGAGTATGAATCAAACTTCGGTGATTTGACTTCTATGTTGGGCATGAAAGTCAGTTCATTCTTTGGCCCTTCTCCTGAACAGCAATTCTTAACAAAACTAATGTCTTCAAATGGTGGACCACGCATGATGTATTTATACGGTGAAAATTAAGGAGGGGCTATAGATGTCAGAAAATGAAAACTATGACTCAAACGTTTCTCTTCCTAAAAATGAGCTTGTGCCCAACCTTACGAAACAACAAATACAAATTATTGAACAGATTGAAGAGAAGACAGCAGGTTTTTGGATGCGCTTTTGGGCATTTGTGGTGGACGTATTAGTTGTTGCAGCCATTGTGGGCATTATAATCAATCCACTTTTCCACTTATTTAGCTGGAGTTTATCGGAAAGTCATTGGTATTCACCAATGACGATTGTATCAGGTGTCTTTTATTATGCTTATTTTGTGATTACAACAAAATACTGGCAGCAAACCGTTGGGAAAATGATTTTTGGACTAAGGGTAAAAGGGAAAAACGATGCAAAATTAGATTGGTTAACGGTTATATTTAGAGAATTAGTTGGACGATTTATAAGTAATAAAATTCCCATCATTTACCTTATGGTAGCATTTATGCCAAAAAATAATGGCTTAAATGATATTATTGCAGATACATCGGTCGTGCAAGAAAAAATGTTTATTAAACGGAAAAAGGAAGTAGTAATCGAACATCCTCAAAACGAGGATTATGATTCCCATAATTCCGTCACACCAACAGTTTAAAGAGGTAACATACTAGGAGCGAAGAAGCAATTCTTCGCTTTTTTCATTGGAACGTAAAAATTTGTAAGAGAAGTTATTTGCAAAGAAGGAATTATCTTTAGTAAGATTATTTACGTAATATAAAGGAGGGTTCCAAATTGGCACAAGTAACATTTAAAAACAACCCGGTAACATTAGTAGGAAATGAAGTAAAAGTAGGGGACAAAGCACCTGAGTTTACAGTATTAGCAAATGATTTATCACCAGTAACATTAAAAGATTCTGAAGGAAAAGTACGTCTTATTAGTGTTGTACCATCATTAGATACAGGAGTTTGTGATGCTCAAACGCGTCGATTTAATGAGGAAGTAGTGGCCTTAGGCGATGGAGTAGCCTTTTATACGGTTTCTGTTGACCTGCCATTTGCGCAAAAACGCTGGTGTGCTGCTGCTGGTCTTGAAGGTGCTCACACTGTATCTGATCACAAAGAGTTATCTTTCGGTAAAGCTTACGGAGTTTACATGGAGGAACTGCGTTTACTGGCTCGTTCAGTATTTGTGATTGACAAGGAAGGTACTGTAACGTACGTTGAATATGTTCCAGAAGGTACAAGCCATCCGGATTATGAAGCGGCTATTGCAGCTGTAAAAGCTTTAATTTAAGTCAATCTAACAGATAAATGGTAGACTATTAAAGTCTGTTATAAAAGAATGCTTAGATGTACACCCACTCGAGAATTTTTCGGAGTGGGTTGTTCATTTCAAAAGGAGTTTTTTATGGAAAAGTTTGAACAAATATTTTCATTTATTAATGAAAAAGCGGAAAAATACGAAAAAGCTGAAGGTATAACTTTTTTGGATGCTGTATTACAGTCGCTTGAAGATGTTCTTGATGAAAAAGAACCATTGGCCTTCCAGGATGCATCCAAAGAAGAAATTCGTAAAGCGATTCAAATTGCGATTTTGAAGGGGATGCGAAAAACTTCGCAGCCAAATCATCAAATGACGCCTGATACGCTTGGATTGTTGGTTGGTTATTTTGTTGAACAATTTTTTGAAGAGCAATTAAAAACAAGTCCTATTTCTTTACTAGATCCAGCAGTAGGAACAGGAAATTTGCTTTTAACGGTAATGAATCTACTCGATGGAAAAGTGTCTGCTACTGGAATTGAAGTAGATGAATTATTAATTCGTCTTGCAGCTGATAGTGCAGAACTTATTGAACAACCAGTAGTACTGTACCATCAGGATGCCTTGCAAAAAATGTTAGTTGATCCAGTTGATGCTGTAGTTTGCGATTTACCGGTCGGCTATTACCCGAATGAAGAAGTGGCAGTTGAGTATGAACTATGCGCACATGAGGGGATGAGCTATGCCCACCATTTGTTTATTGAGCAATCGATTAAACATACAAAGGAAGGCGGCTATTTATTCTTCTTAATTCCTGCAAATATGTTTGAATCTGAGCAATCAAAGGATCTACATAAGTTTTTGAAAAAAGCGACTTGGATTCAAGCAGTTATACAGCTTCCAGAGAATTTATTTGCAACGAAAGCACACGAGAAAAGCATTTTAATTCTACAAAAACAATCGAAATCCTTAAAAGCCCCACGTGAAGTATTACTAGCGAAAGTGCCCAACATGTCCAATAAAGAAGCGTTATCCATGTTTTTTGAGAAAGTTCAAATGTGGAAGGAAAGTAAATAAGCAAAAGGTATCTGAGTGTTTCAACGTATACTCGGATGCCTTTTTATTTTCTGGAGAATCTATTTTTCAAAACGGATAGTTCATCCTAAAAGCATCTGAAAATAACAAAAAGAATTGAGAAAAATAAAAACCCTTCTACGGTTTAAAACTTTGCGTAGAAGGGTTAATCTGTAGTTGAATTATCTGGTATGAGAAATCATTCAGGTGTTCTTACGACTAATACATCGCATTTTGATGAACGTACAATTGCTTCTGAAACGGAACCGATGAGGAAACGTTCTACGGTACTCAACCCGGTTGCACCACAGATGATTAAATCTGCTTCTACAACATTTGAAAGCTCTTTTGTAATAATTGTTTTAGGAGAACCGTATTCAATAATCGTATTTACATTTTTAAGACCAGCCTCTTCAGCTTGCTTTTTATAACCGTTTAATAATTCTTCTGAAAAGGTTTGTGCACGTCCGGCGATTGATCGATCATAAGCTTCAATGGCCGCAAAGGAACGAGTATCAATTACGTTTACTAAATTAAGTTTCGATTCAGGATTACGTTTTGCGATATCGATTGATTTTTTGAAAGCATATTCAGCTTCTTTAGAACCATCTACTGCAACTACGATACTTTTATATTGAGTCATAATAATTCCTCCTTTTTCTATAACTAATTATATCAGATTAGTAATGTAAAGAGCTTCTGATAGAAGCTAAAATGAAAACGTTCACACTAATTTCTAAATTTATCCATAATTTTGTTGGTTTTTATATTATGCAAATTGTTGTTAGGTTTGTATTTTTTTAAAAACCTATTTTTAGAAGTAAAAGTCCCGTTTTTAACTCGAATTTTCTTTAAAGTCCTATATTTTTATAATTTAGAAAATAATTTTAATGAACATGAATTTAGTATCTTACAATATGGGGAAAATATTGGTATTATGGATTTGCATTCATAATAATGGATACATAAATTCTACAACAGGGAGAGAAATCAGCTATGAAAATCGGGGTACCGAAGGAAATAAAAAACAATGAAAATCGTGTAGCAATGACGCCTGCTGGAGTAGTAACATTAACAAGTGCCGGTCATGAAGTATTTATTGAAACGGGTGCTGGAATTGGGTCTTCATTCTCGGATGACGACTACGTGACAGCGGGTGCAACAATTGTTGCCACAGCAAAAGAAGCTTGGGCACAAGAAATGGTAATGAAAGTAAAAGAACCAATCTCAAGTGAATATCAATACTTTTATGAAGGCTTAGTATTATTTACGTATTTACATTTAGCTCCGGAATTAGAATTGACACAAAGCTTACTAGATAACAAAGTAGTTGGAATCGCTTATGAAACGGTACAATTACCAAATCGTTCGTTACCATTATTAACTCCTATGAGTGAAGTTGCTGGTAAAATGTCTGTACAAATTGGAGCACAATATTTAGAAAAGATGAATGGCGGAAAAGGGATTCTTCTAGGTGGAGTTTCTGGTGTACCACGTGGAAAAGTAACAATTGTTGGTGGTGGTATGGCTGGTACGAACGCAGCTCGCATCGCTGTTGGCATGGGGGCGGAAGTAACCATTCTAGATTTAAATCCTGAGCGTCTTCGTCAGCTGGAAGATATCTTTGGTTCTTCTGTTCAAACGCTAATATCTAATCCTTATAATATTGCTGAATCTGTTAAAGATTCTGACTTAGTCATCGGTTCCGTATTAATTCCAGGGGCAAAAGCACCAAAGCTTGTAACAGAAGAAATGGTGAAATCCATGCGTCCAGGTTCTGTTATAGTTGATATTGCGATCGACCAAGGCGGAAGCTTCGAGACAACAGACCGTGTTACTACACATGATGATCCAACTTATATTAAACACGGTGTAGTACACTATGCAGTAGCAAATATGCCTGGTGCCGTTCCACGTACAGCTACGATAGCTTTAACAAATAATACAGTTCCTTACGCTTTGCAAATTGCCAATAAGGGTTATAAACAAGCTTGTACTGAAAATGAATCCTTAAGAAAAGGCATTAATACATTAGAGGGAAGTGTAGTTTATAAAGCGGTTGCGGAAGATCAAGGACGCGAGTACGTTCCTGTGGATTCACTATTATAAATTACTTAATATATCTCTGAAAGCTACTTGTTAGAAATTTAATCTGGCAGGTAGTTTTTTTATTTATTAAATTACTTAGAAATATCAATGGAACTATGCCTTATCGCTTGTTCTTGCTGATCGGACAAATTTTAGTATACGGTATAGGTGTAGTTATCTGAAAATACGAATTATTTAGAAATTACTATTTACTTTTACATGAAAATGTAATTTAATAGAATTGCTCGTAAAAATAGGAAAATGAGGGGTTAATATGAAAGAGATTATACGTAAATCTATAACATTATCAGCAGTATTAATGTTACTTTTACTTGCAGCATGTAGCGGAGAGAGTGCGGAAAGTGAAGGTTCAACCAGTGACCAAAGTGGAACGATTAATGCGAAAATTGGCGTTGTTTCTTATTTGACGGGGGCAGGTGCTGCTTATGGGGAAGCGATAACTCAAGGTCTAAAATTAGCGCAAAGCGAGATAAACGAACAAGGTGAAGTTAACATTGAATTGGTAATAGAAGATTCTGCAGGTGAAGCAGAGCAAGCTCTTTCAGCGTCACAAAAATTAATGAGCGACGATAATATACTTGCAATTATCGGGCCAACATTAAGTACCGAATTTTTTGCTGTTGCACCTGAAGCAGACTTAAACGGGATTACAATAATGGGTACTTCAACAACAGCTGAAGGGATTCCAGAAATTGGTGATTATGTTTTCAGAAATTCAATTCCTGAAGCATTAGCAATCCCGACGGCAATGGAAAAAGCTGTTGAAAGAACCGGAGCAACAAAAGTGGCAATGATTTATGGGAATGATGATGTTTTAACACAATCTGGTTTTGACACAATGAAGAAAGCAGCAGAAGATATGGGATTAGAAATTTTAACGACTGAAACTTTCCAAAAAGGACAAAGCGATTATAATGCACAGTTAACTAAGATTAAAAACTCAAATCCAGATTTAATTTTAGCATCCGCTTTATATAATGAAGGCGCTGTAATTATGGACCAAGCCCGTAAAATGGGTCTTGAAGTACCTTTTGTTGGGGGTAATGGTTTCAATTCTCCGCAAGTAATCGAAATTGCTGGAGAGGCAGCGAATGGGCTAATTGTTGCGACACCATGGTTTGGTGAATCGGAAGAAGCTAAAGTAGTTGATTTCAATGAAAAATATGAAGCTGAGTACGGTAAACTGCCAGACCAATTTGCTGCACAAGCTTATGACGCACTATATATCTATGCAGATGCTTTAAAGAGAGCGGGAGAAGCAGATCGTGAACTGTTCCACGAAGCTCTTGCAGAAACAAAAGATTTTGAAGGTTTACTAGGTAACTTCTCATTTGACGAAATAGGCGATGTTGTCATGGATGTTAAAGTTGTAGAAATCAAAGACGGAGAATTTATAGAATTTGAATAATTAGTATTAGAAACAATTAGTGTATGTAAATATGAATCTACAAATGGACTAATAGATTTCATTTTTGCAAAAGTTGGATGACAAAAATGATATTAAAGGATGATTAGCTTGCTATTAGAACAATTAATTAATGGTATAACCCTGGGGAGTATTTATGCAATTGTAGCCCTGGGGTTTACCCTGGTCTTTGGTGTTTTAGGGATTATTAATATGGCACATGGCGAAATTTTTATGGTTGGTGCCTTTGTAGGTGTAATGACGACAGGGGTACTAGGGTGGCCCTTATGGCTTGCATTTATAGCTTCAATAGTTGTAACTGCTATTTTAGGTTATTTGTTGGAACAAATGACTTTACGTCCTTTGAGAGGAAAAAAGGGGGTATCTCATTTAGCGCCATTAATTAGTACGATTGGTGTTTCCATCTTGCTTGAAAACTTATCGCACCATATTTTTGGAGCAGGAAATAAACCATTTCGGACAGAATTTGCAGAAATTAGTATTGAAATTGGTGAGGTAACAGTTTATATCGTACAAATTGTTATTTTTGCTATTTCCATCATTTTAATGATAGGTCTATCAACTTGGCTATCAAAAACAAAAGCAGGTAAAGCCTTGCGTGCGACTGCTGAGAATTTAGAGACGGCTAGTATTCTAGGAGTAGATACTAAAAAAGTTATTACATTAACTGTTATTATTGCTTCCGCAATGGGAGGAATCGCCGGAATTTTAGTTGGTATGGCGTTTAACTCAGTTAGTCCACAAATGGGGTTAGCAATTGGTCTAAAAGGACTTGCCATCATTATTTTAGGTGGCATGGGCAATGTCAAAGGTGCGATGGTTGGCGGGTTACTTTTAGGTCTTTCGGAAACATTCCTCGTTGCCTATGGGGATTCGGGTTATCGTGACGCCATTGCATTTGTAATGATTATTTTAATACTTTTATTAAGACCTCAAGGAATCTTTGGCTCAAAGGTAGCAGAAGGCAGGTGAGAACATGTTAGATTTTATAAATCCGTATTATTTGCAAATTGGGTCATTTATTTTAATAAATATTCTATTGGCTGTTAGTGTTTATGTGCCTTTGTCGTCAGGACAATTATCACTTGGTAGTGCAGGTTTTATGGGGATTGGTGCTTACACATCAGCTTTATTAACCATCAACTTCGACTTGCCAATTTTTATCGGTGTGTTGGCAGGTGCATGCTTAGCAGGAATATTAGGAATTATTATCGGTATTCCTTCTTTAAGATTAACTGGGGTTTATTTAGCAATTGCAACTTTAGGTCTGGGAGAAGTAATTCGTGTAATTTTCGTGAACTGGGAGTCATTGACAAGAGGATCAATTGGTTTAACTGGAGTTCCGCAAATAGGTAGAGAACTATTGAATTTAGTGAGGGGATTCGGATTTGAACCATCAATGATTGGTTTGAAAAATAACCAATTCGTCTTTTTAATGGTTTTCGTACTGTTATTCCTCATCGTACTCGCAACGATTTGGTTTGTTGTAAGACAACAAAATTCAAGAGTAGGAAGGTCGTTTTCATCAATTCAAATGGATGAAAAAGCGGCAGAATCCATGGGTATCGATATTACGTACTTTAAAGTGCTATCCTTTGCACAAGGTGCATTTTTAGCAGGATTAGCAGGTGCTTTGTTTGCACATGTAATGGGTTATATATCTCCTTCAGATTTTTCATATCATCGTGCAGTCGAGATTTTAATCTTTACTGTGTTTGGAGGCAGTGAGGTCATCATTGGGTCAGTGTTTGGTGCTGTCTTTTTAACTCTAATGCCTGAATTATTACGATTTGTAAGTGAATATCGATATATCATCTACGGGATTATGCTAGTTATTTTAATGGCTGTACGTCCACAAGGAATATTGGATATTCATTTATTAGGCAGATTTAAAGGGATAAAACGTTCAAAAGGGGGCGTACGTTAATGGTGCTTGAAATTCAAAATGTCTCAAAAAACTTTGGCGGTATTCATGCCCTGAAAAATGTTTCTTTTTCTATTGAGCAAGGAGAAATTTATGGCTTGATAGGTCCGAATGGTGCAGGAAAAACAACCATGTTTAATTTAATTACAAACATTTTCGAGCCTTCTTCTGGTGAAATCATTTTTAATAGCGAAACCATTACCGGCCTTAAATCTCATAAAATTACAGAGAAGGGGATTTGTCGAACATACCAAAACATTCGTCTATTCTCACAAATGTCGGCCTTGAAAAACGTAATGGTTGGTGGACATAGTCGAAGCTCTTCCGGCGTTTTTAGTAGTGTATTTCGTACAAAGAAACAAAAAAAAGAAGAAGTCCAGCTACATCAGAAAGCCGAAGACCTATTGGAATTAGTAGGTCTTCTAGAACATAAAGATACGCTTGCGGAAAATTTAGCTTATGGACAGCAAAGAAGATTAGAAATTGCACGCGCATTAGCCAGTAATCCGAAGCTTCTATTATTGGATGAACCCGCAGCTGGCATGAATGAGAAAGAGACGGATAGTTTGTACGATTTGATCAAAATGATTCAATCAAAAGGGATTACGGTGTTAATTATTGAACACGATATGCCACTTGTAATGAAACTTTGTGATCGTATTACCGTATTGAATTTCGGTGAGAAGCTTGCTGACGGAACACCTTCTGAAATACAAAACAACGAAGCGGTTATTGAAGCCTACCTCGGAAAAGAGGAGGAAGACGAAATTGCTTAAATTGTCAAATGTTGAAACATATTATGGTCAAATTCAAGCATTAAAGGGCATTGATTTAGAGGTGCAAGAAGGTAAAATTATTACTTTGCTTGGTGCAAACGGTGCTGGGAAATCCACGACAATGAAAACAATTGCAGGATTATTGAAACCAAAAAATGGCATCGTCGAGTTTTTAGGAGAGAATATAACAGGCTTGCGTCCTGATCAATTATTGCGAAGAGGAATTGCATTAGTTCCTGAAGGCCGTGCTATTTTATCGAGCATGACGGTGTTGGAAAATTTAGAGATGGGTGCCTATCACCGAAAAGATAAAGATGTAAAAGTGGATATTGAAAATGTCATGCAACGTTTCCCGATATTACAAGAAAGACAAACTCAAATGGCTGGAACTTTATCGGGTGGACAGCAACAAATGCTGGCAATCGCTCGCGCATTATTATCCAAACCAAAGCTTTTATTATTAGATGAGCCTTCAATGGGTCTTGCGCCATTAATTGTTGCAGAAATTTTCAACATTATTAAAGAAATTAAGCATGCAGGAACGACGGTGCTTCTAGTTGAGCAAAATGCAAAGCAAGCTTTGAAAATTGCGGACTATGGTTATGTCATGGAAACAGGCAAAATCATTATTGAAGGAAAGGCATCCGATTTAATAGTGGATCCCCGAATTGTTGAAGCGTATTTAGGAAGAAAGTCAACTAGTGAACAAGAGCTTGTGAAATAATAAGTAAAAAGGTGGTCAAAGAGAAATCTTTGCACCACCTTTACATATTAAAGAATGACTAATTCTTTAGTGAACTTTGTCAGAACTTCTACACCATCTTCTGTAACAACCACGTCATCTTCAATACGAACGCCAGTAACATCCGCTTTATAAACACCAGGTTCAATTGTGAAGACCATTCCTGATTTAAGCTCTAATTCATTCGTTCCTGTAACAGAAGGGTATTCATGCACAGAAATTCCAAGACCATGACCTAAGCGATGGGTGAAATACTCACCATAGCCTGCATCGGTAATTGTATCTCTAGCGATTTTATCTAAATCCATCGCACGAACACCAGGTTTTACAGCTGCAATGGCATTCTCATTTGCTTGACGCACAGTATTGTATATTTCCTTTTGAGCTTCAGTTGGTTCCCCGAAGGCAACTGTGCGTGTAATATCTGAACAGTATCCATCGTAAATAACGCCTAAATCAAATAAAATCATATCGCCCTTTAGTACTTTGCGATCTCCTGGTGTACCATGTGGGGAAGCAGTCTTTGGACCTGAAAGTACCATTGTTTCAAAAGACATTTTACAACCCTCAGCCTGGATAGCATTCTCAATGGCAGTTAAGATTTCCATCTCTGTTTTTCCCTCTGCAATTTCCGTACACCCTATCTCGATTGCATAGTCTGCAAGTCGGGCAGCTTTTCGCATTTTCTCAATTTCGATTTCATCTTTAATCACACGCATTTCATTGATTTTGTCGTCAAGTCGAACAAAGTTCGCTTGGCTGTAAATATCCTGTAAACTCTCCAAACGTTCAACAGTTAGGTGCGACTTTTCAATTGCCAATGTTGATACCGTAATGCCACGTGATTGAATGGCTTGTGCAATGAGACTCCATGGATTGTCTGTATCAAGATGGCCAATGATTTCTTGGTCCCATCCTGCGTTTTTTGCATCGGGTGCTTCCATTTTTGGACAAACCAAGAAAGGTGCTGCCTCCTGAAACACCATCACTCCTAATAAACGTTCGTGTGGATTGCTTTTAAAACTCGAAAAATAAAAAACATTATCTGGTGTAGTAATAAAAGCAGCATCATATTGATTTTCTTTTAAATAAGATTGTAGTTGTTGTAATTTACTCATAAATAGCCTCCTACTGATTTTAAATCATTTAAATTGCATGAGCATCGGTTTATACAGTAATCTCTTGTATATATCTAGATATGCAGGGGTTATTACCAGAAAAATGCCCAACTAGGTCAATGAGAATTATTCGCTGATTTCTAGTTTCGCTGTCTATAGTATAGCAAAAGAAGGAAAAAAACGATTTAAAAACGAATTAAGATTACTTGAACACAAAATGAAGGAGGATAAAAGATGCAAGTCTCATATCATGGGCATTCAATTGTAAAGATTAAAACAAATGACAAAACGATTTTGATTGATCCTTTCATTAGTGGAAATGGACTAACAGATTTAAAAGTAGAGGAAGAAAAACCAGATGTTATTCTATTGACTCATGGCCATAATGATCATGTAGGGGATACGATTGAATTGGCAAAATCGAATAATTCCCTCGTAGTTGCTCCAAACGAACTTGCAGTATATCTAGGGAAACAAGGGTTAAATGTTCACCCGATGGGAATCGGTGGAGCATATGAGTTTCCATTCGGGAAAGTGAAATATACGCTTGCTTTCCATGGGTCTGTATATGAAACAGAAAATGAAGTAATTAATACAGGTAACCCAGGCGGGATTTTATTCTATGCAGAAGGTGTAACAATTTATCATGCTGGTGATACAGCGCTATTCGGGGATATGAAACTGATTGGGGACAGAAATTCCATAGATGTAGCCTTCCTGCCAATCGGCGATAACTTTACAATGGGACCAGAGGATGCAGCTTATGCAGCAGAATTGCTCAAACCAAAAACTGTTGTTCCTATTCACTACGATACATTCCCGGTAATTAAACAGGATCCAACCGTCTTTGCTGAACTTGTAAAGGGCAGTAAAGTACAGATTGTAAAACCGGGTGAAGAAGTAGAATTATAATTGAATAAAAAGTAGCGTAAATAAGCAGAAGTTTGGTGAACAATCATCATTCTGCTAAATTTTACGCTACTTTCTTTTTTTATACATAAATTAAATATGTTACACTAATACCAGGAAAGATAGATGGGAATAGGTGATATTGTGTCAACAAAACATGAAAAAATTCTACAATATATTGAATCACTGCCTGTAGGCGATAAAATTTCTGTTCGACAAATTGCTAAGGAAATGCAAGTAAGTGAAGGAACTGCATACAGAGCAATAAAAGAAGCTGAAAATCGCCGTTTAGTAAGTTCCATTGAACGTGTTGGGACAATTCGTATAGAAAAGAAGAAAAAAGAAAATATTGAACGTCTAACTTTTGCCGAAATCGTCAATATCGTGGACGGACAAGTATTAGGTGGAAAAGACGGTTTGCATAAAACTTTGGGCAAGTTTGTCATTGGAGCGATGCAATTAGATGACATGATGCGGTATACAGATGCCGGAAGTTTACTAATTGTAGGGAATCGTTTCAAAGCACATGAAAACGCATTAAAAGCGGGTGCTGCCGTGTTAATAACGGGTGGCTTTGATACAACAGAAGAAAATAAATTATTAGCTGATGAGTTGGAATTGCCAATTATTTCATCAAGTTATGATACATTCACTGTAGCTACCATGATTAACCGTGCAATCTATGACCAATTAATTAAAAAAGATATCTTATTAATTGAAGATATCTATGTTCCAATCGAAGAAACGTATTCACTAAAAACTACGGATACAATTGCAGACTTCCACAAGCTAAACCTGCAAACTACACACGGTGCCTACCCTATAGTGACTGCTACAAATAAGCTAATCGGCATGATTTCAGTAAAAGACGTTATTGGAAAAGAAGATAGTGAAACGGTTGATAAGGTAATGACAAAAAATCCGATTTCAGGCTCCATGAAAACAAGTGTAGCGGCTGCTGGACATCGAATGATTTGGGAAGGAATCGATTTATTGCCTATTGTCAACGATGATGGAATATTACAAGGAGTTATTAGCCGACAAGATGTACTTAAAGCCTTGCAGCATGCACAACGTCAGCCGCAGCATGGTGAAACAATAGACGACTTGGTAAAAAGTGAAATGAAAGTTATGGGGGAAGACGATGTTGTAGTGGAGTTTACAGTAACCCCACAAATGACAAATCAATATGGGGCGATCTCATATGGCGCATTTACAACATTACTTTCGGAAGTGGGTTCATTTGCATTAAAACGTCGAAAACGTGGAGATGCCGTTGCAGAAAACATGACGATTTACTTTATTAAACCAGTTCAGATGGAAAGTGTGTTAACGGTTGTTCCACATATTTTAGACATGAGTCGTAAATTCGTGAAAATGGATTTCGATGTATTTAATGAAACAGTACTGGTTGGAAAAGCAATGATGATGTTCCAACTATTGGAGCGCTAAATCCAGGTATATCTTGGCTTATCGTAAAAATTAAAAGCGATGAGCCTTAGGTGGATTATATAATCATCATTTTTCTTTTAGAATTGACATAGTAGAGTACGACTTTTTCTCGGCATGGAACAATTCTTGAATATAAAAAAAGCAATATACAAGATTTATTTGTATATTGCTCAAGATTAATGAGGCTATCTATTTAGTTCATACTCTTCTTTAACAAATTTACCTTCATGTCGTACGCGCTTATAGCTAGAAAAGGCTTTCACAGCCCCTATAAGGATAAATACTGCAGCAATCAAAAAGCCGACAAGTGTAGGGTTAACGACACATGTATTCAATCCAAATACAATTACAAAAATACCAAGTGCAACACCAGCTTTTGCTTTATACCATTTTTTTTGAATAGGTAAAGTGGAGCGGAATTCTTTTGCTTTATTGTAAAGATAAGCAGCAAATGAAATGACTATAAAAAATAGAAAAAATATGTTCACGATTTTTACCTCCCAAAAGGTGCATAATTGAGTTATGTAAAGAGTGCTTCCACTATTGTAACGATTTTTATAAAAAAAAGCTAACACATAAAACGAAAAACAGTGATTACAGGAGGAATTTCCTTTGAAACGACAAATCATCGACAAAATTGAGCAATATGATACAATAATCATCCATAGACATGTTCGTCCAGATCCGGATGCATATGGTTCTCAATTTGGACTAAAACGATTATTAGAAGCAAACTACCCAAATAAAAAAATCTATGCTGTTGGGGAGCATGATCCTTCTTTAACATTCCTGGAAGTACCTGAAAAAATTAGCGATGATGTATTTACTGACAGTTTAATCATTGTGACGGATACTGCAAATACAGGACGTATTGATGATAGTCGGTATAATACTGGTGCATTCTTAATAAAAATTGATCACCATCCGAATGATGATCAATACGGTGATTTGTTATGGGTGGATACGAACGCTAGTTCATGCAGTGAAATGATTTATGAACTATTTATAGAAGGAAAAGAATATAAAAATTGGCAAATGTCAGATGCTGGTGCGCGTCTCTTGTTTGCTGGAATCGTTGGTGATACGGGACGCTTCATCTATCCAAGTGCCTCCATTAGAACTTTTGAAATCGCTGGGCAGTTAATTAAATACGATTTTGACCGAACTGAAGTGTTTAATGGGATGTATGAAAAGGAGCCTAATTTATTGCATTTGCAAGGATATATCTATGAGAACTTTGAAATAGATGAAAATGGAGCTTGTTTCATAAAATTGACAAAGGAAGTTTTAGAGAAGTTCCAAGTGACACCTTCAGATACTTCGTTATTAGTAGGTTCTTTAAGTGATATTAAAGGGGTTACTGCGTGGGTATTTTTGGTGGAGGAAACGGAACAAATTCGTGTCCGTTTACGCTCGAAAGGTCCGGTGATTAACCAACTTGCAAAGAAATTCAACGGTGGTGGACATCCCCTTGCTTCTGGTGCGACAGCGTATTCATGGGAAGAAGCAGATCAGGTAATTGTAGAATTAAAAGAAATCTGTCGACAATTTAAAAAATAATATTGGAGGGATGAAGTGTGACAGTCGTATATCCA
This sequence comes from Ureibacillus sp. GCM10028918, assembly GCF_042666115.1. NCBI lineage: Bacteria > Bacillati > Bacillota > Bacilli > Caryophanales > Caryophanaceae > Ureibacillus > Ureibacillus sp. GCM10028918. The sequence continues at coordinate 53,225 of NZ_JBHTFK010000002.1, forward strand.
CAGGTGCGAACTAGTGCAGATTTATTGAAAAGTACAATTCGTATGGAAGAGCTCATCCCTTTTTTACAATCCCAAAAGGCAATAGTGTGTGCAATGGTTAATACGAAATTGTACGGGCTTTTGCCTTTTTGGCATTCAATGAAAAAAAACGGAATTCATCCAGTAGTTGGTTTATCTATTATTGTTGAATTTACCGATGAAATTTCTCTGCCAATACTAATCTACGCAAAAGATAATGATGGGTATAAAAATCTATTGAAAATAAGCAGTAGTATTTCTATTCGAGAAGATGAAAAGATTCCATGGCGTTGGTTAGCAGCTTATTCCAAAGGCTGTGCGGCTGTAATTTCAACAGAATCTGAGCAGTGGTTCAATGATAGTAATGCAGGATACACACAGCAGGTTGCTAAAACCTTTCAATTTGATTTTTATTTTGGGATTGCTCGAAGTGGTGGTGTTATTTCGCCTGTAGAGCAAAGAGCACTGCAATTGAGTCAACTTTTCAACGTAAAATGTATAGCGATCCATGAATGCTTATTCTTAAATCGTGAGGATTATTTTGCATATAAGGTTGCAAGAGCCATCGAGACAGGTGTGAAACTGAGCGAAGGAATACATAGTGAGCGTGAAAACGGGTACGTCCCAACAGCTAATGAGTGGCAAAATTGGTATCACGATCAACCTCAATGGCTGGAAAATAGTCGACATTTTTTAATGAGCTGTCAGGTTGACCTAACCAATGATAAACATTTTATGCCTAAATTCCCATTACAGCCAGGACAAACTTCGGATAAGGTTCTTGCTGAAATGGCTATGGCCGGACTTAAAGATCGTTTACAAACAAATAGTCCAGGGGAGGCGTATCTAAATCGATTACAGTATGAATTGGAAGTCATTATTTCAATGGGATATGCGGATTATTTTCTAATTGTTGCCGATTTCATGAACTTCGCTAAAAACGCGAATATCTTAACAGGACCTGGTCGTGGATCCTCGGCAAGTTCACTTGTTGCCTATTGTTTAGATATTACTCAAGTGGATCCTTTAAGGTATGGCTTATTATTTGAGCGTTTCTTAAATCCAGAAAGAATTACCCTTCCGGATATCGATATTGATTTTGTTGATACAAAACGTCAGGAAGTCATTCAATATGTAGCAAACAAGTATGGCAAGCAGTACGTTGCCCAAATTATTACCTTTGGAACATTGTCTGCAAAGGCAGTAGCAAGAGATGTTGCACGGATGTTTAATTTTGAAAGTGAAACCCTCGCAATGATATCGAAACTAATACCCAATAAGCTTGGAATCACCTTGCAACAAGCCTACTCATCATCAGAAGCCTTCCAAAAGTGGGTTGAAGCTGAGCAGATTCGCAAAACTTGGTTGCAAGCAGCGAAAAAACTGGAGGGTTTGCCTAGAAATGCATCAACCCATGCAGCAGGAGTTGTACTTAGTCCAATGCCCTTAGTTGAAGTAGTGCCAATCGAAGAAGGGCATGAGGGCATTTATTTAACACAATGGCCGATGCAAGAGGTTGAACAAATCGGCTTATTAAAAATGGATTTTTTAGGCCTGCGTAATTTAACAATATTAGAAAATATTCGACAATCGATTTACTATACACATAAAAAATGGATTAATTTTAATCAAATTCCCTTAAATGATGAAAAAACCTTCCAGCTATTAAGGCAAGGGGATACAAACGGAATATTCCAGCTTGAATCAGACGGAATGAAAAATGCTTTAAGAGAGATTGCCCCAACTGATTTCTTGGATATTGTGGCGGTGAATGCTCTTTATCGGCCAGGTCCAATGGAGTTTATTCCGGTCTATGCTAGAAGGAAAGCAAAGCGGGAGCAAGTTCTGATGCCACACCCGGTGTTAGAGCCAATTTTAAGAGAGACATATGGCGTAATTGTTTATCAGGAGCAAATTATGCAAATTGCTCATCTATTTGCTGGTTTTACGATTGGTCAGGCAGACTTATTGAGAAGAGCTGTCAGTAAAAAGAAAAGAGAAGTGTTAGAGCAACAGCAGCATGCATTCGTTAGTGGTGCAGTCTCTAAGGGATTTCCGGAACAAATAGCAAAAGAAGTTTATGAATTAATCGTCCGGTTTGCAGATTACGGGTTTCCAAAGAGTCACGCAGTTGCCTATAGTATTATCTCCTATCAGATGGCTTATTTAAAGGCAAATTTCCCTGCAAACTTTTATGCTGCCCTAATGACAAATGCAACGGGTAATCAGGAAAAGCTATTCCAACTAATTCTAGAAGCTAGAAATAAAGGGATAGATGTACTAAAGCCGTCTATCCAAAAGAGCCAAAGGTTTTTCACTGTCGAACAAGGGAAGATTCGGTTTAGCCTCTCTGCGATTAAAGGTGTACCCCAGCCATTTTTGCAAAAGATCTTGGCCATTCGAAAATCTAAAGATCAACCATTCGAAGATATTTTTGATTTAGCAGTATCTTTAAGTGCTGCTCACTTTAATCGAAAAGTCATAGAACCTTTGATAAAATCCGGCGCATTGGATGATTTCGGGAAAGACAGAGCTATACTTCTAGCCACAATCGACGCTGCAGGGAAGCATGCTTCACTCGTTCGACCAAACGAAGAGGAAAATGACTTATTCTCATCAGATAACCTAATCTTTGGTAAGCCTAAATATATGGAAGCCCACACAATACCAGATAAGATGAAGCTCCAATTTGAAAAAGAAGCACTCGGCTTTTATTTAGCTGAACATCCAGTTGCATTAGAAAGAGCTAAATGGCAGGACGTAAATGCTACAACAAAAGGCCCTGGTCAAACCAGAAAGAATAACTTTGTTAAGTTAGTGGGTATGGTGGAAAGCATTCGTCAAATTCGTACGAAAAAAGGAGAGTTAATGGCCTTTATTCAGCTACAGGACGAATATGGGTCAATCTCTGCAACACTTTTTCCGCAAAGCTATAATGAAGTCATCGGGTGGATCAAAGAAGACAGGATTGTTTATGTGGAAGGTATGTTGGAGCAACGCAATGGAAATCTGCAAATTAAGGTAAAAACGATGAAAAATAGCCAATAACGAGAAAAAAATAGCTGTAATTACAAAAACTGTGCAATTGTTGCACAGTTTTTTCTTTACAAAAGGAACAACATTATGTATTCTAGTGGAAAGTGGTCAGACCACTTTAGGCTGATAAGATATATATAAATTCGAAAATCAGTTATGAGAGCTCAATTGATTTTCTTCTCTAGTGTTGCCAAAAAACGTAATTTCTAATGTTTGTTATGTGATTTACATTGTACGGATAATAATGCCTTTAGTTCCTAACGTCATGCGGGGTGCTTATGGATAAAAAACAAGAAAACAAAAAAGTATTTTTAGAGATTGTGAGTCAACTAAGAAAGTTAATCAAAGAAGAGGGGATTCAACCGGGAGAAAAAATACCTTCAGAACGTGTACTTTCCGAAAGACTGAATGTTGGCCGTTCCTCAGTAAGGGAGGCACTTCGAAGCTTGGAGTTGCTGGGGCTTATTGAAACAAGACATGGCGGGGGTACCTTTTTATCTGCTGTTCATTCAAACCAATTGGTTGAGATCTTAGCATCCTTTATACTTCAAGAAAATAAGTCAGTTGAGGATGTTCATATAGTAAGAAGAATGCATGAAAAGGAAGCCATACGAGTCATTTGTTCAGAACAATCTTTAAGAAGTTTACCAGTTTGGGAAAGCTTGTTTATGAAACTGGAACTAGAAGATGGAATCGTAAGAGATCTCTTACTAAGAGAATTAATAATTGCATCTGGTAATAGGCTGGCTTTAAAAATATGGCTGCAGCTCGTAGCATACGGTGCAACACCACTGAAGAAGCTATCAACCGAGGAAGAAAAGCCGATGCTTCAGATGCTGATAAAGTCATTGCAATTAGGCTATGAAAGAGAAGCATTGAGCGCTTATGAAAACTGGATCCACTATATGAGAAATTCAACATCATAATTGTAAGGAGGAAAAACAGTGGCAATTAGAAGTTTATTATCTATTAACAAAAAGAAACAAAAAGGTGTCATTGTAGATCGCAATAAAGAAAACTCCTTTCCAGCAGATTTAATGACAAAATGTCCGGAGTGTAAAAAAATCTACTTAACTAAGGAATTAGACAACAATTTAAAAGTTTGTCCTAATTGTGATCATCACTACAAAATGACTGCTTGGGAACGAGTTTCTATTTTATTAGATGAAGGCACATTTGAATCTTTTGATGAAAACTTACGTACTTCTAACCCATTAAAATTTCCTTCCTATTTAGATAAAATCGAAATTGATTCACACAAAACGGGGTTAAATGAAGCAGTTTTAACAGGAATAGGAAGTATTGAAGGGGCACAAGTAGTTGTTGCAATAATGGATTCACATTTCCGAATGGGTTCGATGGGATCAGTAGTTGGGGAAAAAATAACACGTGCGATTGAAAAAGCAACTGAGTATGGTTTGCCATTTATCATCTTCACAGCTAGTGGTGGGGCTCGTATGCAAGAAGGGGTTATCTCACTTATGCAAATGGCCAAGACGAGTGTTGCGCTAAAACGTCATAGTGATCATGGTTTACTTTTCATTTCTATCATGACCCATCCAACAACTGGGGGAGTATCAGCAAGTTTTGCATCACTAGGGGATTTAAACATTGCTGAGCCGCAAGCTTTAATTGGATTTGCTGGACGTCGTGTAATTGAGCAGACTGTTCGTGAAAAATTACCGGAGGATTTCCAAACAGCCGAGTTTTTACTGGCACATGGTCAATTAGATGCTATTTTCCACCGCAAAGAAATGCGTGATAAGTTAGCGACAATCGTAAAGTTACACCAAAAAGGAGGAGTTTCAAATGTCTAAGTCTCTTGACTTCGAAGAACCTGTTGTAAAACTTCGTGAAAAAATCGGAGAGTTAAAAGAAATAGCAAAAAATGCAGAAGTCGATATGTCAACAGAAATAGAAACACTTGAAACAAGACTCCAGCAATTAGAATCGAAAATTTACTCAAATATGGAGCCTTGGGATCGAGTTCAGGTAGCAAGACATGCACAACGTCCAACAACATCTGATTATATTCAAGAAATCTTCTCGGATTTTATCGAATTGCATGGGGATCGATCTTTCGGAGATGACGAAGCAATAATTGGGGGAATTGCGAGTTTTGAAGGACAGCCGATTACGATTATCGGTCATCAAAGGGGTAAAACAACAAAAGAAAATATCCGACGTAATTTTGGGATGCCGCATCCAGAAGGTTATCGAAAAGCATTACGTTTAATGAAGCAAGCAGAAAAATTCAAACGACCAATTATTTGTTTTATCGATACAAAGGGAGCTTATCCAGGTAAAGCCGCTGAAGAACGTGGTCAAAGCGAAGCCATAGCAAAAAATCTTTTTGAAATGGCAGGACTAAAAGTACCTGTTATTAGTGTTGTCATTGGTGAAGGTGGCAGTGGGGGAGCATTGGCATTAGGGGTTGCAAATAAAATTTTTATGCTTGAGAACTCAACGTATTCTGTTATCTCTCCAGAAGGTGCAGCATCCATTCTTTGGAAAGATGCCACTTTAGCGAAACAAGCGGCAGAAGCTATGAAAATCACAGCTTTTGATTTAAAAGAGATGAACATTATTGATGGGATTGTCAATGAGGTTGCTGGGGGAGCACACCGAGATGTACAAGCTCAAGCAGTTGAATTAAAAAATTGTATTAATGATGCATTAACTGAATTAAGTGGCTTATCGGAAACAGAGCTTATCGAAAATCGTTACGATAAATTTAGAAAGATAGGCGAGTTCATCGAAGAAGAAGTAAACTAATTTAAGTTTATGAGGCCAGCTCAACTTCTAGATAGATGATTAAAAAAAGACAAAATCCAAATTGGGTTTTGTCGTTTTTTTTGAGAAGATACAATTAAGCAGATAAGATAACAGTACTAATAGAGCTTTTTTGGAAACAGAAGTATGAATTGATTCCTCTATATAGAAATCAGAATTACTTTTGAATTTATTAGATGCATTAGTTTATATAAACATCTAATTTCACATTATAGAGATGCTCGTGTTTTTATCAAAATAAGGGTAGAATATTAACAAAGATTAGTTATTAATTTAATTTTTGAGTATTTCCCCAATTATTGCTTAATTTGTAAAAGTATCATTATAACTTTATTGATATACTCACATTCGTTTCATTTTATGCTAATGTGTGTAATAAGAGGATATAATAGGAGGTTCTTTACGTAATGAAGAGAATTGCCGTATTAACAAGTGGAGGAGATTCTCCGGGAATGAATGCAGTCATTCGTGCTGTAGTTCGTAAAGCAAATTTTCATGGCGTTGAAGTAATGGGGGTTTACCATGGATATGAAGGCTTTATCGAAGGCAGAATGGAGCTGTTGGATTTAGGTTCTGTAGGTGGAATTATTCAACGCGGCGGGACAAAATTATTTTCTTCTCGTTGCCCGAAATTTAAAGAAGAGCAATATCAGCTGCAGGGTATTAAAAATATGAAAGAAGCAGGAGTAGAAGGCCTTGTTGTAATTGGGGGAGATGGTTCTTACCGAGGTGCGCTGGAACTTACGAAAAAAGGATTTCCAAGTGTAGGTGTTCCAGGAACAATCGATAACGATATACCCGGTACTGAATATACAATTGGCTTTGATACAGCACTCAATACTGTCATTGAATCGATTGACAAAATCCGCGACACCGCAACCTCACACGAAAATTCATTCATTGTTGAGGTAATGGGAAGAGATGCTGGGGACATAGCTTTATGGGCAGGGCTTGCTGCTGGTGCTGAATCAATTCTGATACCTGAAGAAGAATATGACATTGAAGATATTATTTCTCGTATTGAACACGGTATTGCTCGCGGTAAAAAGCATAGTATTATCATTGTGGCTGAAGGGGTAATGGCTGGTAGTGAATTGGCGAAAATATTAAAAGAAAAGGCAGACATTACAACTAGAGTATCAGTTCTTGGTCATATTCAACGTGGTGGCTCGCCTTCTGCACGAGATCGTGTTCTGGCAGGTCTTTTTGGGGCAAAAGCTGTAGAAGTACTGCTGGAAGGAAGAAGTGGACGAGCAGTCGGTATCAAAAATCATCAGGTTTATGATTATGACTTAGAAGAAGCATTCTCGAATAAGCATAAGGCGGATTTAAGCCTTTATACATTGTCGAAAGAACTTTCAATATAACTAAGTAAACGGAGAGAAAACTATGAGAAAAACAAAAATCGTATGTACTATAGGTCCAGCAAGTGAATCACCAGAAATGCTTACTAAGTTGATGGAAGCAGGCATGAACGTAGCAAGATTAAACTTTTCCCATGGGAATCATGAAGAACATGCCGTTAGGATTGCAACTATTCGGGAAGTGTCTCGAAAGTTGAATAAAACTGTGGGAATCTTACTTGATACGAAGGGTCCTGAAATTCGTACTCATACTATGGAAAATGGAGAACTGCATCTGAAGCAAGGACAAGTAATCGACATTTCGATGACAGAAGTAGTAGGAAATGAAAACTGCTTCTCTGTTAGTTATGAAAACTTAATCGAAGATGTTGACCAAAACGATCGAATCCTATTAGATGACGGTTTGATTGAACTTCGCGTGCTGGCAAAGGATTTAGAAGCAGGATTAATCCATACGATTGTTGAGAATGCGGGTCTATTGAAAAATAAAAAAGGTGTAAATGTACCCGGAGTATCAGTGAAACTACCTGGAATTACGGAGAAGGATGCACAGGATATTTTGTTCGGTATCGAACAAGGCGTTGATTTTATTGCAGCTTCCTTTGTTCGTACAGCTAAAGACGTTCTTGAAATTCGTGAATTACTTGAACAAAATAATGGTAGTCACATTCAAATCATTCCTAAGATTGAAAACCAAGAGGGTGTCGATCATATCGACGAAATCATTGAAGTGTCAGATGGTTTAATGGTTGCCCGTGGAGATCTAGGGGTTGAAATTCCAGCAGAAGAAGTGCCGCTTGTTCAAAAAACATTAATTAAAAAATGCAACTTGGTAGGCAAGCCAGTAATTACTGCGACACAAATGTTGGATTCGATGCAGCGTAATCCACGTCCAACTCGAGCTGAAGCTAGTGATGTTGCCAATGCTATTATTGATGGTACAGATGCCATCATGCTTTCTGGTGAGACAGCTGCTGGACTTTATCCGGTTGAATCAGTAACTACGATGAATAAAATTGCTGAGTATACAGAAAATTCATTGGACTATCGAACAATTGTAAATACTCGCAGTAAAGAAAGAGGGGCAACGATGACGGAGGCTCTTTCTCAAGCTGTGGCCTATACATCGATAAACCTAGGAGTAAAATCAGTACTTGCACCTACTGCAAGTGGTACGACAGCTAGAATGATCGCAAAATATCGACCAGGTGTACCAATCGTTGCGATAACGAATATTCCTTCGACAGCTCAAAAATTAACTCTTGTTTGGGGAGTAACACCAATCGTTACACAAAGAGTGACTACTACAGATGAGATTTTAGAATTATCGGTAGATGAAGCATTGAAGTATGGTTACGTTGACCACGGAGATGTAGTGATTATTACGGCAGGTGTTCCTGTTGGTGAGGCTGGTACGACAAACTTAATGAAAGTTCACGTAATTGGTGATTTATTAGCAAAAGGTCAAGGTGTTGGCAAGCTTTCAGTTGTTGGTAAGGCGATTGTTGTGAAAAACGCTGAAGAAGCGCGTAGCTATGATGCAGAAGATGCTATTTTAGTAACAGTTGGAACTGACCGTGAAATGATGGATGCAATTAGTAAATGCGCTGGAATTATTACGGAAGAAGGCGGTTTAACAAGCCACGCCGCTGTGGTTGGGCTAAGTCTTGGGATTCCTGTAATTGTTGGTGTAAATGAAGCAACAACATTAATTCGTCATGGCCAAGAAATTACGATGGATGCAGAAACAGGCGTCATTTATAAAGGCCATGCAAGTGTTTTATAGATAAAAGAATCAAGAATATTTAAAAGGGGCAACCTCAATTTGAGGATGCCCCTTTTTTCCTTGAAGCAAAATGAAACTAATAATCTCATGAAGCGTATATACTATTATAGAAATAATTTCGCAAAAGGAGGTTTATAATGAGAAAATTAATAGGTACTTTCATAGCAACCATATTAATTGAAATAGCAATTTTTATAGTAGTTGGAAAAGCGCTAGGTGTTTTTAGTACATTAGTGTTGATTGTATTAACGAGTGTGATTGGAATACTAGTTGCAAAAAAACAAGGAATTCAATCTTTTCGTAATTTACAAACCAGCCTTTCTGAAGGAAATCCACCAGGAGTGGCGATTATTGATACATTTTTAATATTTGTAGGTGGAATTCTATTAGTCACACCAGGTTTTTTAACCGATCTCGTAGGCCTTACCTTGATTATTCCATTCACAAGAAAATTGTATAAGCCTGCGATTTACTATTGGTTAAGAAAGAAGATGAAAAACGGTCAAGCCTTCATTATTCATAGATAGACTTTTGTTTGATTTTCACTGCTATCAGTAAAAGGAACGGGCTAATTAATATCCCGTAAACACCAAACAATAATATCGAAGCAGCACTGATAAAGAAGGTATGTACTGTTCTAAGATGGAAAGTTGATGCCCATAGCAGCGACTCCGCAATTTGCCGGGTCAATTGGATGAAAATATAGAGTACTATTAAGGAGATACAGAGAAATTTTTCTCCAATAACAAAGAAGTATATTGCAATTGGGATAAGGAATAAACCGATCCCGAAAAATGGTAGGGCATCTGCCAAAGATATTAAAAACGATTTATTAATAGGATGTTCAAACTGCAATAATGCCAGTCCAAAACTTAATAAGAAAAATGTAATGATAAATAGTTGAAATTCAACATAGAGGAAGTATCCAAAAAGACCTGTTGCCTTAGAAAAATAACCTTTCCATTCTTCGCGATATTGTCTAGGAACATAAATGAAAAACCAATATCTATTTTTCCTGGATTCGATTATGGAGAAGAAGAAAGCCACAATAAAAATAAAGAGTTCGATTATATAAGATAAGATATCTTGCAAAACATTTGCAATGCCCATAATGGCACCATCTATATAGGAAAGAGATTTATTGAATATAGTTTCTAATAATATATGGTCGCCAGAATTAAGGATATCTAAATTTTGAACTTGTACCTTCACTTCAGGGTAAATAGAAATAACACTTTGGACCGTCATAAATAGGAATACATAAGTTGTAAGAAATATTAACACGGAAATCAAGATAGTGCTTAATATGTATGGTATTCTTAGGCGCTTATGAAAAAAGTTGATAATAGGATACAAAAAATAGGCGAAAAATATGGCTATTGATACAGGTAATATAAGCCATAAAATAACAAAATATAAAATTAACACTAAATATTTTAGATTTTTTTTGTAAGGAATGACGTTTTTTTTGCTTGTTTGCAAAATCCCACCTCAATTTCATATATTTCACATCTCGCTTGAGACGTTTTTTTCTTCTTTAATCGAGTTTTTCATTAACTAATCAATATTTTCTTTATTTCATTCAATTTCATTCACAAAGCCGTCAAAATTTATTATAATATGAGATGTAAGCGATTTACTTATAGGTTCATATGAGCAGAATTATTTAGGTGCTGCAAAAAGAAAGCACTTACAACTAAAATATTTATGAAGAGGGAGCGATTTTTTATGACAGCAACACGTGGTTTAGAAGGTATCGTAGCTGCAGAAAGTAAAATCAGTTCAATTATCGATGACACACTTACATACGTTGGATATGATATTGATGATTTAACTGAAAATGCTACATTTGAAGAGGTAGTATATTTACTTTGGCATACACGTTTACCAAAAAAAGACGAGCTAGCTGAGTTAACTAAAGAATTAGCAGACAATGCTGAAGTACCTCAAGCTATCTTTGACCAATTCAAATCATACCCATTAGATACAGTACATCCAATGGCAGCTCTTCGTTCAGCAATTTCATTACTTGGTGTTTTTGATTCAGAAGCAGATGAAATGTCTACTGAAGCAAACTACCGTAAAGCAATTCGTCTACAAGCTAAAATTGCGACTGTAGTTACTGGTTTCTCTCGAATCCGTAAAGGTTTAGAACCAATTGCACCAAAACCTGAATTAGGATATGCTGCAAACTTCTTATATATGTTACATGGTAAAGAACCAGCACCGATCGAAATTGAAGCATTCAACAAAGCTTTAGTTTTACATGCTGACCATGAATTAAATGCTTCTACTTTTACAGCACGTGTTTGTGTAGCTACACTTTCTGATGTATATTCAGGAGTTACTTCTGCAATCGGTGCGTTAAAAGGTCCTCTTCACGGTGGAGCTAACGAGCAAGTTATGAAAATGTTATCTGAAATTGGTTCACTTGATAATGTTGAAACTTATATTCAAACTAAATTAGATAACAAAGAAAAAATTATGGGCTTCGGTCACCGCGTATATCGTAAAGGCGATCCACGTGCAAAACACTTACGTGAAATGAGCGAAAAATTAACTAAATTAACTGGTAAACCAGAACTATATGAAATGTCAGTGAAAATCCATGACATGATCGTTGGACAAAAGAAACTACCTGCAAACGTAGATTTCTTCTCTGCATCAGTTTATGATTCATTAGGAATCGAACATGACTTGTTCACACCAATCTTCGCAGTATCTCGTACTTCTGGTTGGATTGCACATATCTTGGAACAATATGCGAATAATCGCTTAATTCGTCCTCGTGCAGAATATGTTGGACCAGGAATGCAAAAATACGTATCAATCGAGGAAAGATAATTTTTTGAAAATATGTTAGAATTGTCTAGGACTGTGAAATCACAGTCCTAGATTTATGAAAATAGGGAGGCAACATCTATGTCTAAAATTGTAGTAGAAAACGGCGCACTTCAAGTACCAAATAACCCAACGATTCCTTTCATTGAAGGGGACGGAATTGGTCCAGATATCTGGGTTGCAGCATCTCGTGTAATCGATGCAGCTGTTGAAAAAGCTTATAATGGTGAAAAGAAAATTGAATGGTTAGAAGTACTTGCTGGTGAAAAAGCATTCAACCAAACTGGTGAATGGTTACCACAAGAAACTTTAGATAAAATTAACGAATACTTAATCGCTATTAAAGGTCCTCTTACAACTCCAATCGGTGGCGGTATCCGTTCTTTAAACGTAGCATTACGTCAACAACTTGACTTATATGTATGTTTACGTCCAGTACGTCACTTCGAAGGTGTACCTTCTCCAGTAAAAAAACCAGAAGATGTTGACATGGTAATTTTCCGTGAAAATACAGAAGATATCTATGCTGGTATCGAGTATGCTCAAGGTTCTGAAGAAGTGAAAAAAGTGATCAACTTCTTAAAAGAAGAAATGGGCGTTAACAAAATCCGTTTCCCAGAAACTTCAGGTATCGGTATTAAACCAGTGTCAAAAGAAGGTACTGAACGTTTAGTGCGTTCTGCAATCGAGTACGCTATCAAACATAACCGTCCATCATTAACTTTAGTTCACAAAGGTAACATCATGAAATTCACTGAAGGTGGATTCAAGCAATGGGGTTATGATTTAGCTGAACGTGAATATGGCGATCAAGTATTCACTTGGGATCAATATGACAGAATTAAAGAAGCAGAAGGCGTAGAAGCTGCTAACAAAGCTCAAGACGAAGCTGTAGCTGCTGGTAAAGTAATCGTAAAAGATTCTATCGCTGATATCTTCTTGCAACAAATCTTGACTCGTCCAAAAGAGTTCGATGTAGTAGCTACAATGAACTTAAATGGTGACTATATCTCTGATGCATTAGCTGCACAAGTTGGTGGTATCGGTATCGCTCCAGGAGCTAACATCAACTATGTAACTGGACATGCGATCTTCGAAGCAACTCACGGTACAGCACCTAAATATGCTGGTCAAGACAAAGTAAACCCATCTTCAGTATTACTTTCAGGTGTATTAATGCTTGAACACTTAGGATGGCAAGAAGCTGCAGATTTAATTACTAATTCTGTAGAAAAAACAATTGCATCTAAAGTTGTAACTTATGACTTTGCTCGTTTAATGGATGGCGCTACTGAAGTTAAATGTTCTGAGTTCGCTAACGAATTAATCACAAACCTTTAATTCTTAGCAAAATTAAAATTATTAATTAAATAAAAGGGTAGCTTTTATGATTAAAGTAGTAATACTTTATGAATTATTAGCTACCCTTTTCTTTTTATTTTTCCCTTTTTTGGATATAGTAAGATTAGATGGACATCTATCAATCCTAAATTTATTAAAGAGGGGTGCCGATAAACACTGCTCTCCCCTTTAAAGAATGAGGACCATACTAACTCAGGTTCAAAAGGAGTGTCGACATTATGTCTCTAAAACGCAAAAAAATATCTGTCATTGGTGCAGGTTTTACCGGTGCAACGGCAGCGTTCTTAGCAGCTCAAAAAGAACTAGGGGATGTCGTATTAGTTGATATTCCGCAAGCAGAAAACCCAACAAAAGGAAAAGCTTTAGATATGTGGGAGGCAGCACCTGTACAAGGTTTTGATTCGCATGTAAAAGGGACCTCCGACTACGCAGATACTGCAGAGTCCGATTTAGTGATAATTACTGCCGGTGTAGCTCGTAAACCCGGAATGAGCCGAGATGATTTAGTTCAAATAAATCAAAAGGTCATGAAATCAGTAGCAGGTGAAATTGCAAAATATTCACCTAATGCAACAATTCTAGTTTTAACAAACCCTGTAGATGCAATGACTTATACCGTATATAAAGAAACCGGATTCCCTAAGAATCGAGTAATCGGTCAATCTGGTGTTTTGGATACGGCACGTTTTTGTGCATTTGTTGCAGAAGAATTAAATATTTCCGTAAAGGATATTAGAGGTTTTGTATTAGGTGGGCATGGGGATACAATGGTTCCTCTTACTCGCTATTCATATGCTGGTGGGATTCCATTAGAGACATTGATAGCCCCAGAACGTCTGGAAGAAATAGTACAACGCACTAGAGCTGGTGGAGGGGAAATCGTAAACCTGCTTGGAAACGGCTCCGCATACTATGCTCCAGCTGCAGCCTTAGTAGAAATGGCTGAAGCAATCATCAAAGATCAAAAGCGCGTCCTGCCGTCTATCGCATATTTAGAAGGTGAATACGGCTACAATGGCATCTATCTGGGTGTACCTACGTTATTAGGAGCAAACGGAATTGAAAAAATCTTTGAACTGAAATTAACGGAACAAGAGAAAATAGCATTAGATGTATCTGCCCAAGCTGTTAAAGAAGTAATGACTATATTAGAATAATTTGCATGTTTAAAAAGTCGAGTGGGAAATTCTCACTCGGCTTTGTGCTTGTTAAGGAATTATAAAATTTTGTTGTGTGGATAATATTCTGAAATGGTTATTTTACATTTAGCGCAAGCAGCCCAGCCCCTCTAGTCGCTTCGCTCCCTCCTACGAAGGCAAAAAGCGCCTCCTTGTCGGATACTCCAGCGCTTGTCGGGGCAGAGCAGGGGGCTTGCGCTTTTATTCTTCTCCAGAATCACAAATTCTTTCAATATTTCTAGAGATTGTTATTTTCATTAAAAATTGATACTATGAAAGTAATCTCGAAAATAAAAGGGGTTGCTGCATAATTGCTGCTACGTAAGGGTATGAAACTCGGGAAGAAGATTGAAGAAATCCTTGTTGGAGAAAAGCTGCAATTTTTCGAAAAAATGGAAGACAAAGATTTACTTCTTTATTTAGGCTTAACAAATGATAATAATCCGCTATATATTCAACATGACTATGCAATCGGGACACCATACAAAAAACCGATTATTCCTGCTATTATGTTAAATGGAATCATTACTTCTGCCATATCCAAACATCTACCTGGACCGGGTTCACATATTCGTGAACAGAATATTATGTATTTTGAGCCAGTGTATCATAACGAAACAATTGAAATACTGCTTGAAGTTCAACAAATTGATTTAGCTCAAAACACAGTAGAAATATATGTGAAAGCATTTAAAGAAAAGAATATACTGGTTATGGATGGTGTACTAAAGGTAGTACCACCATATTAATATTTGTTTTCTGATTTGAAATGGGGGTTTCAAATCATCATTGGAGGTTGTATATGTTAAAAACAATTTTGGTCGTAGAAGATGAAGTATCAATCGCTACATTATTAAAGTACAATTTAGAACGTGTTGGATATGAAGTACTACTAGCCCATGATGGGAAAATAGGTTTTGATATGGCTATAGAGCATTCACCAGATCTTATCCTGTTAGATCTAATGTTACCGACTATGGATGGGATGGAAGTATGCAAGGAGCTACGCAGTCAAAAACGAAACATTCCTATTATCATGCTGACAGCACGAGATGACGAGTTTGATAAGGTATTAGGTTTAGAGCTTGGTGCTGATGATTATATGACAAAACCATTTAGTCCACGTGAAGTAATCGCCCGTGTGAAAGCAGTTTTACGACGATTTACACCTGTTCAGCAGCAAGAGGAAGAAGAACCGGAAAATGTGGTTTATAACTTTGGTAAACTCCAAGTGTATCCAAATCGATTCGAAGCATTTCTTGATGAGGAGTCTTTGGAATTCACACCAAAAGAGTTTGAGCTACTGGTTTATCTATTAGAAAATAAGAATCGTGTTTTAACGCGTGATCAGCTATTAAGTGCTGTATGGAATTATGATTTTGCTGGTGATACACGAATTGTTGATGTTCACATTAGCCATTTGCGGGACAAAATTGAGGAAAATAGCCGTAAACCAAAATTCATTAAAACGATAAGGGGAATCGGCTATAAATTTGAGGAGCCAAAAAGCCTATGAAGGCATATCGAAATCGATTATTTGTTACCTTCATGATATTAACAGGTTCTATATTAGCTGTCCTTGGCTTTATCTTGGGTCAGCTTTTTCCATTTATTATCGAGAACTTTGCAACGAAAAGTAATTTAGAATTCAGTACAGAACAGATAGAGGCAATCCGGAGACAGTTTGCCTCAATCATTGCTTTTTTGATTCTTGTCAGTTTTGTGCTAATATGCTTAGTTGCAAATCACCTCATTCGGAACTTATTGGATCCAATTGAAAATATTACGCTGACAGCTAAAGAGTTAACGAAAGGAAACTATCGTGCTCGTGCTTATGCACTGGGTCCTTTAAGTATTGTGGAATTAAGAAACTCCATTAATATCTTAGCGAGGAACCTGCAAGAGATTGAAAAAATGCGAGAGATTGAAGATGAGCGGTTAAAAACCTTAATTGAAAACATGGGTAGCGCCCTTATCATGATTGACCGTGAAGCTACAGTATCGATTGTAAATCGGCGATTTCTTGAAGGGTTTGAATTATCAATCGATGAAGTCAAAGGGTATAACTTTTTAACTTTAGGCTTACCAAATGAGTTGGAAAAATTTATAGACCATGTGTTTTTAACGGAACTTCCATATCGAAAACAAATAGAAGTCGAAATCCAACAGGAGATTCAATACAAACAGGTTTATGGTGCACCTGTAGTTGGTGACCATGGGCGTTGGTTAGGTGTAGTAATCGTAATGCATGATATTTCTGAATTAATACGTCTAGAGCAAATACGCAAGGACTTCGTTGCAAATGTCTCTCATGAATTAAGAACACCGATTACTTCCATAAAAGGATTTTCAGAAACTTTATTGGATGGTGCTTTTAAGGATGAAAAAATGCTTATTTCATTTTTGGATATCATCTATCAGGAAAGCAATCGTCTTCAAATGCTTATTCAAGATTTGCTTGAATTATCGAAAATTGAGCAGCACGGATTCTCCGTTAATATAATGCCAGCAAGCTTGCAGGAAGTTCTGATTCGTTCAGTGGAACTAACAAGCCCAAGACTTGATGAGAAGAACATGCAGTTTGATGTGGACATTGTCCGGGATGTCATGGTAATGGGTGATTTCAATCGACTGATTCAGATATTTACGAACCTTATTACAAACTCAATTACCTACTCTCCGGAAAATACAACCATTACGCTACGCATAAAAGCGAACGGTGAATATGGAATTATAGAAGTAGAGGACCAGGGAATGGGCATCGAGAAGAGTGAAATTGCTCGTATTTTTGAACGATTCTATCGTATAGATAAAGCTCGAAGTCGCAATTCTGGAGGTACTGGATTAGGGCTTGCTATCGTGAAACACTTAGTAGAAGCTCATCATGGGAAAATCAATGTAGAAAGTACGGTTGGAAAAGGTACTTGCATGAAAGTATTAATTCCATTAAAAAAGTAAATTAACAATAGATTTACATTAATGTTATTGTTACTTCATATTTCTATCATATGATTATTTATAGAAACCCCCCTGTTTCAAATTTTTGTAATTAGAAAAACATACATTGAAAGGAAATGTCTCTACCTATAGAGGCATTTCCTTTTTTTCTTGGGTAAAGAATTTTTCGTTGGTGAAACTTTTCTTATGTAGATCCGTAAATAAACTAAAGATTAAATAAATTTAAAGCAGGGGGATCTAAATTGAGTGTAAAACGTACTTTGATTATTACAGGACTTAGTTTGTTTTCAATCATTGCCTTAATAGCAGTTTTTACTTCGTGGTATACAGTGGATGAATCAGAACAAGCAGTTGTTATTACTTTTGGTCAAGCAGATGAGACGGTAACTGATTCTGGTTTGCATTTTAAATTGCCATGGCCTATTCAAAAGGTAGAAGTGCTTTCTAAAGAAACGTATAGCTTACAGTTTGGCTATGAACAAACGGAAGAAGGCGACATCGAGGCTTATGACGATGAAACAGAAATGATTACAGGGGATGAAAACATTGTCCTAACAGACTTAGTCGTACAATGGAAAATAACAGATCCGCAAAAGTATCTATTCAATGCAGAACATCCAAAACAAATTTTACATAGTGCCACTTCAAGTGCAATTCGTTCAATTATCGGCAGCTCAACAATTGATGAAGCATTGACAGATGGAAAAGCAAAAATTGAGGAAAAAACGCGGGACTTATTAGTATCATTAGTTGACAAATATGATATTGGCATAAGTATTTTAGGCGTAAAGCTTCAGGATGTTGAATTACCGAATAAGGAAGTTCGTGCTGCCTTTACTGCTGTAACAGATGCTCGTGAAACTAAAAATACGAAAACAAATGAAGCAGAAAAATATAAAAACCAAAAGTTAAGTGAAGCCCAAGGTGAAGTGAGTGCAATCATGTCTCGAGCAGAGGGAGAAAAAGTAGCCCGCGTTCAACAAGCAGAAGGGGAAGTAGCTATTTTCAAAGAATTATATGAAGAATATCAAGGCAATCAAGAAATTACGCGACAACGTTTAATTCTGGAGACATTAGAAAATGTTCTACCTAACACGCAGATTTATATCATGAATGATGAGGGAGAAACATTAAAATATTTACCGCTTCAACCATCAACTACTGCTCCTGTTCAAAATACGGAAGAAACGCCTGAAGGGAGCGATAAAGAATGAGTAACAATAACAATCAATATGATGGGGATTTGGAAAGATTTGCTAAATCATTATTTGGAAATAATAAAAATAAAAAGAAAATTGATAGTGGAGATTTACAAGATACAAAAATAGTAAAAGAGAAAAAACCATTTAATGGACGGCAATTTTTCAAATCGGCAATCCTTTTAACTGTCATTTTTGCAGTATTCGTTATTTTGATAGCTAATGTATATGTGGTAAAAGAGAATGAATTCAGAGTCGTACGTCAATTTGGAGAGGTTGTAAAATACGAAGACGAACCAGGCTTGAATATGAAAATTCCATTCATCCAAAGTGTTACAACCCTGCCGAAAAACTTAATGACCTATGATATGACCCAAGAAGAAATTAACACATTGGATAAGAAACGTATTATTATTGATAACTATGCCGTATGGCGCGTAACAGACCCGAAATCTCTTATCTCAAATTCAGGTACACTCATTAATGCAGAGTCGCGGATGGAGGAATTTATTTACTCTGTGATTCGCACACAGCTCGGACAATTAAATTACGATCAAATTATTAATGACGAAAATTCTAAACGGGGTAGTCTCAATGACCGAGTAACAGAGGAAGTAAATAAATTTCTAAAAAGCGGTAACTTTGGAATCGAAGTAGTCGATGTACGTATACGTCGTACAGACTTACCTCAGGAGAATGAGCAATCAGTATATACTAGAATGATTTCTGAACGTGAATCGATTGCCCAGCGATACTTATCAGAAGGGGATGCTGAGAAAAATAAAATTGTTGCACAAACAGACCGCGAAGTTCGAGAATTGCTAGCTACAGCAGAGAAAGAAGCCGCCGTAATCCGGGCACAAGGAGAAGCAGAAGCGGCACAAATCTATAATGCTGCCTTCTCACGTGACCCAGAATTCTACGGATTATACCGTACTCTAGAGTCGTATAAGAAAACAATCGGTGAAGATACAGTCATTATCCTGCCATCAAATTCACCATATGCTAGAGTCTTGTCTGGTTATTTAGAATAGAAACATTGTACTAAAATAATGTTATTACTAATAAAGATTCTAAATTAGTGTTATTTAGATTAGCGGGCTAAGAGGCGCGCGCGTGTTGGTCATGGGAGCGATGTCGCATGGACGCGACGTTCTCGCTCCCCACACATGCAGCTCGAGCCAACTTGTAGTTGTCTCTGCGGCTTGTCTTTGTGCTTTGTGTAAGGCACGCTCACAAAAGTTCTCTCTTCTAAACTTCCAGGATAAAGTACGCTATATCATATTTTAAATCCGATTCTCTGACAGCCCATCAAAGAAAAGTGCTTTTTCCATGTCAAAGAATAGTTCTATTTCGTCTCCTGGGGCGACAATGGTGTCAGGGTGCACTCGAGCGATAAATGATTGCTCTTCAATCATAGAATGTAATATTAATTCGGAGCCTGTTAATTCTGCCACTTGAATATTTTCCTTCACTATATTAGATGAATCATTCATGAGACCTGTTAAATTTTGATTGATATATTCAGGTCGAATGCCTAATTTGATTTCCTTCCCTTCGAAACCTAGTAACTTTAATCTTTCATACTCAACCAGGGGAATTTTTAACTGGTAGCTTCCTAAAGAAAAATATCCATTCACTACTTTTCCATTAAAGAAATTCATAGCCGGTGCACCAATAAAACCGCCTACAAAAATGTTGTTAGGAGTATCATAGACTTCTTTGGGTGTACCAATTTGTTGGATGATTCCATCTTTCATCACCACTAATCGCGTAGCCATTGTCATCGCCTCGGTTTGATCATGGGTCACATATACGGTTGTTGTACCGAGTCGTTGATGCAGTTTTGAAATTTCTGCCCGCATTTGGACACGTAATTTTGCATCTAAATTTGATAACGGTTCATCCATTAAAAAAAGACTGGCATCTCTAACTATTGCTCTACCTAACGCAACTCGTTGTCTTTGCCCCCCCGATAAGGAGGAAGGCTTTTTCTTTAATAGGTTAGATAGCTCTAAAATCTCAGCAGCTTCTTTGACCCGTCTATCAATCTCCTTTTTAGAAAATTTTCGAAGTTTGAGCCCGAATGCCATATTATCGTATACATTCATATGGGGATAGAGTGCGTAGTTCTGGAATACCATAGCTATATCACGATCTTTGGGAGCTACATCATTCATTTGTTTTAATGCAATACGCAAAGAGCCATTTGTAATCTCTTCAAGACCAGCAATCATTCTTAATGTTGTAGATTTTCCACAGCCTGATGGCCCAACTAATACGATGAATTCTTTCTCCTCAACTACTAAATTAAAATCCCTTACAGCCTGAGAACCATCAGAATAGGTTTTATAAATATTTTCTAAAGCTAAAGCTTCCAATATACTTCCTCCTTTTTAAAACTTTTCAGTATCCATTTCAAATTTTAGAAAAGGTTCGCATATTATATAGAGTTAGTCAAAAAACGCGGATGAGATTTGATTTGCCCGAGCGAATATATGTTTATTTTATGCAGGACCGGAGGATTCCATTTCTACAGTATTCTTTTTCCTACTTGAATTTTTCAGCCAACTTATTATGGGTACAGCGAGAGAGGTCCTTTTTATTTTTAAAAGTGTAATCGATTACAAAATATGTGAAGAGATGGAGAGGAACTATATGCAGAAGGGCATAAAAATACTATCTCCTTGTGGCATTCTCGGATATGGATTTCCAAAACAACCTTTTCTGGATGCTTTCCAGGAGAAAATTCATGGGATAGTGGTGGATGCAGGATCTACAGATGCGGGTCCACATAAATTGGGGGCGAATGTTTCGATTGTAAGTCGGCGTGCACTCAAGAAGGATTTGTCTATTATTCTTGAAAAAGGTCTGAAGCATCGAATACCTGTCATTATTGGTTCATCAGGGGGAGCAGGAGCAAAAACACATGTTGAGTTAACTCTTGAGGTTGTAAAAGAAATAGTATGTGAACAAAACACCCATGCAAAGATTGGGATTATTTGGGCGGATTTTAAACAACAGACAATTATCGATGCATTGGAGGAAGGACGCATTACGCCATTAAGTTCTAATATTCCAAACCTTACAATGGAAAAGATATTGGATACCAAAACCATAGTGGCTCAGATGGGGCATGAACCCATTTTAAAAGCTTTAAAACAAAGGTGTGACATCATACTATGTGGTCGAAGTTATGACCCATCACCATTTGCTGCTTTAGGTATTTATCATGGGATGGATCCGGGTTTATCTTATCATTTAGGAAAAATTTTAGAGTGTGGTGCTTTATGTGCAGAGCCCGGAACGACAAAAGACAGTATTCTCGGTACGCTATATAACGATTCGTTTACTGTTCAAGCGTTAAATCCAATCCGCAAATGTACACCAATCAGTGTGGCGGCACATACATTTTACGAAAAAGAGCATCCATTTATATTACATGGGCCAGGTTTTACATTAAATCTAGAAAACTGTGAATTTAATGAAATTGCAGATGGCATAATCGAGGTTCGCAACAGTCGATATATTCCTGAAAAAGAAATGAGAATCAAGCTAGAAGGAGCTCGAAAAGTTGCCTATCGTACTTTTGTTATTGCAGGAATTCGTGACCCTGTATTAATCAATCAGTTAGAAGAAGTAGAAAAAGAAGTCCTTGGTCAAGTAAAAAGTTATTTTACGGAGATTTCCGAGGATGATTACAAAGTAAATTTTTATCATTACGGTAAGGATGCCGTATTAGGGGAGCAAGAGCCCAGTCCCTTTTTTGGACATGAAATTGGAGTGATGTTCGAGGTATTGGCGAAAGATCAAGAATTGGCAAATTCAATCTGTTCCAATGTCCGGTCAACGTTTCTGCATTATGGCTATGAAGGACGAAAATCATCAGCAGGGAATTTAGCTTTCCCATTTGCTCCAAGCGATATTGAATTTGGTCCAGTTTATGAATTTTCTATTTATCATCTAATGAGGATTACCCAAGATCCATTCCTTCTGGAAGTAATGGAGGTGTAATAATGGTCAAATTAGTTGAAAAAGCAAAAATCTTACGCAGCAAAAATGCGGGGCCGTTTGAAATTACATTAGACGTCTTGTTCGATGACAAAAGGACTTATGAGGAAGTTAAGAACGCAGGGGTTATTACGAAAGAGACGATTGCTGAAATATATAATTTGAGCATAGCGGACATTCATCACCTTGTTTATTTCGATCAAGCACTTGGCATAAAAATCACGTTTGCAAGAAAGGTCTCCTCGGGGAGCCCGGGGGATAGGGATGTTTATGGAGCACAACAGCATGCCCCATTAATGAATCTTGAACTTTAAAGAAGACACCCGTTAGAAAGGAGTGAGGGGATGAGAAGAGTAAGTAGCTTAAAGCGTATTCATAAAGATTGGATTTTATATTTGATGTTGTTGCCTGGAATGCTCTATTTTGTAATCTTTCACATTATTCCTATAGTAAATATGAAACTAGCATTTCAAGATTACAGAATTATAGGCGAAAATGTGTGGGTTGGAATGAAGCATTTTCAGCAGTTGTTTAGCTCTCCAGCATTTAAGGATGTATTAACGAATACGGTTATCATTAGTACAATGAAGATTATCTTTATTTTTCCAATTCCCATTCTAGTCTCGCTTTTAGTAAATGAATTGCGTTTTGGTCCCTACCGTAAATATGTTCAATCGGTTTCTTATTTACCTCACTTCCTATCATGGGTAGTTATAGCGGGAATTTGGATTACATTACTTGATCCAGTTGATGGGGGAGTGAATGTTATACGTAATTTCTTCCAATTGCCCTCGCTGGACTACATGACAAGTAAAGAACACATTAGGTGGGTCCTCGTATACTCTGAAATGTGGAGAAGTGCAGGATGGGATTCCATTTTATATTTGGCGGCGATCCTAAAAATTAATCCCTCTCTTTATGAAGCGGCCCGGATAGATGGTGCAACAACCCTTCAACAAATGCGATATATCACCATCCCGGCGCTTATGAGCACAGTCGTCACTTTGTTTATTTTAAATTTAGGATTCTTTATGAGTGCAGGGTTTGACCAAGTATTCAACTTAATGAATGATTCCGTACTAAGTGTCATTGATATTTTAGATACGTATGTTTATAGAATTGGTATATTGAATGGTCAGTATTCATATGCAACAGCTGCAAGCTTGTTTAAAGGTGTCATTGGCTTGGTATTGATTTTAGGTACTCATTTCATGTCGAAACGGTTAACTGGTAAAGGTGTATGGTAGAGGGGGGATTAAGATGAGGCAATTTAGCATCACTAAGGCGATTATTCAATTCATATTATTTGTATTTACTTTAGCAGTCTTAATTCCTTTACTAAATATTCTCGCAATGTCGCTCTCCGAACCTGCTAGAGTCAATGAATTATCGGGCCTTGGAGTTATGCCAAAAGGCTTTTCGCTTATTAACTATGAAATTATTATGTCCAATCCGTTTATATTAAAGAGCATTTTTAACTCGGTTTTTATAACAATTGTGGGTACCTGTCTAAACCTATTTTTAACAGCCATTACAGCCTATGTTTTAGCTCGAACTGAATTTGTTGGAAAACGAATTGTATTAGTTGTCTTGGTTGCCATTATGGTATTTGAACCATCGATGATTACCGAATATTTATTAATGAAGGATTTGCATTTATTAAATTCATATGCTGCCGTCATTTTATATAAAGCGATTAATGTCTATTATTTATTCATTTTGATGCGTTTCTTCCAAGAAGTTCCTAATAGTATATTGGAAGCAGCCAAAATAGATGGAGCGGGACACTTCCGGATTTTTACGAGAATTATGCTGCCCCTGTCAAAACCGGCACTTGCAACATTAGCCTTGTTTTATGGCGTATATCATTGGAATGAATATTTCCGTGCCACAATTTATTTATCGGATCCAAATAAGTGGCCGCTTCAAGTTGTATTAAGGCAGTTTGTTGTAACACAGGACAATACGACGTTATTGAAAGGTGTAGAGGGAATGTCGCCTGAACTCCTTGCCACTCTTGATTTTGGCTCACTGCAATCAGCCACGATTGTAGTCGCTGTTATTCCAATGTTATTGCTTTATCCACTAATTCTTAAATATTTTACAAAGGGGACTATGGATGGTGGAGTGAAGGAATAGTAAAAAATTAAACGGGGGGTTTCAAAGTGAAGAAGTTGGTATGGGTAATGTTATTAGGATTGCTGGCGGTTCTATTAGTTGCATGCAGTGATAAAACGGGGGAGGAAGCTGTTGAGCCCGAAGTAACCGAGGATGGAAAAACGGTCATCACGATTGCTTATAAAGATGATGGACCTTCGAGTGAAGCTTCAGTGAAATATTATGATGCTCTCGAAACAGCATTAAAGGAACATCGAGACTTAAATGTAGACTTTAATATTGTTGAAATTGCCCAAGGTGATTATGCTGAAAAACTAAATTTACTTCTTTATAGCGGAGATATTCCAGATATTATTTATTTCCAAGGTAGTGATGAACAAATAGCTGCACAAGGATTGCTGGAGGATTTAACACCGTATATCGAGGACTCGGAGTATTTAAAAGATATTTTGTATGAACACAATGGTACAAGATTAGAGAACTATCCATATTTATTATGGGTGAAGCCAATCAATCACAAAGTGCCGGTCGTACGTACAGACTTCTTGGAGCAACTAACAACTTCAGAAAGCTTATTAGCTGATCCAACTGTTGAAAACTATCGAGCTTTCTTTGAGGAGATGGTTGATAAAGGATTGTCCCAATATGGGGTAACTGTAGCTGGTGATATTGCGGAACTGGATTTTATTTTTAATCGCGCATTTGGCGTTACTTCCACATGGTTAGAAGATGGTGCCGGTGGTTATGTGTACAAAAAAGTATCCGATGCTGAAAAGGAAAAACTCGCATTTTATGCGGAGCTCTATGAGGATGGATTACTGGATAATCAGTATTTAACAAAACAATGGGATGTAAAAGAAGATGATTTCTATAACAACAAAGCAGGGGTTATTGTCGGTACAAATGGTAAAGTAATAGATTTATATAATACGCGCACGAAGGCAGTCAACGGAGATAGTGCAGAGTTAACCGTATTGCCGAGTGCTTCAGGTGTCTCATCTGGTTATGCAGCAACCAGCGTGACAAAGGAGCCGCGAGGACTTGCAATATCGTCGCAATCCCCAAATAAAACAATTGCATTTGAAATATTGGATTTCTTGGCGAGTCCTGAAGGGATGAAACTTGATTTATTAGGGTATGAAGGGGAACATTACAATATCGAGAATGAGGAGATTGTGTTAACGGAGAAATTTTATTCTGAATGGTTTTCTAGGTTCTGGGAGCCGCAAAATGTGAAGCTTGATATACCGATGAGTTCGGATACGCCATTATTAAGTCCTCCAGGGCAAGCATCTACAAATGCAGTAGTTGACACTTATGTCGCGGATAATGACTTCATAATTCCGGAAGAGTATATTAGCCAGTGGGATGCCATGGAAAATCTTTATAAAGAATATGCAGCTGATATTATTACGGGAAAAGTTCCGGTTGATGAGTTTGATACTTTTGTAGAAGAGTGGTATGCAGCGGGTGGAGAAGAGATTACAAAATTAGCGAATGAAACGGTACAGTAAAGGACTGTTGCGAATGGGGTCATTTGAAGATCGTGTGAAAGGCGTTTTAATTTCGGGAGCACTGGGCGATGCGCTCGGTGCTCCGGTTGAAAAATTGTCACGGAAAGAAATTAAAAATAAGTATGGCTATGTAACAACTATGAAAACGCGTTGGTACAAAGAAAAATTAGGGGAAGAGGCAACACTTGGAAAACGGCGCGGCAATGGGATTATTACGGATGATACTTTAATGACCCTTGCCCTTTGTCGTGTATATAAAACGGTAAAACGTCATTTAGATGCTTATGATTTAGCAAATGAGTTTACGAAAGAAATTGCTTTCCGAAAAACATTTATTCCTGAATTTGGTCGTGAATCTCTTATATTAGATCGATTATTTTACCCGGAAAAGCATATCTTCCTTCGCCATGTACTCGCAAATTGTGAGCCTCGAGAAGGTGGGATAGGAAATATGGTGAACTGTGGTGCAGCCATGTATATTGCTCCTATTGGAATAGTAAACGCAGGAAATCCACTTGCTGCATATAATGAAGCAATAGCTTTTGCTTCGGGGCACCAAGTAAGCTATGGTCTTGAAGCGGCTGGAGTATTAGCGGCATGTGTAGCATGTGCATTCACTCCAAACGTTACTGTTGAGGATGTTATTGAAACGGCAATTTCCTTAGCTAAGGATGGCACAAAACAAGCAATCATAGCCCTTACAAAGATCGCAAAAGAATTGAAGAAGAGTAAATGCTCCTACCAAGAATTGGTGGCAATTTTACATGAAAGCATTGCACCTTTTTCGCCCATGGGTGATGATGTGCATCGCAAAATAGAGAAAGTCGGAATTCCTTCCAATCATTATACACCAAGCCGACTATTCTCTATTGAGGAATTACCGCTTGCATTAGCCTTTATCGTTTATAACGATGGAGATTACTACAAATCTATTTTAGACGGCATCAATTCTGGAAGAGATACAGACTCGATTGGTGTAATGGTGGGAGTGATTTTGGGGGCGATGTATGGAACGAATTTTATAAATCGTGACAACATAGACTTGCTTTCTAAGACAAACCAAATCAATTTTGATGAAGAAGCCATATCCTTTGCGAGTGTAGCTAAACAAATTATTGAAAAGGATTTACAAATCATTCGAAAACAGGAAGGAATTATTGGGCATTAATTGGGGGGCCATATGATGATCCCAAATAATTATCTGGAAAAAGTATATGCAAGTATATTAGCGATGAATGCTGGTATACGATTAGGTGCGCCAGTCGAACCACCTGAATGGACATTTGAAATGATCCAAGATGTATTTGGAGAGATAAAAGACTATGTAAAAGACTATAATGTCTTTTCGGCAGATGACGATGCAAACGGTCCCATTTTTTTTATAAGAGCACTATTAGATCATGCAAAGGACCGTAAATTAGAACCACAGGATGTCGCCAAAACTTGGTTAAACTATTTGCGTGAAGGTAGAGGCATGATTTGGTGGGGGGGCGACCAAATCAGTACAGAACATACAGCCTACTTAAATTTGAAAAAAGGGATTAAAGCTCCACGTTCTGGTTCGATTGAACAGAATGGAGAGATTTTAGCCGAACAAATCGGCGGGCAAATTTTTATTGATTCTTTTGGTTTAATCTTTCCAAATAACCCAAGCAAGGCGGCAGAGTATGCCGAAATTGCAGCAAGTGTATCCCACGATCGAAACGGGATATTCGGTGCTCGTTTTATTGCAGCTTGTATTGCTTTAGCATTTGCTAAAAATGAGGTCCATGAAATTCTCTATGAAGCTTTAAAGCAAATTCCAGTCGATAGTACGTATGCAAAGGTAGTCCATGCGGTAATTGATTTTCACAAAAAAAATCCAAATGACTTCCGGGCTTGCCGGGACTTTTTAGAACAAGAATGGGGATATGATAAGTACGGTGGAATCTGTCATATCATTCCAAATGCAGGGGTTTGTATTCTGGCTCTTTTGTACGGAGAAGGGAATATTAGCCGAACAATTGAAATTGCCACCATGTGTGGTTGGGATACGGATTGCAACGCTGGTACGGTTGGTTCAATTGTGGGAGCGTTAACCGGGATAGATGGATTTGCTCCCAATTACCGAAAGCCAATCAATGATTCTATCGTTGCATCCAGTGTTTCAGGATATTTAAATATTGTAGACTTACCCACATTTGCAAAACAAGTTGCTCTATTAGGCTACCGTGAAGCAAATGAAGAACCCCCTGCACAACTAGTGAAAAGCTATAAAGAGAAGGAAGTCTATTTGGATTTTACTTTACCTGGGTCTACTCATGGATTTGGCACTAGTTATCCTTTTAAAACTTTTTTGCGTCATGCACAAAATAAAGGATATAGAACTAGCGGATCGTTAGAAATCGTTGTAATTAGGATGTACCAGGGAGATTTATCGACGGTTTTTTATAGAAGTTTTTACCGAAGAAATCTTTTTATGGATGAAAAATATTCGCCAACCTTTGCGCCGACTGCCTATAGTGGGCAAACGGTTTCCATGAAAGTAAGAGTAGAACGCTTGCATGGAGAGGCAATCATTTTGACCCCATACGTCCGTACTACTTATGATAAAAAAACAATCGAAACAAAGGAACCTATTATAATTGATAATATTTGGCAAACGATTGAATTTACAATCCCAGATACAAAAGGTGATTTAGTAGAGGAAGTGGGTCTGATGATTCACACGGACTCCTCGCGAACGGAAAGAGCATTTGGCAAAATCTTTTTGGATGAGTTTCGAATCTATGGTAAGCCATCTTATGAAATTGATTTTAAAAAACAAGCCGTCGAGTTTAGTTGTGTGACACCATTTGCTCATCACCGTGGAAAATGGACATTGGAAAAAGATAAAATGCAAATGGAAAGCGATGAAGAATGCGCAAGCTTCACAGGGCATTATTATATGGAAGAGGCAATCATTGAAGCTCAAATTCGTCCAGTAAAAGGAAACTCGCATGGAATTTTGTTTCGAGCACTGGGTACATCACAATTTTATTATGCAGGTTTTGATTCTGGAGACAAAGTGTCTATTGGGTTAAAGAATTTTGATACAACTGTATTAGCCGTGACAGAATACAAATGGAAACATGATGAGTTGTATCATTTAAAGGTGAAAGCAATAGATAATAATTTATCTTTTTATATAAATGATGAGCTTTTGTTAACGGTACAAGATGAAACCTATCAACATGGAATGTGGGGGTTCTATGCTTTTGAAGGTGGAGAATGCTCCTATGACAATATTAAAATAAATTAGATTAACCAAAAGGTATGAGTGTAGACAAAGTCGATGATCGACTTTGTCTACACTCATTTTAATAGAAATACTTGAAAATTAAAGATACCTCAGACTAACTTGAAAACGCTTGCCAGACAAGGCGGGAAGCCAAGTGAAGACCCGAATAGAACAAAACGTTCATGAGGGGACGAACGAGGCAACCAACGCAGTATGCGAGCGTATGTCAACAGTCTGAAAAGGTATAACCAATAAAATATGAGGTTATACCTTTTATATTGCAAGATAAAACATTAATTTTAAAAAATAGGCTAAAAGATACATATTTTACTACTATCTATTAATATAACTTCTGTTGTACTATAAACGTATATTATCTGAAAAGAGGAATGAAAGTTGTACAAAGTAAATCAACTGATTCAAAATATACTTCTAGCATTCATCATGTCTTGTTCTATTACTTCTATATTTAGAGCAACAACATACTCATGGTTAAAATTTGAAGTAATACATATACCTTTATTGTTTATTGTTATGTTCTGCATTTCGCTATTTGTTGTAGAGGATGTTCGTGATAGCTTCAAAAAAGTGTTGAAATTTGAAAGCAGAAAAGACAAAAGACCAATCTGGCAAGTGGGTGTGGGGATGATTTTTTACTTCACACAAGTAGGAATAGTAGAGGTATTTGCCCGAAGCCTAATGGTACACGATCTTGGTGGAATGCCGCTTTATCTAGTATTCGCCTTTATGAACGCATTTTTACTAACAGTAATATATGAAGAAATCTTTTATCCAAAATTATCAAAGAACCAAACTCCTAAAATTCATGGTTGAGTTGTTGTAATAATGGTCCCTTGTAGCACGTATTGGTCGTAATTTCGACTGATACGTGTTTTATAATGGAAAAAAGCCAGTACAAAGGATAAAGTAAAATAGAGAAGATTATTTAATAACAAGACTTGTTGCAATTATGAAGGAGAGCGTTTAATGGCTAAAGAAAAATTATTATTACTTGATGGAAATAGCTTGGCATATCGTGCATTTTTTGCGTTGCCGCTACTCGCAAATGACAGTGGAATTCATACGAATGCTGTATATGGATTTACGACGATGCTGCAAAAAATAGTAGAAGAAGAGAAACCGACAAAAATGCTTGTTGCTTTTGATGCGGGAAAAACAACCTTCCGCCACGAATCCTTCGGGGAGTATAAGGGCGGACGTCAAAAAACGCCGCCAGAGCTTTCAGAGCAATTTCCGTATTTGCGAAAGCTGATTGATGCCTATCAAATCAAGCGGTATGAAAAAGAGCTTTATGAAGCAGATGACATTATCGGGACACTTGCCAAGCAAGCTGAAAGTGAAAACATGGATGTCATTGTTGTTTCGGGTGATAAGGACTTAACACAGCTCGCTACTGAGCAGGTGACTGTGTATATCACTCGTAAGGGAATGACGGATATTGAAAAATATACGCCAGCACATATAGAAGAAAAGTATGGGCTCTCCCCACTTCAAATTATTGATATGAAGGGGCTAATGGGAGATGCTTCAGATAATATTCCGGGTGTACCCGGTGTTGGTGAAAAAACAGCCATCAAATTACTGAAGGAATACGGTTCTGTCGAAACATTATATGAAAAAATTGAAGACATGAAAAAGTCGAAAATGAAAGAAAAGCTGGTGGAAAATGAAGAGTCAGCAAAGCTATCCAAAAAGCTGGCAACTATTTTTACGGAAGCGCCGATCGAAATCACGCTCGAGGATTTAAATTATCCAGGACCCAATGAAGAAGAACTTTTATCTATATGGCAAGAGCTTTCCTTTAAGTCATTAATTGAAAAAAGTGACTTCCAGGTAGAAGAAAAAGAAACAGCTGAATTAGAATTCAAGATTGTCCAAGAAGTGACAGAGGGTATGCTAAAGGATGTAATGGCCGTTCATGTCGAGATTGAAAATGAACATTATCATTCGTGCCGCGTTTTAGGCTTTGCCTTTACTGATGGAGTAAAAACCTTCTATCTTTCTTTTGATGCAATGCAGGAAAACGAAGCCATCAAAAATTGGTTGGAAGACGAAACGAAGAAAAAGTATATGTCAGATAGCAAAGCAGCTCAAGCAATCTTAAATCGTGTGGGGATTACTTTGCGTGGTGTTGAATTTGACATGTTGTTGGCTGCTTATATTGTTAATCCTGCTATCTCAGGTGATGATATAGCTACACTTGCAAAAGAATTTGGATATACAGATATACAAGCCAATGAAACGATTTATGGAAAAGGGGCAAAATGGACGGTTCCGAGTGAATCGGT
Source organism: Ureibacillus sp. GCM10028918 (assembly GCF_042666115.1). Taxonomy (NCBI): domain Bacteria; kingdom Bacillati; phylum Bacillota; class Bacilli; order Caryophanales; family Caryophanaceae; genus Ureibacillus; species Ureibacillus sp. GCM10028918. The sequence goes on from NZ_JBHTFK010000002.1 coordinate 84,971, forward strand.
TTTAGGTGAGCATGTCAGTCGCAAAGCTTTTGCTATCTGGTCACTGCAGCCGGTTGTCGAAGAGAAGCTAAAGGAAAATGAACAGTTCGAGCTGTATTACGAATTAGAGCTTCCGCTGGCGTCAATTCTCGGATCTATGGAAAGCAAAGGAATCAAAGTTGATATCCCGACACTTGAAAACATGGGTAAGGACTTGGGACAGAAAATATCCGCTCTTGAAAAAGAGATTTATGAGCTTGCAGGAGAGAAGTTTAATATTAATTCTCCTAAACAATTAGGTGTAATTCTATTTGAAACACTGGGTCTGCCGGTAGTGAAGAAAACAAAAACGGGTTATTCAACTGCTGCTGATGTTCTAGAGAAGCTACAAACTGAACATAAAATCGTTCAATATATTTTGGATTACCGTCAATTGGCGAAACTACAATCCACTTATATTGAAGGGCTTATGAAGGAAGTTCACTGTGAAGACAGCAAGGTGCATACTCGCTTCCAACAAGCATTAACTTCGACTGGTCGATTAAGTTCAACAGATCCAAACCTTCAAAATATTCCTATTCGCCTGGAAGAAGGTCGAAAAATTCGACAGGCATTTGTCCCTTCAGAAAAGGAGTGGGTATTATTCGCAGCAGACTATTCACAAATCGAATTGCGCGTACTGGCTCATATGTCCAATGATGAAGCTTTAGTGGAAGCTTTTAATGAAGGAATGGATATTCATACCCGTACGGCAATGGACGTATTCCATGTATCAGAAGAAGAAGTCACTTCGAATATGCGTCGTGCCGCTAAAGCCGTTAACTTTGGTATTGTATATGGAATAAGTGATTATGGTCTATCTCAAAGTTTAAATATTACACGGAAAGAAGCTGGCGAATTTATTGAAAAATATTTGGAAAGCTTCCCGGGTGTAAAAGAATATATGGATACGATTGTGCAAGAAGCGAAGCTAAAGGGATATGTAACAACGATTTTAAATCGTCGCCGCTATTTACCAGATATTACGAGCAGAAATTTCAACCTGCGCAGCTTTGCAGAGCGTACTGCCATGAATACCCCAATTCAAGGCAGTGCAGCGGATATTATTAAAAAAGCGATGATCGATATGGATGCACGCTTAAAAGAAGAAGGCTTAAAGTCGAAATTATTATTACAAGTACACGATGAATTAATTTTTGAAGCACCAAAAGAGGAAATTGAAATTCTAGAGCGAATTGTACCGGAAGTAATGGAGCATGCGATCGAACTTACGGTTCCATTAAAAGTAGATTTCAACTATGGTCATACTTGGTACGATGCAAAATAAGGAAGTGGAAATATGCCTGAATTACCAGAGGTAGAAGGTGTTGTTCGGGCACTGGTGCCAGCTGTTGAAGGGAAAACGATTTTAAAAGTGGAACTCTCAGATACAATATACAGCTCTTTTGGACTAGGCAAACAATGCATTGTCAAAAATATTGAGCCAAACCTATTTGAGGAAGTAATGCAAGGAATGAATATCCAAAGCATTACACGTCGCTCAAAATATATCTATTTTCACTTAGAAAAAAATCAAGAAAACTTTCTTTTTGTAAATCATTTAGGAATGACTGGTGCATGGTTTGTTGTTCAGAATTTAAGTGATATTACAGAAGAGAAATTTCGTAAGCATGTGCATGCAATTTTTACCCTTGAATCTGGAGAACTTCTAGTTTATTCAGATATAAGAAGATTTGGCGAGCTTCGTTTTGTTAAAAAAGTAGAGGACCATCCGCCACTTCTTCTAATGGCACCAGAACCGTTTGAAAAAGGCGCATGTGAGTTCTTTTTAGAAAAATGTGAGTTAACAAAATATCAAAACAAGCCTATTAAAGAAGTGATCATGGACGGACAGGTCATTTCAGGCTGCGGCAATATTTATGCAACAGAAGCACTTTTTAAAATGGGCATTCATCCTGCTCGGAAAACGAATCGCATTAGTAAAAAGCGAAAAATTGAATTGTTTGAAGCGATTCGTACAATTTTAAAGGAAAGCATTGAGATGGGTGGTTCCACCATTTCAGATTACCGTAATATAAATGGTGAAGCTGGTGGAATGCAAGATCGTCTAAAAATGTATGGGAAGAAAACTTGCCCTCAATGTAATACAGCTACAAAATCATTAATAATAGGCGGACGAACTTCGGTGTATTGTCCGAAATGTCAGCATTAAAAGGTGTGTTCAGAGAATGATTATTGGGTTAACCGGCAGTATCGCAAGCGGTAAAAGTACCGTTGCTAATATGTTGAAGAAATATGGCCTTCCCATTGTCGATGCAGATGTAGTGGCTCGACTTGTAGTGGAACCGGGAACACCAACTCTGCAAAAAATTGTAGAGGCATTTGGTGAAGATGCTTTAACAGAAAATGGTGCTATGAATCGTGAAAAAATTGGTGCCATCGTTTTTAATGATGAAGAGAAAAGAAAAATGTTGAACAGCATCATTCATCCAGCCATACGTGAAGAGATGATTCGTCAACGTGACGAGCATGTTGAAAATGGTGCAGAAACAGTCATCATGGACATACCTCTATTGTTTGAAAGCAAGTTGCAGCACTTCGTAGAGAAAATTTTAGTTGTGTCGGTTACAGAGGAAACGCAATTGAAGCGTTTAATGGAGCGAAATCAATTGCCGGAAGAAGATGCGAAAGCACGTATACGCTCGCAGTTGCCTTTAACTGTGAAAGAACAAGGGGCAGATGCGGTTATAAATAATAATGGAACGATTGAACAAACAGCAGAACAATTAGAAACCATTCTGCGCAATTGGAATGTCATTTAACCCCAATTCTTGTACTTTATGCGTATCATTAAAGTAAATATGCTATACAATTGGTCGACTTTGATGAGTCGGCCTTTTTATTTTTTATAAGAGTTGTGGTGAAACAAAAACTTTCAGGAAATTAAATAAACTCTAATGCATATAATCTGCGTGGTTCGGGTATATACACAATAGGATTATTCAGAAAATAGAAACTTTTTAATTCTGAATAAATTGTGTTCATCTTTTAGGTAAATGTGTTATACTAATTGCAAGAGATAGAATAATATATTACTAACTGCAAATACAGGAGGATTTACAAATAATGACAGTTTCTATTGCTATTAATGGGTTTGGCCGTATTGGACGCATGGTTTTCCGCCAAGCAATTGCTCAAGATGAATTAAATATCGTTGCGATAAATGCTAGTTATCCATCAGAAACGTTAGCACATTTAATTAAGTATGACACAAATCATGGTCGATTTGAAGGAACAGTTGAAGCAGAAGAAAACGCTTTAATTGTAAATGGTAAGCGTGTTCAACTAATTAGTGAACGTGATCCATTACAATTGCCATGGAAACAATTAGGTGTAGATATCGTAATTGAAGCAACAGGTAAATTTAATGATCGCGAAAAAGCAGCAATGCATTTAGAAGCTGGTGCAAAAAAAGTTATTTTAACTGCTCCAGGTAAAAATGAAGATATTACACTTGTAATGGGTGTCAACGATGAGTTGTTGGATATCGAAAAACATGATGTGATTTCAAATGCATCATGTACAACTAACTGTCTAGCCCCTGTAGCAAAAGTACTAAATGATACATTTGGTATCGAGAATGGGTTAATGACAACAGTTCACGCTTTTACAAATGACCAAAAGAATTTAGATAATCCACATAAAGATCTACGCCGTGCTCGTGCATGTGCAGATAGCATCATTCCGACTTCAACAGGTGCTGCAAAAGCTTTATCGCTAGTTTTACCTGAATTAAAAGGTAAATTACACGGAATGGCTTTACGTGTTCCAACTTCAAACGTATCATTAGTTGATCTTGTAGTGGATCTTCAAAGAGATGTAACTGTTGAAGAAGTTAATGAAGCATTCAAGGCTGCAAGTGAAGGTCCTTTAAAAGGAATTTTAAACTTTACAATGGAACCTTTAGTTTCAACAGACTATAATACAACAACATACTCTTCTACTATTGACGGTCAGTTGACAATGGTAATGGGTACTCGCAAAGTGAAAGTACTTGCTTGGTATGACAATGAGTGGGGCTACTCATCTCGTGTAGTAGACTTAACAAAGAAAATCGTCAAAGCTTTAGAAGTAGTTATAGCATAGTTGTTTGTGCAATAATACACAAAGAGGTAGGGGTATATGCTCCTATCTTTTTTGTTTTGATATGTCTTCCATATTCCATATAATGTCCTTTTAAAATATCGGTTGTACTAATAAATTTGCCATCGTCTTTTGCGAAAGGTCACCTCAGGCATTGTTAACCCTGCTGCACCCTCTAGAAATATTGCATAGTTTACATAGTAGGATGTGCCTGTTCTTTAAGATGCCTGATCTGGATATTTTTATCTAATTAGTCTTTTATTTCTTGCCATCGATAGTTTAATAGTGGATGGGAGAAGAAAAATATAAGAAAATAATGTTTTTCTATTGCAAAATATATTAGAATTGACTATTACGAACACTAAATAACTGCTATTTTTCTATATAAATGAGATTTGTTATAATAAGAGTAATGAAAAAGAGTGAGACGGGAGAAATACTATGAGATGTCCAGCTTGTCAATATAATGGAACACGTGTTGTGGATTCGAGACCTGTTGATGATAATAAAGAAATACGACGGCGCCGGGAATGTGAATCCTGTGGGGTTCGTTTTACTACATTTGAAAAGATTGAAGAAACGCCTTTAATCGTTGTTAAAAAAGATGGTTCAAGGGAAGAATTTAGTCGAGAAAAAGTATTGCGCGGTCTGATTCGTGCCTGTGAGAAACGCCCAGTAACGTTAGACACTTTAGAAGGAATTGCTCTGTCTGTAGAAAAAGATCTAAGAAGAATAGGCAATTCAGAAGTTCGTTCTGACGATGTTGGCGAAAAGGTTATGAATTTGCTGGCAAAAGAAGATGAAGTGGCCTATGTTCGTTTCGCATCCGTCTATCGTCAATTTAAAGATATCAACGTGTTTATTGCAGAAATGAAAGAACTTCTTCAGCGTCAATCTGATTTAAAAAAATAAAGTTATGGAGGGAAATAAATGGTTCATTTGTATAAGGAAGTACAGCCTACGGATCATTTTGAAATAAGTCTCCCTCATTTTCTTTCAACGAATGAACGTCAATTACTGACATTGTTTTATCAACCCTTGACTGGCCCTGAACCAATAAGTCTTTATTTAACATTATGGGCAGAAGGGGAAGACCTACATAATAATCATCCGATGACCCATTATTATTTGATGAATGTATTAAATATGCCAATCGGGAAAATTTTTGAAGCGAGAATTGCACTTGAGGCAATCGGATTACTACGAACTTTCCGAAAAGATGAAGAAGATAGTCGCCAGTTCATTTATGAGTTAATTCGTCCTCTTGATGCGCCTGCATTTTTTCAAGATCCGTTACTTTCAATGTTCCTATTCTCGAAGATTGGTGAACAGGCTTACCGAAAGCTTCGCAGACGCTTTACGAGAGCCATCAATAAGGACACGTTTAAAGAGGTTTCCCGTTCATTTATGGATGTGTACAAGCCAGTACATATGAATGTGCCAAAGGATTTTGCTGAGATGAATGAAGGAAAGAAACATGATTATCCGTTTTATTTTGAACAGTTCGATTTTAATTTGTTAATGTCGGGGTTATCGGAAAGTCTGATTCCTTCTAGCAGTATCACGGCTGAAGTAAAAGAAGTAATCGCAAAGCTTGCATTTCTTTATCATTTATCGCCTTTAGATATGCAAAAGGTTGTTATTTTAGCGCTGGATGATAATATGCATATCTCCATTGATCGATTAAAAAAGGCAGCTGCGGATTATTATAAGCTAACTGTTTCCAAGGATGCCCCAAAAATGGAAAAAACATTTGTTCAAAGTGAGAAGCCGCAAGCTGCACTAAAATCGACAAAGGAGCAGGAACTTCAAATTTATCTCGAAACAACACCACCGCTTCAAGTATTAAGAGATATAAATAACGGGAAAGAGCCATTGCCATCTTCGGTTGAACTGGCAGAGGAATTAATTGTGAAGCACGGGATGCCGGTGGGGGTAGTAAATGTTCTTCTGGAATATGTAATGCTGACTACCGATATGAAGCTGCCTCGAAAATATGTGGAAAGAATCGCTGACCACTGGATACGAAAAAACCTAAAAACGGCAAAAGAGGCAATGGAATTAGCTCGCACCGAAAGGGATCAGTATACAAAGTGGAAAAATGAAAACGACAATAAAGCGCAAGGTACAAAACCAAGTGGTTCCGGCTATAAAAATTCGAATCGACAAAGTAAAGAAATAATCCCTGAATGGTTTTATAAACGAAATAAACAGGAAGAAGCTAAGAAGCCTGATATTGAAAAACAGAAGTCAACAGAGGAACGACGCAAAAAGATTTTAGAAGCGTTGGGACAATCAGATGGAGAGGTGACTTAAAATCGAACCTATTAATAAAGCTCTTAATAGAGTAATAAAAATGCCATCTTTTCAAGAACGGTATGATAAATTGAGAAGAGAAATTTTAGAAAATGCACAAGTTCAAAAGTTTTTGGAAGAAAATGACACTCTTGTTGATAAAGATATGGTTGAGCGTGGTTTAACCACACTAAATGAGTATATTAGTCAGAATTCTAGTTGCTGCGGATGCGATAATACTGACAATTGTACAAACTATCTAAATGGATTTATTCCAAAACTATCGATCATTCGCAATTCAATTGAAATTGAATATTACAAATGTGAACAGAAGCTGATCGAGGAAGAAAGACGCGAATCGGCGAAAATGATTTCAAGCATGTTCATGCCAAAAGATGTATTACGAGCTAGGGTTAAAGATTTATTAAATAATGATTCTCAAATAGATGTAGCGGAACTTGCATCAAAGTTCATAAAAATAGTGAAAGAAACTGGAGAGTTACCATCAAAGGGTCTTTATATTTATGGCCCGTTTGGTGTGGGGAAATCTTTTGTGCTTGGTGCGATTGCAAATGAACTGGCAAGTTTGAAGATTCGATCAGTACTTGTTTTCGTCCCTGAATTTTTAAGTGAAATGAAACAAGCTATTTCTGATAATACGCTTCAAGAAAAGATTGATTTTGTGAAAAAGGCACCGGTATTAATGTTGGATGACTTGGGAGCGGAAACCCTAACGACCTGGACTCGCGATGAGATTCTTGGAACAATCCTGCATTATCGTATGGCAGAAGAGCTGCCCACTTTTATCACTTCTAACTTTGATTATGATGGGTTGGAAAATCATTTGGCTAACTCTCAAAAGGGTGGAGTGGAAGTAGTTAAAGCTGCGCGAATAATGGAACGTATTAAAACGACTACTACACCAATTCAAATGGAAGGTACAAACCGAAGAGTCTAAAAGAAAAAATTTCAGTTGATTGTTGCAATTTTAAATCTTCGGGCGTATACTACATTGTAATTAAGAAATATCTAAATGCTTTGATAAGGACAACAAGATTGTAAATCGACTTAAAGAGAGGGAGGCCATGGCTGAAAGCTTCCTAGTACGGATACATTCTTTACTACCTTGGAGCATTAGCGGGGATAATCCGCTAACGTAAATCGGTACGTTAACCGACCTGGAGCTTCGTCTGATAACTTGCTTATCGGAAGGAAGAAGGGTGGAACCACGAGCATACGCGTCGTCCCTTTCATAGGGATGGCGCTTTTTTTATTGGAAAAGCGGAGGTGGCTCGTTCAGACTCGCGTCGACGAAACGCAACGCCCTGTTGCATCGTCGACATGACTCACTTCGTGTGAGTCTAGTCGCCTCAGCTAGACAATAAAAATGAGGTGGCTCTTTTAAACTCCATAAGAATACCTAATGAAAAGGAGCAATAGACATGTCAGAAATCATTAAATTAACTTTCCCGGATGGGGCTGTAAAGGAATTTGAGCGCGGCACATCAACTGCAGATGTCGCAGGATCAATAAGCCCAGGACTAAAAAAACAAGCGTTGGCAGGTAAATTAAACGGTTCATTAATCGATTTGAAAACACCGATCGAAGAAGATGGTGCAATTGAAATTATTACACCAAAATCTGAGGAAGCTTTAGAAATCCTTCGTCACTCAACTGCACATTTAACTGCACAAGCTTTAAAACGTTTATATCCAGGGATTAAACTAGGTATCGGACCAGTAATCGAAGGCGGTTTCTATTATGATGTGGATGCACCAGAACCAATTTCTGCGGACGACTTCCCAAAAATTGAAAAAGAAATGAAAAAAATCATTTCTGAAAACATCGAAATTGACCGCAAAGACGTTTCTCGTGATGATGCGCAAAAAATTTATGAAGAAGTTGGCGATGAATATAAATTAGAACTTTTAGAAGCGATCCCAGCTGATGAACAAGTTTCAATTTATTACCAAGGGGACTTTTTCGACCTATGCCGCGGAATTCACGTACCATCAACAGGGAAACTAAAAGAATTTAAATTACTTTCTTTAGCTGGAGCTTATTGGAGAGGAAACTCTGACAATAAAATGCTTCAACGTATTTACGGAACAGCTTTCTTCAACAAAGAGGACTTAAAACATCACCTTCAAATGCTTGAAGAAGCAAAAGAACGTGACCACCGTAAAATCGGTAAAGAATTGGAATTATTCACATTATCACAAACTGTTGGTCAAGGTTTGCCACTTTGGTTACCAAACGGTGCTACAATTCGCCGTACTGTTGAACGTTACATCGTAGATAAAGAATTACGCTTAGGCTACAAACACGTATACACTCCTGTACTTGGTTCAAAACGCTTATACGAAACTTCTGGTCACTGGGAGCACTATCAAGAGGATATGTTCCCGCCGATGGAAATGGATAACGAAACATTAGTGCTGCGTCCGATGAACTGTCCTCACCACATGATGGTGTATGCAAGCAGTATGCACTCTTACCGTGAATTGCCAATTCGTATTGCGGAGCTTGGAACAATGCACCGATATGAATCTTCAGGTGGTTTATCTGGACTACAACGTGTACGAGGCATGACTTTAAATGATGCACATATCTTTGTACGCCCTGACCAAATCAAGGAAGAATTCAAACGTACAGTTGAGTTAGTGCTAGATGTATATAAAGATTTCGAGTTAACAGACTATAAATTCCGTCTATCTTACCGTGATCCTCAAGATACTGAAAAGTACTTCGATGATGATGCAATGTGGGAAAAAGCACAAAGCATGTTGAAAGAAGCTATGGATGATCTTGGTTTAGACTACTTTGAAGCAGAAGGTGAAGCTGCATTCTACGGTCCAAAGTTAGACGTTCAAGTAAAAACTGCTATCGGAAAAGAAGAAACTTTATCAACTGTCCAACTTGACTTCTTATTACCTGAACGATTTGACTTAGCTTATGTTGGAGAAGATGGTAAGCAACACAGACCAGTTGTTATCCACCGCGGTGTCGTATCAACAATGGAACGATTCATTGCTTTCTTAATTGAAGAATACAAAGGAGCATTCCCAACTTGGTTAGCACCAGTTCAAGTTGAAATCATCCCTGTATCAAACGAAGTCCACTTCGATTATGCAAAACAAGTGGAAGAAAAGCTTTTAGCAGCTGGTATTCGAGTGGAAATGGATTCTCGCGAAGAAAAACTAGGCTACAAAATTCGTGAAGCACAAATGAAGAAAATCCCTTATATGCTTGTGTTGGGAGATAAAGAAATGGAAGCTGGCGACGTGAATATTCGTCGTTACGGCTCAAAGGATTCAGAAACTGTTTCTTTAGAAAACTACTTAGAAATGATTAAAGCTGAAGTAAATAAATAAAACAAAAAAATTGGATGAAAAGTAATTTTTTCATCCAATTTTTTAATGAATTTTAAAAGCATATAATTTTGAACAGTGTCTGGCGCAAGCCGCTCAGCCCCTCGAGTCGTTTCCTCCTACGAAATCAAAAAACGCCTTCTTGTCGGAGGCTCCAGCACTTGTCGGGGCTTAGCAGGGCGCTTACGCTTTTCTTGGGATATTAATATGCCGATTGATAAAAGTAGCTCCATCCCTCTTGAATACCTGATGCAAATGTATCTTTTGCAAAATATACATTTGGTAGATATCTATATCGTTTTATTTCATTTTGGCAGTTGCCGACAATCACTGCAGGCAAACCCAGTCTTAACATATCCACATCATTCCCCGAATCCCCGGCAACCAATATTCTAAAATGATCTGGTGCATATCGCTGGAGAACATATTTTAAGGCTTCTCCCTTATTTGTATGAGAAGGTAAAATATCGACATCTTTGTTTGAACTATACATTAAATAGAAGGCTATACAATAAAGTTTTAGCATTTCTTCTACTTCTTTTACATAACCGGGATCATCTGAAACGGTAAATGATAATCGATAATCATTCGGTAATGGTTGTCGTTTGAATTTATCGTATTGCTTTATCACACTTAAAATCAAGTCTGGATTCCAGTCTGCAGAAGTAACCAATCTCCATTGTTCATCTTCTTGTAAATTGGGACCAATATAAATTGAAGCACCTACATCGCAGATTAAAATACTTGGTCTTGGCAGTTGGTGCTTATCAATGAGCTCTATAGCAGAATCATAGTGCCTGCCAGTAATATAGATTAGTGATATGGGGACTTTCTGTGTTTTGAAGAATTCCCATAGCTGATCTAATTTTTCTTTATGACCGACTAATGTGTTATCAAGATCGGTTGCTAAAATTGCACTACCTAACAGTCTCATATAAAGTCACCTCATAAAGATGTTTGATTTTTTTTGCGATATGTTGCCATTTAAATTCACGCTGTGCAAATTTACGGGCATTATTTTTTAATTCTCTAACGATTTGGGGTTTAGATAATAAAAGATACATTGATTCCGATAATTTCGAGATATTTCCTTTTGTAACATGTAAACCAGTTTTACCTGGAATAACAATATCCTTTAGGCCGCCTACTTTTGAGGCTATGACAGGGCATCCACACGCCTGTGCTTCAGCTGCTACCATTCCGAAAGATTCGTAATATGAAGGAACTACAGTAGCAACGGCATTTTTAAATAGTATGGCAAGTTCTTTTTCGTTTTGTGGACCTAAAAATTTAATGCGATTTTCAAGTCCTTTGATTGCTTGTCTCAATTTTGGATCAATTGGAGAGAAAGTTTTTACATCTACATTGGATTTTGTACCACCCGCGATAAGTAATTTTATATTCTCCGAGATTTTCTTTTTCTCCACCAACTCGCGGAATGATTGAATTAATACAAATATTCCTTTTGATTCCTCTAAACGTCCGACAAATAAAAAATAGTTTTCAAAATCAAAGGGTTTTTCATATAAACGATGGTAAGTTTCTGCAACTCCGATTGGCACAACATGAATGCTTGCAGGTGTTTTGACAGTATCTAGAATTAGTTGCTTCTCGTTAGGAGTGGTAGCGATAATTTGATCGACTTCCGACAGAATTTTGTCTTCGTAGTAAAGACGTCTGTTGTCCTTGAGGCCAGTTCCTAATTGCTTTGCGATTCCTAAAGAATGATTCGTATGAAACCATGGCAACTGGAATTCTTTTTTTATTTGTAAGCCAAGTACCCCTGATAGCCAATAATGGGTATGGAGAAGTTCATATTGCGAAAGATCTATGTTTGCCTTCATTTCTTCATAGAAATTTGGAAGTAGTTTAAATAATTCATTTTTATCGACAAATCCTTTTTTGCCAGCTTCTAATCGAATAACTCGACTTGCTTTGCCGAAATGTTCAATTTGGGGAGCATCCTCTAGACACCAATGGGTAACTACGTCTACCGCAAAACCAATTTCTTCTAAGGATAATGCTAATTGACGAACATAATTATTTTGCCCACCCGCTTGTTTACTGCCAAGTGGAGCTAAGGGATCCCCATGATCCGAGATAAATAGTACTTTTCTTTGAGTCATATTTATACCTCCGTTTTGTTGTAATACTAGAGCTTAGTTTCGATATCATTTCGCTATTTGAGCGTTTATATGTTCAGCCAACCTCTCATTTCCAGTGAAAAGGTAAGATGTACTTTTCCTTCCCTTCAATTTTTTTGTTAAAACATTTTTTGACAAATAAAATGGCAAATTTACAAATTTACATAGTGATCTGTTCCAAGGCAGTATTGTTCTCTTAAAAAATAGTTGCTTTTTTGTATTAATCATGTTTTAATAAGTTGTTATTACTTATCAATGAAATTTCTTAAAAGTAGATATTTTTTCTAATGTGTTGACTTTAAAGGGAATAGGTGTTAACATTGATATGGTTATGAATACATTATAAAAGTTAAAGTAGAGGCTGCCCGCTTCTCACCTGAATGACGCTATTGCAGTTAACAGGTATTGACACGTTGAATTTTTTGCGCTGACTAATAGCGTATGAATATATAGCGGGCGGACATCTTCTGAAATGTCCGTCCTTTTTTTATGGACATACTTAGGAAGTGTACCGTTCAACCGGGCATAATTGCTCTTAACTCATGTATTCCCGACACAAACCTGGAGGTGGATTCGTATTAGCAAAGACATGTATGTAAACGAAGGTATTCGCGCGCGTGAACTTCGTCTAATCGATCATAATGGTGATCAGCTAGGAGTTAAATCTCGTAACGAAGCGTTAGAAATCGCCGCTCGTGTAAACTTGGATCTTGTCCTTGTGGCCCCTCAAGCTAAGCCACCAGTCGCTCGTATTATGGACTATGGTAAGTTTAAGTTTGAACAGCAAAAGAAAGATCGTGAAATTCGTAAAAATTCAAAAGTTATCAATATGAAGGAAGTACGTTTAAGCCCTACAATTGATGAACATGATTTCCAAACGAAATTGCGTAATGCCATTAAATTCCTGGAAAAGGGCGACAAAGTAAAGTGTTCTATACGTTTTAAAGGTCGTGCCATTACTCACAAGGAAATTGGTCAACGCGTTCTAGATCGCTTTGCTGAAGCTTGTACCGAAGTCGCAACGGTTGAACAAAAACCGAAGATGGAAGGCAGAAGCATGTTCTTAGTTCTTCAACCAAAGAACGAGAAATAGTAAACCCTTGAATAGTTTAGGAGGAAATTCGAAATGCCAAAAATGAAAACTCACCGTGGCGCTGCGAAGCGTTTCAAAAAAACGGGCAAAGGAAAATTGAAATTTGACCGTGCGTACGGAAGTCACTTATTCGCAAACAAATCTACAAAAGCAAAACGTCACCTACGTAAAGCGAAAGTTGCTTCATCTGGGGATTTCAAACGTATCAGATCTTTATTAACTTACATGAAATAATTTTTATGTATAAATGAACGTAAATTAAACATTCGAAAGAATTAGCAGGAGGTAATTAGTATGCCACGCGTAAAAGGCGGAACAGTAACGCGCAAGCGTCGTAAAAAGGTTTTAAAATTAGCAAAAGGTTATTATGGTTCTAAACATACATTATACAAAGTTGCTAACCAAGCAGTAATGAAGTCAGGTCAATATGCATACCGTGACCGTCGTCAAAAGAAACGTGATTTCCGTAAATTATGGATCACTCGTATCAATGCGGCTGCACGTTTAAACGGTCTTTCTTACAGCCGTTTAATGTACGGTTTAAAAGTAGCTGGAATCGAAGTTAACCGTAAGATGTTAGCTGACCTAGCTGTAACAGATAGCGCTGCATTCACTCAATTAGCAGACGCAGCTAAAAAAGCTGTAGCGAAATAATTAAATTTGCCCGCAAATTTAATTATTACTGCACCGAAAGCGAAAGCGGCAGGTGCACAAACGTCACATTTACATATTCAGGTGTAAAGTGATTACATAAAAAGGCTGGTAGGATATCCTATCAGCTTTTTTATTTAAAAATAGAATTTTAAGTTGGAAAAAACATCGAATGAATGATTTTTTCTATTGAAGAAAGAAGGCATTTTCTATGGAATTTGCATTTTTAGCCTATATAGTCGTAATGTCAATTGTCCTATGTATTTTTATGTATATTGATAAATCGCGAGCAAGAAATCATGAATGGCGTATTTCAGAAAAATCCCTATTTACATTAGCCTTCCTTGGTGGAGCTTGTGGTGGCATATTAGGTATGTACCTATTTCGCCACAAAACAAAACACAACTCCTTTGCATTTGGATTTCCAATCATTGCAGCCATACAAATTTTTATTGTCGTTAGGATTTTCAACATATTCTAGCATAAAACTGCCTGTCTCATTATGATGAAAGGCAGTTTTTATTTTGGAGAGAATTATTGGTATGGTGGGTGTGATGGTATTAAGTAAGATGTAGTATTGTGAAATGTATCTAGTTACCAATAAAATTCAGAATGTTCAACTATTGAAAAGTGTCAACTGAACTAATATAATTTATAATTAATTAAAACTAAAAGCGTTCGAGAAGGAAAAGTAAATAAGAGATAGTTTAAAAGAGAGCTTCTGATGGTGGAAATGAAGCAAACGAAACTTATTGAAAATGACCCTTCAAGCTTCGTACCGAAACTAGATGAGTAGGCTACGACGAGAAAGGCACTCGTTACAACAGCGGCAGTATGAACACGTACTGATGGAGGCAAATAGTGTGAGCTGTTTGCGAACTTAGGTGGTAACACGGGAACACTCGTCCTAATCGTTTTTCGATTAGGGCGTTTTTTTTTGGTTAAATTTTCGAGTAAAAGAAATTTATTAAAAGGAGAGATTTATTATGACGGTCTTAATAGGTGGAGCATGGCCATATGCTAATGGGTCATTGCATTTAGGGCATATTGCCGCATTATTACCAGGAGATATTTTAGCAAGATATTATCGTCAAAAGGGGGAGAAGGTTTTATATGTTTCGGGAAGTGATTGTAATGGTACCCCAATTTCAATACGTGCTACCCAAGAAAACACAAAAATTAAAGCAATCGCTGACAGGTACCATGCGGAATTCGAACAAGTATTTAACGAGCTTGGATTTTCTTATGATTTATACACTCGGACGGATGCATCACATCATCACAAATCAGTACAGAAAATCTTTTTAACATTATTAGAAAATGGCTATTTATATAAAAGGAGGATTGAGCAAGCCTATTGTGAACGTGATAAACAATTTCTTCCTGATCGGTTTGTAGAAGGAAGTTGTCCAAATTGTGGATCAAAAGCAAGAGGAGATCAATGCGATCATTGCTCGAAAATATTGGACCCACTAGATTTAAACGATAAACGCTGTAAAATTTGTGGAACAGAGCCAGTAATAAAAGAAACGGAACATTTTTATTTTTCCTTCAGTGCTTTTCAAGAAAAGCTTGAGGCATATGTTGCAAAGGCAGAACATGACAATCTTTGGAGAGAAAATGCGATTCACCTAACGAAGAGATATTTAGCAGAAGGATTGCCAGATCGAGCAGTTACTCGAGACTTACCTAATGGGGTAGATGTACCTGTAAAGGGGTTTGAGGGGAAAAAGATTTATGTGTGGATTGAAGCAGTGGCAGGTTACCTGACGGCGAGTATCGAATGGGCAAAGCAGAACCAAGAAAACTTAGAAAACTGGTGGAATGAAGATACAATTTCGTATTACATTCATGGGAAAGATAATATTCCATTTCATACAGTCATCTGGCCTGCTATTTTGTTAGGGATTAATAACTTCACATTGCCAACTCATATTATTTCAAATGAATATTTAACCTTAGAAAAAAGAAAAATATCAACAAGTCAAAACTGGGCTGTTTGGATTCCAGACCTTTTACAAACATATGATCCGGACTCAATTCGTTATTTCTTAACTGTAAATGCACCCGAGAATCGTGATACTGATTTCTCGTGGCGAGAGTTTATCTACAGTCATAACAGTGAGCTGCTTGGCGCTTTTGGAAACTTTGTCAATCGAACACTGAAGTTTATTGAAAAATCTTTTGATGGGGAAATTCCTCAAGCAAAAACAAGTCGGAAAATATATGATAAAACAAAAAATCTATATGTTGAGGTTGGGGCTTTAATAGAAGTTGGACAATTCAAACAAGCATTGGAAACGATTTTTGACTATATCCGTTCCGCCAATCGTTATTTTGATGTACGAAAACCATGGATTCAAGTAAAAGTAGAAATGGAGCAATGCAAAGAAACACTATCTACATGTGTCTTTATCATTCTTAATCTTGCGCAAATTTTGCAGCCATTCTTGCCCTTTGCTGCAACAAAAATAGAAAAGATGCTAGAAATCCGAGAAAATAACTGGGCCGTAAAAAATGAATTGCCAAAAGTTGTGAAAAATATTGAACCACTGTATGAACGTTTAGATCTGAAACTGATTGATGAAGAACTCGAAAAGTTAAAAACGAAATCGAGATAAAATTAAAATTATTTGACAGAAAAGAGAAAGGATTATCTAACATGCATAGTCAAGGCCATGTTTGACAATCCTTACTTTCGGATGATTGATTATCGTCATAAAAACAACTAATCTTTTCTTCAAAAGTCTTGGCAATAAGTCAAATTTGCTAACTCGAAAACTTGTCAATTTGATGAATGGGATAAAGATGATTTATCTTTCCTTTGTTTGCTCCTTCATTAACTGCTCAATTGGATTTTTCCAGTTAATTTTAGCTTTTGGGTAGCTCATCTGAATTTCCTTTTCCAAATAGTAAAAGTCATCCTTTGTTAGCCCTTGTAGCTTCATCGGATCATGAACCCAAACGAAGATGGATACCACTTCAAATGCATTTTCAGTAGTTCCAAGATATTTTTCGCCCTCAAAAAGAGCGCCTTTATAAGAAATGAAAAAGTTTTTACGAACATTTTTCACATCATCATAGAAATAATATTCCGCTTTTTCAAAAGCTTCATCCAGCTTACGTTTAGGGTCTGTAAGATATCTGACAACTTTATAAAATATGTAAACGACTAATATGATAATAAGCAAACGGAAAAGTAGAAGAACCAAGCCAATTTCCCCCTTGTAAAAACGTTGTAAGTTCCTTTACGATTAAGAAGGACAATAGGTTTCACTTTTATTTAGAAATTGAGGGATTTTTTATGGAATTTATAGAACTATTTGAAATGCAAAGAGAATTGGATTCTTTTATCGAAAAAACGCAAAATATTAACCGTGATGTCTTTAAAGAAAAAGGACTTGCCTTAATGATTGAACTGGCAGAACTTGCAAATGAAACAAGATGCTTTAAATTTTGGAGCACTAAAGGTCCATCGGAACGTGAAGTTATTTTGGAAGAGTTCGTGGATTCGATTCACTTCTTGCTTTCTCTTGGAAATGCAAAGGGATTATCACTAAAAGAGTGGCCAGAAGTTAAAGTCAAGGAGGATTTAACTAATTGGTTTTTACGTACACAAGAAGCCATTTTAACATTTATTCAAAATCCTGCTAAGAATAGTTATCAGGATGTATGGCAATATTATGGGGTATTGGCTTTTAATTTAGACTTTACTTTAGACGATATTATCCAAGCCTACTTAGCCAAAAATGAAAAAAACTATGAGCGTCAAAGAAATGGTTATTAAATAGGACCTCGTAGTGTTTTCATGTAGTGGAAATGAAAGCAAAAAGAGGAGATTATATTTCAATAACCGAAATAATAGAGGTATAATTAGGAAGAAACTATTTAGGAGGGCGTTTAATGGTGCAGTTAGATGATACATTAAAAATGTTAAAAGAACTTACTGATGCAAATGGTATTCCAGGTAATGAAAGAGCTCCTCGTGCAGTAATGCGCAAATACATTGAACCGTTTGCAGATGAAATCGAGCAAGATAATTTAGGAAGTTTAATCGCTAAAAAGGTTGGCGATGAAAACGGTCCTAAAATAATGATTGCCGGCCACTTAGACGAAATTGGTTTCATGGTCACGCAAATCGATGAAAAAGGATTTATTAAATTCCAAACAGTTGGTGGTTGGTGGAGCCATGTTATGCTTTCACAACGTGTGACAATCACTACTCGTTCCGGTGAGGAAATCATCGGGGTAATCGGTTCAAAACCACCGCATATACTACCAGCGGAACAACGCAAAAAAGTAATGGATTTAAAAGAATTATTTATCGATATCGGTGCAACATCAAAAGAACAAGTACAAGAATGGGGAATTCGCCCAGGTGATATGATTACTCCATACTTTGAATTTAATGTGATGAAAAATGAAAAAATGCTTTTAGCAAAAGCATGGGATAACCGTATAGGATGTGCTATTGCGATTGATGTATTGAAAGCGTTGAAAGATACAAAGCATCCCAATATTGTATATGGAGTAGGGAATGTTCAAGAAGAAGTTGGTCTTCGAGGAGCAAAAACAGCCACTTTTAAGATCCAGCCAGATATCGGTTTTGCAGTAGATGTTGGTGTAGCTGGTGATACGCCAGGAATTACACCAAAAGAATCGACTTCTAAGATCGGGGAAGGCCCGCAAATTATTATCTTTGATGCGTCTATGGTTGGACATAAAGGGCTTCGCGACTTCGTTGTAGATGTTGCAGAAGAAAACAATATTCCATATCAATTCGACTCTACACCAGGCGGGGGGACAGATGCAGGATCAATTCACTTAACAGCAAACGGTGTACCTGCTATGGCAATTGGTGTTGCAACACGTTATATCCACTCTCATGCAGCTATTTTACACCGTGATGATTATGAAAACACAGTAAAACTAATTGTTGAACTGGTTAAAAAATTAGACCGAGATACAGTGAATAAAATCATTTTTGATTAAAGATTTAACCCGGGAACAGAGCAAACTCTGTACCTGGGTTGTTTTTTGCTGAGCTAATATAATTTAGATAATAATAGATAAAATTATCTGAAATACATAATTTTAGAATGAACTAAAGAGCAAAAAACTCGCTTCCTTTTTTTGTTCAAGTGGTATCAAAATAAAATGTTTATGCATATATATAGTAGGGGTAAAATGATAGTGATTGAATTTTTATAAATATAATATAGAAGTAATCATATAAAACGAGTGATATCATGTTTATTTATGCATTTTCAATGTATAAAATATAATTTTTAAATATTGTATAAATAATAAAAATTCACTTGATTTAATAATTATACATATGTATAATGAATTCATCATCAATCGGAAGTTTGGGGGCAAAAAGGGTATGAAATTATTAGAAGAGGTTCAGCTTAAGTTAGTGTCAAGCCTTAAAGGGAAGGACCTATTGACATTATTAGATTATACAAGCGAAGAAGTTCAAGATTTAATCAAGTTAGCGACACAATTGAAGAAAATTACAAAAGCCGGGAGATGCCCGAGATTACTAGAGGGTAAAACATTAGGAATGATCTTTGAAAAACATTCAACACGTACACGTATTTCCTTTGAAGTTGGGATGAACCAACTTGGGGGGGAAGCGATGTTTATGCATTCCCGTGATATGCAAATTGGACGTGGGGAACCAATTTCGGATACAGGGCATGTTTTATCGGGTTACCTTGACGCCATTATGATTCGTGCAAACTCCCATGAAATGGTAAAGGAATTAGCGGATCATGCTTCAATCCCTGTTATCAATGGGTTAACAGATCTATATCATCCTTGTCAGGCATTAGCAGATTTAGAAACGATTGCTGAAAACAAAGGGGAGTTAAAGGGACTGAAGATTGCTTACGTTGGAGATGGCAATAACGTAGCACATTCATTGGTAGTAGCTGCTGCTCATGTGGGTATGGATGTTGTGGTAGCAACTCCTATTGGCTACGAACCAAATGAAGAAGTAATTGCAAGGGCTCAAAAAATAGCAAAAGAGAACGGCAGCCTAGTTACAGTAACAACTGATCCAGTTGCGGCTGTTAAAAATGCGGATGCGGTTTATGCAGATGTATGGACTAGTATGGGCCAGGAAGAAGAAACGGCAAAACGTTTAGTTGATTTTGAAGGCTATCAAATTAATGATGCATTAGTAGCTCATGCAAAACCTGATTATATGTTCCTGCATTGTTTACCAGCACACCGTGAAGAAGAAGTAGCAACATCGGTGATTGATGGTCCAAATTCATATATCTTCGAGCAAGCGGAAAACCGTTTACATGCGCAAAAGGCAGTACTAGCGTCAATTTTAGCCTAATAGCGTCGTAGTAGTTGTTAGCTCTGTGACGAAAGCCTGCGACAGTCACAAGCGGAAAACCGTTTACATGCGCAAAAGGCAGTACTAGCGTCAATTTTAGCCTAATAGCGTCGTAGAAAACGGATTAGCTCTGCGACGAAAGCCTGCGACAGTCGCAAGCGGAGAATAGACTCCATGCGCAAAAGGCAGTGTTGGCATCGATTTTAGCTTAATGGTTTAAAACAGTGAAAATTATACGGGTGGTATATTTTTACTTGAAGAATATAAAGAAATCTTTTATGGGGGACTCGCTGTAGAGATTTCGAGTGATGAAGAGTTCAAGATGGAACGACCCATCGCTACATAGGAAAAGTAACCTGGGAGACGCTGGGTTGCTTTTTATTTTGCTTTTAGATACGGAAAGGCAGCTCTTAAAATAATACTTACTTTAAGAGCTGCCTGAAGATGAAACGAATATTATTCATTTGTAAGCATCACTTCTCCGTCGATATCTAATAAGTGAGCGATTTTATTGGAAATTTCCGCTGTCGTTGTATTTAAAGAAAGGGCCAGCTCGGAGAATAAAATACCCTGCATCGAAACTAACAGCTTACGATCTTGTTCAGAGAATTTCCTGTCATTATTTTCTAACTCGTGTTTTTTCACAAGTAACGTATTGATCACTTTTGCTATCTCTTTGCGATTACCTTTTTTTGCAATTAACGAATAGCCTTGGGAACGTTGATTGCCTTTTTCGATCCAATCAATGCCGGGTTTTGTAAATAGTGTTAAAATTTCTTCAGCTTCTTCTTTAGCCATTAAAGTTGAAATGGTTTTATTATCAACAGGTGTACTGATTTCTAATTTTTCATTATTAAGTGGATGTAGCACATAGTAGGTTTTTGTCACACCAGAAAAAGTTTTTTCACTGATGCCATCAATTTGGCATAATCCATGAGAAGAATAAATGATAGTATCTCCAATATTGAACATTTTTTCGCCCCCAAGTACATTTTGTCAACTAGGTTGACTAATTTCATTATAGATGAATAAAAGAAAAATGTCAACTTAGTTGACAAATGGTGCGTGTTTAAGTATATTATTCTCGAAAACGTGAAGCAAGGGAATGATGGACGTGAAACAATTGGATTTATTTGACCTTATAAGTGAGCGACACGGTACTATACGAAGAATATTAGAAGAAAAATGGAATGAAATGAGCGATATCTCCATTTCAAATTCAGAATGGTACATTATGTCAAAGGTGAATAATAAACAACCAACCATATCGATGGTTGCTAAAAACGTGCAGATATCTCGACAAGCAGCCCATAAATTTATAAAGAAATTAGAATCAAAAGGATTAGTCGAGCTCGTTCCAGGAAGTAATAATCGTGATAAATGCATCCAACTAACCGACCTTGGACAAATCTGTGTTAATAAGTATATTGTGTTAAAACACGATATAGAAAAGAAGATATCGGAAATAGTTGAAATTGAACAGTTAAAAACAATACTGAGAAGTGATTGGGGAATTTAATTGTAAAAGGCTGTCAAGACAAGAATATCAAGCCAGCCTTATATCACTCTTTAGTTTTGAAATGCTTTAGAAAGTTTTTCAGTAAATTCTTGTTGTTCATCTGGGGAAGAGGAATTCCACCATTTTTCTAAAAATACACCAAGACCGGGTAATAAATGCTCATCTCCGCGTGAAATCGCATCCTCTACAGTATCACGGAATTCGGTAGCACTATCACCTTGAACATTTGATGTAATGGCTTGTCTAATTTGAAAATTCATTACAATCGCCTCCTTAATGACTAGTCTGCGTCACGAATCGTAAAGTATACATAGTAAATTAAGAATAAGATGCAAAAAAGAGGTGACTCATGAGAAAATGAGACACCTCTTTTCCTTCGACGAAATTTTTGGCGAAAATGGTTCTTTGTTTTGGTACACTTTTTTTTCATGCATACTTTGGAATGAAATATAACCGAGAATGTTACTAAAAATCTGGAATTAGCCTATAGATTATTGGGGAGGAAGTAAGTGAGTTAACAACTTGTTACTCAGTTATGAAGAACATTTTTTACACTGACCGACTTTTCATGTAAAATTAGGCAATAGATGAAAAGGAAAAGGCGGTAAACGTACTATTATGAAACGAATTGAATCAGCGCAAAATGCGTTAGTGAAGCACTGGAAAAAGCTTGTGACAACAAGAAAAGAACGAGAAAAATCTGGAGAGTTTATCGTAGAAGGCTTTCACTTGGTCGAGGAAGCACTAAAGGATAAAGAGCAGATTATTCAAATTATTGTCCGCGAAGGTGTGGATTTGCCATTACTTTGGGATATTGATAATGTAGAATTGGTTGAAATAACGGGTTCAATAGCCAATGAACTTGCTGAAACCGAAAATCCACAAGGTGTCTTTGCCCATTGTAAACAATTAGAAGTTGAAGAGGAAGGTATCTCGAACTGGAGAAAACTGTTGCTTGTTGATGCAGTGCAAGATCCGGGTAATATCGGGACGATGATTCGCACAGCGGATGCAGCCGGTATTGATGCCATTGTCTTAGGGAAAGGCTGTGCGGATGCATACAATCCAAAGACATTACGTTCAGCACAAGGCTCTCATTTCCATATCCCAATTGTTCGTGGGGAATTAGCTGACTGGATAGAAGATTTACAAGAGCGTAGTGTGAAGGTCTATGGAACCGCCCTGCAAGAGGCAGTCGTTTATACAGAAGTAGAAACAGCAGGAAGCTTTGCTCTAATCGTAGGAAATGAAGGCAGTGGCATTCATCCACAGTTATTAGCTAAAACAGATCAAAATGTCATTATCCCGATTTTGGGACAAGCTGAATCTTTAAATGTTGCGGTTGCGACAGGGATCTTGCTATATCAATTCGCAAAATAATAAGAACAAACACCGATTCACAAATTTGTGGATCGGTGTTTTCGTTATGTTCCCGCTGATTTATAATTTTTTACGGAATTGATAAATCGACACCAAGTACGCCTATAATCTTATTTCCATCTAGTATTGGCATGGATAGTGTGATACATGCTTTTTTTGTTAATGCAGAAATATACACGTCAGATATATAGGTTTTTCCCTGAGAAGCTTCGACAAACCATGGACGTAATTTAGCATTAACAAGAGCAGCTGTAGGGTTTGAATATATAAATGAACCATCCAAACGATTGGACCATATGGCTTCAAATTGTTGACCGGCTGATAGCATATTGTCTAATTGAATTTGATGAACCTGTGGATTCAATGAAATTAAATTTTTAGCATCAATACTATTGGAAAGAATTGCCTTGGAATTCTCGATTAATGCTGAATCAATTTTCAAATTCATTTGTGCCGAATCCTTATTTATGAGAGATTGCAGTTCTTCTGAAGTATTAATCAAAGCATGACTAATTGATCGGATTTCCTCCACGTTCTCATGCTGTTTATCTAAATCATTTGTTGCTTGGCAGACTTGTTCTTTATTTTCTATGGCCAATTGCGAAATTTCCTGAAGTAATTGAGAAATCTCTTGAATATTCTCACGTTGTTCTTCAACTGAATCTGTAGACTCGGATACCATACTCGTTATGGAGACTAGTCGAGATTTAAAGGAATGCATTGATTTTAAGGTTTCTTGTAGTTCAGTAGAGCCTTCTTCAATTTGTCTTGTTTCCGTCTCAACCATGATAGTGGAAGTATTGATTCCATTTAAAATAAGATTTAAGTTTTCACGGGTTTGTTCTATAGCGACAGAAGTTTGGCTAGCTAGATTCCCCACTTCGTTTGCGACTACTGCAAAGCCTTTACCATGGTCCCCGGCTCTAGCTGCTTCAATCGCCGCGTTCAACGCAAGAATTCTCGTTTTTTGCGAAATGGAACCAATGGTATGGACGATTTCATGTATATTTTCTGAGTTCAGCACAAGTTGATTCATATGTTGTAGGAGGGTGTGATGGCTTTCATTTAATGCGTCAAATTTCCTTTGAAGTGACTGAAAGGATTCAACAGATATCTCTAGTTCTTCATTGGAAGTTTGACTATTTGATAAGATTTCTTGTGAAAAAGCCGAAATATGTAGGGCAGACGATTCAATCTTGCTCATTTTCACTGCAACTTGCTGCGTATTTTCCGCAGTTTGCATACTATGCTCTAATAAGATGCTTGTTTTTTCTTTGCTTGATGTAGAGGTTTCTTCAAGGTCTATCGTAGCAATCTTCACTTGCTCTACAATCCCTTTTAGTTGATCAACCGCAACCTGAATTTGCCCATCTAAATTTTGAGATGCTCCTTCATTTGAATGTTGTTCTCTTCTTTTTAAAAAAAACATGAAACCCCTCCTTGAAATTGATGTTATAAAATCTGACATTACGTTTATAAAAATATACCATATGAGTAAATTTTTCTATATAAAAAGTTTGAAATCATTTCCTTTTTCCTATCCTAGAGTGTAGATAAAAGATTAATTACTTATTGTTTGCAATACTTGAAACGTTTTCCGTTTTGCCGTAAAATAATGAAGACTAAAAAAACGAATAATTACTAAAATGCGTTAGTAGCGGGAAGAGTAAATAATGACGTGACTATCCAGGGAACATGAGCCATAGACTGAAAGCTTATGTATGGTCGAAAGTATTGAAGTTCACCCCGCAAGCAGCTTCCGGGATCAAATTTTTTGTGAAAGGAAAGCCGGCCAATCGAGTCGTTATGTCAATGAAGTGATTGCAATCTTTTTCTTGCAATAACTAGGGTGGTACCGCGAATCTAGTCCTCGTCCCTTTTTTAGGGGCGAGGTTTTTTGTGTTTTCTTGAAGGAATATGGTGAGAGCTATACATTATGATGGAACAGTCGCACGTAAAGTGAGTGAACTCGCACGTAAACGGATGAAAGTCGCTCGTGAAGTGAGAAAACTCGCTCGTAAATAGGTGAAAACCGCTCGTAAGCATTAACTGCCAGTAAACTCAAACCACCACCACAAAAAATCAAAGCGAATTTAAATAAGGAGGGTATACACGTGGAACAACAATTAAAGCAATTAGAACAAGAAGCATTAGCAAAGCTGCAAGCTGCTTCTAACTTAAAAGAGTTAAATGACGTTCGTGTTGCGTATTTAGGGAAAAAGGGTCCCATTACGGACTTATTAAAAGGAATGGGGAAATTATCTCCGGAAGAAAGACCAAAAATGGGTGCTCTAGTAAATGCAGTACGTGAAAATGTAACAGCACAATTAGAAGAAAAAGTAGCTGTTTTAGAGGAACAAGCGATTCTTGAACAATTAGAAAAAGAATCGATTGATGTCACTTTACCAGGACGTAAAGTGCGCCAAGGAAACCGTCATCCATTAACGCGCGTTGTTGAAGAAATTGAGGATTTATTTGTTTCGATGGGCTATGAAATTGCAGAAGGACCGGAAGTTGAGAAGGACTACTATAACTTCGAAGCGTTAAATTTACCAAAAGGTCACCCAGCTCGTGATATGCAAGACACTTTCTATATCACAGAGGAAACGCTTTTACGTACACACACTTCTCCAGTGCAGGCTCGAACAATGGAACTTAAAAAAGGAGAACCGATTCGCATTATTTGCCCAGGGAAAGTATTCCGTCGCGATAATGATGATGCAACGCACTCACATCAGTTCATGCAAATTGAAGGTCTGGTAATTGGTGAAAACATTCGTATGAGTGATTTAAAAGGAACCCTGGATGCATTGGCGAAGAAAATGTTTGGTGACGATCGTGAAATTCGTCTACGCCCAAGTTTCTTCCCATTTACGGAGCCTTCAGTAGAAATGGATATATCTTGCTTCAAATGTGGAGGTAAGGGCTGTAACGTATGTAAACATACAGGCTGGATCGAGATTTTAGGTGCGGGTATGGTTCACCCGAATGTATTGGAAATGGCTGGCTATGATTCGAAAAAAGTTTCAGGCTTTGCATTTGGTATTGGGGCAGAACGTATCGCAATGTTGAAATATGGGGTAGATGATATTCGTCATTTCTATACAAATGATAGTCGTTTCTTATCACAATTCCATAGAACAGAAGGGTAAGGGGGTACAACTATGTTAGTTTCATTAAATTGGTTAAAACAATATGTTGATATAGATGGTATAGCACCAGAAGAATTGGCTGAAAAAATTACGCGTTCAGGTATTGAAGTGGATGCAGTAATCGATCGTTCCGCTGGGATGACGAATATCGTTGTTGGGCATGTAGTTTCGAAAGAAAAACATCCAGATGCAGATAAATTAAATGTTTGTCAAGTCGAAGTAGGAGAAGGAGATATCCGACAAATTATTTGTGGAGCTCCTAATGTAGCTGCTGGGCAAAAAGTAATCGTTGCGTTACCTGGAGCGCGTCTTCCAGGTGGAGTGAAAATTAAAAAAGCGAAAATGCGTGGTCAAGAATCAAACGGTATGATTTGTTCACTACAAGAACTGGGTGTGGAAGGTCGCGTTGTTCCTAAAGCATATGCAGAAGGAATTTACGTTTTACCCCAAGATACGGTTCCAGGCAGTGACGCATTAGAGCTAATCGGACTACGTGACATAGTATTAGAACTAGGATTAACTCCAAACCGTTCTGATGCTTTATCGATGTTAGGTGTTGCTTATGAAGTAGCTGCAATTTTATCTCAACAAGTAAAATTACCTGAAATTCAGTATCAAACTATTTCGGAAAAAGCAGAAGAATACATTAAAGTTCGTGTAGAAGCAAAAGAAAACCCATTATATGCGGCGAAAGTTATTAAAAATGTGAAAATCGCAGAATCACCACTTTGGTTACAGCATCATTTAATGGCTGCGGGTGTACGTCCGCACAACAATGTGGTGGATATTACGAACTATATCTTAATGGAATATGGTCAACCGCTTCATGCATTCGACTATGATGCATTGAAAACAAATGAAATTCTTGTTCGCTTAGCAAATGAAGGCGAGAAAATTGTCACTTTAGATGATCATGAACGTACTTTAAAAGAGCATAATCTTGTCATTACAAATGGTGAAGTACCAGTTGCAATTGCCGGTGTAATGGGTGGAGCGAACTCTGAAGTAACAAGTGACACAACGACAGTAGTCATTGAAGCAGCTTACTTTGATGGTTTTTCCGTTCGTCGCACATCTAAGGAATTAGGCTTGCGCTCTGATTCATCTGCTCGCTTTGAAAAAGGAGTAGATCCAAACCGCGTACTTATTGCAGGAGAACGTGCTGCACAACTTCTAGCCGAGCTTGCTGGGGGAGAGGTTCTTGAAGGAACTGTAGCAGTAGATGATTTAGATAAATCACCTGCACGTGTTGTTGTATCACCAGACTTTATTAACAATCGTCTTGGAATGAAAATTTCGTTGGAAGACATGTTATCGATTTTAAACCGTCTACAATTTGATGTGGAAGCAGCGAATGGTTTATTAATCATTGATGCGCCAACACGACGTCAAGATATTAAAATCGAAGAAGATATCGTGGAAGAAATTGCGAGGCTTTATGGATATGATGAAATCCCAATGACATTACCAGAAGGCAATGAGCAAATTGGTGGATTAACTCCTTACCAAGCAAAACGTCGCATCGCACGTAATATTATGGAGGGTGCTGGTCTTTACCAGGCTGTCACATATTCATTAACATCCGATGAGCTTGCTCAGAAATTCGCACTTAAAGCAGAAGATACAACAAGATTATTAATGCCGATGAGTGAAGAACGTTCGACTTTACGTCAAAGCTTGATTCCACATTTAGTTGAAGCTGCTAGCTATAATGTAGCTCGTAAAGCAGATTCTGTTGCTCTATATGAAATCGGCTCTGTTTTCCTTGGAACAACTGCTGAAGAACTTCCATATGAAGAAGAACATCTTGCATTAGTTGTTTCTGGCAAATGGGTAGATCATGCATGGCAGGGCGAAAAGCTGACAGTTGATTTCTTCGTTGCTAAAGGAATTGTAGAGAGCTTATTCGAAAAACTTGGTTTAACTGAACGTGTATCCTTCGAAAAAGCAAGTGTTGATGGACTTCATCCTGGTCAAACAGCTGTTATTGCGCTTGATGGAGAAAAAGTTGGTATCATCGGTGGCTTACATCCAACTGAACGAAAAAAATACGATTTAAAAGAGACATTTGTTGCGGAATTAAACTTAAAAGCAATACTGGCTGCAGAAGTCGAGGAATTGGTATATGCATCTGTTCCGCGTTTCCCGGCAATGACACGTGATATTGCTTTAGAGCTTGATCGATCAAAACCAGCTGGCGAAATTATAGAAATAATCCGCAGTGCTGGAACAAAATTATTAAAAGAAGTAAAAGTGTTTGATGTTTACGAAGGAGATAAAATGGAAGAGGGTAAAAAATCCGTTGCCTTCTCATTAACATACTTTGACCCAGAACGTACATTAACGGATGAAGAAGTAGTAAGTGCACACAACAAGGTGTTAAAAGCTTTAACTGAAGCTGGTGCAGAACTGCGATAAGCTTGTTCACAAAATGAAGAAGAGTTGCCCGGGTTTTACTCGGGCAACTCTTCTTTTTTCATTCCAGGATTTAATGCTCCAACCACTGCAGCAATGACACCGATAATCGTATGAATCAAGGCAAAGGTATAAAAATTAAAGTAGATTGTATATGTATATTCGTTTAACTTTGGGAAAATCAGTCCAACGCTAGACTCATCCAGTGCGGCTAAAATATCATTTTTATAATCTAACGAAAAGAAGATGAGTACACCAATCAACAAAACCCCTGCGACAATCGATAAAGACTTCATTAATCGATCGGTTGCAGTTCTTGTTAAAGTAAGAATGTATCGAAATGTTATGAAGATACTGAGCAATAAAAAAGGCAAAACCAATATAATGCCGATCCAACCCAAACTACCATTACTAACAGGTTCTTCGGGTTGGATCGTGAAGAAGTTCCCTATTATTAAAAAGCCAAGTAGCGAAATTCCAAGACTAATGAACCAGCTTAATCGAATCAAAAATATCACCCTTTCTATTAGTACTATACATGTCCTGTCATTTTGTTTCAAATCGGATAGGAAGAATGTATTGATTAACAAACAGTCAAGTTAGAGAATTTTATATCTAAATCGAATCATATATAATTAGTTAAGTAGAAATATTCAACAAAGGGGATGCGAAAGATGCTTACGAAAGAAGAAACAGTATTAGTATTAATTGATGTTCAAGGAAAACTTGCAGAGATTGTTCATGACAGTGAAATTGTAATTTCTAATATTGCGAAGGCAGTTGAAGGTGTAAAGATACTAGATCTACCTGTTTTATGGCTGGAACAATATCCAAAAGGTCTTGGGCCAACTGTAGAGAAAATAGCCCAATCCTTACCGAATCAAAAGCCAATTGAAAAAATCACATTCAGTGCATATGATACGCCTGAATTTGTTGGTCAATTAGAAGCAACAAAACGTAAAAAGGTTCTGCTTGCTGGAATCGAAACACATATTTGTGTCTATCAAACAGCCGCACATCTAATAGAAAATGGTTATGAAGTTGAAGTGCTTGCAGATTGTGTATCTTCGCGTACAGCTAAAAGTCATGAAATCGGGCTTCAAAAAATGATGCAGCTTGGTGTGAAGCTGACAACAGTCGAAATGGCTCTATTTGAAATGCTGCAAATCGCAAAAGGCGACCAATTTAAGGCTATTAGTAAGCTAGTAAAATAAAATAGATTCAATAAAACCATACACTGCTTTTATTTACAGGTGCTTTGTATGGTTTTTAATTTTTATAAAATGGGTAAAAAGCATAAGTATGGAATTTTTACGATACAAGGGGGAAACTAATGCTCGCAACATGGACCTGGATAGTAACAGTTGTTTTAAGCTTGTTTTTTATCGCAATGTCTTTGAGATTTAGAAAGAAATCAAAAGAAAGTTTCATGCAATTTGCCATTGCTGGTGGAACGTTGCCATTTTTCTTACTTTTATTTACGGATTTAGCCACAATCATGGGAGTAGGAAACTTTGTTGGCCACTCTTCAAAAGGGTTTGAAATCGGAATAGCCAATATCCCATTCATAGTTGGGGAGCAAGGGGCAAAAATACTTTTTGCATTATTGTTTGCAGGATTTGCTGCTAGGTTTACCTATAAAAGTATTGCGGAATTATTAGATGATTTAATTTTAAGAGATAAGGTGTCAAGAGCGATTGTTGGGGTTTTAACTTCTGCTATTATGATTGCATGGATTGGTGGGCAAGCAAAAGGAATGGGGCAACTTTTCTCCGTATTTACGGGAGCGGACCCTCTACTATTAATCCTCTTTTTCTCGGCTGTGTTTATCATCTATACAACCGTTGGCGGAATGTTATCTGTGGTATGGACTGATTTTGTTCAGGGGGTTTTATTGTTAGGGATCGCCATTTGGTTTTATATTAAGGTTTTTGCAAAAATTGATTTTAGTTATTCAAATCTAAAAACGATGCTAGCTGAAGTGGATGCTAATCACTTAACGGAAATGAGTATTTCTGGCTGGGAAATCGTAACGCTCTTTGTAACGGGATGCTTTGGAGTATTGGCAGCACAAGTGTATTGGCAACGATGCTTTGCAGCAGGAAATCCAAAAGCAGCCAGTCGTGCGATGTTGTATAGTGGAATCGGTGCCATCATCTTTACCATTTTAGCTTCTATTTCGGGAATGATTGTGAAAGCAATGAACGCTACTACTGAATCTGCAAGTGCAATTTCTTGGTTAATCTTAAATGAAATGACCCAATCAACCGCACTTGTTTTCTTCATTTTAATCTTCTTGGCCGCCATTTCGAGTGCATCCTCATTACTGCATTCTGCAGCCATTGTCATAGTAAATGATCTTATTATACCTTTTTCTGAGGGAATAAAGGATGCAAAGTTAATTGTCCTTTCTAAATGGTTGGTCGTATTAGTTGGGATTTTTTCAACGTTAGCGGCAAATTTTTCAGAATCCATTATTAGTTTATTCTCTTTTGCTTATACATTAACAGGCGGTGGCGTTGTACCAGTATTAATTGTTGGGTTATTATGGAAAAAACGAAAGGGCGAAAAATTTGAGATGGGATCACAAAATAGTCGAGTTTCGGTTTGGGGAGGCAGAATCGGCTTGCTCTCAGGAGCTATTGCATCTGTGTTATTTGGAATCCTTTGGGGAGTGCTAATTTCCACCGTTTTAACGGTTATTATTTCGATCATTCTTCCAAATAAAACAGATTTAAATAGAACACTAGTAGTGGGGAATGCTTGAAAATAAAAAAGAGAAACGCCGGTATATGACGTTTCTCTTTTAAAAGCTATTTCTTTTTATTAACTAACTTTCTGGCTTTCTCCGTATTAGCAAAATGCCACTTGGAGATCGATTTCAATTTTTCTTCACCTTGTTCTAACCAGATGCGTGCTGCCATTTCATCTACTTTGCCACTTGCGCCTTTTTGTAAATTCATCCCTACCGTTTTTGATAACCGATCCATTTCCTTTAAGAATGCATAACGGGCTAAAATGGATGCTGCTGCAACTGCTGCATGGAGCTGTTCAGCTTTCGTTGAAAATAATACACTTTCCCGAACAATTTCTTTTTCATTTTTAATATGATTATAATAAATATTTCTTTCAGCAAATTGGTCAATTAATATAAACTCAGGCTTTTCAGGCTCTATTTTTGATAGGACGAGTTTCAATGCTTGATTATGCAGCATTGCCTTGATTTTACCTTGCGAATATCCTTTTGCTTGAATGGCATTATATTTATCATTGCGCAATGTGAGGATGCTGTGAGAACAAACAGACATGATGTCGGGAGCAATTTTGAGCATGATTTGATCATTTAACATTTTTGAATCTTTAACCCCGAGCTCATAGAGGAGTTCAATTTTGATTTTTGGTACATAGACAGCAGCGACAGTTACGGGTCCGAAATAATCACCAGTTCCAGTTTCATCTGAACCCAAAACGGACATGGCTGCGAAGTTCTCAGGGAGTGTATCGCCTTTTGTTTTAATCGATTTATTGGCATTAGTAGAAGATGTGGATTGAGAAGAAGTTGTTCCTGCTTCACCCCAGCGGCCTGCCTCTCTTGTTGCTCCGCCACCTTGGAACATTACTTTTCCAGATTTATAGATCGTTATCGCTGTATCTGGAAGTTTTGCTGCAAAAATAACTCCAGGTGCATTTCGTTCGACTCTAGATGAAGCATAATAGGATCTCACCTGATTTTGTACTTCACTTGAAAGCTGTAACACAATATTTGACATTATTTCGGTCCTTTCTCCCTTTGAGGTACACATCAAAAACAGTTTCATCTGCTTTATACTTCTATAGATTGTTCATGGTTAACCATTGGGAATTGCGTTGTATTATGGGATTATTATAACTTGTTTTCTTTGATGACAATAGAAAAACCCCCGATTGGATCCATTGAAAATTGACTATATTCACCTTAAATAGATAGAGTTGTATGCCTCTGATGACATGTTTTTATACGTATTTAAGTGACCAAAAGTACTGATAGTATTGGTTTTGTAATCTTAATGTAGTTGTACTGTGCAAACTAAAGATGATATGATATGTATTATAAATTTAAATAGTATATTCTATTGAAGTGAAAATAATCAAATCTATGAATAATGGTATGTAAGATTTTATAAAATTCATGACCATAATGTTTTTTGCTAAAGTTTTAGGGGGTATTGCATGGCTGACCAAGAAAAAAATCGAATATCCGTTGAGATTTATGGCCATTCCTATAAAATGGTAGGGACTGAGTCTACGGGACATATGAGATTAGTTGCTTCTATAGTAGATGATAAAATGCGAGAAATACGTGTACATAATCCGTCATTAGATAGTTCGAAGCTTGCCGTTTTAACAGCTGTCAATACCGTACATGAGTTACTAAAATTAAAAGAACAGGTTGAAGAACTTGAAGAAGAATTGAAAAAATTAAAGGGTTGAAGTAAATGCTAGATATTATATTACTGATTATTTTTGCTGCTAGTATCCTAGTAGGACTTAAACGTGGCTTTATTGTTCAAGCCATCCATCTTGTTAGCTTTTTTGTTGCACTTATTGTAGCGTATATTTATTATAAACCGCTTGCGGATAAGTTTGTTTTATGGATTCCATATCCAGGAGTTACAGAAGATTTGTCGATGATGCTGGTCCTTGATTCATTGAATGTCGACCAAACTTTTTATCGAATCATTGCCTTTGCAGTTATTTTCTTTGCAGTAAAAATCGCTTTGCAAATTCTTGGTTCCATCTTTGATTTTTTAACGTATTTGCCAATCTTAAATTCAGTGAACCGACTACTGGGAGCGATTCTGTGTTTTGTTGAGTTCTATTTAATATTATTTATTGGAATGTATGTGTTGGCATTACTTCCAGTAGGGTCCATACAAAATATTATGGATGGTTCCGTCATTACAAAGCTTATGTTAGAGCATACGCCAATTTTCACAAACATGGTTCAAGATTGGTGGTATATCTATAAAGAGCAATAGACATATGAGAGAGATTATCGTAAGTCGTAGATAATCTATTTTTAAGGAAATGTCCCAAAGCGACTTTTTGGGGCATTTCCTTTTTCCACGACCAACGAAAGAATTTGGACGATTCAGAATTTTTTATAGGGAGGTAAATGATGAATAAAAAAATAGTCATTAAAACACTTGAGAAAATTGCATTGCTATTAGAACTTCAGGGTGAAAACCCATTTAAAGTATCAGCATTTCGCAAAGCAGCCAATGCCCTTGAATTAGATGAGCGCAGTTTAAGTGAAATTGAAGATATTACGAAGCTAAAAGGAATCGGAAAAGGTACCGCGACTGTTATTCATGAACTAATTGAAACCGGTGGATCCTCTCAATTAAAAGAGCTGGAAGAAGCGGTTCCAAAGGGATTAATTCCATTATTAAAGCTACCGGGATTAGGTGGGAAAAAATTAGCGAAACTTTATAGCGAGCTGGGCGTAGATAGTGCAGAAAGCTTAAAGGAAGCTTGTGAATCCCATAAAATTCAAAAACTGGCTGGTTTCGGTCCGAAGTCGGAAGAAAAGATATTAAAAGAACTGGAGCACTTCGGGGAACGCAGCGAAAGATTACCGATTTGGTATTTACAAGAAATTGTTGAAGAGTTAAATGGGTTATTGAAATCTATTGATGCAGTCCAAAAATTCTCTGTGGCGGGAAGTTTCCGACGTGTGAGTGAAATGAGCAAGGATGTCGATTTTATCGTTGCAACAGAACAGCCTGTAGCGGTAAAGGATCAATTACTTAAAATTCTTGCTGTAAAGGAAGTTGTAGCAGCTGGGGATACAAAGGTTTCTGTTATATTGGAGGCAGAAGATCCGGTAAGTGTTGATTTCCGACTCGTTGCCTTAAAGGAATACACAACAGCTCTTCACCATTTCACGGGTTCCAAGGACCATAATATTCGTATGCGTCAGTTAGCCAAAGAACAAGGAAAGAAAATTAGTGAATACGGTGTCGAACAGCCAGATGGTTCGATTGTGACCTTTGATTCCGAAGTAGAGTTTTTTGACCATTTCGGGTTACCTTTCATCCCACCGACAGTGCGTGAATCGGGGAAAGAGTTAGAGAGTTTGGATGAACTGGATGGCCTTGTTAGCTTAGAGCAAATTGTTTCTGATTTGCATATGCATACTACTTGGTCTGATGGTGCCCATACTGTCAAGGAGATGGGAGAAGCGCTAATCGAGCGCGGCTATACACATGGGGTAATCACAGACCATTCACAATATTTAAAAGTGGCAAATGGACTTACACCCGAAAGATTAAAAAAACAACGTTTAGAAATAATTGATTTTAATGAGGCACATCCAGACTTCCGCTTATTTGCTGGAACTGAGATGGATATTTTGCCGGATGGTTCTTTAGATTTTGAGGATGGGGTTTTAAAGGAACTGGATTTCGTGATAGCATCCATCCATTCAAGTTTCTCGCAATCACAGGACAAAATCATGGATAGACTTTATACTGCAATCCAAAATCCATACGTGGATATGATTGCCCATCCAACAGGTCGAATTATTGGGCAGCGCGAAGGTTATAATCCAGATATACCGCAACTAATTGAATGGGCAGCCCAATATGGAAAAATACTTGAACTAAATGCCAGTCCTTACCGATTAGATTTATGTATCGAACATTTGGTTATGGCGATGGAGCACAATGTGCCGATTGCCATTAATACAGATGCCCATGCTATTGAACAGCTCGATGTGATGGAAATCGGTACAAAATATGCCCAAAAAGCATGGTTGAAAAAAGAATTGATCGTTAACACTTGGTCATTACAACAATTTGAAACTTTTATTAATAGAAATAAGCGATAATCGTATTGAACGAATGATAAGGCAGGAGGTGTTCAGGAGTGATCGCTGAACGCGCATTAAAAACATTAGAATATGATAAAGTACGTGAACAAGTTGCCGGATTTTGTACCTCATCATTAGGAAAAAGTGCGATAGAGCAACTTATTCCCGAAACTGATTTTGATACTGTAGTCGAACTATTGGAAGAAATGGATGAGGGACTTTCCATTTTACGCGTAAAAGGAAATGTACCAATGGGTGGTATTTTTGATGTACGCCCTCAATCCAAGCGAGCGCAAATTGGCGGCATGTTAAGCCCAATGGAATTAATGGAGATTGCAAGTACGATTCGTGCAAGTAGAATTCTTCGAAATTTTATTGAGGATATTGAAGCGGAGAATGATATTACAATATCTCATTTTGTTGAAAGAAAACAGCAAATGCCTATCTTAACTGCATTACAGCATGAAATCAATGATTGTATTGATGACAATGGGGCAGTTCTGGACTCTGCAAGCACTACACTACGCTCGATTCGACAATCTCTTCGCGCTGAAGAAGCAAAGGTGCGACAAAAATTAGAAAGTTTAACTCGTGGATCCAATGCGTCTAAAATGCTTTCGGATGCCATTGTAACGATTCGAAATGATCGTTTTGTTATTCCGGTTAAACAAGAATACCGTGGACATTACGGCGGAATCGTTCATGACCAATCGTCGTCAGGACAAACACTTTTCATTGAGCCAGAATCGGTTGTACAAGCAAATAATGAAATCCAGCGTTTAAAAGTGAAGGAAAAAATTGAGATTGAGCGAATCCTGTTAGAATTATCGGCAAAAGTACAAGAAGTGGCACACGACCTATTTGTCCTCGTGCAAATTTTAGGTGATATTGATGTAATCCTTGCAAAAGGTAAGTATGGTCAAGCGAATAAATGTACGAAACCAAAGATGAATCAAGAAGGATTTATCCGTTTAGTTCGGGCTAGACACCCTCTCATTTCAATTGAAGAAGCAGTGCCAAATACAATTGAATTTGGGCAGGATATTACAGCTATCGTGATTACTGGTCCAAATACTGGTGGTAAAACAGTTACCTTAAAAACAGTGGGATTATGTACATTGATGGCACAGGCTGGATTACCTGTACCGGCATTGGATGGTTCGGAATTAGCAGTATTTGATCAATTATTTGCAGACATTGGAGATGAACAGTCCATCGAGCAATCCCTATCGACGTTTTCTTCTCATATGGTCAATATTGTCGATATTTTAGGGAAGTTTGATGCCCGTTCACTTGTGTTATTCGATGAATTAGGAGCTGGAACGGATCCGCAAGAGGGAGCAGCGTTAGCGATTTCCATATTAGACGAAGTGGTAGGACGCGGAGCTCGGATAATGGCGACAACCCACTATCCTGAATTAAAAGCATATGGCTATAATCGTCCAGGGGTTGTCAATGCAAGTGTGGAATTTGATATCGAGACATTGAGTCCAACTTATCGACTATTAATTGGTGTTCCAGGGCGTTCAAATGCCTTTGAAATTTCTAAGCGCCTAGGTTTAAAGGAATCGATTATTGAACAGGCACGGAGCTTTACAGGATCGGACCGTCATGAAGTTGAATCAATGATTGCTTCATTAGAGGAAAGCAGACGTCGTTCTGAACGTGAAGCGGATGAAGCTCATGCATTATTGGAAGAAGCCCAACAATTACATGAGCAATTAGAAGAGCGCCTAAGAACTTACGATGAAAAGAAAGAAGTATTAGAGAAAAAAGCGAAAGAAAAAGCACGTAAAATTGTCGATGAAGCCAAAACCGAATCCGAGAAGGTAATTGCAGAGCTTCGAGAAATGCGTGCAAATGCAAGTAAAGTTGTCAAAGAGCATGAGTTAATTGAAGCGAAGAAAAAACTAGATGCAGCTGCCCCACAAGAAAATCAAGTACTAAAAAAACAAGCACAGATACGCGAACGTGCTCAGAACTTAAAGCTTGGTGACGAGGTAAAGGTTATAAGTTATGGCCAAAAAGGAACGTTAGTTGAAAAAGTATCAGATACTGAATGGGTTGTACAAATTGGTATACTGAAAATGAAGCTAGAAGAATCAGATTTACAATACCTGAAGCCTGAAAAAGAAAAACAGACGGTAGTAATGACGAATGTGAAAAACCGCAGTGGCCATGTTAAACTTGAATTAGATTTGCGCGGTGAACGTTATGAAGAGGCGATCGTAAGAACTGAAAAATATATTGATGATGCACTTTTAGCGAATTACCCCCGTGTCTCGATCATCCATGGTAAAGGAACTGGTGCGTTAAGACAAGGAATCCAAAACTTACTGAAAGGGCATAAACGAGTAAAGTCATTCCGTTACGGTGAAGCTGGAGAAGGTGGATTTGGAGTAACTGTAGTTGAGTTAAAATAATCTAATTTTCATCCAGGAGTAATAAAATTGTATGTCTTCCTGGTAGTAATCCAACTAATTTAAAGGGATTTTACCCGATTTTATTCGGGTAAAATCCAG
Source organism: Ureibacillus sp. GCM10028918 (assembly GCF_042666115.1). Classification (NCBI taxonomy): domain Bacteria; kingdom Bacillati; phylum Bacillota; class Bacilli; order Caryophanales; family Caryophanaceae; genus Ureibacillus; species Ureibacillus sp. GCM10028918. The sequence continues at coordinate 122,840 of NZ_JBHTFK010000002.1, forward strand.
GCAGAGAAATAAGCCAATGCACATTTCAAAAGTGAAAAGGGAGTTGACTTTCATGCTAGATTCGAGGTTTTGGCAACATCCTTTAGTCGAAACAGCCGGTTACTTTAGTGTTGTTGTTCTTTGTTTAATTGTTTCAATGGTCATATTCGAACTCGTTACAAAGTATAAAAACTGGGAAGAAATAAAAAAAGGCAATGTTGCTGTAGCACTTGCTACAGGTGGTAAAATCCTGGGTATATGTAATATTTTTAGATATTCTATTGAAAGACATTCTACTTTGCTGGAAATGATTGGGTGGGGCTTGTTTGGCTTTACCCTATTAATCTTTGCGTATATATTATTTGAATTTTTAACACCTCGATTTAAAGTAGATGAAGAAATTGCAAATGAAAATCGTTCAGTTGGCTTTATTTCTTTTACAATTTCAGTCGGACTTTCCTTCGTAATCGGTGCAAGTATTTTGTAGGAGCATATATATGGAAAAATTAGCGAAAGTTTTAATCGTGGTTTGTATATTATTTATATTGGTCGGGATCTATTATTTAACAACTCTATAAGATTGTTTGGAAGGCAAGTAGATATGAAGAAATCTACTTGCTTTTTAGTTTGGAAAAATTATTGTAACTCATGAAATATATCTGCCTTATGAAGGACCTTTTGAAATGGTGAGAGGATGAAAAAGGTCTTTCATCGTGGTTATGAAGGACTTTTTGATATGGTGAGAGGTTAAAAAGGTCTTTCATCGTGGTAATGAAGGACATTTTGCATTGATGTGAGGATGAAGAAGTCTTTCATCGTGGCTATGAAGGACATTTTGAAATGGTGAGAGGTTAAAAAGGTCTTTCATCATGGCTATGAAAGACATTTTGCATTGATGAGAGGACGAAAAAGTCTTTCATCGTGGTAATGAAGGACATTTTGAAATGGTGAGAGGATGAAAAAGTCTCTCATCGTGGTTATGAAGGACATTTTAAATTGGTGAGAGGATGAAAAAGTCTCTCATCGTGGTAATGAAGGACATTTTGAAATGGTGAGAGGATGAAAAAGGTCTTCATCGTGGTAATGAAGGACATTTTGAAATGGTGAGAGGATGAAAAAGGTCTTCATCCTGGCTATGAAGGACATTTTGAAATGGTGAAAGGATGAAAAAGGTCTTCATCCGGCTTATGAAGGACATTTTGCATTGATGAGAGGATGAAAAAGTCTTTCGTCGTGGCTATAAAGGACATTTAGCATTGATGAGAGAATGAAAAAGTCTATCATCTAACTTACAAGGTCATTAATCTGCTTTACATATACCATTTGAATAAGAACTCTTAAAATACCCTTGCTACATCTGTAAGGTTTGAATCAATTAATCCACCACATAATTATAGAAAATAATTGTATTTTCTAGCTAAAATATGATAGTTTTTATAAAAATAGTTTGAAAGGACTTTCTTTTTCCATTATAATAAATTGTAAGAATATTTAAAACATTGAACGAAGGGGAGTTGTTAATGACTGAAAAGGTTTGGCTTTCCCAATATCCTAAAGAAATTCCTCACAATTTGACCTACGAAAATATTCCTGTTCAAAGTTTTTTGACGATGGCCAATGAAAACTATCCCAACAAAGTTGCAATACATTTTATGGGGAGAGAAGTAACGTACAAAGATCTATATGAATCTTCTTTAAAATTTGCAAACTACTTAGTTCGGTTAGGGATAGAAAAAGGAGACCGCGTAGCGATTATGCTTCCCAATTGTCCGCAATCCGTCATTGCTTATTACGGTACATTATATGCAGGCGGTATCGTGGTTCAAACAAATCCACTGTATACGGAACGTGAACTTCAATATCAAATGGCTGATGCAGGGGTAAAAGTAATTTTAGCAATGGATATCTTATATCCAAAAATTACAAAAGTGTTAAAGGACACAAAAATTGAAAACGTTATCATAACAGGAATAAAGGATTATTTACCGTTCCCCAAAAATCTGGTCTATCCATTTATACAGAAAAAACAATATGGATTTAGTGTGAAGGTAGAGCATAAGGGGTTAACGCATTTATTTACTGAAATTATGCGAAATAGCCCATCGACATCAATTGAACTTGAAGAATTTGATATAGAAGATGAAATCGCACTACTACAATATACCGGGGGCACAACTGGATCGCCGAAGGGTGTTATGTTAACACATAAAAATTTAATAGCTAATACCAAAATGTGTGATGCGTGGATGTACCAATGTAAAAAGGGAGAAGAAATCATTTTAGGTGTATTGCCATTTTTCCATGTGTATGGAATGACGACGGTGCTGCTGTTATCGGTTATGCAAGGATTTAAAATGGTCTTATTACCTAAATTTGATGTGGAACAGGTCTTGAAAACGATTGAAAAACAAAAACCTACTCTTTTCCCTGGTGCACCAACAATGTATATCGGATTATTAAATCATCCGGAAATAGGCAATTACAATTTATCATCCATTAAGGCATGCTTAAGCGGCTCTTCACCGTTACCGGTCGATGTACAGCAGAAGTTTGAAGCTGTTACAGGCGGAAAACTTGTCGAGGGATATGGACTAACCGAAACATCTCCAGTTTCACATGCGAACTTCATTTGGGAAAATAGGGTAGCGGGGTCGATCGGTGTACCGTGGCCAGATACAGATGCAGCTATCATTAAGTCATCGGAAGGAGAACTTCTACCTCAGGGTGAAGTAGGAGAAATAGCGATCAAGGGACCACAAGTGATGAAAGGTTACTGGAATCGACCGGAAGATACGGCAATGACATTTGTGAATGGTTGGTTTTTAACCGGCGACTTAGGCTACATGGACAAAGAAGGCTATTTTTATGTCGTAGACCGTAAAAAAGATATGATTATCGCGGGGGGCTTCAATATCTATCCACGTGAAGTCGAAGAAGTGCTATATGAGCATGAGGCAATTCAGGAATGTGTGGTAGCAGGTATACCTGATTCCTATCGCGGAGAAACTGTTAAAGCGTACATTGTGTTGCGTGAAGGGAAAAGTGTAACGGAAGAAGAATTGAATAAATACTGCCGTGAGAATTTGGCGGCTTATAAAGTTCCTCGGCATTATGAGTTCCGTAAAGAATTGCCGAAGACGGCTGTAGGTAAAATTTTAAGACGTACTTTAGTAGAAGAGGAAAAACAAAAATTGAACGAATTACAGGCAAAATAATTAAGTACAATGATTGACAGAATCTTTATTAAATTATAATATGAAAATATGAATGAATAGTCATTCATATTTTCGTATTTTTTTTAGACTTAGATTCGTCTGAAAAAATAATTGTAGGCTTAACAAAAAAATAAGATAGATTAAGCCAAGTTTTTTAATGGTGGTGAACGGCATGAAACGAGATAAACCCAAATATAAACAAATAATCGATGCTGCTGTAATTGCAATTGCAGAAAACGGCTATCATCAAGCACAGATTTCGAAGATTGCAAAGCAGGCAGGTGTTGCAGACGGAACAATCTATTTATACTTCAAAAATAAAGAAGATATTCTGATTTCCGTCTTTCAAGAAAAAATGGGTGTCTTCGTAGAGTCTCTACAGGAAATCATTCAAAATGGAGAGTCATCTTCTGATAAATTATCAAAAATGATCGATAACCATTTTAATGTTTTAGCAAATGATCGCCACCTTGCAACAGTAACGCAATTAGAGTTAAGGCAGTCAAACAAAGAAATCAGGTTAAAAATTAACTCCATTTTAAAAGAGTATTTGAAGCTACTTGATGAGATTCTAATCGAGGGAATGTTTAAAGGAGAGTTCAATTCAACAATGGATGTGAGAATTGCTCGACAAATGGTTTTTGGAACAATTGATGAAACGATTACAAGTTGGGTCATGAATGAGTTCCGTTACGATTTAGTACAAACAGCACCAAAAGTAAGACATCTGCTGCTAAATGGTTTAAAAGGTTAGCAAAGCAAGTCTTTCATTGAGGCGAAAGTTTTGTCGTTATTTTACAGTCTCTAGTATAGACTGATCAGCCAAGATTTTCACGATTGGTTAAAAGAATAATCAAGCTAATTACTAAAAAGGGTAGAGATTAGCCGGTTTATTTAAATGGTAAAAAGCATAAATTTTCGAAGATTGAACAGTGTCTAGCTCCAGGCGCCATCAGCTCGAGGTCATAAGTCGATCGCTTCGGAAGGCAAAGATCGCCTTCTGCCAATGCTCAACTTATGCTTGCCGCTGATAAGCGGGCGCCTTGCGCTTTTACTAAAAGGGAGTGGGAGAATGGAGTTTCTAAGTTGGAAAGTTGATGAAGGGGTAGCAATTGTAACAATTCAACGACCTCCTGCAAATGCATTATCGCGAGGCTTAATTTTAGAAGTTGATGAAATGCTAAGTGCTGTTGAAAATGATGATTCGATACGTGTACTAGTTCTTCATGGTGAGGGGCGATTCTTCTCTGCTGGTGCAGACATAAAAGAATTTACTGAAGTTTCTTCAGGTGAAGAATTTACTAAACTGGCTTTAAGTGGCCAAAAGGTGTTTGAACGATTAGAAACGTTCACCAAACCTGTAATCGCCGCCATACATGGAGCTGCCTTAGGTGGTGGCTTAGAACTTGCGATGGCGTGTCATATCCGATACGTTTCTGAGGATGCGAAGCTAGGTTTACCTGAATTGCAACTCGGGTTAATTCCAGGCTTTGCCGGAACGCAACGTCTGCCCCGTTATGTCGGTGTAGCAAAAGCAGCAGAAATGCTCTTTACTAGTGAACCAATCTCTGGAAAAGAAGCAGTTCAAGCAGGCCTTGCAACTCGGGCATTCCCAGTAGATGATCTTCTACCGAAATCTTTGGAGATTGCTAAAAAGATAGCTTTGAAAAGCCCGGTTACATTGAAGGCAACAATTGAAATGCTCCAATTCGGTAAGCACCAAGCCTATTATGATGGTGTAAAGGCGGAGGCAGGCAGCTTTGGAACTGTATTTGAATCTGCCGATGCAAAAGAGGGGATTCAAGCATTTCTTGAAAAACGGGTAGCTGCGTTTACAGGTAAATAATTATTAGTTTCATAGCTTAGCAAAATAAATCATAGATTGTACAAGCAATCAGATAATCGCATTGGGAGGTTAGTGGAAATGAATATTTTTGTATTAGTAAAACGTACTTTTGACACAGAGGAAAAAATTGTTATTGCAAATGGCAAAATTCAAGAGGATGGTGCTGAATTTATCATCAACCCTTATGATGAGTATGCAATTGAAGAAGCAATCCAGATTCGTGATGCCAAGGGAGGCAAAGTAACCGTAGTAACAATCGGTGGAGAAGACGCCGAGAAACAACTCAGAACGGCATTAGCCATGGGTGCTGACGAAGCGGTTCTTATTAATACAGAAGATGATTTGGATGAATTAGATCAATATTCTGCCGCTCACATTCTAGCAGAATATTTAAAAGATAAAGAGGTTGATTTAATTTTAGCTGGTAATGTGGCAATTGACGGTGGTACTGGTCAAGTTGGACCACGTGTTGCAGATTTACTAGGCATCAACTATGTAACAACAATTACTGATTTAGAAATTGATGGTACAAATGTAAAGATTGTTCGTGATATTGAAGGGGATTCAGAGATAATCGAAACTTCCTTACCGTTATTAGTGACAGCTCAACAAGGTTTAAATGAACCTCGTTATCCATCTCTTCCGGGGATTATGAAAGCCAAGAAGAAACCGCTTGCAGAGCTTGAGCTAGATGATTTAGATATTGATGAGGACGATGTAGAAGTGAAAATTGAAATTGTGGATATTTATCTGCCACCTCAAAAAGCAGCTGGTCGTGTATTGGAAGGAGAACTTTCACAACAAGTGAAGGAACTTGTTAACTTACTTCATTCAGAGGCAAAAGTAATCTAAAGAATAGAAAACTTAGCTAATCGAAAAGATCTTTAGCGATTAGCTATAGTTGCACTTACGCGGATAAGAAAGTTCTAAACTTTCTTATCCGTAAACAAAGACGGTAACGGAGGGATTTTCAATGGCAAACAAAGTATTGGTATTAGGCGAAGTTCGTGATGGTGGTTTACGTAACGTTTCATTTGAAGCAATCGCTGCAGCAAAACAAATTGCTGATGGTGGTGAGGTAGTAGGGGTGTTGCTTGGCGATCGTGTTGCACAGCTTGCAAGTGAGTTGATTGCTTATGGTGCAGACCGCGTTGTAACAGTTGAACATCCACATTTAAAATCATATACATCAGATGGCTATAGCCAAGCATTGCTGGCAGTCTATGAGCAAGAACAACCAGATGGCATTGTATTTGGGCATACATCTTTAGGAAAAGATGTGTCTCCAAAATTGGCTTCAAGATTAAAATCCGGTCTCATTTCAGACGTAACTGAAATTGAAGGCTCTGGGGATGATGCAGTTTTCATTCGCCCAATCTACTCTGGTAAAGCGTTTGAAAAAGTAAAAATTAAAGAAGGTATTGTATTTGTGACAATTCGTCCAAACAACATTAAACCATTAGATAAAAATGCAAGTCTCACAGGTGATGTAACTTCACTTTCGGTGGATGTACAAAATTTACGTACTATCATAAAAGACGTTGTTCGCAAAGCAACAACTGGTGTGGATTTATCTGAAGCCAAAGTTGTCGTTGCAGGTGGCCGTGGCGTGAAATCTGCAGAAGGTTTCGAGCCATTAAAAGAACTTGCTAATTTACTTGGCGGTGCTGTAGGTGCATCGCGTGGTGCATGTGACGCTGATTACTGTGATTATTCGCTGCAAATCGGCCAAACCGGTAAAGTTGTTACTCCTGACCTTTATATTGCAGCAGGAATTTCTGGAGCAATTCAACATTTAGCTGGTATGTCAAATTCAAAAGTAATTGTCGCGATTAACAAAGACCCGGAAGCAAATATCTTCAAAGTAGCCGACTATGGAATTGTTGGGGATTTATTCGAAGTAATTCCTATGCTTATTGAAGAATTTAAAGCTCTAAAAGTTAATTCTTAATGGATATTTACTCAAAACCTCGCCAAAATATTGGTGAGGTTTTTGTATGGATTAAATGCACATAGTCTTTAGCTTTCTATATCTCATGACGTTCTATTTTGCCATTAAGATTATAAAAGAATTGTAAATTTATTGTATCAATTTCAGTTCACTTTACTACCTCAATTATTTCTATCGTGATATACTACATTCAGATTTAGATTTAAGGAGGCTATTAAAATGGCAATTGTTCATGTAACAGATCAAAACTTTTCAGAAGAAATCGCGTCAGGCGTTGTATTAGTAGATTTTTGGGCTACTTGGTGTGGGCCGTGTAAAATGATCGCTCCTGTATTGGAAGAAATCGATGCAGAAATCGGCGATCAAGTTAAAATCGCAAAGCTTGATGTAGACAACAACCAAGGAACTGCTGCTGAATACCAAGTAATGTCAATTCCTACATTACTTTTATTCAAAGACGGTGAACTAAAAGCGAAAACAGTTGGGTTCCAACCAAAAGAAGCTCTAATCGAATTCATTAACAACAACCAATAAAAAAATATCCCAAAAGTTTACAAGCTTTTGGGATATTTTTTATTTAGATTTAGACAAAAAGCTGTCTAACTTAGAAAGCCCACTAGGTGGCACAATAAATTTCGGAGGTTTTACAAGCAGAAACTTTTGTAAGCGCTCCTTTACATATTTCTGCAACCGAAGCTACTTTAATAATTCATTTTGCCAGCTGAGTTGAAAATCCAGTTTTCAATTCCGTAAACCTCTCTAAATGCATTATAATAATAAAAAAGCTCGTAAGGGTGAGATAGATGAATGAAACGATTCAAAATAAATTAGCCATTTTACCAGATGAGCCTGGTTGCTATTTAATGAAAGATCGTCAAGGAACGATTATTTATGTAGGGAAAGCCAAGGTGCTAAAAAACCGGGTTCGTTCTTACTTTAATAGTTCACACGACGGCAAAACACAAAGATTAGTAAGTGAAATTGAAGACTTTGAATATATCGTGACCTCCAGTGACCTAGAGGCGTTAATTTTAGAATTAAATCTTATTAAGTTACATGATCCCAAATATAACGTGATGTTGAAGGATGATAAAACTTATCCATATATCAAAATTACAAATGAAAAATATCCGCGCATTATAACAACTCGTAAAGTAAAAAAAGATAAAGCAAAATATTTCGGTCCATATCCTAATGCCTATGCAGCAACTGAAACGAGAAAACTCCTTGACCGTTTATACCCATTAAGAAAATGTTTGCGTCTTCCGGATCGGGTATGCTTGTATTATCATCTAGGTCAATGTTTGGCACCATGTGTAAAAGAAATTGAGCCAAAAGTTTACAAAGAGATGATTGAAGAAATTACGAAGTTTTTAAATGGCGGCTTTGAAGATGTAAAGTTAGATATCGAAAAGAAAATGCTAGAGGCAGCCGAAAATCTAGAATTTGAACGTGCGAAAGAATTTCGAGATCAAATTGCCCATATTGAAACGGTTATGCAAAAACAAAAGATGGTTACTGGAGATTTATCGAACCGTGATGTATTTGGTTACGCCGTTGAAAAAGGCTGGATGTGTGTTCAAGTATTCTTTGTCCGACAAGGAAAGTTAATAGAACGAGATGTATCCATCTTTCCAATTTATCGAGATTCAGAAGAAGAATTTCTCACATTTATAGGTCGATTCTATGATATCCCTGAACATATAAAACCAAGGGAAATTTTCATTCCATCCCAGATTGATAAAGCACTTTTAGAAAAGTATCTGGATGTAGAAGTTATCATTCCAAAACGTGGATCGAAAAAGGAACTCGTTGACTTGGCGATGAAAAATGCCCAAATTGGAATCCGAGAAAAATTCCAACTAATTGAACGCCAAGAGGAACGTACAGTTGGTGCTTGTGAAGAGCTTGGTGATGCAATGGAAATCAGCCCACCTCTTCGAATTGAAGCTTTTGACAACAGCCATATGCACGGAACGGATGCGGTATCCGCGATGGTTGTTTTTGTTGATGGGAAACCAGCTAAGAAAGAATACCGGAAATATAAATTACGGGAAACCGCTAAGCATGATGACTATGGAGCAATGCAAGAAGTTATTCGCCGCAGATATACCAGAGTGTTGAAGGATGACTTGCCATTGCCCGATTTAATTATAATTGATGGTGGGAAAGGGCAGATGGAAGTCGCACGGGAAGTTATTGAAGATGAACTCGGGTTATTCATTCCAATTGCAGGACTTGCCAAGGATGATAAGCATAATACTTCACAATTGCTATTTGGTGAACCTGCAGTCCCGGTCGAAATGAAAAGAACGAGTGATGGTTTTTATCTATTACAAAGAATTCAAGATGAAGTCCATCGATTCGCCATTACGTTTTTACGTCAACAGCATCAAACACATGCGATTCAGTCTGTATTAGATGAAATAGAAGGTGTTGGACCAAAACGCAAGCAGCAGCTATTAAAGCATTTTGGTTCGATTAAGAAAATTAAAGCCTCATCCGTGGAAGAATTGATGGAGGCTCATATACCGAGTGCAACCGCTAAAGCAATCTACAATCACTTTCACAAAGACTCATTGTCAACGGAATAATTGTATGATATTGTTAATTAAAATTGCTATAACATGATAGAGGTGCAAGGTGCAATAGTAGACTTTCTGGAGGATGGACAATGCCGTTGAAGGATCGTGAAAGGGTAACTTGCCGAAGTAATAAATCCATTGTCTAGATTTATTTGCTGGTTTTGCATTGAACAAATGCAAGATTGTCAGAATCAAATTGCGATTCTGGAGGGCTATCTCATAACGTTCCGTCACTTTAGGTAAGTTCTCGAGACAGCTTTTCACGTTTTTGTGAAATGCTGTCTTTTTTAGTGAAGATGGATAAAGCTCTGATACTAGAACAAGTTTTCTGAATTGAAAAAATCTTGATGAATGTATTTGAAAGGGAGAGGTGTCTATGACAACAATCGTAGTGAAAATAGACAGTACAGCACTATCAACACCAGAAAAAATTGAACAAATCGCAGATAGATTGATTGAACAAAAAAACGCAGGGAAAAAAGTGGTTGCGGTTGTACCGCCTTTAGACAATCTAGAGGATAAGCTGCTTCACTATTCACAAATCTTATCGGATAATCCCTCAAATAGAGAACAACACGCACTGAATGTACTTAATATCCAAGTAGCAAGTAGTCTACTAGCAATCTCCCTTGTAAAGAAAGGTGTTCAGGCCGTCTCTTTAAATGGGTGGCAGGCAGGAATCGAAGTAGTCGAAACGAATCAAAATGTGATAATCAATGGCATCAATCCTGAAACTATTATCAAGCATTTGAACAATGATGAGTTTGTAATTGTAGCGGGCTCACAAGGAATTGACAAGAATCATAACATCTTATTAATGGGTGAAGGCGGCCCGGAAACGACAGCCGTTGCAATTGGAGCAGCAATTCAAGCTGAGCAGGTCGAAATTCTTACTGTCCAAGATGGAATTTATACTGCAGATCCGGCAGTAGTCAAGCAAGCAAGGAAGCTAAATCAAATTACTTATGATGAGATGCTGGAACTCGCCAATCTTGGCTCTACATATATTCATCCGCGTGCGGTAGAGTTAGCTAAAATTGTTGAAATACCATTAGTTGTACGTTCTTGTACAGAAAATCAAGAAGGTACATTGATAAAGGGAGAGGTAGACATGGAGAAAAATTTAATTGTTCGTAGTGTAGCATATGAAGCAGACATAATTCGTTTAACAGTTGGTTATGATTCGTATGAACAATCATCCCTTGCTGATATCTTTACAACTCTTGCAGAACACAATATTGATGTCGATATAATTGTCCAAGCAGTGATTGATGGTGTCAAACCAACCGTCTCTTTCTCTATTGCAAAAGAAGATTTCGCAGAAGCCATTAAGGTATTAGAGAAAAATAAAGCCAAACTAATGTTTAGTTTCGCAGATTTTGAGGTGGGATTAGCCAAAGTTTCAATTGTTGGAGCAGGTATGGTATCAAATCCTGGTGTAGCTGCTCGTATGTTTGATCGTTTACGTAAAGAGAGAATCTTAGTTAAAATGGTGAGTACTTCCGAAATTAAAGTATCTGTTGTCGTTCCACAGGACGAAATGGTCCGTGCAGCGAATGCATTGCATGATGAATTTAATCTTGTTGAGGTAACTGCTTAACAATCAAAAAAGCCAATTCTTGTTTCGTGTGAATACATACAAGAATTGGCTTTGTCTAATTGTATAGAAGGAATCAGTTAAATAGCATCTAACGAAAAAACGTCATACGTATAACATCTCCCTATTGCACTTTCTCTTTTTTATCCCATTTTACTGTAAATGTTATATGCTGTTGCTTTTCGTTTTTTTCGTCATAGCATTCGGTTAGGCAGCCATTGATGGACTGAAGCTGCTGGGCAATAAAACCTGCTTCAATTCGAAATGAGCGTTCAGTAATTTTTAATAATTCGACATCATTTGTAAGTTGAAAAACACAGCCATCCTTTTCTTCCTCAGTTAAAGTTAGATTGCCCCAACCTGTATCTTGGAAAAAGGATATTATCAGTTGGATATCGGTACATGGAAATTTTCTTGCCAAGTCTTTACCAGCCCAATAGAGTACATCTTTTTCATGTTTTCCAAGAATCGTGGGGAGCAAGTAATCACGCAAAATATCATAACCAAAGACTGGAACAGTTTTGTTCTCATTTGATGTCATTTAAAAATACCTCTTTCTTATTTTTCTTGTAATAGTATAAATTAACAAAAAATTTCAGGTAACTAGAAATTTTCACCGTAAAATAGTATAAATACCTTCTAAAAGGAGGTATAAAAAGTCGGAAGTCACCTTGACGCTTGTACCACTTGAGAGTACAATGGACATGTCATAATATTGTACCATTATGAAATACACAGTCAATGATGGATCGTTTACAAAATGGTGACGATATTGTCAGGTATTTAAAAGTACTGAGGGGGGTAATAGTCTTGTCGAAAAATCATGAGTTTTACTGGAGACGCTTACATTCACTACTAGGTGTAATTCCTGTAGGTCTGTTTTTAGTGTTCCACTTATCACTGAACTTCACTGCTACAGGTGGAGAAGAATCTTACAACAATGCAACAGGGATGATGGAATTAGTTCCTCACTGGCTACTGTTGATTGTTGAATGGATCGTAATCTACATACCAATTCTATTCCACGGATTATACGGTCTGTATATTGCATTTACTGCTACACCAAATGTGAAACGCTTTGGAACATTCCGTAACTGGATGTTCGTATTACAACGTTTTACAGGGGTATTCCTTGTAATCTTCATTGCTTGGCATATTTTCCAAACGCGTATTCAAAAAGCACTTGGAGCAGACGTTGACTTTAATATGATGGAAGAAATCGTTAACAATCCATTTATGTTAGCATTCTATATTGTAGGTATTTTATCTGCTACATTCCATTTAGCGAACGGTCTTTGGTCATTCCTGGTAAGCTGGGGAATTACACAATCTGCAAGCTCTCAAAAAGTTGCAACTTACGTAACAATGATCTTCTTCGTTCTATTAAGTATCGTTGGTGTTGCTGCAATTCTAGCATTCGTATAATTATATTAGTAGAACATCCGAATAGGTAAAGAGCAAATTAAGAGGAGTGAAGAGTAATCATGGCGAAAAGCAAAATCATCGTCGTAGGTGGCGGTTTAGCCGGTTTAATGGCTACGATGAAAGCTGCCGAAGAAGGCGCTGAAGTTGAATTATTCTCATTAGTTCCCGTAAAACGTTCACACTCCGTATGTGCGCAAGGCGGAATTAATGGTGCTGTAAATACAAAAGGTGAAGGGGATTCTCCTTGGATTCACTTTGATGATACTGTATATGGTGGAGACTTCTTAGCAAACCAACCACCTGTAAAAGCAATGTGTGATGCCGCTCCTGGTATCATTCACTTATTTGACCGTATGGGTGTTATGTTCAACCGTACACCAGAAGGTCTTATTGACTTCCGTCGTTTCGGTGGTACATTAATGCACCGAACTGCATTCTCTGGTGCAACAACTGGTCAACAATTACTTTATGCTTTGGACGAGCAAGTTCGCCGTTATGAAGTAGATGGTTTAGTAACGAAATACGAACACTGGGAGTTCCTGGGAGCAGTTCTTGATGACGAAGGCCATTGCCGTGGTATCGTAGCACAAGATATGAAAACTGAAGAAATTAGATCATTCCGCTCTGACGCTGTTATTATGGCAACAGGTGGTCCTGGTATTATCTTTGGTAAATCAACAAACTCAATCATCAACACTGGTTCTGCAGCATCTATCGTTTACCAACAAGGTGCAAGCTATGCAAACGGTGAAATGATTCAAATTCACCCAACAGCGATTCCTGGGGACGACAAAAACCGTCTAATGTCAGAATCTGCACGTGGTGAAGGTGGTCGTATCTGGACTTACAAAGACGGTAAGCCTTGGTACTTCCTAGAAGAAAAGTATCCAGCTTACGGTAACCTAGTACCTCGTGATATCGCAACTCGTGAAATCTTTGATGTATGTGTAAACCAAAAATTAGGGGTTAATGGAGAAAACGTTGTATATCTAGACCTTTCTCACAAAGATCCACATGAGTTAGATGTTAAACTTGGTGGAATCATCGAAATCTACGAAAAATTCGTAGGTGATGACCCACGTAAATTACCAATGAAAATCTTCCCTGCAGTTCACTACTCAATGGGTGGTTTATGGGTAGATTACGATCAAATGACTGAAATTCCTGGTCTTTTTGCAGCAGGTGAATGTGACTATTCACAACACGGTGCAAACCGTCTAGGTGCGAACTCATTACTTTCAGCGATTTATGGTGGTAGCGTAGCTGGACCAAACGCTGTTCAATATGTCAAAGCCTTAAAGAAACATGCGGAAGATCTTCCACAATCTATTTTCGACACTCGCGTTCAAGAAGAACAAGAAAAATGGGATGCGATTCTTAAGTTAAATGGAACTGAAAACGCATACTTAATTCACAAAGAGCTTGGTGAATTAATGACTGACAATGTAACGGTAGTACGCTACAATGATCGACTTGAAGCAACTTACGATAAACTTACTGAATTACTGCAACGTTGGGAAAACATTAATATCAACGACACGCAAAAATGGAGTAACCAAGGGGCTCACTTCACTCGTCAGTTGAAAAACATGTTATACCTTGCTCGTGTAATTACTAAAGGCGCACTTTTACGTAACGAATCTCGTGGAGCGCATTACAAACCAGATTTCCCAGAACGTGATGATGAAAACTTCTTAAAAACAACAATGGCGAAGTTCAATCCACAAACTGGTGAACCTGAAATTTCTTATGCAGAAGTAGACGTTTCCCTAATTCCGCCACGTAAACGTGACTATTCTTCATAAACTTAAGGGAGGTCATTAATCATGACAACACCAGTAGAAACTGGAAGAACTGTTAAAATGGAAATCCTTCGTCAAGATACTGAAGGTGGCGCAACTCGTTGGGAAAAATTCGAAGTACCATATCGTCCTGGTATGAACGTAATCTCTGCCTTGATGGCAATTCAAATGAATCCCGTAACGGCTGATGGACAAAATACATCTCCTGTAACTTGGGATATGAACTGTCTTGAAGAGGTATGTGGTGCATGTTCTATGGTTATTAATGGTCGTCCGCGTCAATCATGTTCTACATTGATTGACCAATTAGAACAACCGGTACGTTTAGAACCAATGAAAACTTTCCCTGTGGTACGTGATTTACAAGTTGATCGCAGCCGTATGTTTAACGCACTTAAAAAAGTTAAAGCATGGGTTCCAATCGATGGAAGTTACGATTTAGGTGAAGGTCCACGTATGCCTGAACGTAAACGTCAATGGGCTTACGAGTTATCTAAATGTATGACTTGTGGTGTATGTATGGAAGCATGTCCAAATGTATCTGAAAAAGCTTCATTTATCGGACCGGCACCATTATCACAAGTTCGTTTATTCAATACACACCCAACTGGTGCAATGAATAAAGATGAGCGTCTTGCTGAAATTATGGGCGATGGTGGCCTTGCAAACTGCGGTAACTCACAAAACTGTGTAGCTGCATGTCCAAAAGGTATTCCACTAACTGCTTCAATTGCAGCGCTTAACCGTTCAACAACTGTTCAAATGTTCCGTAACTTCTTCGGTTCAGACAATATGGTTGACTAATATATTATTAACTTAATAATAAGAAACAATCAGTTTCTTCCTATCAAAAAGGGTATCTGAGTCATTTTCTTGACTTTCAGATACCCTTTTTGCGTTGTGTTGCATATGATAGGGCGATATAAAATTCTTCATGCTTTTACTGAAACAAAACCTCTTCTAAAATAATTTCTATTCATCCCTAGAGGGAAAACGGATATCTTTCGGATAGTGTTCGTGAATCCTCGACAGTTCCATTCTATACGAGGATTTATCCCCAATCTATACCAAATTAGTAGAACAATCCCTTTAATCTCCGTAGTCATTTTTGGTATACTTTAATGAACCATAATTCATTTTAGAGCGACCTTTCGTGAAAAGAACGTGCATAGGGAAGCTAGTGTCTACTGTAGTAGCTACTTTCACGGTAAAACTGCAAGGGATAAACGACAAAGGATAAATGATATGGGGATAGGGAGAAAATGGGGGAAGGGGTATTTAAACATGAAGGCAAATTATATTGGCGATTTAAAAAAATGGGAGGAAGAATTCAAGTTCTTTGTTGAGGTAACCGTCAGATTTTCAGAAACCGATATGTATGGGCATTTGAACAATACGGTACCATTTGTTTACTTTGAATATGCCCGTATTGAGTTTATGAAACATATCGGCTTTACAAATTTTTCAGCAGAAGGAAAGAACACAATTTCTGTTGTGGCCGATTTGCAATGTGATTTTCTACAACAAGTTTACTTTGATGAAACTCTCCGAATCTATGTAAAGGCAGCAAGAATTGGGAACTCTTCAATTGACATTCATTATTTAGCAAAAAACATTAATGACGAACCTGTATTTACCGGCAGAGGGACGATTGTTCAAATCGATAAATCTTCGGGTAAAGCCATTCCTTGGGATGAAAAAGAAATATTAATATTACAAGAGAAATAGTGAAAATGCCCTCACAGCCTTTCAACTCTTATCATACTTTACATAGAAGAGGAGATAGGAGGGTGTTGCCTTATGAATAGCCCGCAGCATCGTTCACTTTTGACGAAGAGAGAACGGGAAATTTTCCAGTTGCTTATCCTAGATTATTCTACTAAGGATATTTCGCAAAAGTTGGGCATAAGCGAAAAAACGGTGCGTAATCATATTTCAAACACGATTCAGAAACTGGGCGTATCCAGTAGATCACAAGCTTTAATTGAATTGCTGAGGCTAGAAGAATTATCATTACACTGATTGGATGCTTGCTATTTCGCCAAAAACACTTCAAAATAGAATTATATATTGATGTCTAGCATAAATATTTTGTTCCGAGTAACATAAACGGATTTCAAAGTCGCTAATGACTGAATTGATTCTTGAGGAGTGACTGCACTAAATGAGGAAGGACGAAAAGCACAGCCACGATACAGTAGCATTTTTAGAAAAGGAACTACGCTTTATTTCACATTTAATTAAACAAAAGGGTAGAGAAATATTAAGCAACTATACGATAACACCTCCACAATTTGTAGCGCTTCAATGGTTACATGAATCGGGCGATATGACAATTGGTGAATTATCGAATAAAATGTATTTAGCTTTTAGTACGACAACCGATTTAGTTGATCGTATGGAAAAAAATGAATTAGTAGTGCGTATTCGTGACGAGCAAGACCGCCGAGTTGTACACATTCATTTACTTCAAGAAGGCGAACGAATTATCGAAGAAGTAATCGAAAAAAGACAGAATTATTTACAGGATGTATTAGTAGATTTTGATGTAGCTGAAGTAGAAAGCTTATCAAAATTACTAAATAAACTCCATCAACAAATGTAATAGGATAGAGGCGGTTTTTGTGAATGCCCCGATAGGCGTTATTGATTCAGGCGTTGGCGGCTTAACGGTTGCAAAACAAATGATGAAGTTATTACCAAAAGAAACAATATACTATATCGGTGATACAGCAAGATGTCCATATGGACCGCGTAACAGACGCGAAGTACTGCACTTTACATGGCAAATGGCTAAAGCATTGGAAAAGATGAATATAAAAATGCTCGTCGTCGCATGTAATACAGCAACTGCGGTAGCGCTAGAAAGTCTGCAGAAGCATCTGTCGATTCCAGTCGTCGGTGTGATAAATGCAGGTGCACGCGCAGCAGAGAAAAAAACAAAAAGCAATGAAATTGTCGTACTTGCAACTGAAGGTACAATAAAAAGTGGAGCATATGAAAATGCTCTACTTTCTTTAAGTACGAAGGCGAAAATAATTCCTCTTGCGTGTCCGACATTTGTCCCGCTTGTAGAAAGTGGGGAATATGAAGGTCAGTTTGCATTCGACTTAGTAGCAAAAGGGTTAAAGCCGCTAGCCGACAAAAAGTTTGATACTGTTATCTTAGGATGTACGCATTATCCAATTATCCAGCATCATATTGAAAAAGTTGTAGGGTCCCAGGTAGCAGTTCTATCATCTGCAGAGGAAACGGCAAAGGAAGTAAAGGATATACTCGAATATAATCGAGAGCTTTCAACTTCTAAAAGCAATCCACACCATGTATTCTTTGCAACAGGTTCAGTACCCATCTTTCGAATGATTGCAAACAACTGGTTGGAATCGAAAGAGCTAGATATACGGCGTATAGATCTATAAACTTATTCAATGGTACTCTCTCTTTTTCGTATATCAAATTTGATATGCAAACTTATCATAAAGCTCAAAAGTAGACTATCCTATTTTTGGGCTTTTTTAATGTTTTTCTTTACATTGTAAAGTGAAGGTGTGTTTGAAAATTGGAATTGTTTTGAGCTGTTTGTGGGTCTGGCACGCAAACAATACGCAAATAGTATTTTGCCCGGTTCGCTACTCGAAAAGAGTGATAAATTGTGGTAAGATGGGTAGCGCGAAACAACGAGGAGGATATTTATGACAAGACATGATGGACGAGCTGTAGAACAACTACGAAAAGTCAACATTGAAACAAATTATTTAATGCATCCAGAAGGCTCTGTACTTATTCAAGTGGGCGATACAAAAGTCATTTGTACAGCTACAGTAGATGATCGAGTTCCTGGCTTCTTGCGTGGACAAGGAAAAGGATGGATTACCGCCGAATATTCTATGCTTCCAAGAGCAACAGCAGAACGGACACAGCGTGATTCTTCTCGTGGAAAGATTAACGGACGTACAATGGAAATTCAACGCTTAATCGGACGTGCATTACGTGCAATCGTCGATTTAGAGGCACTAGGAGAAAAAACAATCTGGATTGATTGTGATGTAATTCAAGCGGATGGGGGGACTCGCACTGCTTCAATTACAGGAGCTTTTGTCGCATTAACTCAGGCGCTTGCCAAAATTCATGAAGTTAAACCATTTGCGAAATTCCCGATTGTCGATTACTTAGCTGCAACAAGTGTAGGCTTTGTCGATGAGATTGGGGCAGTACTCGACTTAGATTATATTGAAGATTCTAGCGCAGCGGTGGATATGAATCTGGTGATGACTGGCAGCGGTCGTTTTGTTGAAATCCAAGGAACAGGCGAAGAGGCAACATTCTCCCGAAGTGAACTAAACGAATTATTGGATTTAGGCGAAAAGGGGATTCGTGAATTAATCGCGATTCAAACATCTGTGCTTGGGGATACAGCAACACTAGTCAGAAGAGAGAAGGAGGAAGCGTAATGAAACAAGTCGTGATCGCAACAAAAAATAAAGGCAAAGCAAAAGATTTCGAAGCACTTTTTTCTCCACTAGGTTATGAAGTCGTAACAATGTTTGAAGTAGCCCCTGAAATGGAAATAGAAGAGACAGGGAAGACTTTTGAGGAAAACGCCATATTAAAGGCAGAAACCCTTTCTCGGGAGCTTGGCAAAGTAGTTATTGCAGATGATAGCGGATTAGCCGTAGATGCCCTTAACGGTGAGCCTGGCGTGTATTCTGCGCGTTATGCAGGCGATCACGATGACGAAGCTAATATTGTAAAAGTACTCGAGAAATTAGAAGGTATTCCTGAAACGGAGCGTACGGCACGTTTCTGCTGTGCATTAGCTATCGCGGGTCCAGAAATGGAGACACATACAGTATTCGGTACGTGCGAAGGAGTAATTTTGCATGAAAAACGTGGAACAAACGGATTCGGCTATGACCCAATCTTCTTTGTACCACATTTGAATCGTGCAATGGCCGAATTAACACCTGATGAAAAAGGCGCCATTTCACACCGTGGCAATGCAATTCGCAAATTAGCAGAAAAACTGCCGAAATTGATGAAATAGTTTTTTGCGGCTTGAGAGGCTATGTGGAGTGGATGGGCTAGAATTAATGGATTTTATTGAAATGCCCGGTAAATTAGAAAATATGTCCGGTAAAATTGAATTTATGTCCGTTACAATTGAAAAAGTGACCGGTTAAATTCGAATTCTGCCTGGAAAATCAGAAATTGTTCAGTAAGTTCTTAAAAGTGTCCTTTTTTAGCAAAAGAAGTGTGTCCAGTATTTAGAGGAACCTTGCGGGAATATGTAGTAATCCCATTTCCTAAAGATACTGGACATCTTTTCAATAGGAGGTGTGTATATCGTGAAATTATTAGTAATGAGTGATACCCACGGGGATGCAGAGGTTATCAAACAAGTGCGTGAAGCGAATCAAAATGTAGATGCCATTATCCATTGTGGCGACAGTGAACTTGCATTTGATCATCCCTATTTAGAAGGGATAAGAAAAGTGCGCGGCAATTGCGACCAGGATAATCGATTCCCAAAAGAGGATTTGTTCGAAGTTGAAGGTATAAAAGTATTTGTTGCCCATGGACATTTATTAAATGTAAAATCGACAATCATGAATTTACTTTACCGTGCACAAGAAGTAGAGGCAAACGTAGCCTTTTTTGGTCACTCCCATGTATTAGGGGCAGAGTTGGTGGACAATATATTATTCGTGAATCCAGGAAGTTTGCTCAAACCGCGTGGTATTGCTGAAAAAAGTTATGTCGTTGTGGAATTTGCGAATCATAATTGGAATGTCACAGCATATAATGATAAAGGTGAAGAAATCTTTACAAATTCCTATGAAATAACCGAGTAATACTAGAAACGAAAAAAATTATAAGAAATAAAATTTTATTTTACAAATACCGTTGACTTTTCCATTTTTAAAGCATATAATAATAATTGTCTTTCAGGTTATTTGCTAACTTGATTGTCAAATGTCTCAGTAGCTCAGCCGGATAGAGCATACGCCTTCTAAGCGTACGGTCGGGGGTTCGAATCCCTCCTGGGACGTATCAAGGTTCAGATTGGATAAGTTTGAACCGACAAAACAGCGCTTCAAATCCTTAATATCGAGGATTTGTGGCGCTTTTCCTTTTTTTGAGAAAAAGTTAGAAAACGATAATTAGACATTTTAGTTAAACAAGAATTAGTGATAAAATAGTTAAATGAGGTTATCGCAATTGAAGTTAGTAGTTAATTCAAGATTACGGTGGTACAAAGCAAATTCAGTGGTATCTTGAAATATTTTAGAGATTAGTAAAACCTTGATTGGCTTAATGCCTTTCAAGGTTTCTTTTTTATTGTTGGGCTACCCAATGATAAATAGTTCATTTATTTTGATGATCCAACTGGTACTACAAAAAGACCTTCATTACAGCAAACTGGCGGTTCTAGTTCAATAGCAGGGCATTTAAGATATCAAGGTTATCTGGTTTCGGAGGATGTGTTAGTAAGGCGATTGTGGGAAGTTGTCCATTTAAAATCATTCCTGGGGTTTCTATTAAGCCTCGTTCTAACGTTTTAGTCACTTAGAAAAAGTGGAAACATGAGTTTTTCAAAACCTTTTAGACATAAAAAAGTTGGATTACAATCTATTAGCATTACTTATAGTTTTAATAAACTATTGTGATAGTAATATATTAAATTGATGACAAAACAGGAACTAATTTCCTATAAAAAATTAAATTTACGTTCCAAAAATATTACAAATATGCTACAATTGATTGCAATGTTAAGAAAATAATATTTTTTGGAGGACTTACATATGTCAAACGAGTTAAAACCTGCAAAGGTTAAAAAACCATTCTATAAGAAATGGTGGGTGTGGGTACTCGCTGTTATTATCATTGGAAGTATCGCAACTGGTGGTGGTGAGGAAGAAGTAACAGCACCTGAAAGTACAACTGAACCTGTTGAAGCACCTGTTGAAACGGAAACTGTTGCAGAACCTGTTGAAGCAGAAATTGTTGAGACAGAACCGGCTAAAGAAGAACCTGTTGTTGAACCTGTTAAAGAAGAATCGAAAGAACCTGAACTATCTCTTTCTCAACAAAATGCAATTCGTCAAGCTGAGTCATATCTTGAGTACACAGCGTTTTCTAAGAGTGGTCTAATCGAACAATTAGAGTACGAGGGTTACCCTACTGAGGAAGCAACATACGCTGTAAATAACATTTCAGTAGATTGGAAAGAACAAGCTGCAAAACAAGCACAAGCATACCTTGACTATTCGTCATTTTCAAGAACAGGTCTGATTGAACAATTAGAATATGAAGGGTTTTCTACTGAGGAAGCAACATACGGTGTTGACCAAGTAGGTCTTTAAGCTAAAGGAATTTAGGGATTCGGTCGTGGCTTCGGTCACCGATGCAGAATCCCTTTTATGTTGCCTTCAAAATACAGCAGATGTCTGTCTTGTTAGGGGCGAATCTATTACTAAGTCTTTCGTTATTGTGAATTAAAAATAGTATCATAGTATAGTGGGATTATTTCTAAACATCCAAAAAAGAGATACCAACTCAAGTATCTCTTTTTTGCAATTTAAACATATTCTATTACTTTCTAAGCAAACCATATCCACCGTGAATTACTTTTACATCTGATGATGTTATAAGTGCTTTTTCAACCTTTTGCCCAATGTCTTCAATCACTTTATCTTTCATTTTACGTTTTAAGTGAAGGATCAGGATGCTTCTGTTCGTGTCTCTCCCTTTTCCATTCATGACCGTTACGGCTACATTGTGGCTTCGCAGGTAATCCGCCAAGTCTTGTCCCTCACTTTCATCCACGATAACTTGAATGGTAATAAGTCCGATGGCTAATTTGCCTTCAAGCCATATTCCAATATAGTTCCCGACCGCAAAGCCGATTGCATAAGCGACCATATTTGCAGGGTTTTCACTAATGTCGATTAATACAACACTTACTACCTTTAACCAAATAAGGACTTCAATGAAGGCGATTAAAGAAGAGTATCCTTTCATCCCTTTTGAGATAAAAACAGTCCGAACGGTACTCAAAGAAACCTCAATTACTTTCGCAAATAAGATGATGATAAATTCCATATCGTTTTCCTCCGAACTTTTGAAAATTATGTCCTTCGAAATAGTCTAGCTAACGACTTTTGCAGTAAATAGTTGCTCGGTTCTATACAGTCTAATTATCCCTAATACCCCTTCGTAAAACGTGATACGACCAATCTTATATTTACTATAGGCTTCATCTTTCATAATATGGCCAGCCAATGCCAATGCCAAATATGAGTCAGAAATCAAGGGAATTTATGATATAATGCCTGCCTTTAGTGAATTCTGTTGAAGAACTTTGTAAATTTATAATTAAAACAAGAATAAGGGTTCATTTTATATTTATGGCCTTTTCTTGAAATTTTTTAATATGCAAAATATGCTAGAAGATAATATAGTAAACTGTTCTAAGCAGTTAATTGATAAAGTGACCAAAAATACAAATTTAATTATCTTGACCTTGACAGGGAGTCAACTAAATAATAGAATTTTATATATAGATAGAGTTTTATACGTTCCTATTACCTTAGTTTGATAGTCAATATTTGACATTGATTATCAATCAAAAGCCAAAAGGGAACTAGAATAATATTTGTGAATAAAAGGTAGACTATTTAAAAAACCTAAA
This sequence comes from Ureibacillus sp. GCM10028918, assembly GCF_042666115.1. Taxonomy (NCBI): domain Bacteria; kingdom Bacillati; phylum Bacillota; class Bacilli; order Caryophanales; family Caryophanaceae; genus Ureibacillus; species Ureibacillus sp. GCM10028918. The sequence continues at coordinate 145,932 of NZ_JBHTFK010000002.1, forward strand.
CTAGGTTAGTTAAAAGTAAACCGACAATTTTCAAAGTCTAATGGTTTGAGTATTTGAGACCATTATCTTTTTAATTGTCGGTTTTTTATCATTTACGATCTAAAGCAATGGACTCGGTAGAATTGAAGGATTTCAAATGACGCAAAAGAGTGAAAATTTATATGTTCAACATCTTGGATACGATTGGCATCAATTGATTCAAAGGGACATTGGGAGAAGGGGTTTTTAAGTTATTTGTCCGTTCGAAAATCGAGACTTGTGCCATATAGGAAGAAATTTTAGCTTATTGTTAAAAAACTGGTGGATATAGACTATAGCGGAATTTCAAAAAAATAATGTATAACGATTATTTATGGAATGGAAGGAAGTCATTATGGAAAAAACAAAAGGTGTTCTTGAGGCCGAGATCAGTAAAGTGTTAACTCATTGGGAGAAAAATTATCTTGGGCGCGGTTCCGTTTCAGTTAAAGCAGATATCTTGCGAGATATGGTGGTTGTTGTGTTGAGAGGGGTGTTAACACCTGCTGAATATTCAGTATGCCGAGAAAAAGAGGGCCTATTATCAGTAAAAGAAATGCGAAATAGCTTGGTGGAATCAGGTGTTAAAGAAATAAAAGAAGCACTATTGGATATAACAGGTATAGAAGTGGTGAGTTTTTATACCGATTTGAGTACAATAACTGGGGAACGCATTATGGTCTTTAGGCTTTCAGAGGATTTGCAAAGTAAATTATGATGTAACAATTATACTAATGGGTTGCTTTAATAATCATCTAAAATCAGGCGCTTTACCTAAATAAAGATAAGAGGTACTCATCTCAAATAAATATTTTAATAAGATAGAATGTAACCGTGTTTCTTTAACTTCTGTGATAAGAAATTGATATAAAAATCCATAATTTTTAATGTTGGAGATTGTTACCTAAACTTAACTTAAACGTTGTATTCAATCGATATACAAGAGTAAGGTCATAGAGGAGGATTAAATTATATGGATAAGAATAAAACATCAGTACCTCACTTAGATACAAACCTAAAAAATAATCCTGAAACTTATGATAAGGAAATGCATCTGAATATAGAGGAAACGATAGCTAAAAATAAGGAAATAATAGAGAAAAATCGCGAAATGCTACGAAAATAGAAAATTATTCATCCTCTTAATTTGTTTATATTTTCGAGAAGAAGAACAACAAAATTAGCCCAATTTAAGTTTAAGTAATAACATGTAATATTCTTTTCAGCTATTAGAATATAATTGCAAGAAGATATTCGAGTATTTTAAAACCGCCTTTCCAATTGTGGAGGGCGGTCTTTTTTATTTCTCGAATCAAATATTATCTTGGACGTACAATGTACTCGTCAATATGTCCATTTTTAAAAGTAGCGCATCCTACACATTCAAGTTTAATATCTCCGAGGTAACAATCATATTCCATCGAATTTGCATTCAATTTTATAATTTCAGCACGAATTTTATTATTTTCTAAAGCTAATTTAAAGGCTTCTCTTAATTGCTCTCTTCCACTTGCAACCAAGTCTGGTGCATTTAGTGTTCGTGCTGCCCCATCGTCTATTCGACAGTCTTCAGTAAATAATTTTGAGATACCTTCGAAATCGCTCTTGTTTAATAGAGCAACATATTGTTCTAATAGCATATACTTTCCTCCATTTTAAAATATTCCAACATTTATACATATGGTAATAGATTCTATGATTTTAAATAATGATTTATCACAATTTTAAACAGAAACTACTTTGCTCTTACAATAAAAAGAGCTGTTTATATTTCCTTTTAATCACTAATAGTTTAGGACTTGTATTGTAGAGATTAATGAAAGACGTACGAAACCATTAATTAGTTTATAAACTAAGCCTGCTCAGTATAACGGTTGAGCAGGCTTCTAGTGTTTAGATAATTTATTGTATTCTCTTAATTGTTGCCATCAACGGAATCGAGATAACGTATGTTTCGGTATACTGTAATCTAAAGATATACTCACTTTATCTTGTTTATCTATTACCTGGCATCTTGTGCTAAGGCTGTGAATATTACACCTAGTCCGTACGCACCTGCGTCTGGGTAGCCTAGGCTTCGCTCGCCGACAGTGCCCGCGCGTCCCATTCGTGCAACAATCTGTTTTGTAGCCTCGGCCCCCTTGACAGCAGCTTCTGCGCCCCGTGTGAAGCTTTCCGCAAATGTAGCACCTTCGTTTGCTGCATCACGCCAAGCGTCTGTACACGGTACGAGCGCATCAATTAATGTTTTATCGCCGACAACTGCTCCACGTCCAAAAGAGCGTTCGCCAATCGTTTGAATTCCTTCGACTGTGGCTTGTAGCATTGCTGCAAGATCAGTAACCGTCAAAAATTCTTTTCCTTCCACCGATTTTCCTGCAGCGCGGAAAGCAGAGCCCCAGATTGGACCAGATGCACCGCCACAATGCTCCATGATAATCATCGAGCAATTTGATAAAAATACACTCATCGAAGTTGCGCGGGTAAGCTCAGACCATTCACGTTTTAATTGTTTAAAGCCTTTAGCTATACTCATTCCGAAGTCGCCATCACCTGCATGGGCATCGAGCTCACAGAAAGGCACTTCGTTTTCAATAATTACCTCGCTCATTTTATCGATGTAGTAGTGCAAGTTCTCTAATGTAAATTGTTCGTCTTTGATTTTGGCAAACTGTTCTTTTGTTTCAACTTTAAATGAAGGTTCAGCTTTTTCAGTTGCTTCTTTTGATTGAATCATTTGAATCGGTGCTGCCTCTCCATCTACTTTAAAAGCGGGTGTAGAAGCAGGGGAGTCTATATATTGTTTTAGCTCATCATCCAATTTTAAAATCGATAAGGACGCACCCGCCATATCGATGCTCGTCATATAGTTGCCGACAAATGTACGGTGAACGTGGATTCCTCTATCAAAAAGTACGCGAATGACACTATTGTTAAATACATATAGCTCTTGAAGTGGTGTCGAACCAAATCCATTGACTAATAGAGCTACTTCGTTTACTTCGCCTAAATCCTTTAATAAGTCATTTACCATTCGATCTGCTAATGCATCAGCACTCATCATTTTCTCGCGACGAATGCCAGGCTCACCATGAATACCAACGCCGTATTCCATTTCGTCTTCTTCTAAAGTGAATGTTGGTGTACCTTTCGCTGGAACGGTACAAGACGTAAGCGCAAAGCCGATACTTCGAACTTGCGCGGCCGCTTTTTCTGCAATTTTTTTTACAGTTGCAAGATCATATCCAAGTTCGGCAGCAGCTCCCGCAATTTTATGAATGAACACTGTACCCGCAACCCCACGACGACCAACCGTATATAAGCTATCTTCAACAGCGATGTCGTCGTCGACTTTTACGTAGTCCACTAAAATGCCGTCTTCTTCAGCAAGTGCTGCCCCGTTTTTAAAATTCATCATATCGCCGGAATAATTTTTAATAATCATTAAAACACCTTGCTCAGTCGCTACTTGTTTAATCGCTTGATAGACTTGAATTTGAGAAGGGGAAGCAAAGATATCTCCGCAAACCGCCGCATCCAGCATCCCAGAACCTACAAACCCTGCATGCGCCGGCTCATGACCGCTTCCGCCTCCGCTAATCAAACTTACTTTATTATTTTTTTCATTACGTCGTGAAATCACTTTATACTTTTCATTTAATTGAAGTTCTGGATGGGCAAGCACAAGACCATGGCACATTTCCATTACTAAATTTTCTGCTTGATTCATTAGTTTTTTCATCTATGAAACCTCCATATAATAAAATCTTATCCAGGACAAAATTTGCCCTTCTTATTAAATAATACCTGATATTCCGACTTTTGAGGATAAAAGGGGGGAGTGTACGGAATAGAACCCTTTTTACCCATAGTTAGGGAAAGTGTGGATACTATTCCAGTCACTAATAAAAATTGTTCTCTAATCTACTTTAGCGACATAAAATAATATCCAAATGTAGAATAAACTCTAAAAAAAGAAGGTTAGGTTATGAACATTAAAACTATTGATACATGTACCCTTGAAGAAGTAATGAATATTTGGAACGAAGGATTTTCAAATTACTTTGTACCGGTTCGCGATAATCAGAATAGCTTTATTAAGCGTCTGGCCAACGAGGATCTAGATTCCACATCATCTTTTGTTGCTGAAGAAGATGGGGTGCTGCAAGGAATTCTTCTAAATGGCTTCCGGGAAAATAATGGTGAAATATTAGCATGGAACGGTGGGACAGCTGTACATCCAAATGCTAGAAGAAAAGGTGTTGGACGAATGCTCCTGCAAAAAAGTATAGAAGAATATAAAGCACGGAATGTGAAACGTGCAAGCCTTGAAGCAATCAAAGAAAACAAAGCTGCCATTTTACTTTATGAGGAGCTTGGCTACAAAATGAAAGATGAACTCATTTTCTTTAAAGGTAGTGTTGAAAAGAAGGCTACTATTAATGTTGAGTTTACACGTCCTGAATTACTGCCACATTTACCAATATATAATGAAGACGTTCCGTGGCAATGCCTTGTGAAAAGTAACTTATCTGCTCAAGCTGCAGTGTTTACCAACCAATTCAAAATTCCGATTGGCTATGTGCTTTTTCAACAAACAGATAGTGAGACGAAACAGACAAAATTTTTGCAAATTGAACTACTGGAGACCGTTACACTAGATGAATTTTATGCAATGCTATCGGTCATAACAGAAGGTGAAGGTTTTACAACAGTCAATACCCCTCTTTCTTCACGTGCAGCTAAATATCTCATCAACTTAAACACTGAAGAGATTATACGTCAGGTATGGATGGAAAAAGAGATTGATATAGTTATTACTTAAAACTAAACATAGTAGGAAACGGGGATTTAGGAGATGTTTAAAGCTATAATAAATATGTACCATAGCTGTACAACACTCGATACAAATCTATTGAAATAAAAGCGCCAGCGTATTTTAATAGTACTACTTAGTCGTAATAATGTTGAATTTCTTCTAATTTAAACAACTAGAAAAAAGACTCGAAACCTTAATTGTAAAGATTATGGGTGATATTATTGAACTTATACAGGGTATGTCTTATGTAATCCAGGGAAGTCGAAGGGTTCAGGCAGAAGAAGTCCATACCGAATGAAAATACCCCAAATCCTTATTATATAAGGATTTGGGGTATTTTTTATAGGGTCTTCAAAAAGGAACCTAAATTTTAAACTTCATTATAAGTGTTTGGAGATCACCTGCTAGATTAGCTAGAGATTGAGAAGATGATGATATTTCCTCCATTGATGCGAGTTGTTCTTCTGTAGCTGACGTAACGGTCTGTGTGCCAGCTTCAGTTTCTGTGGCAACTTCACTTACTAAAGATATAGAACTATTAACATTGTCCATCCCTGTTAATAACATTTGTACGTTTTCTTTAATATTTTCGATTTGTGGAACTGCTTCCTTAATGACAGCTTCAATTTGACCAAATGTATTACCGGCAATTTGAACAACCGCAATTCCTTGTTTAACTTCACCAGTCGCCTCATTAACTGTTTTCATCGTTTTGTTTGTATCTTCTTGGATTGCTACAACCAAATTATTGATTTGTCGAGCTGAATGAGCAGATTCTTCTGCTAGCTTTCGAACTTCATCAGCTACTACCGCAAATCCTTTTCCATGTTCCCCAGCTCTCGCGGCTTCTATGGCAGCATTAAGTGCAAGTAGATTTGTCTGTGCTGAAATATTTGTGATTACTTCGATAATCTGGCCAATTTCTCTTGAACGGTTTGAAAGTTCTGTAAATGATTTAACTAAGGACACCACAGTACCATCGATAAATTCCATTTGAGTATTTACTTCATTAATAACTTTTCTTCCTTCAGAAGATAATCGGGATGCTTCGTGTACCGTATTTGAAACGGTATCAGTGTTATTAACAATTTGTTGTGTACCCTGACTGATATTTTCAATATGGTTTGAACTCTCTTTAATGATTTCAACTTGGTTTTCAGCTCCAACTACAAGTTCTTGAGTAGTTGCCGTTATATGTTGGCTGGCTCTTGTACTTTGTTCGGAAATTGCAGTTAGTTCTTCAGAAGCAGCAGCAACTTGTCCCGAAGTGTTCCCGACTGTACGAATAACCATATTTACACTTTCTATCATTTTATTAAACGATACTGTTAATATACCGATTTCATCCTTTGATTGGTAATCTCCTTTCACAGTAAGATCCCCATTTTCAACCTGACCTAATAATGTTTGAATTTTTTTAATAGGAGATGTAATAAGTCTTGAGATAAAAATTCCCAAACTTATCGAGATGAGTAAGGACAAAATAATCGTAAGAATTACTAAAGTATTTGCCTTTTCCGCAGCCGATACGGCTTCATCATAAGACTTTTGTGCTCCGTCAGTATTTAACTGTTCAATACTGTCCAATACTTCAACAAATTGTTTGCGTGTTGGTTCTAATTCGTTCGAAAAGACTCTATACGCTTCATCATTGTCATTTGACGATGCTAAGTCGTTTACATTATTCCTGATTACATTTAACTTTTCATTAATTGAACTTAATTCATCAAGATGTTGGGTTACTTCACTTGATAAAGACATGGAGTTTAATTGCTCTATCAAGGAAGTAATTTCTTCAATATCTTCTTCTAGGTCTTCACTTAGAAGCCCTTTTTGCTCAGGGTCTTCTGTAACCATTGATTCCAATAAACCTGCAGTAATACCACGATTATTGAGATTGATAGAGTTGAATATTTGACTTGGAATTAATTGATCTTTGTAGATTGTATTAGTACTTTTAACGGTACTTGAAAGACTAGTAATGCTTACATAGGCTATTAATAGTACAGTTAAAGCAAATAATGTAATTAATATGATAAGCTTCTGTACTACCTTCAAATTTTTCAAAAACTTCATTTTTTCCTCCTGGATGTAGAGTTATTATGTACTATATTTTTGTATGGTTGCCCCTATTAACCCAATTTGTGGGCATACTAGTTATTTATCGGTTGTAATTCATTAAAATTAAGTATTTTAAAATATTATTAATGTGAAAATTAATAAATGGATGATCAATATTAGGTTGAGTGGTCATTGCAGCGCTAGATACATGAAGAAGAAAAGAATCGAAATATTAGAAACTTATGAATGGCTAATATGGTGAACTTACAAAATGATACGACTACGGTAGAAGACATTCAAGAGATGACTATCTAAATATGTGAAATGGTTAAAAAATATATCAGTCATGCAATCATTATTTTTGGAATATAATAGAACTGTTGAACTTTGAAGAAATTTGATGAAACTTCCAACTTTTTCGTGAAGAATAAAGAAATGATACGAAGGAGTGTAAATTTGAAGATTTTAAATCCTCAATATGCATTTTTGGAGGCCGATTATGATAACTCTAGCTTGAGTAGAGTACAGTTAAAAAGTGACAGCAATTCTTTACAAAACGTAGAACAAAGCACTGTAGTAGCCAGTAGTCTTAAGAACACAATTATTGGACTGTTATTAAAAGTGAATCCAATGAATCAAATATTGGTGTGGGTTCCGGCAGACATTTATTGTATTGTCTTTTTGATGACAGGGGAGATGTTAACGTTCTAAATGTGTTCTTCATTCAAGAACTTGAAATGCGGCAACCGCACCTTCGCCGGGAATTTATCTCGGCGTTTTTTTGTGGACTCGAAATGGTCTACATTGCTAATTGGGTAGATGGAACTTGTAATTAAAGGACCTTTTAAAAATAAATGAGAATAGGATAATTCATTAAATTAACAAAGTTCCTTCTTGAATCAATTAATGGTAAAATCTTGGTAATTGATGGGGGGATGGATCAAATGAAAGCAATCGTACAAAACGAATATGGGGATGCAAGTGTACTTTCATACACTGATGTTGAAATACCAATAATAGGTGACCATGAGTGCCTAATTAAAGTTGCGTTTACAAGTGTGAATTATGCAGATATAAAATCCCGTAATGGAAACAAGATTAAAGCAGCTTTTCCTTTAATATTAGGTTTGGATGCGGCAGGAACAGTTGAAATAGCAGGTTCAAAATCTCCTTTTTCTATAGGAGATCGAGTGATTGCTTTTCCGAAAGATGGTTCATATGCAGAGTATGTGGTGGCAAATGAGAATTTAGTATATAAGATTCCGGAAAGCCTTTCATTTGAACAGGCTGCGGCAATGCCGGTCGTTTCAATCTTATCTTATATGCTACTACATGAACTTGGACAAGTGCAAAAAACTGACACCATTGTAATACATAGTGCAGCGGGTGGTGTAGGTTCCATGCTCGTACAATTAGCGAAATTATTGGGCGTTCATAAAATTATCGCAACAGTGGGCAGTCCAGAAAAAGTTAATTATGTGAAGAAGTTAGGTGCGGATCTTGTATGCACTTATGAGACATTTGCAGAGGAAGTTTTAAGAGAAACAGATAATCAAGGAGCAAATCTAATTTTTGATTCAGTTGCGGGCGATGTTACAAGAAGAAGTCTAGATTGCTTGGCTATGTATGGAACTCTATTGCAATTTGGTAATAGTAGTGGCAAAGCCGGGACATTTACAACAAATGATGTTCATAGCAGCTGTAGAAATATTAAAGGATTTAGTTTAGGGACAACTAGAAAATATGATCCTGTTCGGATAGCACCAGTTGCAGAAAAAGTGATAGAGCTTTTTGCTTCAAGACAAATTAGCCTTCCAATTGCACAAGTATTTAATTTAAGCGATGCGGCAGATGCACATAGATTAATTGAAAGTCGTAATTATGAAGGTAAGGTTCTACTGAAAGTGTAAATAGTTAGGAAGGTATCCAGACTCTTGGGCTATTAATTTTAGAAGGATTAATGCACATTATTGTTGAATAAGTTCTTTAAATTAATAATCATTTACTTCTGGTATTAAGAAAAGTCTAATTTATTGAGGTGATCTAGTGTTGAATAATGTAGTGAAAATTGAACAATTATTATCAGTTGAAGGGCATATTGAGGAGCTTTCGGAACTTTTGGTGCAGGTAGTAGAAGAGGGGGCATCAATTGGATTTTTGCCACCATTGCAAATTACTGAGGCTAAAGCATATTGGGAAAATGTATTAAATCAGGAAGTGATTTTATTTGTTGCGAAAATAAATAATAGGATAGTCGGAAGTATCCAATTACATCTAAGTACAAAGCAAAACGGTAGTCATAGGGCTGAAATCGCAAAATTAATGACAGATACAAATTATCGACGAATGGGTATCGGACGTCAACTCATGAAGGAAGCGGAAGAACAGGCTAAGCATGGGGGGCGGACATTAATTGTTCTTGATACAAGAGAAGGAGATCCTTCTAACTTACTGTATTCTTCGTTGGGGTATCTAGAGGCTGGGAAAATCCCGTATTATGCAAAATCGGCTAACGGAGAATTACATGCTACTGTATACTACTATAAAGTCTTGACAGATTGAACCAAAGAAAATAAGTAAAGCTGGAACAATTATAAAAATATTCTGACATTTCATTAAATGGGGGAGTTGGTTCAATATTAAGCAAGTGGTCCTTTAATTATTGATTAGCGGTAGTTTATAATTTCAAGATTCTATCTATTCAGTGGAGTATGGTTATCTATGGATGATGTAGAGGTATTTCACAGTAATTGTACAAAGTAACTTATTGAAATACAAGTTTGCGTTTTATGATTCAGACAGTAATAACCTGGGGGGGATTCAATAGAAAAGGTTGGCTCTTTAGAAGCATTCTTTTAAATAAGGGATGCTGTTTTTTTATTTAATTCAAAAATATAACAATAAATTTCACTTAAAAAGAAATAAAATTTTATTGCAAAACGATAAATATCGTGTTAAATTCAATTAGACAATAATTAAATGAGGTGCATTTGAATGAAACGAGGGTCAACACTCTTTTTAAAGATATCTGTTATTTTTATCGGAATTCCGGTTCTTGCTATGTGTCTATTTTTGTTGCCTCAGATAGCGGGTGAAGCTAATGAAGCAGTAGAAAGAGGTTCGGATTTGGCTTATGTGATATATGGCCTTTTAATGATTATGTATGTTTCGGCGGTTCCATTTTACTTCGCTTTGTATCAATCGTTTATCCTGCTAACATATATTGACAAAAACCAAGCGTTCTCTCTATTTTCTGTAAATGCTTTAAAGAAAATAAAAAATTGTGCCATTACAATCAGTGGCTTATATGTGGTAGCCCTGCCAATCATCTATATTTTAGCAGAGGTTGATGACGCACCTGGACTCATACTCATTGGAATGGTATTTGTATTTGCTCCATTGGTGATTGCAGTTTTTGCTGCTGTTCTCCAAAGACTACTGCAGGAAGCTATTAATATAAAATCAGAAAATGATTTAACGGTCTGAGGTGAAAACAATGGCAATTATAATCAATATTGACGTGATGCTGGCAAAAAGAAAAATGAGTGTAACAGAATTATCGGAAAGGGTAGGCATAACAATGGCTAACCTATCGATACTGAAAAATGGAAAGGCAAAAGCGGTACGTTTATCAACATTAGAGGCGATTTGTAAAGCATTGGATTGTCAACCCGGGGATATTTTAGAATATAAAAATGACGAAGTTAGTCAAGGGTAATCAAGCCATGACAGAAACAAATAAAACGATTTATATATTATTAACCGATACCGGAACAGTACTAACGAGAATCATTAAATGGTATACAAATGCTCCTTATAATCACGTTTCCATTGTGTTTGACGAAAAGCTCGATGAAATCTATAGTTTTGGGCGGAAAAAACCGCGAAATCCATTGATTGCCGGGTTTATTAGAGAAGACGTTTATAATGGTACCTTTCGATACTTTGACAATACGAGATGCCTTTTACTAAAAATGGTTGTTTCGTCAAATGAATATGATCGCATCAGAGAAGTCATCCAAAGCTTTACTATGAATAAAGAGAAGTACTCATATAATTTGTTAGGGCTCGTAGGTGTGGCTGTCCGCTATCCGATTAATCAAAAGAATAAATACTTTTGCTCTCAATTTGTGGCTGAGGTCTTCAAAAAGAGTGGCCTAAATTTATGGGATATTCCATCTGCCCTGATTTCACCAAATGACTTTTTGATGCATTCGCGGTTCGAATTAGTTTATGAAGGAAGTTTGTACAATTATCCATTATTGGATCATGGTATGCTTTCTATACCAATAGTGAGTCCTGGGTATACGTTTAGGCAACCATTTGAACTATTAAAAAGAAAACTGACACTTTAATTTATAGTAAACTAAATGAAAGCTGATCTCTAATTTAGGGATCAGTTTATTTTTGATTAAAGGTAAAATAAATATAAATTGTTTTTGGCAAGAGGGCTGCTTCAACAAACTGGTCGCTGTTTGTCAGTTGAAAGGAAAAAGCCTATCCAAGTAGATAGGCTTTAATATTATTTAGTAGTACCTCTGCTTCATAGTCGAGATTGATGACAAGCTTCTATAATTGGTACTTCAACTTAAAATTTGCCCAGAAGACTAGGGTTTGGATTCATACTCATTTATCCATTTTAGGATTCATTCACTTTGCCTTTTCTGGTGATATTTCAGCCAGAGTAAAATTCATATCATTATATAAATGTTTAGCCATTAGTTCACCCGCAAGCTGCTCATTTCTATCTTTGATGGCACTGTATATTTCTTCATGCTCATCTATCAATAGCGGTCGTTTATATATATCAAACTTAAGGCTAAATAAATAGAATATCGTTCGTGCTTTTTCCAATATAGTAATCATGCTTGGATTATGACATTCATTTACAATTATATCGTGAAAACGTTGGGTTGCATTATAAATGCTTTCCGACCGTGCACTTCGAGATTCCTTTATCGTATTTCTTAGTTCTTTCATCATTTCCGGTGTCATACTTTTTGCTGCTTTTTCTGCTGCAAAACTTTCCAATAGTATGCGCATCTCATATAAATATTTTAAATCCTCAACAGTAGGATTATAAATATGCTTATTCTTTATCAATCCTTCTTGTTCCAACCTTCTGATTGCTTCTCGAATGGGTGTGCGACTTACACCTATGTCTTGTGCGAGACGTTCTTCAACTATTTTCATGCCACCTTCAAAAGTTCCGTCCAACATACGATCTCGAATAAATTCATAAGCGTATTTTTGGGCATTTTTTTTGTCTGAAACCATAATTTAGGGCCCCCCGAAAATTTTTCAACATACCAATTATACTCTAAAAGTATAATTTATGAATTATTTCTCAAATAAATCATTACTCTAACTCCGAAGAAAGAATGTTGGTATAGAGCAGTTAGCAATATGCAAAATTTTTCTCCAATATACATCCTTTCAATCCGGTGTTAAAGGGCACTCTCGAAAAAAATTTTTTAAGATGTAATTACTGCAAATGAAGGGAATACTATCTTATTATGTTGTTCTATATGGAGCATGAAAAATTAGCAAGAAAATGTATATGGGATACTCCCAAAGAGATTTTGGTGTGAAAGGGAAGTAAAAGGGATCATTAAGTATTTCTATTATTTTTTACATTTAATTATAGATATTGCGTGTAATTAATATATTTACTATGAAGGAGGAATTGTAGATGTTAGATTGCGTCGTCGTAGGTGGTGGTCCTTCAGGTCTAAATGCATCACTTGTTCTTGCTAGGGCAAGAAAGAATATCATATTATTTGATGAAGATAAACCCAGAAATGCTGTAACTTCAGAATCTCATGGTTTTATCACAAGAGATGGCATTAAGCCATCCGAATTCAAAAGATTAGCGAAAGAAGACTTAATGAAATATCCAAATCTAACAATTCAAAATCAACGAGTTGTTCATATTAAAAAGTGGAAACAAAGCTTTTCCATTTATACAAAGAGTGGCCATGTCTACGAGTCAAGAAAAGTAATTTTATCAACAGGTTTAAAGGATGTACTCCCATCTATTGATGGGGTTCATGATTTTTATGGTACAAGCTTATTTAGTTGTCCATTTTGTGATGGATGGGAATTAAAAGACCTCCCACTCGTGCTTATATCAGACAATCCAAGTGCGTTTCATAAAGTTAAATTGATTTTTAATTGGAGCAAGGATTTAATTATATGTACGAATGGGAAGCAAATATTTTCAATCGAGCAACAGGAGTTATTATCAAAAAACAACATTAAGGTGATTGAAGAAGAAATCTTAAGCTTACAAGGCGAGGCGGGCCAATTAAAAACAATTCGATTTACAAATGGGAAAGAACTAGAAAGAAGTGGCGGCTTCGTAAGTGCTGCTTTAAAACAAGCATCTACCATAGCTGAATCCTTAGGTTGTAAGCAGCACAAAAATGGCGGAATCGTTATAGATAATATGGGACGCACCAGTATTCAAGGTGTCTACGCCAGCGGGGATATATCGCTATCTACACCTTCCCAAGTTATAAATGCAGCAAGTGAAGGAAGCATTGTCGCAATGGGTGTTATAAATGACTTAGTGGGTGAAGATTTTTAAATAATTGCCTGATAGATCAGGCGATAATTGTTCCTTGAATCTTAAAAAGAGCATGGTTTGGTTTCCATGCTCTTTTATTTAAGCCGGTGGGATGATCCCTGAAACTAATAGGATAAACAACACAAGCCCGACAACTAACAAAAGTAGAGAAGCTGTAAAAATCGGTCCTCTCTTGAAGATAAAAGGCTCACTTTTTTGAAGAATCCCTGTCCTGGCACCGACCTCGGAAGCGCTCATGTTAGAAATGATGCCACCACTACTTGTAAAGAACAAGATAATCACAGTGAAGATTAATCCCACGAAGAACATTAATTCTATCATTCTGACTGAAAAGAATGAGGCAACCAAATATGTAAAGAGTAATTCAATAATAAAGGCAACCGTCATAATGGATAGAAACTTTTTTCGCATAAAAACGACCCTCCGTAATATCCAAAAATTCAAACTTTTCTATATTTACGAGAAGGAGAGGAAAAAGTTTCAATTTTTAATAAATATTTCTTAAAATAAAAGATTCATTACTTATAGAGAAAGAGTCACCAAAGTAGAATACTATCCCTCAGACACAAACATTGGGCTCGTTGCATATTGTAGGAAAAGTCTGGGATGAGGGGAAGAGATACATGAATGCTGTTTTGTTTCCTGCTCTATTAGCTGGTCCGATGATACGTCGTCTTGACTCTTCCGAAGCATTTATTTGGGTGGCAACGAGTAAAAACTTTGCAATAACTGCAGAAGTTTGTGAGATTAATACCATTGATGCAATCGATCAATATTCAAATATCCAATCCACAACCGAAACAGATACAATTCACCTTGGTGAGCACCTTTATATCCATTTAATCAAAATAACCCCTAATTCAAACCTTTTTCCTACCAATCAATTAATAGGTTACAACCTATATTTTCAAAATGAGCAAGAATACTTTAATTTGGAAGATCTTGGTCTTCTGAGTCACACGAACCCAAATAATATTGTTTATGATGCACTCAAATATCCTACTTTCTTTATACCAGAGAAGGATTCAAATCTATCGGCTAATTTCTTATTTGGCTCTTGTCGAAGGACTCACGGTGAAGGGGAAGATATGTTGGCTAGCGGTGACCGTCTTTTAGAAGAGCGTAGCCGCAATCTAAGCAACCGACCACAAGCACTTTTTTTAATGGGCGACCAAATTTACGCAGACAATGTAGCAGATCCACTTACTCGCCCTATAAACCTTTTAGGAAAAGCGTTAATGGGTGTTGAAGAGAATCTTTCATGTATTGATAAACGTATAGGAAGTAAAGCATTTAGTACCGCGTTGAATCGAATTAATGGAAGAAAAGAAATCATAAAGGATCTTGCAAGCTTTTCATCGCGAAATGGCTCCAATCATCTCATTGAGTTTGGTGAGTTTGCAGCAATGTATTTATATTCTTGGAGTCCTGTCTTGTGGGAAGTATCTAAGGAAGGGAATCTGTTTGAAACCTTTGATGAAGCCTTTGAAAGAGAAAAATTTCATTTGAGGTTATCTAACGGAACCGATAAGCTGAAGAAACTTGAAAAATCACAATTTCAAAAACGGTATACCGAGCATGAAGAACTCATCTCTCATTGTCGAGAGACTGCATATAAAATCAGGAGATTATTCGCCAATCTCCCCACATATATGATTTTCGATGATCATGATATCACAGATGACTTGAATATTAATAAGGATTGGAAAGAGACAGTTCGATCTTCACCTTTAGGTAGACATGTTGTTGCTAATGGTCTAGCTGCTTATTTCGCTTTTCAAGGCTGGGGCAATCAGCCGGAAGTTTTTCGAAAATCTTTTATTCCTAAGCTGAAGACCTATTTTCAGCATTTGCAAAATGGGAATATGATGCCATATTATGATGACTGGATTGCCTTGCTTTGGGACCATCAACCCTGGCATTTTGTTGCGCCGACAACGCCAAAAGCCGTATTTTTAGATACGAGAACATTGAGAGAATATGAAGATAAGCCCGATACAATAATTTGGGAAAAACTGGTTGAAAAAGAGACGTATCCACCACAGTTAGTAAATGAACTCGAATATAAAGCAATCTCGAAACAATTGCAGGTAAGTGGATGGCACAAAGGAGAACCATTAATTATCGTCTCACCCACACCGGTGATTGGATTTGATTTAATTGAAAAGGTGATGATTCAACTTCTCCCAATATTAGAAAGACTAGGGACTCGTGTTCAAACAATATTTGATGTTGAAGCATGGAGATACAATGGGAAAGGGCTAACCAATTTCCTGAATCAAGTAGCAGAATGGAATCCGAAAAGCCCTGTTATTCTTTCCGGAGATGTACACTATAGTTTTTCTGTCAATTCAACCTTTACATTTTGGGATGAGAAAAAGATATGCGTAAAGCAAATTACGGCAAGTCCGATTAAAAACATGAGTTTTAAAAATCTGGGAATGCTCATGAAGGTTACAGCATCGCTTAATCGGATGTTGCAGCAATCGGAAACCATCCATCGCTATTGCGATACTATTTACCAGATTCATGATACGGATAAAGATTTTCTTCCAGATAAAGATTTTCTATGGAAAGAGCAACTACTGTATGATCAAATTGCAGGGAGTTCCATTATTGAAACGGAAAACACTTTAGGGTTTCTCTCGTATTCTTCTAATCACATTGAAAATACCTTTATTAAATAGACTTGGGAACGCAAAGGGTTCATAAAGTAACCAGTCATGAGCAGAATTAAATATCAAGCTATAAAAAGCTTGGATTCGGAAATTGGATAAACCGAATCTAAGTTTTTTTAACGACAAGAAATACAAAAGGTAGTAATATAATAGTTTCCGTTGTCTTTTTCTAGCATTGTAATAAAGGAAATGAGAGAGAAAAGAGTGAATACATAAACGTATGGGGGATGAGCTATGAAAAAGAGAATGATCATCATTATAGGTATTTTTATATTATTGGGAGGTACTTACATAGGAGTGGGGAATTACTTTTATAATTTTGCGTTGAAAGCAAATGATGAGAAGGAATTTATGGTAGACAATCCAAACCTTGAAGAAAGTATCGCCGTGACGGCCGATGTGGCAGAAGCTGCTGAGTTGGCAGACAGTCAGTTTATAGCTGAGCATGAGGCAGCTGCCATGTCCGTAGTTTCGGATGATGGGCTACAGCTAAATTTACATGCAGATTATTATCAAAACGGAGAAGAGAATCATAAGTGGGCAATAGCGGTGCATGGTTATACTTCGAGTGCTGAGGGGATGACAAGATATATTCGTAATTTTTATGAACAAGGCTTCCATGTAGTCGCACCTGATTTACGTGGGCATGGTAAAAGTGAAGGGAATTACATTGGCATGGGCTGGCATGATCGACTTGACACGTTGAAATGGATTGATGAAATCATTGAGAGCGATCCTAAAGCCGAGATTGTATTATTCGGTATTTCCATGGGAGGAGCAACCGTGATGATGACATCAGGTGAAGAATTGCCATCCAATGTGAAAGTCATTGTGGAAGATTGTGGTTATTCTTCGGTGAGCGATGTATTTGTTTATCAGTTGGATGATTTGTTTGGGCTACCTGAGTTTCCAGTACTGAATGCGGCGAATACCGTAACGAAAATCCGTGCTGGATTTGACTTATATAAGGCTTCTGCAGTACAACAGGTTGCAAAGAGTGAGAAACCAATGTTATTTATCCATGGTGATCAGGATACATTTGTCCCGTATGAAATGTTAAATGAAGTTTTTGATGCAGCACAAGTAGATAAAGAGAAGCTTATTATCAAAGGTGCCGGCCATGGTCAAGCAGAAAATGTAGACCCTCAAAACTATTGGAGTACGGTTTGGGAGTTTGTGGGAAGATATATTTAGGTTGGACAAACATATTCCAGATAAACATAACGCTCAATACTAGAAAGCCGAGATTCATGATAGGAAAAATATACTCAATGTATTTAAACAGAGCCGCTCTTTAAAAGTCACTTACAAGGACTTTTAACAGTGGCCTTTTTTATTATCAGTAAATGTGCAAAGTGAAGAATAATAAGTTATCAAATAAATAACAAAACTTTTTTTAAAAAATATACCATTTTGCGATTGATTTAATTAGAAACGCCTTATAAAACTAATAATTTTTACAAAACAAAACTTTGGTTATTTTTAGAATATTAGTACTTTAGACTCTGCTGTAATAACTATTTGACTATAGTAAACTTGTGGTATAAAATTTCTCGATATACATTAATTATTTTCATTTTTAACAGGTAATTAAACATATTTTTCTGACGATTATCTTGAAATTAATAGATGAATAGAAAAAAGCTATAAGGTGTATTGAGACACTGAATCTAAAACAATTGAGGTAGAGGTATAATGTCAATTTTTATCGGAATTTTAGGGTTAGTTGTAGTATTTGGCCTAGCATACTTACTGAGTAACGACAAAAAGGCGATCGACTACAAAGCAGTTGGAATTATGTTAGTTATGCAAATTGTACTAACAATCATCATGTTCAAAACAACAATCGGTCTAACAGTGATTGAGGGGATAGGAAATGGTTTCTCCAAAGTCATTGAAATTGGCCGCGAAGGTGTCGTCTTTGTAATAGATGGCTGGGTGCCTGATGGCAATTCAGTATTCTTTGTAAATGTTCTACTTATTATTATCTTCACTTCAATGTTGCTTTCTGTTTTAACTTACTTGCGAATTTTACCTATTATTATTAAATATTTTGGTGGTTTCCTTTCCAAAATAACAGGCTTATCAAGTGTCACGACTTTCCATGCAATCAATAATATTTTCTTTGGTCAATCAGAAGGACTTTTGGCCATCAAGTCTCATATCGATAAAATGACAAACAATAATTTATTTGTTATTTCAGTTTCTTCAATGGCATCCGTATCCGCCTCAATAATGGCTTCTTACATAACAATGTTACCTGCAAAATATGTCTTGGGGGCAATGGCATTAAATGCTTTATCAGGATTAATTATTGGGATAATTATTGCACCTGAGCGAAATACTGCCAAAAACGAAGTGATTGAAACGAAGGACGCTTCACCTGCAAAATCTATATTTGAATCCATTTCAATGGGTGCTTTAGATGGCGGGAAAGTTGCGTTAATCGTTGCAGCGATGTTAATTGCATATGTGGGCTTAATGGCTCTAATCGATGCAGGTTTCAATGCAGTGATTGGGTTAACCTTTACCGAAATTTTAGGATATATATTCGCACCAGTTGCATGGCTGATGGGTATACCATCAAGTGAAATATTAGTTGCTGGCCAAACAATGGGAACGAAACTGGCAACGAATGAATTTGTGGCGATGCTTCAATTCGTGGAACACATTCCATCTCTTTCCGAAAAAACTGTGGGTATTGTATCGGTATTTTTAATTAGCTTTGCCAACTTTAGTTCGATCGGAATCATAAGTGGTTCAATGCAAGCGATTAATGGAGAAAAAGCTACAGTTGTTTCGAAATTTGGACTTAAAATGCTGGTAGCAGCTACAATGGTGTCAATGTTAACAGCTACTTTAGTAGGTTTGTTTATTTAAAAGATGTTAGAATATTTACAATCTCCTTCATAAAAAGAGGGTTAGATAATAAAAAGTACCTTATTTGAAAGACCTGATAGGCTTCAAATAAGGTACTTTTATTTAATTACTTTACAAGAACAGGTGCCTTGACTTTTCCGATTATTGCACCAATGATAATGCCAACTATTGCTGGAATAACCCAACCAACTCCTTGGGCATACAAAGGAATTAAACTTAAAGTGTTTGACCATGAATTGTTTAACAGTGCTGTGTTAATCGTATCTAAAATACTAAAGATGGCAGTGAAAATAATGCCATAAAGGTAGATTGAATTATTCACGAAGCGATTCAATAACCCTAAAATGATTAGTACGATAGCCAATGGATAAATGGCACCTAAAATAGGGACGGAAATCGCCAAAATTTGATTTAACCCTAAATTTGCAATAATAAAACTGATGACTGCAACGATTGTTGCCCATGCTTTATAGGATAAAAACGGAATAAGACGCGAGAAATATTCCCCACATGAGATAACCAAGCTGATCGAAACACATAAACAAGCTACCGTAAATAAAGCTCCTAAAAGAATAATGCCGGCTTGCCCGAACAATTCGTTCATCACTAGTGTTAATACATTTGCACCGTTATCCAATTGTTCTAAGGAGGAAACCGAAGCACCCAGATAGGTTAGAATACTATATATAATTGCTAATAATATCCCCGCGCCCAATCCAGCAAAGAGCATATATTTTGAAAGGGCAGTATCGTCCTTAACGCCTTTCAATCTGATCGTATTTACCACAACAATCCCATAAACAAGTGCTGCTAAAGCATCCATCGTTAAATAGCCATCCAAAAATCCTTGGAAAAATGCATTATTTGCATAGATTTCAGTTGGTGCCGCAAATGAATCAACTGGCGTTAAAATAGCCTTCACAAAGATAATAGCGATTAATATCAACAAAATCGGTGTTAATAGTTTACCGAAGCGATCCACTAGCTTTGATGGCGACAAACTTAAATATAAAACTAATGCAAAGAAAACGAACGTATAGATTAGCAGCATTAAAGGACTATTTGCTAAAGCATCCGGTAAAAATGGTTTGATGCTCATTTCATAAGCAACGGTACCTGCACGAGGAATGGCTAAACCAGGACCAATTGATAAATAAATCAGAAACGGAAATACCAGTGCAAACCAAGGATGTACCCGTGTTGATAGGGTATTCAAACTCCCGGCTTTTCCGACAGCAATTACCCCTAAAATTGGTAGACCTACTGCAGTAATAATGAATCCAGCGAGCGAAATCCACATTTCTGTTCCCGCCGCATTTCCCAAGAAAGCGGGGAAGATCAGGTTTCCTGCTCCAAAGAACATGGAAAATAACATAAAAACAATAAATAATAATTCTTTCGATGATAGTGTATTCATAGATGAACTCCTTTTTGTATACAATTCAATGATTATAACAACAATAAATAATAGAATCCATAACAATTTAAATAGTGGTAATAATAAGAGTATTGCGAAAAGTCGTTCAAACAAACAAGGAGCTCAATATTATTTCTGAGCTCCTTTGCCTTTTTATACTATTTAACTAACAGTGCTATAGCGATATTTCGTCCAGGTGTTGTCAGATATTTCCCATTTACATAAAGACCGCTTGATGCACCGCCGTCCAAATTCATGGCATCTACTGCACCGAGCTGTTTCATTATGGAAGCAAACTGTTGCACGGTAGCTCCGGAGGTTGTAACGAA
Organism: Ureibacillus sp. GCM10028918; assembly: GCF_042666115.1. Lineage (NCBI taxonomy): Bacteria > Bacillati > Bacillota > Bacilli > Caryophanales > Caryophanaceae > Ureibacillus > Ureibacillus sp. GCM10028918. Next base: position 166,723 of record NZ_JBHTFK010000002.1, read on the forward strand.
AATTAATTGGCGGTTTTTTAAGATACCAACTGCACTTCTTGCCCCAGGTGAACTTAATATCTTGTGGCTAGTAAAGCCTTCGGAAATTGGATCTAGCGTTATTTGACCATTTGTCACTAAACGAGGACCTACTTGTATTGCTTCTTGAATGCTTCCTTCGTTGTATAGCAGTTTTACTTTTCCTCCTGGTAAAATGCCTACATTTCCATCTTTTGTATAATAAAATGTTGAAAACTGTGGGTCAAATTCTTGTATTTTCTTTCCATCCATTACTAGCGCGTTATAAACTGGGCGCACTGAATTACTCGTATAAGCATCAAAATAGTTCGCATTAATCGCTACTTTAGCATTATGATTTTTTGCAATGGAAGCTAAAGTTCCAACCGAACCTATCTTATTATCTGCCGCCTCAACTTGAAGGGTAGTATTAGGGGCTAGCAAATTGACCGAAACAACATTGACAGTGAAGGTTTTACTGTTAACTTTTATAAATTTTTTCGAAGTTTGAACTTTTGGCTTATTCAACAAAACTTCACTGTAAACAGGAATGATGTATAAAGAATTGTCTGCAGTGAATTCAATTTGCTGTTTTATTTTGTTCCATGAAATGGACGTGTTAAATAAAAACCCAACGTCCCTGATAGGAACATAGATTGTACCGTTAATCATTTTCGGCTGCGAATCCATTTCCCTTATGATTTGCTCATTTTGTTTTATCATTCTACTTCCGACTGTTAACTTATATTGTTTATCCACGGTAACTATTTTCTCTTGATTATTCCATTCTACTGGAACATTAAAAGATTCTGAAACTGTTCGAAGTGGTACTAAAGTTCTGTATGTACCACTTTCAATTACTCCAAATGAGCTGGCGTTTGCTTGTTGAAGTACAACGATGCCACCAACTAAAAAGATTAAAAGACTTAAAATTGCTTTTTTAAACATATGTATTTTCTCCTATGATTTAATAACTACTACATACAATTATATACAAATTTCACGTGATTTGTAAGTGTTGAAGACGCTTTAGGGTTTAGCTATCTAAACATGTAACTTGAAAACACAGTCGTCCTTTTGGTAATCTATTTATTCAAGAAGAATCATGTAAATACTAAAAAACATCCCGAGAAAAAAGTGGCGAGAATAGATCAGCCAAATGAAAAAAAGTGATGAATCGTTTATATCAGTAGACTGCCCGTTTATTCTATATAGCTAACAGAGTAGTGTACTTATTAATGTAGATTATCTCTTTAAGAAGTCTTTAAGCAGGAGAGCATAGAATGCAAAATCTTAGTGAAAAAATAAAATTAAGACATCTTATGATCGGGTTAATAACACTAGCCTTTCTATTATCTGTGGCAAGTAGTCTGTACAGTAGTTATGAAAGAAGCATTGATCTATTAGAAGAACAGTCTTTAGAAAAAAATCGGGTGTATGCTTTAAAATTATCCCAAACCGCCAATTTGTTTTTGGACCATACAATAAAAATACTTGATTATAGTGCTTCGCAAATTGCGGACCGGATGGATGATGATGAAGCATTGAATAATGAAGTAAAGCGTCTTTTTCATCAACAGAGTTCATTTAATTCAGTCGTTATAGCCAATTCTGAAGGATTAATGTTAGCGGGGGCACCTGATCAATACAGACTTAAAGGAAGGACAATAACGTCAAAAGAAGGATTAGAACAATTAAAAAGCCAAAAAATCTTGATTTCGGATCCTTATAGAGCTTCAACTGGAAAAATGCTAATAACGGTCTCTTATCCTATATTTTCAAGTGATAGACAATATAAAGGGGTTGTTAATGGCAGCATTTACATTCATGAATCAAACTTTTTTGAAAACATTTTAGGTGAACATCAATATCAAGACGGTACATACGTCTATGTTATTGATTCAAAAGGGCGACTGATTTACCATATCGATAAATCGCGTCTTGGTGAGGATGTTTCAAATAATAAGATAGTACAAAGGATAGGGCAGGGCGAAAGCGGTGCACAGCCAGTTACAAATATGGTAAATGAAGAAATGCTTGCAGGTTTTAGCCCGTTAGAAAAAGTGAATTGGGGAGTTGTCGTACAGACACCACGGGAAGTAGCAATCAATTCAGTTGGGGAACAAGTTTTAATGATCTTTTACTTTGAATTACCACTTATACTAATTTCGGTCATCATCGTATTAGTGTTGGCAGCAAAAATTACAAAACCATTGCAGCAGATTGCTACACTCACAGAAAGTAGTATCAATGAAAATGAAGTGGGGAATCTGAATGGATTAAATGCTTGGTTCTATGAGGCTTCTCAAATCAAAAAAGCGTTGATTCAAAGTTTTTCATTTTTACATGGCCAAATGAGTACTTTAAGGGATGAAAATTCCGTAGATCCCCTTACGAGATTAACGAATCGACGAGCGTTGGATACTGTTTTGCAATCATGGACAGCTCAAGGGAAAATGTACGCAATAATCATGTTGGATATTGATTATTTTAAATCCATCAATGATACCTATGGACATGCTGTCGGTGATGAAGTGTTAAAATTTCTATCATTCCAAATGAGGAATTCAGTAAGAGAGAAGGATTTTTGTTGTCGCTATGGTGGGGAAGAATTTATTATCTTATTACCAGAGACAGTTATGGAGGAAGCTTACGAAATCGCGGAACAATTCCGCAGAAAAATTGCAGATACAATAAGTCCATCAGGAAAACCAGTTACCTTCTCTGCTGGGGTTGCAGGGTTCCCTAAACAAGCAGCACATCCGAAAGAGTTGATTGAGCTTGCAGACCGTGCTCTTTATGAGGCGAAGAGTCAGGGGCGAAATCGTGTGATGATTGCTTCGACAGAAAATCCTCTTCAGTTAGATGAATAACAAGAAAAAATGCAATTTGCATCGATGCAAATTGCATTTTAATTTCTGAAAATAAAAATTGCCTAATCAATAAGTGCTTTAATATCTTCAATGAGTTCAATACAAACTTCTTTAGAAGTAGCCCATGAAGTAACAAAGCGAATTGCGATTTTGTCTTCTTCAACGGGCTCCCAAATTTCGAAGGCATATAGTTTTTGTAATTGTTCTACTTGTTCTTTGCTAAAAATCGGGAAGATTTGGTTGGTTGATGATTCACTTAAAAGGGAAACTCCTAATTTCTTAAGTTCATTGCTCAGATAACTAGATAATTCATTTTCATGTTTTCCCATTTTAAAGTAAAGGTCATCCTTAAACGCTGCCTCGAATTGAATACCCACTACATATCCTTTTGCCAGCATAGCTCCTTTATTTTTTATATGGTATCTAAAATAGGGCTTTAACCGATCGTTGAAGATGACAATTGCTTCACCGCTCAACATGCCAATCTTCGTCCCGCCGATATACATCACATCGCAAAGGTCTTTCAATTGATTAAATTCCACATCACTTGCTGCCAGACCACTTGAAAGGCGAGCTCCATCTATGTACAAATATAATTGATTCACTTTACAAAAGTCATATAAAGCTTTTAATTCGTCAGCACTATAAACCGTACCAATCTCGGTAGATTGAGAAATATAGACCAACCCAATTTTTACCATATGCTCATCTTGGTGATACTTAAGAGCTGTTTCAATATCTGATGGTGTTAGCTTTCCATCTACTCCAGGAACGGTATAGACCTTATGACCTGTTGCTTCTATTGCTCCAGTTTCATGAACATTGATATGACCAGTACTGCATGATAAAACCGCTTCATATGGACGGAGTATATGAGAAATGACGGAAGCATTGGCCTGAGTACCACCTGTTACAAAATGGATATCACAATGATTGCATTCTAGTTTTTCTTTTATTAGTTCCTTTGCAGCATCAGAATGCTTGTCTAAGCCATATCCAGTATTTTGTTCATTGCTCGCTTTCAGTAAAGCATCTAAAAGTTCTGGATGGCAAAGTTCACTATAATCATTTTTAAAACTATATTTCATTTTTGGACCTTCTTTGCAGTTTTTTATAATAGTATATCATTAATTTATATTTTCTAGATGTTTTGAATATTATATTAAAAGGGAAATTGTATAAGAAAGAAAAATTTTTCTTCAATTAGTATCTAGTGAAGGATGTATTTTTGATGAATGTAACTAATAATGGGGCAGCGTAAGGCATGAATACTTGAAGACAGTGTTCATGCCATTTTATAATACACTTCACTAAAACTAAAACTAAAAGAAAAAGTTCTTTAAATTAATAGCTTTTGAAAATAATCTAGCATCTTTTCCAAGTTTATTGTTCATGTAGCTATATTGACGCAGACATTGTTGGAATAAGTCATCGCAAGATCTTCTAGTACTTCTATTTCGATTGTACAAATAGCATTCATCATGAAATTTGCAGCAAGCGTCTACTGGGTTTGTCGGGGAGCCAGGACCAGAACAACCTGGGCCGCAATAACGGTATCCGGGATAACAGAAACCAATCCTCCCATGTCTCATAAGTGAAACCTCTTTTCCGAATTCTAGTTTTTAGTAGCATATGTGTTTTCGATTATTCTAGTAAGGGCTTTTCATCTAGTATTTATGAGGAGTGTTAAAAAAGTTTGGCATAAAAAAAGCCTTGAAATCCCGAAAAGGAATTCAAGACTATAGATCTATGAATAATTGATTAGGTTTAGCGACATCAATCACCGCCACCACCATCGCCGCCACCGCCATCAGCACTACCGCCTGAGTCGGAACCAAAATTCCACCAATCAAATGAGTTGCCTGAACTAGAGTATCTATTTCTAATACGTTTCTCATAGGCACGTTCTGCAGGTGTCATTTTGCGCCATTTGAAGAAGTAAAGAATACTGGAAATAGTTCGAACAATCACGAAAATGACAAAATAAATGAGAAAACAAAAGACCGCAACCGCTACTACGATCCCAAAAATATCCCCCAGAGTATCTAGCATTTTTCCACCAGCCTTTTTACAGAGAAGTAGGTAAAAAACTTAAAACTTCTAATTACGTTAAATTCAACTAAGGCTAATCAAATCGGTTTAGTCAAAAGTAAAGTTTATATAATTATACCAAAATTTTACTACCCAATACCAATGCAGAAGGACTTAAAACAAAATGGTAAATAATAACCAAGTTAACTGGACATAATGAAGAATAGGATTTTCAGAAATTCTTTTTAAACTTCTTTTTTAAAAAAAGAAGAGCACATCAAGTGCTCTTCCAATACTAACGACGATGTTCTACTAGGTCAATCGCACCTAAGACAATGTGTGCCAAACCGAACCCGAAAATGGTGTTTGCCAACATTTGGTTCGAACTTTTTTGTTTCATGGCATACCCTGCAGCAGTAACAGCTGAACCAAGTACAGTTGGAATTAAGCCTTCACGAAAATTGTTCATAAAAGTTCCCTCCACATCGAAAGTTAGTAGGTGTTAAGTCACCACTCCTATTATGACTAATAAACACAGAGGATATTCGATAATTAGGTCAGAATCTTAGAATGCCATAAATATAATGATATTAACAATCAGAAGAGTGTGTTTCGTGAAGGATTTTGTCTAGATCTGTGGAAGTTAATCATATGTGTATTTATATAGAAGGCAAACAGTATTAGGTATGAGAAGTACATAGAATAGGTGTGTTTAAAGGGAGTGTACATATGGGCAAAAAAGTACGTGAAATAGGTATTGAAATTGGAAAGCTTCCAACAGGCAAGAAAAATTGTATTACCGATGTAGCAGGGGTTAGGGTTGGCCATGTTACATTAGATTATAAAATGGAAAATGGAGAGGAGTATGCCTGTACGGGAGTAACTGCTATATTGCCGCATGGGGGGAACCTATTTCAAAATAAAGTCACAGCTGCGAGTTATGTAATCAATGGCTTTGGCAAAACAACGGGGCTTGTTCAAGTGAATGAACTAGGCGTAATTGAGTCGCCAATTATGCTCACGAATACATTTGGTGTGCCACAAGTGACGCAAGGAACCCTTCAATATATGTTAGATTGTAATAAAGATATTGGTCTAGACACAGGAACCATTAATATCGTTGTTGGTGAGTGCAATGATAGTTTTCTAAATTCAATCAGAGCATGTCCAGTAAAACCTGAACATGCAATTCAAGCAATCCAGAATGCATCACAGGAAGTAGCCCGGGAAGGGGCAGTCGGTGCAGGTAGGGGGATGATTTGCTTTGGATACAAAGGTGGCATTGGTTCATCATCCCGAGTGCTGAAAGTGGGGGAAGTTGATGGAGAAGATCTTTGCTACACAGTGGGGTGTATGGTATTAAGTAATTTTGGGGACAAGACCGAGTTTTTCCAGGAAAACTATAAGATATTAAGTCCACAAAATAAGGCAACAGAAAAACCAACAGATGGTTCAATTATTATTGTTCTTGCAACAGATGCACCATTAAGCAGTAGACAATTAACTCGTGTTATTAAACGCACTGGCATTGGTTTGGGACGTACTGGAAGTCATTTTTCTCATGGAAGCGGAGATATTGTAATTGGCTTTACAACTGCTCATAACATACTCCATACAACAAATGAGTTACTTGAAAGTCGTACACAGCTACGTGAGGATCATCCAATAATGAATCACTTGTTTGCCGCGGCAGCGGAAACGACAGAAGAAGCAATTATTAACTCACTTTCGCAAGCTGAAACAACAACCGGCCGAAACGGGAATGTAGTTCATGCTTATGAATTTAAAAAATAGTACTCTTTAAGTTATTTAAGGGATTAAAAAACCATAAATAACTTTTTTTATATACAAAAGTGAAAAAAACAAAAAATCTAAACGTCGTCAATAGGAGCATTAGTAGCGAATGAAGTAAGAATAATGTTATTACATAATAATGTTAAGAAAACAATAATTTCCCATAAATATTATTAAATACCTAGTAAAAAAATGTAAAGTATGATAGATTTGTTTTTAAATACTGAATTATCGAAATATTCATATTGTTGAAACATCCAATTATAAATTGCGAGGTGATTACTATACAACAAAAGATTTTTCATCCAATACCTATGCTTGAACTACCTTCAACAAAATCCAACCCTAGTGTTTGTGAAAGTAGAGAACCGATCCTTAATATAACTGAGATTCACCCAAGAATTTATTCAAGATCTATCTATTTTGAACAACAAATTCCGAATAGCTTGCAATCAATCTACTTAAGACAAAATGCTTATGAGAAGTTAATAGAGGCTATATCCCTATTGCCGGAGGAATATAGCTTTATTTTGTATGATGGCTATCGTCCTCTTCAAGTTCAACAGCATTTATTCAAGCTATTTTCTGATGAGGTTAGAAAGAGCCATCCGGATTTTTCGGAAGATAAAATATTAGAAGAGACGCTGAAATATGTGGCATTTCCAAGTGTAGAACCAAATAAAACCTCTCCTCATTTAACCGGTGGAGCTATTGATTTAACTTTAGGAGACAAGGAAGGCAACTTATTAGATCTAGGAAGTGTATTTGATGAGATGAGTGTCAAATCCGCAACCCGTTATTACGAACACCATCCACTTGAAAATGAAGAAGCATTAAAAAATAGACGCCTTCTATATAACTGTATGACCACTGTTGGCTTCACAAATTATTCTGAAGAATGGTGGCATTTCGATTTTGGAAATGTGACTTGGGCTAGGCGTGTAAATTCAGCTGAAGCGAAATATGGTGCTGTGAAATCAATAATCGAGACACATCAAATAAAGGAGTATAGATATTATGAAAGTGTATATTAGTGCAGATATAGAAGGAATTACGGGTACAACCGCATGGATCGAGACAGAGCTTAATACTCAAGATATCCAACCTTTTCTAAAACAAATGACGAAGGAAGTAGAGGCGGCTATTGAGGGCGCAATTGCAGGAGGGGCTACAGAAATATTGCTAAAGGATGCCCATGATTCTGCTCGCAATCTGGATATATCGAATTTGCCGGTGAATTGTAAAGTTATTCGAGGATGGACCGGGGACCCGATGTGTATGGTTGCAGGATTAGATAAGAGTTTTGACCGAGCCATTTTTATTGGTTACCACAGTAAGGGAGGGAGTCACCGAAATCCGTTAGCTCACACATTGGTCGTAAATGCAGATGTGAAGATTAATGGCGAATATGTTAGCGAGTTTTTAATTAATACCTATGCAGCTGGTTTACATGGAGTACCGGTTGCTTTTGTCAGTGGAGATGTAGGTCTTACAGAAGAAATTCGGACTGTGAATGAGAATATCGTCACTTTCGCTACTAAAGAAGGTGTGGGAAGTGCAACAGTGAATGTGAGTCCAAAGCTAACTATCAAAGAAACTAAGATACTTGTAGAAGAAGCGATGAAAGTGGATAGAGAGGCGCTGCAAGTAAAACTGCCCCAACAGTTCGTTGTAGAAATTGTTTACCGAGATCATGCTCGCGCCTACCGAAATTCCTTCTATCCAGGAGCAACTTTTAAACCACATAATACAGTAGAATTTGTTACGAATGATTATTATGAAGTTTTACGTATATTACAGTTTTTAACGTAGAAGGTGATGGAATGAAAATAACAGATATCAGTGTGGGAGTTGTAGAGGCTCCCTTAATTACACCTTTTAAAACTGCACTAAGAACTGTAGATTGTATTCGGAATATTGTGATTTATATCCATACAGATACCGGTCTAATAGGTGTTGGCGAGGCAGCCCCGACAGCAGTTATTACGGGAGAAACAAATGCATCCATTACGCATGCAATCACTGATTATATAAAACCGGCGATTATCGGAATGGATATTGAAGAGTTTGCTGGAATAATGGAGCGGTTAGAGAATTGTATTTATAAAAATACCAGTGCCAAGGCTGCTGTTGATATGGCACTTTATGACTTGTTCGCGAAACGGTATGAGACACCGCTATATAAACTGTTAGGTGGATATAGTAATAAATTGATTACAGACCTCACGATAAGTGTGAATGATGTGGAAGAGATGGTTAAAGATAGTCTGGCGGCTGTGGAAAGAGGCTTCAACATACTAAAGGTGAAGGTTGGTAAGGATCCTGTTGGTGATGTAGAACGTGTGGTTGCGATCCGTGATGCAGTTGGGCCAAATGTGATTTTGCGTGTAGATGCAAATCAAGGTTGGACACCCAAGCAAGCGGTTCGGATTATCGGAGCCTTGGAGGATGCCAACACGAATATTGAGCTAGTCGAACAGCCAGTTCATTATAGCGATATCGAAGGAATGCGATATGTAACAGCTAACACCTTAACCAATATTTTGGCTGATGAGAGTGTCTTTTCTCCCAAAGAGGCAATCACGGTTATTGAAAAACGTGCTGCTGATCTAATTAATATCAAGCTGATGAAAACGGGCGGTATTTATCAAGCACAAAAAATTGTCCATATTGCAGAGGCAAATGGAGTTGAGTGTATGATTGGCTGCATGTTGGAAACCAAAATTAGTGTGAGCGCTGCTGCGCATTTTGCTGCATCTCAGAAGAATATCACAATGGTAGATTTAGATGGACCTTTACTATGTATGAATGATCCAGTGACAGGTGGTCCTGCATTTAATGGGCAAGTCATTACAATGTCTGGAGAACCTGGAATCGGATTTTCATTATAAAAAAGAGATAGTACAGAATCAGGAGGGGTTTTATGAGAAAGTTGTGGTTATTGCTGTTAGCTTCAATGGCAGCTTTGGTTTTAGCTGCTTGTAGTGAGAAAGGAGACGGAGAAGAGTCTTCTGGAGAAGTTGCAGAATACCGTACAGTTTATTCAGGAGAGATTAAGACATTAAATTACCTGAAAACAGCGGAAGCGAATGAGTTTGCTATGTCTGCTAACTTAATTGATGGCTTAATCGAGTATGATCAGTACGGAATTGTACAACCAAGTTTAGCTGAAGAATGGTCTGTAAATGAAGATAATACAGTTTGGACATTCAAGTTGCGTGAAGGTGTGAAATGGGTTACTCATGAAGGAGAAGAATACGCAGATGTAGTAGCTCAAGATTTCGTGGATGGCTTAAATTATGTGCTAGATGCAAAAAATGAGTCTTCTACAGCATGGATTGCCACAGTTGTGAAAAATGGCGATGCTTTCTACAATGGCGAAGTTACAGATTTCTCTCAAGTAGGTGTAAAGGCGATTGATGAATATACAGTTGAGTACACAATGGAAAATCCAACACCTTATTTCCTGTCGATGCTTAACTATGTATGTTTCTTCCCGGTTAATGGTGAGTTTTTAGCTGAGCAAGGTGAAACATTTGGTACTACTAAAGAAACAACTCTCTATAACGGGGCATTTATCTTAGATAAATTTGAATCTCAAAATGAACGTGTACTTGTAAAAAATGATTCGTATTGGGATAAAGACAATGTATTTATCGATCGTATCCGCTATAAATACAATAAAGAGGCTTTAACGGTTGCACCAGAGTTATTTTTACGAGGTGAAATCGATTCAGCAGAAATTCCGACATCAGTAGTTGATGAATGGTTTAATGACGAAGAGAAAAAATCACAGCTTCGTCAAATTCGAAACAACTTCTATACGTATTTCTATGCGTTAAACTTTAATCCACAATTTGATGCAGAATATGAACCGGAAAATTGGAAAGTTGCCGTAAACAACAAAAACTTCCGAAAATCATTATATCATGCCCTGGACCGTGTATCCGCAATGTTAACAACTGAACCTTTCGAACCGGAAAGTCTGCTTAACAACACGATTACACCGAAAAACTTTGTGGATGTAGATGGTGTGGATTATACACAACTAGCACCATTGGCAGACATTTCGAATACGGATTCATTCAATGCAGATTTAGCATTGGAGTTCAAAGAAAAAGCGATGGCAGAACTTGATGGTAAAGCAACATTCCCAGTGAAGATGGTAATTCCATACAACTCTGGCAGTCCGGATTGGGCTAACCGTACACAGGTTGTTGAACAACAACTTGAAAATCTACTAGGAGCAGATTATGTTGACTTGATTGTAGAAGCAGGTCCGTCTACTGGCTTCTTATCAGAAATTCGCCACCCAGGGAAGTATGCATTACTTGAAGCGAACTGGGGCCCAGACTATGCTGACCCTGCATCTTATACAGATCCATTTACAGAAGGTGGAACATACAACAAGCCGGAACTTGCTGAAGGTTACACAGATGCAAATGGAAAATCGAAATATCAAAATTTGGTGGATGCAGCGAAAGCAGAAATGGATCCAGCAAAACGTTATGAATTATTTGCACAAGCCGAAGCCTTCTTAATTGAAGAAGCTTTTGTTATCCCGTATGCAGTAGGCGGTACTGGTTATATTGCTTCAAAGTTAAATCCATTTGAAGCACAATACTCTCCTTTTGGTGTAACGTTAGAGAAATTCAAAGGACAGAGACTTCTGGAAGAGCCAATGAGTAACGAAGAATTTAAAGAAGCTTTAACAGCTTGGGAACAAGAAAGGGCGGAAGCGTTAGCGAACGCAGGTGAATAGAAACTAGTAGTTTTGTAGACAAGATGAAAGAAGGAGATGACCTGGAGCAGCATTGCCATCTCCTTCCTTCATTCTTTTTTAAATCGTTGGGGGGTAAGAGAATGTTTTGGTATATAGGAAAACGATTATTGCAATCAGTATTAACGCTGTTCATTATCATAACTATTGTTTTCTCATTACTACGCCTAATGCCCGAGGAAGGGTATTTAGGAGCTGCAGCAGAGAAAATGTCAGCGGAACAACAGGAAGTATATTTAACGAACTTAGGTCTTCGTGATCCACTGATTGTTCAATTAGGGAATTTCTATTCAGGCTTATTCAAAGGTGATTTAGGAACTTCTGTTACATATCGTACGGATGTCCCGGTAACTACCATCATATCGGAAAAGATTATGTATTCGTTACTGTTTGGACTTGGTGCTGTTGCATTGTCGCTTATTGTTGGGGTCCCTTTAGGAATTTTAATGGCCCATATGAAAGGACGCTGGCTGGATCGATTGGGGACGGGCTATATTGTGTTCGTTGTTGCTGTTCCAGCAGCAGTTTATTATATCTTTATACAAATGTATGTAACAGATCTATTCAACCTGCCATTATTATTTGATGAATATGATAGAATGAGTTGGATTTTGCCGTTGACATCTATGGCACTTGCACCTACAGCTTCATATGCAATGTGGATGCGTCGCTATATGGTGGATGAATTAAATAAAGATTATATAAAGCTTGCACGAGCAAAAGGTGTTAAAGAACGTACTTTAATGTTTAGGCATGTGATGCGAAATGCTTTTATCCCAATGGCGCAATACTTACCAGCAACCATATTATTTACAATCACTGGTTCGATTTATATTGAATCATTATATTCAATCCCTGGAATGGGGGGGTTGCTTGTTGACGCTATACAAAGACAAGATAACTCAGTGGTGCAAGGGTTAGTATTAATATTCTCTTCTTTAGGGATTATAGGTCTGTTTTTGGGAGATTTAGCGATGGCACTTGTCGATCCTCGAATCAAGTTAGGAAAAGGAGGGAGTACACGTTAATGGGCATCTATTCGGAAGAGATTTCAAATATTTCGCAAAAGTCAAACGAGAATTTATTTGATTTTGCAATTGTTGATGATAAAAAGGCAGAGCAGACAGGATACTCGAATTATTCTTATTGGCGTTCTACCTGGCAATCTTTTTTAAAAAATCGAATTGCTGTATTCCTATTAGTAGTAGTTGGACTAATTATTGCTTTCGTAATTATACAACCTTATTTACCATATCAAAAATCTCCAACAGAGATTTATATTGATGAACAAACAGGTTCTCAAGCCCGAAATATTACGCCAAGTTCAGAATTTTGGTTTGGGACGAATTCAATCGGACAAGATTTATGGTCCCGTATTTGGGCAGGTACAAGAACTTCTTTATTTATTGGGTTTGTTGTAGCGTTTGCTGAAGTAATTGTGGGTATCTCTGTAGGCGCTTTATGGGGATTCTCCAGAAAGCTTGAAACACCTATTACGCAAATTTACAATATTGTAGAAAATATTCCGACAACAATTGTTTTAATCCTTATGTCATTTATTTTACGTCCAAGTATTTCGACGATCATTATTGCGATGTGTATTACGGGATGGGTGGAAATGGCAAGGTTTATTAGAAATCAGATTGTCATTTTACGAGACCGGGAATACAATCTGGCATCGAAATGTTTGGGAACACCGAGCTATCGAATTATTCTCAAAAACTTATTGCCATATTTAATCTCCGTTATAATGCTTCGGATGAGTCTGGCTATTCCGTTTGCAATCGGGGCAGAGGTATTTTTGACGTATATCGGTCTGGGATTGCCAATAAGTGAACCATCATTAGGAAACTTGATTAATGAAGGGCGTGTACTGATGATGTCACCAGATTTACGATATCAGTTAATCTTCCCGAGTGTCGTACTAAGTATTATAACAATTGCTTTCTATATTATCGGTAACGCATTTGCTGATGCAGCAGATCCAAAAAATCACGTGTAGAGGAGGATGACGATGGGGGACAACAACGCTAAGTCACGGATTTTATCCATTCAAAATTTGATCATCAAGTTTAAACTGCGTGGCCAAGTACTAACAGCTATTCGTGATATTTCTCTTGATCTATACAAAGGTGAAAGTCTTGCGATTGTAGGAGAATCGGGTTCTGGTAAGTCCGTGCTCATAAAATCAATTATGGGCTTGTTAGATAAAAACGGTTTTATCGATCAGGGGAAAATTCTTTATAAAGATTATGATTTATCACAGTTTAGTACTGAAAAAGATTGGTTAAAAATCCGGGGCAAGGAAATTGCCATGGTGACACAGGACCCAATGACTTCATTGAATCCGTTAAAAACTGTTGGAAAACAGATTGAGGAATGTGTGGTCCTTCACCAAGGTTTAAAGGGAAAAGAGGCTTATAATCGAACTTTAAAACTATTGAGAGATGTCGGAATTCATGATGTAGAAAAACGCTATAAGCAATATCCACATGAGTTTTCGGGCGGTATGCGTCAACGAATCGTAATCGCTATTGCGGTAGCTTGTAATCCAAAAATTCTTATTTGCGATGAACCTACAACAGCACTTGATGTTACGATACAAGCCCAAATCCTGCAACTATTAAAAAATCTACAAGAAATGTATGGTCTTACAACAATCTATATTACCCATGATTTAGGGGTAGTGGCAAAAGTAGCGGATCGGATTGCTGTTATGTATGCCGGAGATATTATAGAAGTTGGCAAAACTCATGAAGTATTCTTTGATGGGAAGCACCCATATACATGGGCACTCCTTTCATCTTTACCACAGTTGGGAGCTAAGGGAGAAGAACTATACTCCATTAAAGGCACACCACCTAATCTCTTTAATGAGATAAAAGGAGATGCTTTTGCACCCCGAAATCCATATGCTTTAAATATCGATTTCGTAGAACGTCCTCCTTTCTTTAAAGTAACGGAAACGCACTTTGCAAAAACTTGGTTACTGCATTCTGATGCACCAAAAGTAGAGCCTCCACAAAGTTTGCAAGCATTCTTCGAAGAGGGGAGACGATACGCTTATGAGTAATAGAGAAGTAGTTCTAGAAGTGAAAAATTTAAATGTTACATTTGGGAAAGGCAAAAATATATTTCAAGCTATTAGAGATGTAAGTTTTGAAATTTATAAAGGTGAAACTTTTGGACTAGTGGGGGAGTCGGGATCTGGTAAAACCACAATAGGGCGTTCCATTATGCGTATTAATGAAGTGACTGGTGGGGAGATTTTGTTCAAAGGTAAACCGATTAATGGAAAAATCTCGAAGGATTGGGATCAGGAAATTACTAAAAAAATTCAAATGATTTTCCAGGACCCGATGGCATCTCTAAATGAACGTGCAAAAGTTGACTATATTATTTCAGAAGGCTTAGTGAATACAAAAAATTATAAAAATGATGCAGAACGCTTGGAGAAGGTTCGAAATGCCCTATTGGAGGTAGGGTTGCTGCCAGAGTTTGCAAGCCGTTTTCCACATGAATTTTCGGGGGGACAACGACAAAGAATTGGGATTGCCCGTGCACTTGTTATGGAGCCGGAATTTATTATTGCAGATGAACCAATTTCAGCACTTGATGTTTCCATACGTGCACAAGTTTTAAATCTATTATCGAATTTACAACAACAAAATGACCTAACCTACCTATTTATTGCCCATGATTTATCGATTGTTCGTTTTATTACCGATCGAACTGCAGTTATTTATAAAGGGCAAATCGTGGAACTTGCGGAAACAGAAAAACTGTTTTCGAATCCAATTCATCCCTATACTCGGGCTCTTATTTCAGCAGTACCTGAGCCAAATCCTTATAAAGAGCGTGCCAAAACCATTGAAATTTATGACCCTTCCCAGCATAACTATGTAATGGATCCTCCATCTTTTGTCGAGATTGAGGATGGTCATTATGTACTTGCAAATGAAGAAGAAATTACACGTTACCGTACAATGTTTAAAATAGGAGTGTGACAAATATGAAGATTCCAAAAGGGTTAAAAATGGGAGATACAATAGGTCTGGTTGGTGCTTCCAGTGCCACACCTCCGGAAAGCTTGCAGCCAGCTATAGAAGCAGTCGAAAAACTAGGCTTTAATGTTGTTGTAGGAGATTCTTGCCGAGAGAGACATGGCTATTTGGCAGGGAGTGATGAGCTTCGAGCCAATGATGTGAATCGGATGTTCCAGGATCCCTCTATTGACGGTATCTTTAGCATTCGAGGTGGTTACGGAGCTACCAAAATTCTTCCTTTACTAGATTACGAGATGATTAAAAAAAATCCAAAAGTATTTGCAGGCTATAGTGATGTGACAGCAATGCATATCGCCTTTAACCAGTTATGTGATTTGGTGACTTACCATACCCCGATGCCTTCTACCGAATTCATTAAACAAGAGATGGATGATTATACATGGTCATCATTTATTAAAGCTGTGACAATAACGGAAGAAAATAGTTATTACTTATCGAATCCGACGAATCAAGAAATGACTACTCTCGTATCTGGGAAGGCGACAGGTCAACTTGTTGGTGGAAACTTAACGTTAGTAGCTGCTTCACTTGGAACACCCTATGAAATTGATACAAAAGGGAAAATACTATTTCTGGAGGATATAGACGAGTATGAACGAAGTATCGATCGTATGCTAACCCAGCTTCAGTTATCTGGTAAGTTAGAGGAAGCGTCAGGAATTTTGTTGGGTGCATGGACAAATTGTGGGCCACAAAATCCAGATCGTCCCGAACATAGTTTACGGCTGCAAACAATCTTTGAAGAAATTTTAGTTCCTTTAAAAAAGCCAGTTCTAATGGATGTTGCCTGTGGACATTGCTTACCGACAATGTCACTTCCTTTGGGTAGAACGATTTCATTCAATACAGAAACAAAAACAATAGAAGTTGTTGAATAGGTACTGTAATGGAAGAAATCATTCAAGAACTAATAGAACAGGTGCCTTTCGGTGTCAAATTAGTAGTAAAGGATGCAGGAGCCGATCATTTTTTAATAACAAAAGATTTCGAAGATGTTTTCTCTAGTGCCAGCCTGATTAAAGTTCCGATGCTATTAGCTGTGTTGGATTATGTAGAAAACGAAAGTAGATCATTACATGAAACTGTTAAGATTCCTCCAATAAACCGGGTGGATTATAGTGTGCTGAGTGAGCTAGGGGCGGAGGCATGTACTCTGCAAGAACTGTTAGTGTGGATGATTATTACTAGTGATAACACAGCGACGAATGTTCTTATTGACTTTATGGGTCTCGAAAAATTAAATCTATACTTTAAAAAAATTGGCTTAACACAAACAAAAATACAACGTAAAATGATGGATTTTGTTCAATTGGAAAAAGGTTTCGACAATATCACTTCTGCTAAAGATATGGCAACGCTCTATACGGCGATTTATCGAAAGTTATTATTGTCAAAAGAATATAGTGAGCTAGTAATTGATATATTAAGCCGACAACGAGTCCATGAATCTTTAAAAAGATACCTAGTCGATGATGTCAAAATAGCTCACAAAACCGGTAGCCTGGATACAGTAGAACATGATATCGGAATCGTTTTTTCCAATAAGAAAGACTATATTATTGGCGTTTTTGTCACAGATCATACAAATAATGAAGACGCAAAACGATTCATAGGGAAGATTTCAAAGATTGTATATGATCATTTAGGAAAGGAGGGGGAAACACTTTATGAAGGCAATTATAAAATCCAGGGTCGCTAATCTGCATGCAGAACCTAATTCTAAATCGGAGCTAATAGATGAAGGGTTATATGGCATGGTTGTAGAAATAGTAGAACAGCGAGAAAATTGGCTATATGTGCAAACGCCTTATCGTTATAAGGGCTTCTGTAAGGCATCTGATCTGCTATTCGATACACCAAAAGCAAATGCATGGCAGGATGAAGCTAACTATGTCATTTTACAGGGATTTGCTGATGTATTACAGGAGCCCAAAATTCAAAGTACAAAGCTGGAAACCCTTGTGAGAGGTTCGATTATTCAAGTATTGCAGAATGAGAACCTAAATGAAGGGTGGGCGATGATTCAATTAGCAACAGGTGAAGTAGGGTATACTCGTAAACAATGGATTAGAGCGAAAATTAAAGAAAATCATTTATCTGAAGACGATTTCAGAGATCAAGTTGTGCAAACAGCACTAAGCTATCTTACAACGCCCTATCGATGGGGTGGAAAGTCTCCTTTAGGCATAGATTGTTCCGGCCTTTGTTCCATGGCTTATATGCTGAATGGAGTGGTTATATATCGAGATGCAAGTATTGTTGATGGCTTTCCGATTGAGGAAATCGGCATAGAGCACATTCGAAAAGGTGACCTTCTCTATTTCCCTGGACATATTGCCATGTATATGGGAGATGATTTATATGTACATTCTTCCCTTGGAGGGAATGAAGTGAGCATAAATAGCTTAAATAAAGAACATCCTCATTATCGCGACGATTTAGCGACAACAATTACAGCAGTAGGCAGTATATTTCCTGCAAAATAATGACAGCTAGAGGCACACCATCAAGAATCACAGAAGATGGTGTGCTTTTCTAGGCACTTTTTTTCAAATCTTAAATACTTGGAGGTATTTTATGCGGATATCTACAGCAAGATTTGTAACAGAAGATGACATCAAGATGATACCCATCAGACAAATGACAAAGAAAAAATATGTTACTGATTACAAGGGAAAACTTTATTGTCCTACACCTCATTGTCCCGCCAAATTATCATATTCAAGCGGTAAGAAAGTGCATTATAAGACTTGGCCTCATAGCAACCATTCTCCAACTTGCCAGCACAATTTAGAACGTGACGGTGTAAGGCTAATTGCAGGTAAACACTTAAAATTAGCAGTCAATATTAGTAAGAGGCATAAACAGAATGCATTAATGAGGGCGTACAAATCTATAGCTGTAGATGAACTAAATACTAAAAAATTTAATCATATCACTTCCAAACCTGAAAATACTCGTCCAAGTAAAATGAAAAGTAAAGCATTGGAATCAGCGCAGATGACGCTGTTCGGTGGTGCATTGGACGGAGAAGTCGCTCATTTTAAAGGAAACAAATTGTACTCAAGATTTGTGCATGAAATTGGACCTTCGGATGTTGGTAAAAATCGTATCATTAAAGGATTCATAAAACATATCGAGTTGCTTGAATCAGCTGTTTACTTCACCGTCGGATATCAAAATAAGGAAATGACCATTGTGTTTGAGGATTCTTTTATTAAAGAGCCACTGAACAAAAGTTATATAAATAAATTCTGGGCAGTGACAGAATGGATGAATCGTATGAAAACAGTTAACTTTACTGGAGTAGGCGAGGTGCAATTAACGAAGCACAATCGCTATGAGTTGTTTGTTTTGATGGGGACTGATTTTAAAGTCGATGGGGAGGATCTGTACAATTTAGCAAGAAAAATGAGGGCATTGGCATTCAGTTAGACAAAAGATAGCATAATGATTCTATAAAGTGTCTCTCAGATTGAAAAAAACGCTCAATCCTACGTTGGTTGATTCGTTCGTCAACTCATAAACGGTTTTTGTCTACAATGTTCTATAAAGCATATATCACAAATATTCCGTTTATTTTAGTTGAAAAAGGGTACCATGAAGTAATGATGTTAATGGAGGACGAGGACAATTATGATAAAACATTATCAAAAAATTGCGGTAGCAATTGATTTCTCGAAACAGTCAATGAAGGCTTTTAATCGTGCAATTCTTGTAGCAAAAGATAATGGTGCAAGTATACAATTAGTTAACGTAATCGATACTAAATCATTTGGTTCAGTAGCAGCTTATGACCTGGAATATGCAGAACAGCTAAAAGAAGAGTCGCTTAAAAAAATGGATGGACTAAAAAACGAAGTAGTAGCTGCAGGTGTTCCTATTGTCGAGGTTGTTGTCAAAGAGGGTACTGCTCAGGAAATTCTAACAGAGCTCCCTGGTGTAGAATTAATTATTTGTGGCGCAACAGGTGTTACTAACATTGAAAAAATGGTTATTGGATCAGTGGCGGAACAAATTGTACGTCTTGCAACTTGTGATGTGCAACTTGTTCGATAACAAAAACAAGATATATTCCATTTATTAAACATCTATATCTTCGGATAATAGGTGTTTTTTCTATATGGAAAAATACAATGTCGGCTAATCAAAATTTACAATAACCAATTTTTTAAAAAGTTCTTTCCACTTTTGATTAAGAAATTTTCTCTCTTATGAATATTTATTCTGCATAATAACGGAATAACTTTATTTGACGATATTTGAGCGAATTAAATTATACCGATATATCAAACAGCTATTATGTAATAGTTAAAATAGGAAGAAAGAATAATTTTAACAATCAACGAAATGTAGATTATGTTTCTATTTTTTATTCTACATAATGTATACAATTTACTATAAATTGCATTTAAATTCTAAATTTAATTTTAGTTAAAAACCTTGATAATCCTCAAAATATGTTACAGTAAACTGTTTTATAACAAGAAACGACATGTCATCATTCAATTATAGAGTGAAAGTAATTTTTGGTAATTTTATTAATGTAAGATAAGTGGTAAATTTGCGTTTAGCTTTATATTTTCTATGAAATGCAGAAAAAATCTCTTTTACACAAATAACTTTTTTCAAAAAACTATTGCTTTTCATATTTTGTAAATGTTATCTTGAGATAAGAGTTGTTCACAACTTTATCATATTTACAGAGAAGGGGGCTAAAAGAGAATTATGAAGAAAAATCGATGGTTAATCGCTCTTTCTGCCATAGCAATTCATTTATCTATTGGAGGAGCTTATGCTTATAGTGTTTACAAGCTCCCGATTGTAACAGAAATGGGATGGACTGAAACTAACGTTACTGTAGCCTTTACAATTATGATGGGGCTTGCTGGTTTTGCAGCCGCACTATTTGGTAGTTTAGTAGAAAAAATGGGACCTAGAAAATCAGCAATGGTTGCTGCTGTGTTATTTGGAGCTGGACAAGCAGGTGCTGGTTTAGCTATTATGATGGACTCAGTAGTTTTATATTGGTTAACTTATGGAGTTTTAAGTGGATTAGGTATGGGTATTGGATACATTGCTCCAGTATCGACATTAGTAAAGTGGTTCCCGGATCGTCGTGGATTAGCAACAGGGATGGCTGTATTAGGATTTGGTTCAGGTGCTCTAATAACTGCTCCGGTTGCCGCAAACTTAATGGAAGGTGTAGGAATTTCCACTACATACTTTATTTTGGGAGTAAGTTATTTCATCTTGATGATTTTAGGAGCTTCTTATATTGCACCTCCAGTTAAAGGATTTATGCCTGAAGGAATGAAGAAGGCAACGGAATCAGGTGAGAAGACAGTAAAACAAGATTTAGCTCAATTGTCAGCAAAAGAAGCTGTAAAAACAAGACAATTCTGGATGCTATGGTCTATGCATTTAGTGAACGTAACAGCAGGTATCATGATGATTTCTGTTGCATCACCAATGGCTCAAGAAATTGTAGGTCTATCAGTAGCCGGAGCAGCAACTATGGTTGGTGTTATGGGATTATTTAATGGTGGTGGCCGATTAATTTGGGCAGCGATTTCTGACTATATTGGTCGAACAAATATCTTTGTAATCTTCTTTACAATTCAAGTAATAACGTTTGCAGTACTTCCGTTTACTACAAACGTAATTCTATTCCAATTATTTATCTTCTTAGTAGTAAGTTGCTATGGTGGTGGATTCTCTAACCTACCTGCATATGCAAGTGATTTATTTGGTACAAAACAGCTAGGTGTCATCCATGGATATTTATTAACAACATGGTCATTAGGTGGTATTTTTGGTCCAATTATCGTTAGTACAGTGAAGAATATGTATGATAGCTATATACCAGTGTTCTATCTATTTACTGGGTTAATTGCGATTTCACTTTTAATTGCATTATTGCTGCGTGCTGATGTAAATAAAAAGAAAAAATCTCTTGAACGTAAAAAAGAGTCGGTTGGAGATCTCTCAACTACAACGTCATAATAGAAAAATTATATAAACAATAAATTGCCGAATTAAGGACATTTCGCAGATGTCCTTATTCGGTTTTTTGTTATGAAGATTGTTATATAACAAGAATCGATTCTTTCAAGACTGTAATACAATTCCTGATTTGCGTCAACTTGATAAACAGAATTATTTATAATTCATACTAAAAAGAGCATAATGTGCATTATTTATAATGTTTATATCATAAGTTGCTTCGCCCAACTTATGACAAATATCATTTGAAATTAATTACATCTAACTCTGACAAAATCCATTCATTATGTAATAATTATAAGCAAGAGGTGAAGATCATGGCACAATTAACAACTGTCCAAAATGGTTATAGTAAAAAAGAAGAACTATTGAATTCGTTAAGTCATGGACTCGGTGTTCTGCTGGCAATACCTGCTACTTTACTTTTAGTTCAAAAAGCGCTTTTGGAAGGTTCTACTATTGAATTGGTGAGTTACATCATTTTTGGACTTTCTATGTTCTGTTTATATACTGCATCAACTCTATATCACGCATGGCCGACACATAAAAGTGTTTTGAAAAAACTTGATCATAGCTCGATTTTTCTTATGATTGCCGGGACGTATACACCGGTTGCGTTAATCGCTATTGGCGGTAAATTAGGTTGGATAGTTTTTATTATTGAATGGATATTGGCATTATTTGGGATTGTCTTTAAAATGTATTTTGTACATCGTTTTAAAAGGTTATCTCTACTTGTGTATTTAGGAATGGGTTGGCTGGCCATTGTTTTTTATGAACAAATAGTAACTTATATTACAATGAATGGATTTCTCCTCCTTCTAGCAGGTGGTCTAAGCTATACTGTTGGTACATATTTCTATAAAAATAAAAAAATCCCTTACAATCATGCAATATGGCATGTGTTTGTAATGGCAGGTAGTTTGTTTATGTATCTTACTATTTACCTTTATATTTAGCAAAAACCTGTACAACCCTAGTAAAAAGGAGTGTACAGGTTTATTATTGTATTTCAAATCCATTAATCTGTGTAACATCGACTACTAGTGTATGTTTGTCTGGTGTTAAAAAGGTTGCTGAATTTTTACGTTCATTGAAATCGAGCAATTCACTGACTTCAATGGGGGAGCCGTTTACATATATTTTCTTGATATTTTTTGAGGGTACAGTTTTTCTCATGAGTTTAAGGAATTCTTCATTTTGAATGGGCTTATTCGTGAGTTCGATCATTGTGCTTTGAAGCATTTTCAAGTGACTGCCCAGAAGGTTCGTTGAGTATTTGGTATTTAACATGAGGTTATTAATTACTTGATGAAATTTGATGAGTGATTGTTCCAGTAATGCTTGTTTTTCGATAATTTGTTTTAAATCCGAATTAATTTTCTCATCAATATATGAAATGTTGTATGAATTTTGATTTATTTTACTATCTAATTGAGGGTTAAAAAACATTTTTGGTTTCGAATAATTAGTTTTGGAAGTATTCATGTTCTTTAACTCCTTTCCCGTTATAAGCTATTTGTAATATATGCAATTGAGTAAGTTGTTGCTATTCAAAAAAGAAGTTATAAAAAAATCGACTAACAAGGAGTGGTTAGTCGATTAGTCCAGCTTATTCCTCATAGATCATTTTCTTCGTCATCCCGCCATCTACTGTCAAATTGATTCCTGTGACAAAATCATTTTTTTCATCAGTTAGATAAAAGCAAGCACGTGCGATATCTTCAGGTTTTCCGACACGCCCAGAGAAATGCTGGGAATGGTCTATCTCTCTTAAACTGTCATAGTCACCGGTTTCAATCCAACCGGGGGAAATACAATTTACTCGAATCCTATCAGGTCCGAGAGAGCTAGCGAGTGCATGAGTGAGTGCAACGATGCCGCCTTTTGTGGCAGCATAGGATTCAGTATGCGGTTCCGACATAAAGGCTCGTGTCGAAGCCATTGATACTATTGCACCGCCTTTAGGGTTCAATCTCATAAACTTTGCAGCTTCTCTAGAACATAAAAAGACGCTCCGTAAGTTTGTATTTATAATATCGTCGAATATATCAATAGAAAGATCGTAAGGAGAAGTAGGTTTAAAAATACCTGCATTGTTAATGAGAATGTCAATTGTATTAAAATGCAGTACAGCATTTGTCATTAAATGGATGATATCTTGTTCTTTTCGTATATCAGTTGGAACAAAAATGGCTTTGTGGCCATCTTCTACTAACTTTGAACAAGTTGATTGTCCCAACTCTTCATGAATATCTGCCATGACAACGCAAGCGCCAAGCTTAGCGTACTGTATAGCAAGCTCTTTCCCGATTCCTTGAGAAGCGCCAGTGACGATGACGGTTTTATTTTGAAACATAATATCCCTCCTGCTTGTAAATTTTTTTATAATATTAAAATACATGAATTTTACCTGAAATGAAAAGTGGTTGGCTCGAAAGAAACGCCCGAGCCAACCACTTCATTTGTTTTAACTTATCTTTCATCCTGTGGTGCAACATGTAATGGTGGAGGTACTAACCACCCTTTGCTTTTGTTTAATCTCAATAATCTGGCACCAAGTTGTGCCTTAGCCATATGCATCTGGCCATACATCATGGCGATATCTTCACGTGTACACATACCCATTGCCGTACTGCATGCAACTAATCCTGCAGCAAGGTTTCCCGAGATTATTGCACTGATTTCAGGGTCATTGTATCTTGCACCTACAGGAATGTCTTCGAGCCTAGCATTAGGGCGTTCTGGCGGTGCTGGGGGAAGTCCGATGCCATTTACTTTTAGTATTTGTTTTAATTGCTTATTTTCTTCTTCCATTCCTGTAATTGATTCTTCAACCAACTTAGCAAGATCGCGGTCACCCGTATGATTGTATAATGTTTGATACATTGCAATCATGCCGTTATTCGTTAAGATGTTAGACCATATCGTAAAAATTTCCCCATAGTGTAGCGGCTCTTCTTTAGGATTTCTACTCATGATTCCCATATTTAGCACTCCTTACTGGTTCTTAAATTTTCCTACAAAACTAGAGTAGTCAAGTTGCTAAATAATATACAAAATTAAATAATTGTCATAAATTTTTTAAAAACAAACCATTAACGTCCAATTTAAAAAAGGTGCATTGAATTTATGTGTGCTTGCTCTAGTAGATCAACAAGATATGTATGGTTATGAACTCGTTCAAGCAATTTCTAGCCAAATCGAGATTTCTGAAGGTTCAGTATATCCACTCTTAAGAAGACTTACGTCTGAAGGATACTTTACAACATATTTAAAAGAATCAACTGAAGGTCCGCCGCGTAAATATTATCAAATCACTGCATTAGGCAAAGAAAATTTAAAGGAACTTCGCGAGGAATGGCAGAATTTTAGTAAAGGTGTAAACGAATTAATTCAGGGGGAGGAATGTTAAGTGTCAGAGGAAAAATTCTTAGAAATGCTTGAAAAGGAACTATCATTATTAAAGGAAGATGAAAGAAAAGATATTATACGTGATTTTCAAGAGTATTTCGCAAATGGTATAGCAGAGGGAAAGAAAGTTGAAGAAATTGTTGAATCGTTTGGTCCGATTCACGACCTGGCAACGGAACTTCTGGCCGCTTATTCCGATGAAGAGTTTGTTTCGCATGTGGAGATGAATCCTAGTGTTGAGACAAACTTTGATATTGTTGATGTCAAAGCAGATAAGGCGAATATTACCATTATTCCTTCCGAAAATGATTTGCCTGCTATAGATGTTAAAGACCAGGATGGGAAAACGAAAGCGACCATGGAAGTTATAAATAATACCTTAAAAATTCGTGTGAAACGTGAAGATGGAATAAAGAAATTTTTCTTTATTCATTTTACATTAAGCGGTTTAGCTTCCGTGGACGTAACAGTTCAACTGCCTCAAAAGCTATATGAACAATTGAGAGTTGTAAATGACAGTGGAAAAATTGAAATTAAATCACAGCAAGCAAAGCAAATGAGCTTCGAAACAGATAATGGGAAAATTGTGATGAAGTCACTATTGGCGAGCGTTCTAAAGGCGAAATCCGATAATGGTCGTATTGTCTTAAATAATTCAAATTTTACAGATGTGATTGCATCTACAGACAATGGGAGAATTTGTGTAACTCATTCGCGGGCTGAAAAATTTGAACTTTCAACAGATAACGGGCGTATCGAGTTAAATGAAGTTGATGGTGAAATTTGGGCAACTACCGATAACGGTCGAATTGAAGGATATATTCCACAGGTCACAAAACCGCTACAATGGAAGACAGATAATGGCAGCATTACTTTGAAAACAGATAAAATGTTGGATGATGTGACTTTATCCGCAAAGTCAGATTTTGGCCGCATCAGTGTGTATGGGGAAAAAGGAAAGAAATTTCAATTTGGGGATGGGTCAATACCTGTCCGCTTTAAAACGGATAATGGTCGTATCACAGTATCAACAGCCGCTTTGCAAGAAGCATAGGAAGAAGAGGGGGAGAAGCATTTATGAAAAAAATATTAGTATTTGGCGGTACAAGATTTTTCGGAAAGAAACTTGTGGAATTGCTAATTGAAAAAGGACATGAAGTCACAATTGCCACTCGCGGGAAAACAGAGCATTCTTTTGGGGACAAGGTAAATCATGTACTCGTAGATCGTACAAACAAAGAAGAATTAGCGTCTGCCTTTGCAAATACGGAATGGGATATTATTTACGATAATATTTGTTACTCACCTAATGATGCATTTGCTGCCTGTGAGATTTTTGAAGGCAAAACAAAGAAATATGTATTTACTTCTACTATGTCTACTTATGTAGATTTAGGAGCAGACCTTTCTGAAAGTGATTTCGATCCATGTACTTACGAGATTCGGTCCGGAAATGTTGAGGATTTTTCATACGGTGAAGGCAAACGCCTAGCAGAAGCCGTATTTTTTCGAAAAGCGAATTTCCCTGTTGTAGCAGTACGCTTTCCCATCGTTCTAGGGGAAGATGATTATACAAGAAGATTGCATTTCCATATAGAAAGTGTTGCTGAAGATAAAGTCATCAGTTTCCTGAACATGGATGCTCGTATGTCCTATATCTTGTCGGATGATGCAAGTGATTTTTTGAAATTTGCAGGTTTCTCTAATATTGCAGGGCCATATAACGCAACTTCTTCGGGAACATATTCATTGAAGGAATTGATGGGAATCATTGAGCAAAATGTTGGGAAGAAAGCAAAAATCGCCCTTGTCGGAGATGATGAAACACGTTCTCCATTTGCAGTTCCAAAAGACTGGTATATGTCTCAAGAAAAGTCAATTGCTGCAGGATTCACATGTTCGCCATTAGAATCATGGTTACCCAACCTTGTGAAAACCTTATCTGGGCAAGTGAAATAAAAAATCAATAAGTACTGTACGACGTAACACCGAAGATAGCTGCTTTTATAAAGGGTCCTGCCTTATATAAAAGCAGTTTTTGCGTTCTTTAGAAAGCTTGAAATGCGCAGTGTGGATAACTTCAGTAAAAAATCTAAGGGCTCAGCTGGGTGTTGATGTTCAAGCCTTTTCAATTAACAAGATGGGACTTAGCAAATATGCAACTATAGTCCACAAATACATTCGATTAAAAACGGGAAAATAAGGTTAATACTTGTATAAAATAAATTTGATTGTTCCTACCGAAAAGAAAATGTTAAAATAACAAGGATTGACTGGTAATATTTTCATTGGAAAATAAGAAAATACCAAGTCTCGCATAATTGAACTAAAACTTATCATTACAACTTTATTCGATAAGATGAGTTTTCACATTGACATCAGGGAGTGAGACGTTTGAAGAGGAAACAAATAAAATACACAACATTTGAGAATGTCGTTATATTTCCTGGTACAGTTGAAAAATTAATTGCTCGTGCCCATGAATACGTTGAAAACTACCAATATGATCTAGCAAATAAAAGCTTTGAAGAAGCATTAAAATATACGGAGGGTGATGAAGTAACCCTTAGTGTTTATGCTTATTCACTTTATGAAACAAAAACTTTTGAAAGAGCCAAAGAAGTTTGTGAACAACTTTTAAGTATCGGTCCAACCATGTATCTAGAAGTAATGGAGTTATACTTAACGATTTGTATGCAGCTTAAACAATACAAACAGGTAGAAAGCATAATTACTTCGTTATTAGAGGAAGGTGCTATTCCTCAGGAGCAAATAGATAAATTTGAACGTCTAAAAGATATAAACGCAAATATTGCGGACAATGCCAAAAAACAGGAAGATATTACGACGAGTGTAAATGAAATAGATGGGGAATTATTTCAACTAGAAAAATTTATGTCTCTTTCGCCTGACAAACAGTTAACTTTAATACATGAACTAACCACTATGAATATACGGCCAATCGTCCAGCAGCTAAAGACGATTATTGAAAATGAGGACACGCATCCTTTTATAAAGAGTATTGTATTAATTTTACTAGTCGAGCAACAGGTGGACATCAATATAAAGATTAGCAAGTTTAATCAGGAGAAGTATGTAAATCCTTCTGTATTGGAATTGCCGACAAAGATGCCTCAATTTAATGCCGTTTCAAAAATGATTATTGAAAAATTAGAAAAAGACCCATCTACATTAGAAATGGTCGAATACTTACTTTCAAAACATGCAATTGTTACTTATCCATTTGAATGGCTCCATTATGAAACGGAAGATATTGCCCTTAGTTATATTGATTTAGTAAGAACGATGTTTGGTAGTGTCCAAGAGATGGATGATGAGCTTGTAGAATTTTTGCAGATTCTCGAAAAGTTAACAGAACTACAAGAAGTATGAAAAAAGTTGAAACTACGAGTATCTATGTTATACTAAAATGGTTGTCAAAATCGTAGATACGAGTGGTTTGTCTAACAATTGTAAACTAATTTTGGAGGTATTATATATGTCAGCGAAATGGGAAAAGCAAGAAGGAAATATTGGTACATTAACAATCGAAGTACCAGCTGAAGAAGTAAACAAAGCGATCGATAAAGCATTTGCTAAAGTAGTAAAAGAAATTAACGTGCCTGGTTTCCGTAAAGGGAAAATGCCGCGTCCAATGTTCGAAAAACGTTTTGGTGTAGAAGCTTTATACCAAGATGCTCTAGAAATTTTAGTTCCAGATGCATACTCAAATGCAATCGATGAAACAGGTATTACTCCTGTTGATTACCCAGAAATCGACGGAACTGAAAACTTCGCTAAAGGTGAAAACTTCACTTTCATCGCAAAAGTTACTGTTAAACCTGAGCCAAAACTTGGCGACTACAAAGGTTTAGAAGTGAAAAAGAGCGACACAGTAGTAACTGATGAAGAAGTAGAAGCTCAAATCGAAGAACAATTAGCTCGTAAAGCTGAGTTGGAAATCAAAGAAGACGAAGCAATCGTAACTGGTGATACAGCTACGATCGATTTCGAAGGTTTCTTGGGTGAAGAAGCTTTCGAAGGTGGTAAAGGTGAAGACTACGCGTTAGAAATCGGCTCTGGTTCATTTATCCCAGGATTTGAAGAACAATTAGTTGGATTAAAAGCCGGCGAATCTAAAGACGTAGTCGTAACATTCCCTGAAGAATACCATGCTGAAGAGTTAGCTGGTAAAGAAGCAACTTTCAAAGTATCGATTAAAGAAGTTAAAACAAAAGTTCTTCCAGAATTAAACGATGAATTTGCGAAAGAAATCGACCCTGAAGTTGAATCTCTTGAAGCATTACGTGCGAAAATTAAAGACCAAACTGCTGAACAAAAGAAATCAGACGCTGAAAGTGCATTACGTGACGAATTAGTAGAAAAAGCTGCTGAAAATGCTGAAGTTGAAATTCCTGAAAGCATGACTCATAACGAAATTCACCGTATGATTGAAGAATTCGGCCAACGTTTACAAATGCAAGGTATGACTCTAGATCTTTACTACCAATTCTCTGGTCAAGATGAGCATGCTTTACACGAACAAATGCGTCCGGAAGCTGAAAGTCGTGTTCGAGTTTCATTAGTATTAGAAGCGATTGCGAAAGCTGAAAACATTGAAGTAAATGAAGATGACGTTAAAGCTGAACTAGAAAAAATGTCTGGCCAATTCGGTATGAAAGCTGATCAGATCTTAGCTGCTTTAGGTGGGACTACAGAAATTTTAGAGAACGATATCCGTACTCAAAAAACTGTAGAATTCTTAGTAGAGAATGCAAAAATTACTGAATAATCCTTGCTTTTCCAGTGCAATGTAATTGCTTGAAGAAAAGTTAAATGTTAGTTTAATATTAGATGATGAACAAGGTACGGCATATTACCGTACCTTGTTTTCAAACATAAAAAATTCAGATAGTTAATAATTTTTGCATTAACGCAATGGTTCTTAGTGGAGTTAATGATTTAATTCTGACATACTGGATAATACATAGACAAAAAATGCTTATAATATATTTAATTATGAGCTGACACAAAACATCTTATTTGATAATGATTAGAGAATCTTGTAAGATTGTTGCTTGAATAGGGGTGAAGCACATTGTTCAAATTTAATGATGAAAAAGGCAATTTAAAGTGCTCGTTCTGTGGTAAACCACAAGAACAAGTACGAAAACTAGTAGCTGGACCAGGCGTATACATTTGTGACGAATGTATCGAGCTGTGTTCTGAAATCGTTGTAGAGGAACTAGGGGTTGAAGAAGAAATTGATTTCCAGGAAATCCCTAAGCCGAAAGAAATCCTATCGATTTTAGACGAATATGTAATTGGACAAGAGCGCGCCAAAAAAGCATTAGCTGTTGCAGTATACAATCACTATAAACGTATTAATTCGAACAGTAAGATTGATGAAGTAGAATTGTCAAAATCGAACATCGTTTTAATCGGACCAACAGGTAGTGGGAAAACACTCCTTGCTCAAACGCTGGCTCGAATTTTAAATGTGCCATTTGCGATTGCAGATGCGACTTCACTAACAGAAGCGGGTTATGTTGGGGAGGATGTTGAAAATATCCTTCTAAAATTAATACAAGCAGCTGATTATGATATTGAACGTGCTGAAAAAGGAATCATTTATATAGATGAAATCGACAAAGTAGCTCGTAAATCTGAAAATCCTTCCATCACACGTGATGTATCAGGTGAGGGTGTTCAACAAGCATTGCTTAAAATTCTTGAAGGTACTGTAGCAAGTGTTCCTCCACAAGGCGGAAGAAAACATCCGCATCAAGAATTTTTACAAATAGATACAACCAATATCTTATTCATCGTAGGTGGAGCGTTTGATGGGATTGAACAAATTATTAAACGCCGCCAAGGACGAAAAGTAATTGGGTTTGGTTCAGATCCGAAGAAAATGGAAGAGGATAAAGCATCCCTTCTTTCACAGCTAGTTCCAGAGGATTTACTGAAATTTGGTTTGATTCCGGAGTTTATTGGACGTTTACCTGTTTTAGCATCTTTAGAACAATTAGATGAAGACGCACTTGTTCAAATCTTAACTGAGCCTAAAAATGCTCTAGTTAAGCAATACCAAAAAATGCTTGAGCTAGATAAAGTTGAGTTGGAATTTAATGAAGAAGCGTTACAAGCGATTGCAAAAGAGGCAATCGAGCGCAAAACAGGTGCGCGTGGATTACGTTCAATAATTGAATCGACAATGTTGGAAATGATGTTCGAACTTCCTTCTCGTGAAGATATAGTTAAATGTATTGTGACGAAGGAAACAATTACAGACAAAGCAACACCAAAGTTAATTCTTGCAGATGGCACAGAGTTAAAAAAGAACGATAAAAAAACTTCAGCTTAATTAGCTTGAGTTCAGCATATCAAAGATAATGAGCTGACTTCGAACTAGCGTAATAAACGCTTGTCGCAAGTCAGCTCTTTCTTCCAAAAATAAACTTTATACATATGGAGTCTAATTTGAGCATTTATTTACATAATAAGTAGTAGGTAGGATAGAATGAATAAATGAGATGAAAAGCTCATTGCAAAAATTACTATGATTATGTAAGTGAAAAGTTAGGTTTTTAAGACATACTAACAAAGCGGGTTGTTTCGGAAAACGTGGATGGAGGTGAATACCCGCATGAGTAAAACAATTGAAAATATACCACTTTTACCATTACGTGGATTACTAGTTTACCCTACAATGGTTTTACATATCGATGTTGGGAGAGCTCGTTCGGTAGCAGCTTTAGAGCATGCTATGTTAAATGATAACCAGATTTTTTTAGCAACACAAAGGGATTTGCGTGTTGAACAACCAAAAGAGGAAGAGCTTTATACTATTGGAACTTTGGTAAATGTAAAACAAATGCTGAAGCTTCCAAACGGCACTCTACGCATATTAGTAGAAGGTATTAGTCGTGCAAAGATGAGTAATTATCAAGAACAGAAAGATTTTACGACAGTCGATGTAGAAGTACATGAAGATGAAAAAGAAAAAGATGCTGAAATAGAGGCATTAATGCGAACACTAGTGACCTATTTTGAAAAGTACGCAAAATCTTCAAATAAAATTACGAATGAGACAATCGATTCTATTTTAGATATTGAAGAACCAGGCCGCTTATCAGATATCGTGGCTTCTCATTTACCGTTCAAAGTTGCAGAAAAACAAGAAGTCCTTGGAATCTTTAATGTAAAGAAACGTTTAGATCATTTAATTATCAGACTGCACGATGAACAAGAAGTATTAAACCTTGAGAAAAAGATCAACTCCAAAGTAAAACAGGCGATGGAACGTACGCAGAAAGAATATTATTTGCGTGAACAAATGAAAGCAATTCAAGCTGAGCTTGGTGACCGAGAAGGTAAAACAGGTGAAGTAGCAGATCTGCGTAAACGTGTTGAAAATGCTGGTATGCCTGAATCGACTCAAAAGGTTGCTATAAAAGAATTGGATCGCTATGAAAAGTTGCCTGCAGCAAGTGCAGAAAGTGGCGTTATTCGAAATTATATCGAATGGCTAGTAACCATTCCGTGGAAAGAAAGTACAGAAGATCGCCTAGACATTGTGCGTGCTGAAGAAATTTTGGATCGTGATCATGATGGCTTAGAAAAAGTAAAAGAGCGCATTTTAGAATACTTATCTGTTCGTCAGCTAATGAACTCTGTTCGTGGTCCGATTCTTTGTTTGGCAGGACCTCCAGGGGTAGGTAAAACTTCGTTAGCCCGTTCGGTAGCAGAGAGCTTAAATCGTAATTTTGTTCGTGCTTCACTAGGCGGGGTGCGAGATGAGTCAGAAATTCGAGGCCATCGTCGAACATATGTGGGAGCGATGCCAGGTCGAATAATTCAAGGGATGAAAAAAGCAGGTACAGTTAATCCTGTCTTTTTACTAGATGAAATTGACAAAATGTCAAACGACTTCCGTGGTGATCCTTCGGCAGCAATGTTGGAAGTATTAGATCCTGAACAAAACAGTACTTTTAGTGATCATTACATCGAAGAATCGTATGATTTATCACAAGTTATGTTCATCGCTACTGCAAATGATTTAAGTACGATACCTGGTCCTTTACTTGACCGTATGGAAGTTATTTCGATTGCAGGGTATACGGAAATTGAAAAAGCAATGATTACGAAAAATCATTTAATTCCAAAGCAAATTAGTGAGAATGGGTTAAAGAAATCACAACTTACTATAAAAGACGAAGCAATTATTGATTTAATTCGCTACTACACGCGAGAAGCAGGAGTTCGTAATCTTCAAAGACAGATTGCCGCTTTATGTCGCAAGGCTGCTAAAATTATCGTTTCTGGTGAGAAAAAGCGTGTAACGGTAAATTCAAAAGTATTAGAAGAAATGCTTGGAAAACACCGATACCATTATGGTCAAGCGGAAGAGGAAAACCAAGTTGGAGTTGCAACAGGTCTAGCCTATACGACTGTCGGTGGAGATACTCTTCAAATAGAAGTGTCATTAACCCCAGGCAAGGGTAAACTGATTTTAACAGGTAAACTTGGTGATGTAATGAAAGAGTCAGCTCAAACAGCACTATCTTATGTCCGGTCTCTTTCCGAAAAATTACAAATTAATACTGATTATTTTGATCAAAATGACATTCATATTCATGTTCCTGAAGGTGCGGTGCCAAAAGATGGTCCTTCTGCAGGGATTACGATGGCAACTGCATTAGTTTCAGCAATTTCCAATAAACCAATTAAACGTGAAGTTGGCATGACGGGTGAAATTACTTTGCGTGGTCGCGTACTTCCTATTGGTGGCTTAAAAGAAAAATCACTAGGTGCGCATCGTGCGGGATTAACAACAATCATTATTCCTAAGGATAATGAAAAAGATATTGATGATATTCCAGAGAGTATTCGTGAACAACTTACGTTTAAACCTGTATCATCTGCAGAAGAAGTGCTGAAAATTGCACTTGTTGGAGGTTTTTAAACAATGAAAGTCCATAATGTAGAAATGGTCATCAGTGCTGTAAAGCCAGAGCAGTATCCAGAAGATGGACTTCCTGAATTTGCACTAGCTGGTCGATCAAATGTTGGTAAATCTTCTTTTATCAATAAAATGATTGGAAGAAAAGCATTAGCTCGTATTTCGTCAAAACCAGGAAAAACTCAAACCTTGAACTTCTACAAGATTGAAGAGCAATTATTCTTTGTAGATGTACCGGGTTATGGTTATGCAAAAGTTTCAAAAACTGAGCGTGAAGCCTGGGGTAAAATGATTGAACGATATATAACAGCGCGTAGTGTATTGCGTGCTGTTGTATTAATCATTGATTTGCGTCATCCCCCGACGAACGATGACATAATGATGTATGATTTCTTAAAATATTACAACATCCCTGCGATTATTATTGCTACAAAAGCAGATAAAATTAAAAAGGGAAAATGGGATCAGCATAAAAAGGTAGTTAGAGAAGCATTGGAAATGGACAAAAATGATCCATTAATCGTTTTCTCTTCTGAAACTGGGCTTGGCTTTGAACAAGCTTGGCAAGAAATAGAAAAACGAATGTAATGCCTACATACTTTAATGCACTAGTGATGCGTCGCTAGTGCATTTTGTCTAATTTGGTATAAAACGAAAACGCCATCTAACGGTAGAAACGCGATTGGTCTTACAACGATCCAGGAATTTCATTACGCTGACAAAATATTTGTAATATTACTATTTAAGTCATCTTTATTGAAACAGAATGTAATGTTTGTTACACTTACTTTAGAATGATTCTAATTTAAAAAATGATAAATAATTTCATATCCTGTTCACAAAAAGAGTTTGGATAACGCTTTCTTTATGTTAGAATAGATTTTATGAAATAGATCGTGTGAGGTGTAAAGTTCATGCATACACTAGTAGTAGGCTTGAATTATAAAACTGCGCCAGTCGAAATTCGTGAAAAATTGTCGTTTATTGAGAATGAACTACCGAATGCGATGGCTGCATTAAGAAAAGAAAAAAGCATATTAGAAGACGTAATTGTTTCAACATGTAACCGAACTGAAATATATGCGGTTGTTGATCAGCTGCATACAGGACGTTATTATATTAAACAATTTTTAGCGAAGTGGTTTGATATTTCGGTCACTGAATTTGACGAGCATCTTTACATCCGGGAAGATGACGATTCATTGCACCATCTTTTCCGAGTAACTTCCGGTATTGATTCCATGGTGTTAGGTGAAACACAAATTCTCGGCCAAGTGAAGAAAAGCTTTTTAGAGGCACAAGAAGTAGGGACAACTGGTACTATTTATAATCAGTTATTTAAACAAGCTGTTACATTCGCTAAACGTGCCCATAATGAAACAACAATCAATGAAAATGCAGTATCGGTTTCATATGCAGCAGTGGAACTTGCCAAAAAGATTTTTGGAACATTAAAAAATAAGCATGTAGCGATATTAGGTGCTGGTAAAATGGGCGAACTAGCCATTCAAAATCTTTATGGCAATGGTGTAGGTAAAGTTACGGTTGTCAATCGAACATTTGAAAAAGCAGAAAAGCTTGCATCTAAATTTAATGGCGATGCAAAATCAATGCAAGAATTGCAATGTATCTTGTTGGAAGCTGATATCTTAATTAGTTCAACTGGTGCTACTGATTATGTAATAGATTTTGAATTGATGCAATATGTTGAACGTTTACGCAAGGGTAAGCCTTTATTTATGGTAGATATTGCGGTGCCACGTGATATCGATCCGCGTATTAGCGATTTACCAAATGTTTTCTTATATGATATTGATGACTTGCAAGGAATTGTTGAGGCGAATCTAGCAGAGCGTGAACAAGCTGCTAAAGAAATCACGGATATGATTGGACAAGAGGTTATTCAATTCAAAGACTGGTTTGCTACTCTTGGTGTTGTTCCAGTAATTTCTGCATTGCGTAAAAAGGCAAACCGTATTCAACAAGAAACGATGACTAGTATTGAGAACAAAATGCCTAATTTAACTGAGCGTGAAATCAAAATTTTAAATAAACATACGAAATCCATCATTAACCAACTATTGAAGGATCCTATATTGCAAGCGAAGGAATTGGCAAATTCATCTAAAGCAAATCAGCAGCTTCAACTTTTCCAACAAATTTTTGGGATAGAAGAAGATGTCATTGAAGAAGTCAACGCACAGCAACAAAAAGAAAAAGCGGTTATTGAAAGTTCACAGAACAGCAGCGTTCTTGATGGGAAATTGTCTTTCTAACCTTATTCAACCTTGACGGTAAGATTTGTTCTACAATAAAAGTTTTTTGTACAAGTCTTCCGTAGATGAATAAATATCATAAGACTACTGTCTATTTAGTCAAGGTAAATAATGATGATGAACTTGAGGCGTTTTCGTATCTGTATGTTAAAATAAGATACGAGGACGCCTGTTTTTACTAAATTTGCATGATTTCAACAAGATTTTCCAACTTAAGCTTGGATAATAAAGCGCTAAATGGAATTTTTACATAATATTACACAAAAACTGTAAATATGGTATTAGCTTCACAAAAGTTGTGAAAGATGAAGAAGGGTAGCGAAATGACAGAATTAGCAATGGCTAGGCTTTATGAAATAATGGTTGTCCTATATGCAACCGGTATCGTTTTTTATTTCATTGATTTTTTCTATAAACGTATAAAAATTCGTCGGTTTGGATTTTGGTTAATCTGTATAGTGTGGGTATTGCAAACGATTTTCTTCTTACTGTATATTGTCGAAACAAAACGATTTCCAATTCTTTCGTTAACAGAGGGGATTTATTTTTATGCATGGTTACTTGTGACACTTTCTATTCTTTTGCATTGTATTGCACGTGTAGATTTACCAGTGTTTTTTATTAATGTATTAGGATTTGTATTTATCACAATTCATTTATTTGCTCCTAGTCAAGTAGAAAATCCGCTAGTGAAATCACTTGAATCAGAAATGGTGTTTATTCATATTTCCTTTGCCATACTTGCGTATGCAGCATTTTCTCTTTCATTTGTTTTCTCAGTCTTATATTTAATACTCTATAGATTATTAAAACAGAAAAAATATACAAAATTATGGTCAAGACTGCCAGATTTACATCAAACAAGCAGGTGGATGCTTTATTCCATTTTAGTCGGTGTACCAATTATTTTTATTAGTTTACTTTTGGGACTTGAGTGGGCATTTTTAAAACTCGATGCACTTTCCATTTTTGATATTAAAATTTTAGGCTCCTTTGTTATTACAATCATCTATTTGTTAATTTTGGTGTTGCATCATAGTGGGAAATTAACGGGGTTAAATTTTGCATGGGCACAAATTTATACTTTTCTGCTAGTTGTCATCAATTTCTTTTTAGGAAGTAAATTGTCCAGCTTCCACTTTTGGTATTAACTTTATTCTCTTTAAGGGTTTTTATAGAAGAAAGGTAGGCTCATCATGAGAAAAATTATAGTAGGTTCAAGAAGAAGTAAGTTAGCGTTGACACAAACAAATTGGTTCATTAACGAATTAAAAAATGCAGGAGTTCCTTTTGAATTTGAGGTTAAAGAAATCGTCACAAAAGGAGATCGTATTTTAGACGTTCAATTATCCAAAGTTGGTGGTAAAGGCTTATTTGTTAAAGAAATTGAGCAAGCACTATTTGATAAAGAAATTGATTTTGCAGTACATTCAATGAAAGATATGCCAGCCGTTTTGCCAGAAGGGTTAGTAATCGGTTGTATCCCTCCTCGTGAAGACGCAAGAGATGCATTTATTTCTAATGGGCATGTGAAATTCGCTGACCTTCCAAATGGTGCAGTCGTTGGGACAAGCTCATTACGCCGAGGCGCACAACTGCTTCAAGCAAGACCGGACTTAGAAGTTAAATGGATTCGTGGAAACGTAGAAACGCGATTGGCTAAACTAGAAAGCGAAGGCTTCGATGCAATTATTTTAGCAGCAGCTGGACTTAAACGTCTCGGTTGGAGTGACGAAGT
The DNA here is from genome assembly GCF_042666115.1 of Ureibacillus sp. GCM10028918. Classification (NCBI taxonomy): domain Bacteria; kingdom Bacillati; phylum Bacillota; class Bacilli; order Caryophanales; family Caryophanaceae; genus Ureibacillus; species Ureibacillus sp. GCM10028918. The sequence goes on from NZ_JBHTFK010000002.1 coordinate 204,664, forward strand.
TGTAACAGAATACTTGGATACAGATATTTGTTTGCCAGCTGTAGCACAAGGAACATTAGGTATTGAGTGCCGCGAAGATGACAAAGAACTTTTATCTGAATTAGCTAAGTTAACAGACGAAAAGACTTGGAACGAAGCGCATACAGAAAGAGCGTTTTTAGCTGCCATGGATGGCGGATGCCAAGTACCTATCGCAGGGTATGCAACGACAAAAGGAGATACAATCACTTTCACTGGCTTAGTAGCAGCACCTGATTCATCTGTTATTTTTAAAGAAACATTATCAGGATCAAATCCTGAAGAACTAGGTAAAGAAGCAGCGAAAATTTTAACAGAGCAAGGGGCCTATGATCTAATTCAAAAAGTAAAGGCTGAGCTCGATGCTTAAACCACTTAGTGGAAAAACAGTCGTTGTCACTGGTTCTTCTAAAACAACGGCTGTCCTTTTTGAAATCAAGGCACTAGGTGGAGAAGCGGTATATTATCCACTTATTGAAACGACTGAAAATATTCAATCAGATGATCAGTTGCAATTAGAGCAAGCGCGAAATTTTGATTGGTTGATATTTACGAGTCAAAATGCTGTAGGAGCTTTTTGTGAGAAAATTAAGCGCCATCAGTTGAAACCTTCCGAGTTTGGTGGGAAAATTGCTGCAGTAGGTTCTAAAACAGCAGAACTACTGAAGGAAAATCATTTCGAGATTAGTTTTACTCCCACGGTTTATAGTGCGGATGTGTTTGTAAAAGAGTTTCCACAAGCAGCAGGTGACCATCCAAAATGTCTGTTTTTAAGAGGAAGTAAGGCAAAAGAAACTTTGAAAAATGGGTTGCCTTTTGAATTAACTGAATGGACGGTCTATGATACGCACGAAAATGTATCTACTATTGACCCGTTCATCCACCTTATACAATCAGGAAAACAACCTATCATAATTTTCGCTAGTCCATCTGCCGTGGATGTATTTGCATATAATATTGCACCTATCGTGGGATGGCAAAACGCAAAATATGCATGTATAGGCCATATTACGGCGGCTAGAATTGAGTATTATGGAGCTCGAGTTACATATAAACCAACTAATTATACGATGCTAGCGCTCATAGAAGAAATACGAAAGAGAGAGGAAATTAGACATGACAGAACTTAATTTCAGAAGACATCGTCGTCTTCGTTCATCACAAGCAATGCGCTCAATGGTTAAAGAAACTTATTTACACAAAGAAGATTTAATCTATCCGATTTTTGTAATGGAAGGCGAAAACATTAAGAATGCAGTAAATTCGATGCCAGGTGTTTTCCAGTTTTCTTTAGATACTTTAAATGCGGAAGTAGATGAAGTAGTTGAGTTAGGGATTCCGGCCGTCATCCTTTTCGGTTTGCCGGCTGAAAAAGATGCAGAGGGGACAGGCGCTTTCCATGATCATGGTATTGTTCAGAAAGCAACTCGCCAAATCAAAGAGCGTTATCCTGAATTAATCGTGATTGCAGATACATGTCTATGTGAATTCACAGACCATGGCCACTGTGGAGTGGTAGAGGGAGAGAAAATTTTAAACGATGCTTCTCTAGATTTATTAGGCCGTACTGCTGTTTCTCAAGCAAAAGCTGGTGCAGATATTATTGCCCCTTCCAATATGATGGACGGTTTCGTTGCAGCCATTCGTGTTGCTTTAGATGAAGCTGGATTTGAAGATGTTCCGATTATGTCCTACGCTGTAAAATACGCTTCAGCATACTACGGTCCATTCCGTGAAGCGGCTGATGGTGCTCCAAAATTTGGTGATCGCAAAACGTATCAAATGGACCCAGCCAATCGTTTAGAAGCATTCCGTGAGGCAGAATCTGATATTGAAGAAGGTGCAGATTTCTTAATTGTCAAACCTGCTCTATCTTACTTAGACATCATCCGTGATATTCGAAATAACTATACTTTGCCAATCGTTGCATATAACGTATCAGGTGAATATGCAATGATTAAAGCAGCTGCACAAAATGGCTGGATTGAAGAAAAACCAGTTGTTATGGAAACTTTACTAGGCATGAAGCGTGCTGGAGCAGACATGATTTTGACTTATCATGCAAAAGACGTTGCTCGCTGGTTGGAGGGGAAATAATTATGACATACGAAAAATCAGTTCAAGCTTTCTCTGAAGCTGTTCATTTAATGCCAGGTGGGGTAAATAGTCCAGTTCGTGCATTCAAATCCGTTAATGCTGACCCAATCTTTATGGAGTCTGGTAAGGGTGCCATTATTAAAGATATCGATGGCAATGAATATATCGACTATGTATTAAGCTGGGGACCACTTATTTTAGGTCATTCACATCCGGAAGTCGTAGCAGCGATTCAAGAACAGGTTGCAAAAGGTGCGTCATTTGGTGCGCCAACTCTATTAGAAAGTAAGTTAGCTCAAATTGTAATTGACCGAGTCCCTTCAGTTGAAATGGTTCGTTTTGTTTCATCTGGAACAGAGGCTACAATGGCAGCATTACGTCTTGCACGCGGGTTTACGGGAAGAGACATCATTTTGAAATTTGAAGGTTCTTACCATGGTCATGGCGATTCTTTATTAATCAAAGCGGGTTCAGGTGTAGCTACTCTCGGCTTGCCGGATAGCCCGGGTGTACCGGCGGATATCGCAAAAAATACACTAACAGTTGCCTATAATGATTTAGAGGCAGTTCAGGTGGTATTTGAAAAATATGGTCAACAAATTGCTGGTATCATTGTTGAACCGGTTGCAGGGAACATGGGAGTTGTGCCTCCTAAACCTGGTTTCTTGGAAGGATTGCGTAAAGTAACTGAAGAAAACGGGGCACTTCTTATTTTTGATGAAGTAATGACAGGTTTCCGTGTAGATTACAATTGTGCACAAGGCTACTTTGGTGTTAACCCAGATTTAACATGCCTAGGCAAAGTAGTAGGTGGAGGTCTGCCAGTAGGTGCATTCGCTGGTAAACGTGAGATTATGGAACATATTGCTCCGGCTGGTTCAGTATACCAAGCGGGTACACTATCAGGTAACCCATTAGCTATGACAGCGGGTATCGAAACATTATCTCGTTTAACTCCTGAGTCTTATGAGCATTTCAAAAAGCTGGGAGACCAATTAGAGGCTGGTATTCGCGAAGCGGCAACGAAATATAATATTCCGCACACAGTTAACCGTGCTGGATCCATGATTGGTTTATTCTTAACAAATGAAGAAGTTGTAGATTTTGAATCTGCTAAAACGTCGGATTTAGAGATGTTTGCTGAATACTTTAAATTAATGGCTGAAGAAGGAGTGTATTTACCGCCTTCCCAATTTGAAGGATTATTCATCTCAACCGCTCATACCGAAGAGCACATTGCCAAAACAGTTCAAGCATTCCATAATGTATTTGCTAAGTTAGCGAAGTAAATAAATCTTGCAGTAGGGGCATCTTTTTATTGATAAAAAGGTGCTCTTTTTTTGTTTATTAAATTATCAACATAGATTTCCCTAAATAATCCTATTAATGAAAGACATTTTTGAGCAGAAACAAAGGAAAATGTCCTTCATGCTGCTGATGAAAGACATATTTCAGCGGAATCAACGTGAAAAATCCCTTCATATTGTTTATGAAAGACATTTTTGAACGGAATCTATAGGAAAAAGTCCTTCATCCTGAAAATGAAAGACATAATTCAGCAGAAACAAGAGAAATGTCCTCCATGTTACAAAGTATGATGATTTCTGCAGCTAGCGTGATTATAGCACTACCAAAAAGATTCTGAATAAGTACCTTATTTCAAAATTCCATAAGTGTAAGATACATATTTTACAAAGTAATAAATCATCACTATTGGTTAGCATACTTATAATCTTCTAGCATATGGTAGTTACGGGAGGGATGCCAGGTGCAAAAAATTAATTGGGATATGATGACGCAATTTGTTTTCCCAGAACAGTTAGGTGTTATTGAAGAAGTGGTTTCAGTAGATATTAAACCAATTTGGCAGCAAATTGAAACAGAAGACTCAGTACGTCTTGTTGGTATCTATCATATTGCAGCAGTTGCTCGCTTTAATCCAGATGAGCTACCTGAGTATAACGATGGGACATTTATTGAAGAACTTGAGTTTGAAGGAAACAACGGTTATTTTGAATATGCATTACCATTAGAAATAGATTTGCCTCGTGAGAAGATTGCTTTTGAAAGTTCACCACAAGTAAGTATTAATGATATTTCTCATTTTGTTTACGATGGTTCGAATTGTACGTTTAAGTGGGATGTCGATTGCCAATTTGACGAATCAGTAGAAGGAGCGTTATTTCAATACGAACAGCAGACGCCTATTGAATTAGAACAACCTCCTTTACCAGAAAAGCCAGTGCTTCAAGAGATTGCTCCAGTAGTATCTGAAGAAACCCCAGAAATCCCGGTTTATGAGCAACAGGACATGCCTCAAATAGAAGTTGCTCCTATCCACCAGGATTTACAACCGAAAGAGGAATCACCAAATACAGAAGAAATACGTTTTGGTGGAACTGATGGGATTTTCCCTGAACAATCAACTGTTAATGAAGAACAACCACCTCAACAGGAAGAACAATCACTTCTCGAAGAAGTTAATGAGGAAGAACAATCACTTCTTGAGGAAGTTAGTGAGGCAGAACACGCAAATGCGATATTAGAGAAATCATCGAATCAAGCTGATGAAAGCCCAAGCTTCAAAGCTGAAACGAAATACGATTTAAGTGATGATCCGATTGTAGAAAATGTTGCTGAAGAAAAAATTGACGAACCTAAATTAGAGAAAATCAATATTGAAAAAGTAGTGGAGGCTAGAAATCAATACTTCCCTACGGATACAGATGATTTTTATAATGAGCTTACTGAATCTTATACAATACTGAATGTGTCAAATAAAATCTATCGTGATTAACAAGCTAAATAAAGTCTCGGGTAGTTGGTACAATTAACGTTCGTAACGGAATACCGTTATTGAACAATTACTTAAAGACAAAGCGTATTTTTCGCAAGCCAATTGCTGTAGCTTTGGATTATAGCTTTTTTTCTTCAAAATTTTTCTTCCTTTCACTAAAAATGTTGTCACTTCAAATCTGTTGATGGTATATTATACTTTAAGAACAGTTATACTTTGTTTATAGAACGTCAACTTATATACTTTTTATGAATCTGTTCATTTAGTTTATGGGTTATAGTTGAAGGCAAAGTAAAGTGAATAATGATGGATGCGTTGAAGAGGAAGAGTAAAATGTTCTTGCTTGCTATAGAGAGGAAACGGTAGCTGAAAAGTTTCTGCTAGCAATCATTTGAAGGTAGCCTTGGAGCAGCTTTTGTGAAATAGTAGTAGCAAAAAGCCGGGTAAAACCCGTTAGCGAATTGAGAGCCGAGAACTTGGTGAAATTCTTTGATTTATGATGACACTTACTCGGAACTAAAGGTGGTACCGCGAATTCAAAACTCCTTCGTCCTTTTATTAGGGCGAAAGGAGTTTTTTTATTTTTATTTCGCTACTTCCCAAACAACTATAAAAGGAGGAGTCAATATGACAGAACAACAAAACCTATCAATGCCAACAAAATATGACCCGCAAAGTATTGAAACTGGGCGCTATGAATGGTGGCTACAGGGGAAATTTTTCGAAGCACAACCTGAAAGCGGGAAGCAACCATATTCCATCGTGATTCCGCCACCGAACGTTACAGGTAAATTACACTTAGGTCATGCTTGGGATACAACATTGCAAGATATTCTAATTCGTATGAAACGCATGCAAGGGTATGATGCCTTGTGGTTACCGGGTATGGACCATGCGGGAATTGCAACACAAGCAAAAGTGGAAGAAAAATTGCGGGCAGACGGGATTTCAAGATACGATCTTGGCCGTGAAAAATTCCTTGAAAAAACATGGGAATGGAAGGATGAATACGCTAGTCATATCCGTGCACAGTGGGCAAAGCTCGGGTTGGCATTAGACTATTCTCGTGAACGATTTACTTTGGATGAAGGTTTGTCTGAAGCAGTAAAAGAAGTATTCGTTAAGTTATATGAAAAAGATTTAATTTACCGTGGTGAACGTATTATCAACTGGGACCCGGCAGCCCAAACAGCGTTATCAGACATCGAAGTAATCCATAAAGAAGTAGAAGGTGCTTTCTACCATATGGAGTATCCATTAGCAGATGGTACTGGTAAGCTGCGTGTTGCGACAACCCGCCCAGAAACGATGCTTGGGGACTCAGGTGTAGCTGTACACCCCGAAGATGAACGCTATAAACATTTAATCGGAAAAACAGTAATTCTTCCAATTGTGGGTCGGGAAATTCCAATCGTTGCAGATACTTATGTTGATATGGAATTCGGAACAGGGGTTGTTAAAATGACGCCAGCTCATGATCCGAACGATTTTGAAGTTGGGAACCGTCATAACCTGGAACGTATTCTTGTTATGAATGAAAATGGTACGATGAATGATCTTGCTGGTAAATATGCAGGAATGGATCGCTTCGAATGCCGTAAACAGATTGTTGCAGACTTGCAAGAAGCTGGCGTGCTAGTTGAAATTGAACCACACGTTCACCAAGTGGGTCACTCTGAACGTTCGGGCGCTGTTGTTGAACCATATCTTTCAGCACAATGGTTTGTTAAAATGGGTCCACTTGCCGAAGAAGCTTTAGCTATGCAAACACAAGAAGACGAAAAAGTAAACTTTGTTCCAAATCGTTTCGAAAATACGTATAACCGTTGGATGGAAAATATCCATGATTGGTGTATTTCTCGTCAATTGTGGTGGGGACACCAAATTCCTGCATGGTATCATAATGAGTCAGGTGAAATCTACGTAGGAAAAGATGCTCCTGGTGATGCTGAAAATTGGACGCAGGATGAGGATGTCTTAGACACTTGGTTCTCTTCTGCATTATGGCCGTTTTCAACGATGGGCTGGCCAGATACTGAAAATGAAGAATTCAAACGTTACTATCCAACAAGTACATTAGTAACAGGTTACGATATAATCTTCTTCTGGGTATCGCGCATGATTTTCCAAGGTAAAGAATTTACTGGTGAGCGTCCATTTAAAGATGTATTAATTCACGGTTTAGTTCGTGATGGGGAAGGGCGCAAAATGAGTAAGTCACTTGGAAATGGTGTCGACCCAATGGATGTAATCGACCAGTACGGCGCAGACGCACTTCGTTACTTCTTGGCAACTGGTTCATCACCTGGCCAAGATTTGCGTTACACAACTGAAAAAGTAGAATCTATTTGGAACTTTGCCAATAAAATCTGGAACGCTTCGCGTTTTGCCCTTATGAATATGGAAGGCATGACATATGAAGAAATCGATTTAACGGGAGATTTAAATGTTGCAGATAAATGGATTCTTACTCGCTTAAACGAAACAATTGATCGTGTTACGGCTTTATCGGATAAATATGAGTTCGGGGAAGTTGGACGTGAGCTTTATAACTTTATCTGGGATGACTTCTGTTCATGGTATATTGAAATGGCAAAACTTCCTCTATATGGCGAAGACGAAGCCGCGAAGAAGACAACTCGCTCTGTGTTAGCCTATGTATTAGATCAAACAATGCGACTGCTTCATCCAATGATGCCGTTCATTACAGAAGAAATCTGGCAGCATCTCCCGCATCAAGGTGCGTCTATTACAGTTGCATCATGGCCAACAGTTAAAGAAGAATTCAATTTTGCTCAGGATGCGGAAAGCATGAAGCTGCTGACAGAAATTATTCGTTCAGTACGCAATATCCGTGCCGAGGTTAACACACCTATGAGCAAAAAAGTGCCTTTAACAATTTCAGCGAATGATGAAGCAATTGCTGGCATTCTTGAAACAAACAAGGCATATATTGAAAAATTCTGTAATCCAGAAACGCTAACAATCGGAGTAGCACTTGAAGCACCTGCCCAATCGATGACTGCCGTTGTAACAGGCGCGGAAATATACTTGCCGCTAGCAGGGTTAATTAATCTAGAAGAGGAAATTGCTCGTTTAGAAAAAGAACTCGAAAAATGGGCAAAAGAAGTAAAATTAGTAAATGGTAAGCTTAATAACGAAAAATTCGTTTCAAAAGCACCTGAAAGCTTAGTTGCAAAAGAACGTGAAAAATTGACGGAGTATCAAGAAAAACACGAAGCCGTTGAAAAACGTTTAGCGGAATTGAAAAATATGTAATCATTTCTGAAAATGTCCTAGTTCTTCTAGGGCATTTTTATTGTGTTGGAAATTATTAAGTATGCTTGGAACCAAGAATAATTCATTTGCTAGCATTTTTGTTATTTTACACTTAAAGTAAAGTATGCGAACGTTTTAAATAAATATTATGAATGCTTAGGAGAACTGGACATGTTTCATTCAATCGAAGAATGTACCGATTTTATATTTAAATTAAGGGCAAGTACATATAAAGGGGAGCCGCTAGAGGCAGTTCGAAAAATATTGTTTGAATTGGGTAATCCCCATGAAAAAGTTAAATTTATTCATTTTGCCGGTTCTAATGGGAAGGGGTCGACTCTAAATGCTGCTCGAGAAATATTAATGGAGCATGGCTTGCGAGTTGGTGCTTTTATATCCCCCCATCTAGAAAGAGTGAATGAGCGGATTACAATCAATTATAAGCAAATTGCAGACCAAGATTTTTTATATTTTGCAAACCAGGTAGATGTCATTATTCAAAAGAAATTAGATGGCCAGTATCCAAGTTTTTTTGAAATTATGACCGTCATTGCGTGCTTGCACTTTGCGAATGAACCAATTGATGTTGCTTTAATGGAAACAGGTATTGGTGGCCGAATCGATTCAACGAATGTAATTACTCCGGAAGTTTCAGTGATTACAACCATATCATTGGAGCATACAGAGATATTGGGTGATACCATTGAAAAAATAACTTTTGAAAAAGCGGGAATTGTTAAAACACAAAAACCGGTTGTTGTAGGGGTTAAGCAAAAAGAAGCATTGGAAGTAATTAAACAAAAGGCGTCTCAAAGTCAGTCAGAATGCTTTTGCTTAAATGAAGAAATTAAGATCGAAAATGCAAGGAAAGGGACCCCTCAATATTTTGACCTCTCTTTTAAAAACTATGAAATAAATAACATTCCCTTAGCGATGCAAGGAGAGCATCAAGTTAATAATGCAGCACTTGCTATAACAGCTTCATTATTATTTGATTCATCATTACGCGAAACTACAATCCGTGCAGCTTTACAAAAGGCACGCTGGGAAGGACGTTTCGAGCAGGTAAGTGAACAAGTTGTTATTGATGGAGCGCATAATTCAGAGGGGACAGAGGCTTTAATACACACATTAGAAGAGGTTTACCCTACAAAAAAATATAAATTCATCTATGCTGCCCTGCAAGATAAAGACCATGAAGCAAGTATCGGCATGATGGACAATGTTGCAACTTCAATGGGCTTTACACAAATTGATCTGCCAAGAGCCGCCAAAGCAGCGGAACTTGCAGCCAAATCAAATCACCCAAAGATCCGTATCAATGAATATTGGCAACAGTTAATAGATGATGAAATGAAATCCCTGCAATTAGATGAACTGCTAATTATCACGGGATCTTTATATTTCATTGCTGAAGTACGTAAATTTCTGGTAGAGAAGGGTGAACTACATGATACCGAGACTAGATGACTATAAGAAAAGATGGGATGTTGCAAGTGACCAATCGATAAGACCTGGGTTAGATGCGATAAAGGAAGCATTAAGGTTGTTAAAAAACCCTGAAAAAAACCTATCGCTTGTTCATGTAGCAGGTACCAATGGGAAAGGTTCGACGATTACCTTTCTAGAACAGATTGCAAAAAAACACGGTTTAAATGTCGGGAAGTTTATGTCTCCTTGTATCGTCGATGTCCATGACCAGATACAACTAAATGGCAACCCCATTTCTGAAAATGAAATGAACGAACTTTTTCTTCAAGTAAAGAATGCAGGACTTAGCGGAAAATTAACAGATTTTGAACTATTAACTTGTGTGGCGTTTCTTTATTTTTCTCAGCAAGAGGTTGATCTCGTATTATTAGAAGCTGGTATGGGGGGGCGTGAAGACAGCACGAATGTGATTACCCCGATTGTATCTATTATTACAAGTATCGCACTTGAACATACGAAATTTCTTGGTCCAACCATTGAAAGTATAGCAACTCATAAAGCTGGAATTATTAAACAGAATATCCCTGTTGTTGTTGGAAGATTGCCTGAAGAGGCATTTACTGTAATTGAGAATATAGCCTTTGATAAACGTGCCCCTTTAATCGAACTTGGAGATCAATTTGAAGTATCAATTGAAGGTTCCTGCGATGTGTATACCAATGATGAAAAAGGAACGCAAATCAATAAATTAGTTCGCACATTACCTGGAAATCATCAAGGGGACAATATGGCGTTAGCAATTACCGCATTTTTTGAAGTTGCTGATTATTTGAAATTAACAGTAGACCTAGATAAAATCCGAAATGGCATTTTAATGGCGAGTTTACCTGGACGCTTTGAGCAAGTTCTACCGAATGTTTATTTTGATGGTGCGCATAATCCTGCAAGTGCGGAAAAACTTGTTCAAACGATCAGGCAGCAATTTACGGACGAGCCAATTCGATTTGTTGTAGGGATGTTGGTTGATAAAGATGTAAGGGCAGTATTACAACAGTTGGAACAAGTAAGTGATGAATTTTACTTTGTTGACTTTACAAATGAACGAGCGATGACTTCGAATGAAATGCTTACCCTTTCATCAGCCTCGGAAGCAGTTGAGTTGAAAGATTATACCTCATTCCTTAAAGCATCAAGTAAAAGGCCTGGCAAAACCTTTGTAACAGGTTCGCTTTATTTATTAGCTGAAATAAGAGAGAAACTAATACAATAAATTTGTAAGTAACTGTTTTAAAAACGTAACATTTGTAAATAGTACTAGTAAGTAGTGTTGAAACAAATCGTTTAATGGCATTTATTGCGAAATATTTTTTAAGTGAGACGACATCTGTCTCGCTTTTTTTTAATCTATATTTGTTACCGTTAAAATATGAGGTGATACTTATGAAATTTCCAAATGCACTAGCAAAACGAGAGCTTAAGAATGCAGCAGTGATAGGTTCCATTGCGGGCCTCGCGGGTGTCGTATTTTTTATACTTTTACTCAGTTCAATGAATTCATCTACAAGTGAACAACCACAACAAGCTAGTTCAGGCGAAGGGGAAGAAGAAGTAATCCCCGTACAATCATCAAATGAACCTAGTGGAGTAATTGAAGGTAATTCTTCAGCAGGATTTTTCGCAAATCAATATGGTGTATTTAAGAGTGAAGAATCAGCATCTGATTTTATCTCCGAATACCCCGTGTTAAATACAAGTGCAATAGTAGAAGTTGATGGGAATTTCTATGTTTGGTCTTCTATTACACCAATTAGAGAAGAACTGATCCTATCGGATAACCCGACCTCTTTTGCAAAGTCCTTTAAGTTTTCAGGAGCAGCTTGTACTGAAGAAACGTTAAAAGGGTTGCCTACTATATTAGAGAGCAATGACCCCTCAAAATTTTATTTTCAAGATGGCAATGTCCCAGACAATATTCCACAAGATTGGCAGTCTATAACTTCAGCGTTATCAAGCTTTTCACAGGATTTAGGTACCGCTCGTTTGCATTTAATAGCCCATTATATTGGGGAAAATGACTGTATGAAAATCGAGTTTTAAGCTGAAATTTAGTGTGAAAATTTATATTTGGGAAATTGTATAGGATTTTTCAAAATTCCATTCCTCGGCTATCATTAGAGTAGGAGGAATGGATATGAATTTTAAAACGAATCATCGCCTTGTTTTGGCATCTGCGTCACCTAGAAGAAAGGAACTCTTTTCTAAATTGGGTGTTCCTTTTGAAATCATTAAAAGTAATGTAGAGGAAACGTCAGTACAAGCTAAAACTATGGATGCCTATGTGCGTGAAGTAGCGTTATTAAAAGCACGTGATATCGCGAAAAAAGAGAAGGGTAAAACAATTATTGGTGCAGATACGGTGGTTGTCTTTGAAGACACATTGTTACATAAGCCAAAAAATGAAGAAGAAGCAATCACTCATTTAACTAGACTATCAGAAAACGTTCATCGAGTAATGACGGCGGTTGTCATCATACAACCTGATGGAGTAGAAGAAGTATTTATAGAAGAAACAAAAGTGTATTTTAAAAAATTATCTAAGGAACTAATTGAAAGCTATGTTGAAACTGGTGACCCTTTTGACAAAGCGGGTGGCTACGGCATTCAAACTGATGGCGTACTATTTGTGGACCATATCGTTGGTGATTATAACAATGTAGTTGGCCTCCCTTTAGCAAGCTTATTCGAAAAACTAATCGCACTAAACATTATAGAACTATAGGAAGTGATAAATGGATGACGATTACCCCATTTCCCGAGCTTAAAATACGTGATGTCCATGTAGATGACCGGCCAAGGGAGAGGTTAATTCGACAAGGAGCCCAAAGTTTATCGAATCAAGAATTAATCGCAATTTTATTGCGAACAGGTACCAAGCAAGAATCAGTGTTGACTCTCGCAAATCGTGTTTTGAATAATTTTGAGAAGCTACATGAGTTAAAACATGCAACAATAGAAGAAATCATTTCGATTAAAGGAATTGGAGAAGCAAAGGCTGTACAACTTTTAGCAGCAATTGAGCTAGGCAGAAGATTATCCCAGAAGCAAGTAGATGAACGGTTTACAATTCGTTCCCCGCAGGATGCAGCTACTTTCTTAATGCCTGAAATGTCATCGCTTCAGCAAGAACATTTTGTGGTATTATTTTTGAACGTCAAAAATCAGGTATTGCATAAACAAACTATTTTCATCGGAAGTTTAAATTCCTCTATTGTACATCCTCGCGAGATTTTCCGTGAAGCGGTGAAGCGTTCAGCAGCATCGATTATTTGTTCCCATAATCATCCATCTGGCAATGCCACACCAAGTCCCGAGGATATAGAAGTAACCAAACGCCTGCAAGAAGCAGGATATATTATTGGAATTGAATTAATCGATCATGTCATTATTGGTGACCATCAATTCATTAGTCTAAAAGAAAAAGGGTATATGTAATTTCAGACTGTTGACAAACGCTCGCATCCCGCGTTACTTGTCTCGCTCGTCCCCTCATGAAGGTATAGTTCTATTCGGGTCTTCGCTCGACTACGTGCCTTTGCATCTGTCGCAGAGCTTTCGATGCAGGGAAAACTGGCTGACAAGCGTTTTCAAGACAGTCTGAGTACCTATTTTTGTTTTAGAAATAATTAAAAAAAGTGTAGACAAAGTGGAATATCGACTTTGTCTACACTTTGTAAGTTTTTTTAAAAGATTTCAGTCGAATGTCCAATTTTTTTGGATGTTCGACTTTTTTTGGGGCAAATTAAAATAAAATGGAATAACAAACAAATGACATTATTATTACAAAAAAAGAAAAAAGGCGACGAAATTTGTAATTGTACGCTTTTTATATTTCATTTTCGTTTCAAAGAACCTATTCTATTCTTTTTCGTCATTACAATGGAGTACTTGTTACGTGAATGTAAAAACTTACATAATTATTTTATTTGTTTCATGGACAGAATCGAAATAAAATGAAGAATGTCGATAAAAAATGAATCATTAGAGAAATATGGTAGAACAGTACATGTGACACTATAAATTCTCCAACTTTTCAGCTATAATAATTCTTATGATTTTAAGCGCTCTTAGAGATTGCTTAATGAAGAAAGGGAGTACTAAATTTGTTTGGATTAGGAAATAAAGATGTCGGGATTGATCTTGGCACAGCGAATACATTAGTTTTTATTAAAGGAAAAGGAATCGTTTTACGAGAACCTTCTGTAGTAGCGAAAAATACAAAAACAGGGGATATTGTTGCAGTTGGTAATGATGCAAAAAATATGATTGGTCGTACACCGGGGTCAATTGTGGCCATTAGACCGATGAAAGATGGGGTTATTGCAGATTTCGATATTACCACATCGATGATTCAATACTACCTTAAACAGGCTTTAAAAAATTCAGGTTCCAATTTGAAAAAACCAAATGTGATGATTTGTGTTCCTTATGGAATTACATCGGTCGAACAGCGTGCAGTTATTGATGCATCTCGACAAGCAGGGGCTAAAGAAGCCTTCACTATTGAAGAACCATTTGCAGCAGCAATTGGGGCTGACCTGCCTGTATGGGATCCAACTGGTTCGATGGTTGTTGATATCGGTGGTGGTACAACAGAAGTTGCTGTTATTTCTTTAGGTGGTATCGTAACAAGTGAATCGGTTCGAATGGGTGGAGATGCAATGGACCAATCCATTATCAGCTATATTCGTAAAACGTATAACTTAACAATAGGTGAGCGTACTGCAGAAAAAATTAAAATAGAAATTGGTACTGCACGAGTAGATGATAGTAATGAAAAGATGGATATCCGTGGACGCGATCTACTGACAGGTTTGCCAAAAACAATTGAAATTTCGGCAGAAGAAATTTCTGACTCTCTAAAAGAAGCAATTTCAGTTATTATTGATGGAGTAAAGAAAACGTTAGAACAAACTCCTCCAGAACTTTCCGCGGACGTAATGGAAAGAGGAATCGTATTAACAGGCGGTGGGGCACTTCTACGCAACCTGGATAAAGTCATCAGTGACGAAACAAATATGCCTGTGTTTATCGCAGAAAATCCACTCGATTGTGTGGCTATTGGTACAGGTAAAGCGCTAGACCATATCGACTTAGTTCGTTCTCAACAGATGAAAGGTTAAGGAGGATTCGCAATGCCACATTTTACAAACAAGAAATTAATACTGCTACTAGTTGGCACAATTTTCCTTGTGGCATTGATTAGCTTCTCTTTACGAGATCGACAAAACGCAAGCGTTCCGGAACAATTTATTAAAGACACAGTTGGCTTTGCTCAATTCATTGTTGCAAAGCCAGCAAGTTACATAACAGGTATTTTCAATGATATTAATTCTTTATTAAATACGTACGAAGAAAATAAACGTTTAAAAATGCGTTTGGAAGATTTTGCTGTACTTCAAGCAGAAGTTAATACTTTGCAATCTGAAAATCAATCTTTAAAAGAACTGGTAGAAAAAGAGGATAGTTTAAAAGATTATAATCCGTTAAAAGCAACTGTGATTGCCCGAAATCCAGACCAATGGGAAGAAAAAATCATTCTTAACAGAGGCTCATCACACGGTGTTCAACTAAATATGGCAGTTATGACGGCGAATGGTTTAATCGGCAAAATAAGTTTGGTGACACCATTCACTTCAGAAGTTGAATTACTACACTCGAATAATCCTAATTATCGAGTATCTGCCATTGTTCAAGGAGAAAAATCGGATGTTTTTGGTTTAATAGAAGGATATGACAGTGAGCGTAATGAATTAATACTAAAGAGAATCGATTCTAGCTTTAAAGTAAAAGAGGGCGAACAGGTTGTAACGTCTGGTTTAGGTGGGATTTATCCAAAAGGGATCTTAATCGGAGAAATTACAGAAGTGACTACCGACGATTACGGTCTTACAAATATGGCTTACGTTAAACCAGCTGCAAACTTTTCGATGTTAGAAGATGTGATAATTGCCCTAAGAACTTCCGTCTCGGTTGACGGTTCGGATGGCACGGGGACTAACGCGGATTTGACAAATGGTACTGACGATGAAACTACTGATACTACTGAAGGTGAAGAATAGATGATACGTTTCTTAGTTCCCTTCGTAGCGGTTGTTTTATTTTTGTTGGAACCAGAATTTGCCTTGTTTTCGCCAATTAGCTGGGGAGAACAAACACTTGTTTTAGTACCGCGGTTTGTCATTCTTTATTTAATATTTATCTCTATCTACTATAGTAAAAAAAGAGCGTGTTTGTATGGTTTGATTTTTGGACTCTTGTATGATGTGTTCTACATTGATATTATTGGATTATATTCCTTTTTATATCCACTCCTTTGTTTTGTTGCTGGGTCAACTGTAAAATTTATCCACCAACATTTAAGTGTTACAACAATATTATCTGTAGTGCTCGTAGCTTTAATGGAAGTTTTTTTGTATTATTTCTTTAATTTTATTCAATTTACAACTATTCCGGTAAGCGATTTTTTAAGCAACCGTTTACTGCCAACTATAATCGCAAACCTATTATTTTTAATAATGCTTGGTTGGGCATTTAAATATTTAATCAATGCGCGTGTGTTACAGCGTGCCCGAGATAATTCTTAAATTGATTTGGCGTGAGGTGTCGCTTTACTATGAATAAACAGCTTGTCCATATAAAGGGGACTAAAGCGGGGTTGGTACTACGGCTTGATGATCAGTGCGCCTACGCAGAACTAGTAGAAGAACTTGAACGCAAGGTTTCAGAAGGTGGAATTGATGGAAAAGTTGATGTACAACTACATCTAGGCAACCGTTACCTACTGAATGCACAACAAAAAGAACTCATCGCAATTGTGCAGGGACCGGGAAATATGCACGTTTCGAAAGTGCACAGTGATGTTATAACAATTGAAGAAAGTAACGAGAAAGTGCTTACAGAACAGAGCGAGACCTATATTGGGATTATTCGCTCAGGTCAAATCGTGAAAACAGATGGAGATATTGTTGTCATTGGTGATGTAAACCCCAATGGTAAAATTGAGGCTGGTGGAAGTATATTTGTTCTTGGTAATTTAAGAGGAATTGCCCATGCAGGAGTAAATGGAAATAAAGAGGCAATTATCGTTGCGTCTCATTTTGAACCTACCCACGTTTTAATTGATGACCTTATCGAAACAATGTCCAATGAAAAACCTTTTGTCCAAGAAAATGCTGAACAAATCTTTGCATATATTAATAGAGATGGCATAATTTCATATGAACGAGTACAAGAGGTAAGGAAAATACGTCCATTATTAAGTACGATTAAAGGAGGAAGCTAATGTGGGTGTAGCAATCGTAATAACTTCAGGTAAAGGCGGAGTAGGTAAAACAACAACAACTGCCAATCTGGGAACTGCATTGGCTCTTCAAGGGAAAAAAGTATGTTTAGTAGATACAGATATTGGCTTACGTAACTTAGACTTAGTATTAGGTTTAGATAATCGAATTATTTATGACTTAGTCGATGTTGTAGAAGGTCGCTGTAAAATTCATCAAGCGTTAGTTAAGGATAAACGTGTCGATGAAAAACTATTTTTATTGCCTGCCGCTCAAACAACGGACAAAAATGCCGTAACGCCAGAGCAAATGAAGAGTTTAATAGACGAGCTAAAGCGTGAATATGATTATGTTTTAATTGACTGTCCTGCGGGAATTGAACAAGGTTATAAAAATGCAGTAGCAGGTGCTGATCGTGCTATTGTTGTAACAACACCTGAAATCTCTGCAGTTCGAGATGCCGACCGGATTATTGGATTATTAGAGCAGGAAGCAATTGAACCGCCAAAATTGATTATTAACCGTATTCGTAAAGATTTAATGAAAAACGGAGATGCTCTGGATATAAATGAAATTACAACCCATTTATCAATTGATTTATTGGGTATTGTAATTGATAGTGAAGACGTAATCAGTTCATCTAACAAAGGTGAACCTATTGTCATGGATCCTAGTAGCAAGGCTTCCTTAGGATATCGTAATATTGCAAGAAGAATTTTAGGCGAATCTGTTCCTTTAATGTCCATTGAAGATAACTCTAAAGGGATGTTTAAAAAATTAATCTCTATTTTCTCGAAATAGAGATAAAAGGTTATTGGTGAAAATCAATAGCCTTTTTATTATTTAGAAAAGCAGATTGTTAATTTACATACAGATAGTTGTTTAATCTAGAACACGCAGCCTACCACGTAAGCTGCGAAAATTTAAGCAGCAATTTTTGTGAGCGCGCCTCTACATACTGCGCTGACAAAGACACGGGCATCGTGTTGCATTGTCACATGACAAACGTCGTGTTGGCCTTAAAGATAAGTCGTAGAGACGACTGCAAATTGGCTCGATCACCCCTTCTAAAAACGAAAAAATTATTTTCATTTGCATTCGACGTAATCGGACAGTTTCTTTTGATTTCCACTAGAATCCTAATTTCATATTTTTCATATACTATGAAAAAGAGAATGGATGAGGTAGTGAACAAGAAATGGAAATGGATTGCGGCTATTGTTCTCTGCGGGGTTGTCATATTCGGTACTCGGCTTCAAGAAAGAAGTCAATTAGAAGTAGATGTGAAAAAAATAGTTTACAGCTCTGAAGATCTAACTGTTATGCGTAATTTATTGCAAGAAGTATTTGGTCAGGAACCAGATGAGAAAATTACCGTTTCAACCGAAAATATAAATCAAGAGTTATTATCGTTTGTATCTGTAAAACCGTATGATCAAGGATATCTGTTAACATTTGAAGAAGCCATTCCAATCCTTGCAATCGAAAATGGACTTGTCGTGTACACAGGTCATACTAAAAACACAGGCAAAACAATTTCAGTCTTTTATGAAGGGGATATCACTGTAACTTATGGAAATGTGGATTCGTTTTCATTATTGCCATATACATCAATTGAACGGGGAGGTACCCTTGCAAATAAAGAGCCTGGGGATCTTTATATCAAAATAGAAGATGACGGGAAAGTATTTAACTTAGAGGAGACTTTAGAATGGATGAAAGAGCATACGCAATCATGATGCGTATGACCATTCATCCATTATTTTTGCCGATTCTGTTCAGTATTGTGTTATATGGTAATATTTCTTATTATGCACTTATTCTATCTTCCTTAATTATTCATGAAGTGGGGCATATCGTCGCAGCTTATCTTTGTAAAGTGAAAGTTGAAAGATGTGTAATAATGCCATATGGTGGAGAAATTCTGTTAAAAGGCGGGAATTCGATTGCTCCGAAAAAGCAATTAATGATTGCGCTCGGTGGACCGATTGCCACTCTTTGTTGTATTGCCGCCACACCGTTTCTTGATCCCTTAATAGCAGCGCCATTATTGAAGATTCAAATTATTTTGCTTGCTATCAATATAATTCCAATATGGCCGTTAGATGGTGGACGGATTATCATGTCACTTATTCATATCTTTTACCCACGAATTCGGGTAGTTGAATTCTATTTAACCATTTCACTCATACTAATTTCGGGAACTGTACTTATTACATTTATTTTATTGCCAAAATCTTCATTTTTACTTGTATTGAGTATCTTCTTATTTATACAAATTGTGAATGAGTGGAGATATCGAAAATACCGTTCTGCATTTGAAAAACATGTAATTAAACGGTTGACTTAAAAGTTGATACTATGATAATATTGTAATGTTATTGTTTGTAGCACCCGTGCTACAACCGCTCTGGGAGGGTCTTAAGTATCGAATTGATCACCTTTCATTACAGGCGAGTCTGAGTCTAAGAGGAGGTGCATTTTAATGTACGCAATTATTGAAACTGGTGGAAAACAAATCAAAGTAGAAGCTGGACAAGAGATCTATGTTGAAAAACTAGGTGTTGAAGCTGACGAAGTAGTTACTTTTGATAAAGTTTTATTCGTAGGTGGAGAAACAGTTAAAGTTGGAGCTCCAACTGTTGCAGGTGCTACTGTTACAGCGAAAGTTGTAAAAGAAGGACGCGCGAAAAAAATTACTGTATTCAAACTTAAAGCGAAGAAAAACTACCGTCGTAAACAAGGTCATCGTCAACCTTACACAAAATTAGTTGTTGAAACAATCAACGCTTAAGAGTCGAGGTGAGTGAAGTGATTTCTGTTACAATTCATCACGATGAAAATAGACACGTATCTGCATTCGAATTTTCAGGTCATGCTGGGTATGATGAAACAGGTAAGGATTTAGTATGTGCAGGTGCATCTACAATTGCCATTGGTACTGTAAATGCCATTTATGCATTATTACATATCGAACCGAAAATCGACCAGGCAACAGAAGGTGGAGGCTATCTTCGTGTAGATCTTCCTACTGATATTGATGTGGAAGCCGATGCAAAATTACAACTTATTGTCCAAGTTATGACTGCTCAAGTTTACTCGATGGTCCAAACTTATGGACAATATATTAAAATTAACTACAACCAAGTAGCCCAGTAGGAGGTGGAACGACATGAAATTATTACTTTCTTTAGACCTTCAATTTTTCGCTTCGAAAAAAGGGGTAGGTTCTACAAAGAACGGACGTGACTCTGAGTCAAAACGCCTTGGTGCTAAACGTGCTGATGGTCAATTCGTATCAGGTGGTTCAATTCTTTACCGTCAACGCGGTACAAAAATTTACCCAGGTACAAACGTAGGCCGTGGTGGAGATGACACACTTTACGCGAAAGTTGACGGTGTTGTTAAATTCGAACGTTTAGGTCGCGACAAGAAAAAAGTAAGTGTATACCCAGTAGCTCAAGAAGCTTAAGAGTATATATTATACAAAAAGGACTGCTAGCCAGCAGTCCTTTTTCATGTATAAGGGAAGTTATAGTTCCCTCGTAACTATTAAAAATAATGATGGACTCCATGGATATTTGAAATTTTCTTATAGTATTCCTACACACTTTAGGGCAAAGAAAGGCGAAAAATAGAAAAACTTGTTATACTGATAAAGATATTGGTAGGATTTTTTCTATTACGTTTGGAGGATTTATATGAAAACTTCTACACTTTCGATTAATGATGTTTTACGATTTGCTAATCATGATTTCATGAATCAAATTCAATTAATTAAAATGTACTTAGATCTTGATAGGGTCGAAGAAGCGAAAAAGATGATTGAAAAAATTTCGGAGCAAAGTAAAAGCCTTTCAAATATCAATAAATTAAAATTACCTAAGACGGTGGAATGGTTGCAAACGATCCAATGGAGATATCCTGCGTTTGAACTTACTTTAAATAGTAATATAACTGTTCCAGTTAATCTGAAAAAAGATGAACAAATTGTAGAATACTTAGAAAAGACAGTTATTCATGTTTATGATACTCTAGATCCTTTTATTGAACAGCAACTAGATATCTCAATTGAAACAGATGAGAAACAATTTACATTACTTTTTGACTTAAAAGGTAAGTGGGAAACTCATTACTTCAATTATGAAGGGAATAACAATATAAAGGTTCAAACATATGAGCAAACTACGACAGAATGGAAGTATGCTTTGAACATAGAACAGGAGTGAATTTAATGTTTGTCGATCACGTTAAGATTTATGTGAAAGGTGGAGATGGCGGAGATGGTATGGTCGCCTTTCGCCGTGAAAAATATGTACCAAATGGTGGTCCAGCAGGTGGAGATGGCGGTAATGGCGGAAATGTTGTTTTCCTGGTAGAAGAAGGGTTACGAACTCTTATGGATTTCCGATACCAACGTCATTTTAAAGCTGACCGTGGTGAGCACGGAATGAGTAAAGGGATGCACGGGAGAAACTCTGGTGACCTAGTGGTAAAAGTTCCACCTGGTACGGTCGTCATGAACGAAGAAACAGGGGCAGTTATTGCAGACTTAGTGGAACATGGCCAAACTGCAGTTATTGCACGTGGTGGACGTGGCGGACGTGGTAATAGCCGATTTGCCACGCCTTCAAATCCAGCGCCAGAACTCGCAGAAAAAGGCGAGCCAGGTCAGGAATTAAATGTTACATTAGAATTAAAAGTGTTAGCAGACGTTGGTTTAGTGGGCTTCCCAAGCGTAGGTAAATCAACATTGCTATCCGTAGTGTCAGCAGCAAAACCTAAAATTGGTGCTTATCACTTCACGACAATTGTTCCGAATCTGGGAATGGTTGAAACGGAAGATGGACGAAGCTTTGCAATGGCAGATTTACCTGGATTGATTGAAGGGGCACATCAAGGTGTTGGATTAGGTATGCAATTCCTTCGTCATATCGAAAGAACGAGAGTAATTGTCCATGTTATCGATATGTCGGGTATGGAAGGCCGGGATCCATATGATGACTTCCTTACAATCAATGAAGAACTAAAACAATACAACTTACGGTTAACAGAAAGACCACAAATTGTTGTAGCAAATAAAATGGACATGCCAGACGCAGAAGAAAACTTGAAAGAATTCAAAGAGAAAATTGGAGATTCTGTAAAAGTTTATCCGGTTTCTGCTGTTTCACGACAAGGCTTAAAACCCGTATTATTTGAAATTGCCGACTTACTTGAAGTAACACCTCACTTTGAATTGCATGATGTAGTTGCAGAAGATAGTGATGCAACTGTACTATATAAGCATGAGAAAAAAGGTGACGACTTCGAAATTACTCGTGATGATGACGGGGCATATGTATTGTCGGGCTACTCAATTGAACGTCTATTCAAAATGACTGATTTCAGTCGTGAAGATGGTATTCGACGATTTGCTAGACAATTACGTGGAATGGGTGTCGACGATGCTCTACGTGAACGTGGAGCAACAGACGGAGATATCGTCCGCTTAATGGAATTCGAATTTGAGTTTATAGAATAATCTTATTAGTTTTTGGATCGTAGGAGATTTTGGGGGGAGAGTATGAAAAACGTTGCTAATCAACGGTATTATTTAGTTCGAGAAGATGTGCTGACGGATGCTATGCAAAAAACTTTAGAAGCCAAGCATCTATTACAAAGTGGAGCAGTTTCTTCAATCTGGGATGCGGTAAAAGAAGTGGATTTATCGCGAAGCGCATTTTATAAATATCGGGATGCCGTTTTTCCTTTCCACTCCATTGTACGTGAACGAATTCTTACGATTTTTATACAATTGCAAGATGAAAAAGGAACACTCGCTAGTCTTTTAGAAATTATTTCTGTAGCACAATGCAATATATTAACGATACATCAAACAATCCCGATTCAGGGAAGGGCGAACGTAACTTTATCTTTAGATGTAACGAGTATGGTATATGAACTTGACGAGCTTATTCAACAATTAAAAAAGTTAGAATTCGTTGAATCTGCTGAGGTAATCAGTTCTGGTGCTCTATAAACTATAAGTAAGCGCAATAACGAGGAGAGCAAGGTGGAAACATTGCTCTCTCTTTTTCAATAGATAGAAGATTGAATAATGAAACTCTTTAGATAATGGGGGCAAAAACAGTGGAAAATAAAGATTGGAATCAAAGGATTGCTTATTTAGGACCCGAAGCTTCTTTTACATATTTGGCGACAAAGAGTTTATTTCCAAGTGATTGGCTGATGCCTTATTCAACGATACCTGAGTGTATAGAGGCAGTATCTGAGGAGAAGGTTGACTTAGCTGTCGTACCACTTGAGAACACGATAGAAGGTACGGTTCCACTGACTATAGATTATTTATTTCATGAAGCCAATTTATTTATCGTAGCAGATTGCTTATCTAAAATTCAACAACACTTAATGGTACATAAAAAACAAAAAGACAATTGGCAAAATGTCGAAGAAATTTATTCTCATCCGCATGCTTTAGCACAATGCCATAAATACCTGTACTATCGTTTCAGTTCTGTTCCATTGAATCCATATTCTTCTACATCTGCTGCCGCAAAACTAGTATCCGAAAATCCTGATCGCTGTATTGCTGCTATAGGAAACATCTCATCAGCAGAGAAATATGACTTAGAAATCGTGCAAAGAAATATCCATGATTTTCAGTTTAATCATACTCGTTTTCTTGTTTTATCAAAAAGTAATATGCGATTGCCTATTGAAAAATCAGAAGGAAATGCGAAAACAACTTTAATGGTTACATTACCCTTGAACGTATCGGGTGCGCTGCATCAAGTTCTATCTGTTCTTGCTTGGCGTAAACTAGATTTAAGTAAAATTGAATCCCGTCCCTTAAAAACTGGGTTGGGTGAATATTTCTTTATCATGGATGTCCATGCAGATGAAAATGATGCCATGATGAAGGGGGCCATGGAAGAATTGGATGCCCTGGGTTGTAATGTGAAATCTCTTGGTACTTATTATACATACTTGACACAAGAGTAATAGAGGTGTGAATATGAACATTATTCTCTTTGATGGGGAATGCCATTTTTGTGATGCAAGTGTTCAATTTATTATAAAGCGGGATAGAAATAAGTATTTTAAGTTTGCTTCTATTCAAAGTAATATAGGGCAAAAATTGTTAAAAGAATTTCAAATTCCTAAAACAATAGACAGCCTCGTATTCATTGAAGGAAAAAAGTGTTATGTAAAATCAACTGCGGCATTAAAAGTTGCTCGAAGGTTAGATGGGGTGTGGAGTTTGTTATATCCCTTCTTATTCACCCCACCGTTTTTGCGGGATGCAATCTATGATATTGTCGCAAAGAATCGCCACAAACTTGGGAAACAAACTGAATGCAGAATTCCGACAAAGGAAGAATTAGAACGGTTTATAGACTAGACTAATAAAAGTGGGCTTTCCGCAATGGAGAGCCCACTTTTTTGATGACTTTATTCTTCAACTAAATATCCTTTAGCTCGTAGCATGTGTTCGGCTCGATCTAATAGTTCTTCAGAAGAAGCAGAAATCTCATGTAGATGTGTACCATCTGTTAAGACAGATAAATAGTTTGCTTGTGTCTTGCTGATACGATGCAGGAAAGTTTTTACATCATGTCGGTTAGATAACATCATGGAAGCGGTAATCTCCCCGTAAACAGGGTGATCAATGCTTACACTTTTTAATGTAACTCCACAGTCTACAATTGTTAACATTTCATCTTCAGCTTGTGCTGCTGTATGTAGACAAACAATCTTTCGTTCAAATACTTCCATTTGCTCTTCGCGTTTTAAGTACACATACCCTTGACTTGTCGCAATAATTGGTTCATTACGTGCTTTTAATAAATTCATATCGTTGACAATGACTTGCCTGGATACATTCGCGTGATTTGCTAAATCTGTTCCTGTAATCGGCTCGTTTGTGGTTTTTAAAATATGGAGCAATTCATGTCGACGGTCCTCGCCTAACATTTTTTTCATTTTGATACCTCTTTCATATGTAATTTCATGTATATACATCACTCTATCATTCATAGTTTATCACGAGGAACAACACAAAGCGTTTTATTTTTTTGTGTCCTTTTCATATGAATCACATATTATAAAACGAGAAAAGGAGGATGTTTGTGCGAATTCATATTGTTCAAAAAGGTGAAACACTTTGGCGTATTGCTAAACAGTATGGGATTGGGCTTGATGAATTAAAACGTTTAAATACGCATTTAGCTAACCCTGATTATATTGTACCGGGCATGGAAATTTTCTTGCCAGAAAATGGTGCTGCTTCTCCAAAGTCTACCATGACAAAAGAACAGCAAACTGCACCGATGCCAACAAAGGAAATGATGACTGCCCCGAAAGAAAAATTAACGCAACCTATTGAAAAACCTAAACCAGTAAAAGAGGTGCCGAAAGTAGTGGAAACTGCTCCAATTCCTGCTCCTGTTCCACAACCTATGCCAATGCCGCAAGTCGATTTAATGCCGCAATTCCAATTTGATTTTGCACCACAAATGCATTTTCAACAACCCAAAACTTTACCAGCACCAGCACCAGCACCAGCGCCAGTACCACAACCAATCTATATTCAAATGCCGGCACCACAAACGCAAGTTGAAACAAATGTCGAGACATCGGTAGAAAAAGAGGTGCAGTACGTTCACGTACCAGTACCACAGCCTCAAATTATTTATGTATGCTGTCCGCCTCCACAGCCATGTGGATGTCATGAGCAAACATATCACCATAACCCATGTGGATGTCATGAGCAAGTCCATCACCATAACCCATGTGGATGCCATGAACAGGTATATTATCATAACCCATGTGGTTGCCAAGAACAGCAATATTATCAACCACAACCATGTGGATGTGATGATCACGCAAATTACCAGCAAATGCCATATGCTGAAAATGAATATGATTATCAACAAATGCCGCAACAATATAACGACTGTGGATGTGGAGGAGGATATCCTTCTCAAGAAATGATGCCTTATGGAATGCCAAATTTCGAACCCAACTATGATATGGCCCCTATGTCAGATGTTGCACCGGCAATGGAAGGGTACGATGAAGATCATGATGGATTACCAGATTGGTTATTGGATTCTTCGGAAATGAAAACAAAAATGGTTGATCAAGATTTTGACCCAAATGCAGGGCATCAAAATTTTGAAGAGTATTCCCCATTTGATGGCGTTGAAGATCAAGGGCAAGCAGCTAACTACTATCAAGAAGGATACAACTATGGAAACGGCGCTAATCCATATAATCAAAACTTCTATGGCCCATATGACATGCAGCAAGGAATGCCTGGTCCGATGCGACAAATGATGCCACAACAGATGATGCCGCAACAGATGATGCAACCTAACCAACAGGGTTATCCCAATAATCCTTATATAGCTCAAAACAGACCTTGGAATTATTAAAATGCAAATTAAAAGCAATATATGGAAGAAAGAGACAGCTCAAGGGACATTGTTTATAAAAAAATATGATAATGTAAAAGTTGCAGAAAAAGTTAAAGCGATTCATAGTCAACTAGGGGATATCAAGTTTCCATATGTTATCCCGTTAGTTAAAAGCAAGGATTCGGATTTAGTTGTTCAATATTGGCAACATGGGAGTTTTAGCGCGGATTTCTCGAACGATTCTCACCGAAAACAAAGCTTCAAAATATTGAAAGCATTACATGATACGAGTGATAAAATTGACTGGAAAAATCAAGTGATTTTTCCAAGACAACAACTCTATCAAAAATGGAATGCACGATTAGAGCGTTTTTTAATTAATGAAAAAGAATTACTTCCATTATTGCAGCATGCATATTATGATATTACATTGTTTGCAAGTAGAGTCTTAAAGCAGATGCGTAAGCAGAAACATAAAATAAATGGAAAACTTACATTGCTTCATGGCGATGTAGTACATCATAATTTTTTAATTTGTAAAGACCGTAAAATGAAGTTAATCGATTTTGATTTAGCAGTTGTAGGTGATTCAGCGGAAGAAATGCTTCTTTGGATGCACCGCGTGTTACCTACAATTGATTATGATTTAGAAAAATTATTAAATGAAAACCCATATTTATATAATCTTTGTTTGCAAAAAATAAATTACCTTCAATATCCGAATGAGTTATTAAGAGAATGGCTATATGTGCTGCAATTAGGAAAATATGAGCGAGAAGCATTCTTAGACTATTTAATGCCATTTACTGAAAAAGCGTTAAGGCATTGGCCTGAATTAATCATGGAAACTGAAAAATTACATTCGAAATACGACTAACATCAACTAACATGATAAAATAGAGTTAATTCGTTTATAGTTTTAGCGTCAATTCGGCCGTCTAAATAAGACGGTCTTTTTTCAGGCACTTTGGAAAGTATAGGGCTTTGTTATCAGTAAAAGAAAAGACATCAACTCGGCCAAATTTGGTTGAGTTGTGTTTTTTTTGAATCTGATTTTGACATGAAGGCAAGAATAGTCAGTTGAATTTGTTCGGAGTATATCCGAACAATATGCTATAATCTATAGCAGTGAATGTGGGGGATTAAGATGTATGATTATATAATAGGACATATAAAACGAATTACACCGGAATATGTCGTTTTGGAACAACAGGGTCTGGGATGGCAAATTTTTACGCCAAATCCTTTTGCATTTCGTATCAGGGAAGATCTTCAACAAATTTTTATACATATGCATGTTCGCGAAGATGCGCAAATGTTATTTGGCTTTAAATCACTTGATGAAAGAGAGCTTTTCCGCAAACTTATTCAAGTTTCGGGAATTGGACCTAAAGGTGCATTGGCTATTTTGGCTAGTGGTAATCCTTCGCAAGTAATCTCTGCTATTGAAATGGAAGATGAAGCCTTTTTAGTCAAGTTTCCAGGTGTAGGAAAAAAGACGGCAAGACAAATGATCCTGGATTTAAAAGGGAAGCTTGGTTCATTGGTTGAACAAATTGAATTACCGAGTTCGGAGGATGAATTGCCGTTATTCGGAGTAAATGTGCACAAGCAAGAATTAGAGGAAGCGATCTTAGCTTTACTTGCCCTTGGATACTCTGATAAAGAGTTAACGAAAATTAGACCGTCCTTGGAGGACAACGAGGAACTCACAACTACTGAAAGTTACATGAAACATGCATTACAGCTGTTGCTAAAAATGAAGTAAGGAGGAGGAAGCATGTCCGAACGAATTATTTCAAGTGAATCAAATGACTTTGATGAGCAATTTGAGTTATCCCTCCGGCCGCAAAAACTTTCACAATATATCGGTCAGCACAAGGTGAAAGAAAACTTGAATATTTTCATTGAAGCTGCGAAGCTCCGGCAAGAAAGCCTTGACCACGTGTTATTATATGGACCTCCTGGATTAGGAAAAACCACGTTAGCAACTGTTATATCCAATGAAATGGCTGTGAATATTCGATTGACAAGTGGACCGGCAATTGAACGACCTGGGGATTTAGCGGCTATTGTAAGCTCGTTGGAACCTGGTGATGTTTTATTTATAGATGAAATTCACCGACTTCCTCGAGCGATAGAAGAAGTTCTTTATCCTGCAATGGAGGATTTTTGTTTAGATATTGTAGTAGGAAAGGGGCCTGAAGCACGCTCTATTCGATTGGATTTACCGCCATTTACATTGGTCGGTGCTACCACAAGAGCAGGTGCGTTATCCGCCCCATTAAGAGATCGGTTTGGCGTTCTGTTAAGACTTGATTTTTACGATGAAGAGGCATTAGTAGAAATCGTTATACGCAGTAGCCATTTGTTTAATGTAGAAATAGACAGTTTGGCTGCAAGAGAAATTGCGCGCCGTTCTAGAGGGACGCCACGTATTGCCAACCGCTTATTAAAGCGAGTGCGGGATTACGCGCAAGTGCTCGGGGATGGAGCTATTTCACATCCTTTAGCCAATCAAGCACTTGAATTACTGCAAGTAGACCCTCAAGGACTTGATCATATTGACCATAAATTAATGGTTAGTATGATAGAACGTTTCAGAGGTGGCCCCGTTGGCCTTGATACAATCGCGGCATCGATTGGTGAAGAAAGGCAGACAATCGAGGATGTTTATGAACCCTATTTAATGCAAATCGGATTCATCCAAAGAACACCAAGAGGTCGGGAAGCAACAAAATTAGCATATGACCATTTTGGTTATACTTATCCAGAACAATCATAATGAAAGAAGTTGTAGAAATGAAAGTAGAAGATTTCGATTTCCATTTACCTGAAGAGTTAATTGCTCAAACTCCATTAGAAGATCGAACAGCAAGTCGATTAATGATTGTAGACCGTCAAACAGGAGAAATAGAACATAGTCATTTTCCTCATATTGTCGATGAATTACAAAAAGGGGATTGTCTTGTTTTAAATGATACACGAGTTATGCCTGCAAGACTTTTTGGCGTAAAGGAAGAAACCGGTGCCCATATCGAAGTATTATTACTAAAACAAGGTAATGATGATGAGTGGGAAACGTTAGTTAAACCAGCAAAACGCGTTAAAGCGGGAACAGAAATTACATTTGGGGATGGTCTGCTTAAAGCGACTTGTACAGGTGAATTAGACCACGGTGGGCGACTATTCAAATTTAGTTATGATGGAATCTTTTATGAGATTTTAGATCAGCTAGGTGAAATGCCGCTTCCTCCTTATATCCATGAAAAATTAGAAAATCGTGAACGCTATCAAACGGTCTATTCGAAAGAAATTGGTTCAGCTGCTGCACCAACAGCAGGGTTGCATTTTACCAATGAGATTTTAGATCAGATTAAAGAAAAAGGCGTTGAGATTGTCTTTATTACCTTGCATGTTGGACTTGGAACATTCCGTCCCGTAAGTGTAGACTCCATAGAAAGCCATGATATGCATTCCGAGTTTTATAGTGTGACCGAAGTTGCTGCACAAACAATTAATCGTGTAAAAGCAAATGGCGGAAAAGTCGTAGCAGTTGGTACAACTTCTACACGTACACTTGAAACAATAGCACAAAAATATGATGGCGAAATTCGAGCAGAACAAGGCTGGACCAACATCTTTATTTATCCTGGCTTTGATTACAAAGCAATCGATGGGTTAATAACAAACTTCCATTTGCCAAAATCTACTCTAGTAATGCTGGTAAGTGCGCTAACTTCCAGAGAAATTATTTTAAATGCATATAATAATGCAGTGGAGGAAAAATATCGTTTCTTTAGTTTTGGAGACGCGATGTTTATTCGACCAACTCGCTCATAATATTGAGTGAGTTTACGCTTAATACAAACATAAATCGGTGAAACCTAAAAATAAATGATCGAAGACTAAGAGCGCCACATGATGTGGCAACGTCTTCGGGACCAACATCCGTGTTGGCCCAAAGTACTGTATTTACATCACAAGAGAGGAAATATTCGAATGACTAAACCAGCAGTAACATATGAATTAATTAAAACATGTAAACAAACAGGAGCAAGACTTGGGATTGTCCATACTCCACATGGTTCTTTTGAAACGCCCGCGTTTATGCCGGTTGGGACACAAGCAACCGTAAAAACGATGTCACCTGAAGAGCTAAAAGAGATGGATGCTGGAATTATTCTATCTAACACATATCATCTATGGCTGCGTCCCGGTAATGATATTGTAAAAGAAGCAGGCGGCCTTCATAAATTTATGAACTGGGATCGTCCAATTTTAACAGATTCCGGCGGTTTCCAAGTATTTTCATTAAGCGAATTCCGTAAAATTGAAGAAGAGGGTGTTCATTTCCGTAATCATTTAAACGGGGACAAACTTTTCTTAAGCCCAGAAAAAGCAATGGAAATTCAAAATGATTTAGGTTCTGACATTATGATGGCATTTGATGAATGTCCACCATATCCTGCAACATATGATTATATGTTAAATTCAGTCGACCGTACAACACGTTGGGCAAAACGCTGTAAAGAAGCTCATTCCCGTCCCGAAGATCAAGGTTTATTCGGAATTGTTCAAGGGGGAGAATTTGAAGAGCTGCGTAAACGTTCCGCGGAAGCTTTAGTGGAACTTGACTTCCCAGGTTATGCCATTGGTGGACTTTCTGTTGGTGAACCAAAGGACATTATGAACCGTGTACTAGAATTTACTACGCCATTATTACCTGATAACAAACCACGTTATTTAATGGGGGTTGGATCTCCAGATTCATTAATCGATGGGGCAATCCGTGGTGTGGATATGTTTGACTGTGTATTACCAACTCGTATTGCGAGAAATGGTACATTAATGACTTCAGAAGGCCGTTTAGTCGTGAAAAATGCAAAATACGCTCGCGACTTCAGCCCAATTGATCCGAATTGCGATTGCTATACTTGCAAAAACTATACACGTGCTTATGTGCGTCATTTAATCAGAACAGAAGAAACATTTGGTATTCGTTTAACAACTTATCATAATCTACATTTCTTATTAAAGTTAATGGAACAAGTTCGACAAGCGATTCGTGAAGATCGACTTGGTGATTTCCGCGAAGAATTCTTCGAAAAATACGGTTTTAATAAGCCAGATGCTAAAAATTTCTAAAAACAACCTTATTTTTATGGCGAAAAATTGAAGAATATGAAAAAGTGTGATTATTTTCATAAATATAGTCTTTTCATATCGCTTTTTCCATTCAATTTATACTATACTAATGAAGTGAGAGTTAGAAAGGAGGACATAAAACTATGGATACAATTGTTGGTTTACTTCCAATTATTATTATGTTCGTTGCGATGTGGTTCATTTTAATCCGTCCAGCACAAAAGAAACAAAAACAAACTGTTCAAATGCAAAATAGCATTAAACGTGGAGACCGTGTAGTAACAATCGGTGGACTACATGGAGAAGTTGATGCTCTTGAGGATGGAGCAATTTACATTATTGTTGATGGTAAAACTCGTTTAAAATTCGAGCGCCAAGCTATCGGTCGAGTAATTACAGAATAATAATATTAAAATCAAAAGCTTACTAAAACGGACAAGCTCCGAGTTAGTAAGCTTTTTTCAATGTTAAGGAAATATAAAAATTTGCTGTGTGGATAACCTTCTAAAATAGTTCTACTACCTCTAAGTGCTGCAGCCCAGTCCCCAACGTCGCGGTCTGCCTCTTCCGACGTGCGAGCGCAGTCGTCAAGTCCCATAAACAGCTTGGGACTTGCACAAACGATGTAGCGTTTTTGTTGACGCGGGGTTAAGCAGGATGCCCCGCGCTTTTGTTCTTTTAATAGGAATTCTTTTCAATGAATACTTAGATAGTCGTATGCCCAAAATGTCTATTGAAGGATGTGGGTATATGGAAACTTATGTTGAGATATTTTTGAGAACTGTATTTTTGTACATTTTTGTAATAATTGTTTTTCGTCTAATGGGTAAAAGAGAAGTTGGCGAATTGAGTATTATGGACTTAGTTGTCTTTGTTCTAATAGCTGAATGTGTAGCATTTGCACTCGAAGATGTAGATAAACCTGTTTTTCAGAATGTCTTTCCGATTATCATACTTCTGGTCATCCAATTTATAAATTCCCTGATTACTTTAAAGAGTAAAAAAATACGGGATATTATAGATGGAGATCCCTCCCTCATCGTCCGTGACGGTGTGATTGACCAAGAGGAAATGCGAAAACAGCGTTACAACTTAGATGACTTATTTCAACAAATGCGTGAAGAAAGGATCCCATCTGTACAACAGATAGACTATGCCTTTTTAGAACCATCAGGCAAAATATCAATCTTCTTAAAAAGTGACGATCCACTTATCTTATCGCTTATCGTGGATGGGTATATCGTTGATAAACATTTAAAAATAATGAACAAAGATAAAGCATGGCTTATGAATGAATTGCAGAAAATAGGTTATAGCGAAAGGGTAAATGATATTTTCTACTGCTGCTATGAAAACAATGAATTGCACGTTCAATTAAAGACGACGGGAAATAACTGAGCGTAAAACTTTAAAGTCGCTCCATTTAATTTGATTTGTAAGTATTAATAAAAGTGTTAGGATCGCTAAAGTAAGAGCACTATTTGTCCAAAAATTAAACGAGACCATAGGAATAAGATAGGACTGCATGAAACAAGTTATAATGAAAATACCATACGGAATAGCAAAGAATCTAAAACCGGCAGCAATCATTTTATGATTGCGAAGTGTTGCCATGTGTAAAAATGAAGTGACTAAAACGCCAAAGCCAATCGCAATGATTGCACCATATTCTTGTATAAATGGTTGTGAGGCTAGTACAAACATCACAAATAACTTTCCAAGACCACCATAAATTGAATTCATCATAGCAGGGCGTGCTTCATCGATTGCCTGTAAAATGGAATGGAGCGGACTTTGGATATAATAAAAATAAAAGATCGGTGCCAAAATTTTCATAAAGCCTCGATTCTCTTCTAGATCGAAGAGCTTCATTGCAAGTTCATCACCATGGATGAAGAAGTAAGT
Source organism: Ureibacillus sp. GCM10028918 (assembly GCF_042666115.1). NCBI lineage: Bacteria > Bacillati > Bacillota > Bacilli > Caryophanales > Caryophanaceae > Ureibacillus > Ureibacillus sp. GCM10028918. Next base: position 238,101 of record NZ_JBHTFK010000002.1, read on the forward strand.
TGCAGCATAACAACCAACCAAAGAAGATAAACGCAATGAAATGCCGATTCGTTCGTTTAATAATTGAATATTACTTCTTGCTACAGCATCACTAACTGCAGGGATCAGTACAATGGCCAGTGCGTTAGGAATAAAGGACGGGAACAAGAGCAGCGGTACGTGGACACCAGAAATAATCCCGTACAAAGTAGTAGCTCCTACGGCTGTTAACCCTGAAACGGTCAATGCCTTTAAGAAAACAATTGGTTCTAAAAACCAAGTAAAAGTACCAAATAATCGACTACCTGCAGATGGCACCGCTATTCTTAAAAGGGGCATTGCTGGATAGGCTTTGGTTGCCTCGTTTTTCTTCGCTTTCTTTTTCTTATATTGATAGTGAATGTATAAATAAATAAATGAAAAAACTTCTCCAAATGCTGTTATTGCCATCGCATACGCAGCTGTTAATGCAGGGTTATCTGCTGTAACTAAAAATGGCAAGAGCAGTGTTATTAATGCGATTCGAATAACTTGCTCCAACATTTGTGACCAAGCAGTTGCGGAAATGACTGCAATGCCTTGTAAATATCCTCTTATGAGTCCTGAAAAAACTACAATCGGGACAGCTCCCAAACCAATATAAAGCGTTAACCTTGTGGCATCGTTATGTAAAAGTGTCCCAGCTAAGTATGGTATAAACAAGAACAATAACGGTGTGAAAATAATAATCGTAACAATTGACCATCTTGATGCTGTTTTCATAACAGCTGGGAGTTGGCCCTCTCTCCGTTTAGCATGGAGCTCTGCAATTACTTTTGCTACAGCAATGGGTATGCCTAACTGTAATAGTGATACAAAGAAGATAAACGCTGGATAGGCGGTCATATAAATACCTACAGCTTCTTCGCCAGCGACCCGCATAAACTGCATTCTATATATGAAGCCGAACAGTTTAGATAAAAAAATAACAAACGTTAAAAAAATAGTTCCTTTTACAAATGAACTCATTCATTCAATCCCTTCTCATTTCAAGAAATTTCAGATACAATATTTGTATGCTTGAATGTAGTGAGTTAAAACTATTGGTTGGGGGGATTGTAATGATTCAGTTCGAACAGCTATACAATGAGGTTTTACCAGTATTACAAAGCAAAATGGATGAAATAAATTATTATGAATACGATGGAATCAAATTAGAAGATATTTGGAATTTTTGCATTAAAAAAAAATGGAGAAAGAAAAATGTGGAAGATCTCCGTTTATATGAGATTGTGGAGACAATCTATTCTGTAAAGCCCTCGGAAATTGTTAGCTACTTCCAGATTCAGCAATTTCGGACTGAAGATTGGTTTGGAGACATAAGTCAGGGTGATTTACAAGTGTTATTCAAGCCAAAATTATAGAAAATGTTAAATAAATCCATGTCCATTGGTTTGACAGCTAGCGAATCGTGTCTCATAATGAGTTTTGTACATAAACAAGGCTTGTTTAGTTTGATGGATTAGACTAAACGAAAAATGAAATTTTGATAGAAAACGCTAAATGTATGTTTCTAATATTAATAATTGCTTTTTAGATTCTATATTAGAACTTACAAGATCGATTTAGCGCACAGTAGCGGTAAATCGAGTTTTTCTATTGTGTATACATCAAGAGGTATACACAAAATTTGAGGAGGATTTACAGATGAAGCTAAAAAGCCGTATTTTTACTTTTGTACTAGTGGCAGTAGTGCTATTTGCTGCAATGGGTGCAACAGTACAAGGAGTTTTGAAGGACGTAAAACTCGGGCTTGATTTACAAGGTGGTTTTGAGGTTTTATATAAAGTAGAATCACTAGTTGATGGTCAAAAAATTACACAGGATATTTTGACTGACACGACGACGGCACTCACAAACCGTACTAACCAATTCGGAGTAAGTGAGCCGAGCATACAAGTCGAAGGTGAAGATCGAATTCGTGTGCAATTAGCAGGAATCGATGATCAGTCTTCCGCTCGTGAATTATTATCAAGTACGGCGAATTTAACATTCCGGGATGTAAATGACAATATCTTATTAGATGGTACGGATTTAAAAGAAGGTGGAGCAGCCGCTTCATTTGATCAGCAAAATCGTCCGATTGTAACACTTACTTTAAAAGATGCTGCCAAGTTTGCAGAGGTTACTAAGAATGTCTCACAAATGGGACCTGGCCAGAATCTTTTAGTTGTTTGGCTGGATTTTGAAGAAGGCGTAGATTCGTACGCTGCAGAAGCACAAAAAGCAGATCCGAAATTTATATCTGCAGCAGGGGTCGATCAAGTATTAAATACGACTGATGTCATGATTAGCGGGAACTTTACTGTTCAAGAGACAAAGGACTTTGCCAGTGTCTTAAATGCAGGGGCTTTACCTGTAAAATTAACTGAAATTTATTCTACCTCTGTAGGTGCACAATTTGGTGCAGAAGCATTGAACAGTACAGTGTTTGCCAGTGTAGTCGGGGTTATTTTAATTTTCATCTTTATGCTCTTTTACTACCGTTTACCGGGCTTTGTATCCATTATCACTCTATCGGTATTTACGTATTTAGTCCTGATTGTATTCAATGCAATAAATGCGGTATTAACATTGCCGGGTATTGCGGCACTAGTGCTGGGTATTGGGATGGCAGTAGATGCCAACATTTTAACTGCTGAACGTATACGTGAGGAATTGCGTGTCGGCAAGTCTGCAAAAGAGGCTTACCAGTATGGTTCGAAACAATCCTTGTCTGCTATTATTGATGCACAGTTGACAACCTTGCTAGCTGCAGCAGTACTATTCTTCTTTGGTACTAGCTCAGTAAAAGGGTTCGCGACAACATTGATGATTACAATTGTACTAAGTTTCGTAACTGCTCTGTGGTTATCGAGAATTTTATTAGGTTTACTAGTAAACAGTGGGTATTTTAACAGCCCTTCACTATACGGAGTTCGTAAATCAAAAATACATGATGCATCTGAAGGAATCGAAACCTTGGATCTATCAACAAACTTTGATCGTCTGGACTTTGTTAAAAACCGTAAAAAATTCTATTCTATTTCAATTGGTATCCTCATAGTTGGGGCTGTAATTATTGGTATCTTCAAGTTGAATTTAGGAATTGACTTCTCGAGTGGTACACGTGTAGAAATTCTTTCAGATGAGCAAATCTCTCAAGAAGAAGTAACGGAGTATATTGACGAAATTGGATTCCCTTCTGAAAAAGTGATTATTTCTGGGGAAGATCAAAATTCGGCAGTAGTTACTTATAAAGAAGATTTAACTCAACAACAAATTCTTGATTATAAAGCAGCAGTACTTAAAGATTATGGTCATGAACCAAGTGTAAGTACAGTTTCACCAACAGTAGGACAAGAGTTAGTGAAAAATGCCATTTATGCATTAGCGATTGCTGCTTTAGGAATAATAATCTATGTGGCATTCCGTTTTGAATGGCGTATGGGTGTTGGGGCAATTGCTTCATTATTGCATGATGTATTCTTTATGGTAGCTATCTTCAGCTTCTTCCGACTAGAAGTGGATATTACCTTCATAGCAGCTATTTTGACAATCGTTGGTTACTCTATTAACGATACAATTGTTACGTTTGACCGTATTCGAGAAAACGTTAATCGAAAAGGAAAAATTACTACAAAAGAAGAACTGGCTGACATTGTGAATAAATCACTTCGCCAAACAATGGGGCGTTCAGTGAATACTGTATTAACAGTAATCATTGTAGTAGTTGCCTTATTACTATTTGGTGCTCCAGCAATTCAAAACTTCTCAATTGCTTTACTTATTGGTTTATTAACAGGAATGTATTCATCAATTTGTATTGCTGCTCAAATTTGGTATACTTTAAAATCTCGTGAAATGGATAAAAAAGGTACTGCTGTAGAGAGCAAAGAGAAAAAACAATGGGGTTCAGACGAGCCTGTTGTTTAATAAACTTCCAGCCTAAATTTAGAAAGACAAAGTGTGAAGACTTACCTACACTTTGTCTTTTTTTATTTAGGGCATTTTGCAAAGTTAAAAGATGGGTACATATCAAATAGAATTAACCCTTTTGTTCCTGTTTTTATCAATTCATCTATTTTTATAGGTTAGTAGTTTGCATGTTTTTTCGGTATAATGAAAACTTGAGGAAGTGAGTCTATGATACAATCAACAAAAAAGTGGGTTGTCGAACAGCCTATTGAAAACACGATTAAACAACTACAAAGCGAATTAAATATATCATCCCTAGCAGCCAAAATATTATCTGCGAGAGGCTATACATCTGTCGACCAAGCTAAAGATATACTCATTATGGATGAAACAAACTTACATGACCCGTATTTATTAAATGGCATGAAAGAAGCGGTTGAGCGTATTGAAGAAGCTTTAAACAATGGCGAGAAAATTTTAATCTATGGTGATTATGATGCAGATGGAATTACTAGTACGACAGTAATGATGAATGTACTCCTCGATTTAGGGGCAGATGTTGATTATTGTATCCCGAATCGATTTACACACGGTTATGGACCCCATGAAGAATTATTTCGTGAAGCAAACAAAAAGGGTGTGCAACTAATTATTACTGTCGATAATGGGATTAGTGGAATTGTACCTATCCGAGTAGCAAAAGAACTTGGGATGGATGTCATTGTAACTGATCACCATGAAGCTGGTGATGAATTACCGCCAGCTGATGTAATTATCCACCCCAGAGTACCGGAAGGACAATATCCATTTGGAGAATTAGCGGGAGTCGGGGTTGCTTTTAAATTAGCTCATGCATTATATGGTGAGGTCCCTGACCATTTATTTGAGTTTGCTGCAATTGGTACCATTGCGGATTTAGTTCCACTTGTTGGAGAAAATCGCTATATTGTACAACAAGGACTTAAGCGCTTGAAATCTTCTGACAACCCATGGGTCCGTGCACTATGTGAAGTCACAAGTGTGAAACAACATGAAATTGATGAAGAGGCAATCGGTTTCTATTTTGCTCCTCGATTAAATGCCATTGGAAGACTAGGTGACGCTGACCCCGGTGTAGCCTTTTTAATGAGTGAAAACAATGTGGAAGCAGCAACAGGTGCAAAACTTCTAAACCAAAAAAATGTTGAACGAAAAGAAATTGTAAGTTCAATTACTGAGCAAGCTATCGAAATGATTGAGAGTGATCCGGCAATTTCAGATTCACTTGTTTTAGTCATTGCGAAGGAAGGGTGGAACCCTGGTGTTATTGGGATTGTTGCTTCACGTTTGGTCGAGAAATATTATCGCCCTACAATAGTACTTTCGCTTGACCCGGACAAAGGCACGGCAAAAGGATCTGGACGTAGTATTGAAGGCTTCCATCTATATAATGAACTCGCAAAAAATCGCGAAATCCTGCCTCATTTTGGCGGACACCCAATGGCTGCAGGAATGACCTTTGCAGCGGAGCATGTGGATGAGCTGCGAAGCCGTCTTCATCAACAAGCATCAGAATGTCTAACAGAAGAAATGTTGACACAGAAGCTTACAATAGATGTACCGGTAGAGATTAGCGAAGTAACAGTGGAAGCAATTGAGGAAATCAAAAAACTTGGACCATTTGGGACTGGATTTACAAAGCCAATTTACGCTTTACAAAACGTTCAGGTACGCTCCATGAGAAAAATAGGAGCTGGTGAGAACCATTTGAAACTCGAGCTAGAGGACGCACATGGCTTCATCGATGCAATTGGATTTAGTAAAGGATATTTGTATGATGATATTACCTATGGTGTAAATCTTTCCTTTGTCGGTGATTTACAAATTAATGAATGGCAAGGGAAGAAAAAAACTCAGTTAATGATATCGGATGTTCAAACAAACGAATGGCAGCTTTATGATTACAGAGGCAAAAACCAGGTTCAAAAATGGATTCAGACATTACCTCAAGAAGAGTGTGATTTTATTGCTTTTCAACAAACAACTCTACAATTCTTTGAAGGTCAAATAACTAATAGAATACATCTTATGACGGATGAGAATTCTGTTCAAAATTTTTCGCCTAATATTGTATTATTGGATCTGCCAAAAAGTGCACAAACTTTAGAGAGGTTGATTGTTCTGGCCAAGCCTCAGCGAGTTTATGCCGTATTCTATACACCAGAGTCCAAATACTTTAATGGAATGCCCACTAGGGAACATTTCGGTTGGTATTATAGCTTTTTGAAAAAACGCCCAAATTTCAATCTACAGATGCATATACAACAATTAGCTCAACATATTGGCTTAAATATAGAAGTCATAAAATTTATGACGAACGTGTTTTTTGAGCTAGGTTTTGTTACAATAGAAAATGGTCTGACAACAGTAAATAGTAATGTGCCAAAACGATCGCTCTCGGAAGCTAATGTTTATAAACAAAGAGTGGAACAGATTGAATTGGAACAACAGCTTTTGTATGCACCATATATAGAACTAAAACAATGGTTTAACGAACGAATGAGGGAATATAACTATTCCTAAGGAGGACAAATTAGTAATGGATTTAACACAATATGTAACAACGGTAGAAAACTGGCCAAAAGATGGCATTAGCTTCAAAGATATTACGACGATTATGGATAATGGCCCTGCTTTTAAGTATGCTGTTGACAAAATCGTAGAATTCGCAAAAGAAGTAGAGGCTGATATTATCGTGGGTCCTGAAGCTCGTGGGTTCATCATTGGATGCCCAGTAGCTTATGCCCTGGAAATCGGCTTCGCACCTGTACGTAAAGAGGGGAAACTGCCTCGTGAGGTTGTTCGTGTAGAATACGGTTTAGAATATGGACAAGACGTATTAACAATGCATCAAGACGCAATCAAACCAGGACAAAAAGTATTGATTGTTGATGACTTATTGGCAACTGGCGGAACTGTAGATGCAACAGTGCAGTTAATTGAAAAATTAGGCGGTATTGTTGCAGGTTGTGCGTTTATTATAGAATTAAACGACTTGGATGGACGCAGTAAAATCGGGAATTACCCTGTTAAAACATTAATCCAGTACTAAATCTAAATAAATGTTAAGGCTGTTTAAAAGTGAAAAAACTTTTAAACAGTTTTTTATTTTCACATTTTTAACCTTGGGTAACTGTACCACAATTACAAAATATTAACGTAAAGTTAATATGGCCTTTATCTTAAATTAGTAAGATTAGATATAATTAACATTTTCAATAGGAAAAATACTATTAACCATTATTGATGTCATGGAGGTTGCATTTTGGTTTCTTTTGTTTCTTCGTTTCTTCAACACTTTAATTTCGTCACGTTTCTTGTTTTTTTACTGTTTTACTCATATCAGTTTGTCTATATGCTCGTTGCTTTAAGGAGTAAACGACATAAAAAGAATGTGGCCAATGATAATCGCCTTAACAAATATGCGGTAATTATCGCAGCTAGAAATGAAGAATTAGTAATAGTGGAATTAATCAAAAGCATTCGAAAACAAAGCTATTCCCAAGAAAATATTGATATCTTTGTTATAGCGGATAATTGTACGGATCAAACAGCTAAAGTAGCTAAACAGGCAGGGGCAATTGTGCGGGAAAGATTCAATAAGAATAAGATAGGCAAAGGCTATGCTCTTGATTTTATGTTCAAAGTTATTAGTAATGAATACAGTTCGAAAAAATATGATGGATATTTTATATTTGACGCTGACAATCTGCTTGACGAGAACTATATTGTTGAAATGAATCGCACGTTCAATCAAGGATACCGGGTTGTAACAAGCTATCGCAATTCTAAAAATTTCGATCAAAACTGGATCACTGCTGGCTATGCCATCTGGTTTTTACATGAAGCAGAATATTTGAACCTGCCAAGAATGACTTTAAATACCAGCTGTGCCATTTCAGGTACCGGTTTTCTAGTACACTCGGACTTAATCAAAAAGAACGGTGGATGGATTCATCATCTCCTTACAGAAGATATTGAATTCTCAATTTCTCAAATTCTAAAGGGTGAAAAAATTGGGTATTGTCAGGATGCTGTTTTTTATGATGAGCAACCAATCACATTCAGACAATCTTGGAGACAGAGATTACGTTGGGCGAAAGGATTCTACCAAGTATTTTCAAAATATGGTATAGATTTAGTGCGTTGTATTTTCAAACGGAATCATAATAGTTTTTCGTCCTATGATATGACGATGACCATAATGCCGGCAATGATTCTTACAAATGTCTCAATTTTAGTCAACGGGTTGTTTTATCTGGCAGTATTATTTAATATATTTGAAGAAGTAAGCGTGGTTAATACAACACTCCTTATATTGCAATCAATCGGAATGTACTATTCCGTGATGTTTTTTATGGCTTTAATGACAACAATAACAGAATGGAAGAGGATACATTGTACAGGATGGAAGAAAATTGCCTATTCTTTTACATTTCCATTCTTTATGATGACCTACATTCCCATTTCAATCGTAGCCTTATTTAAAGAAGTGGAGTGGAAGCAAATACCACACACTGTTGTTAAGTCTATCGATGAAGTTCAGTAAATTGTTTGTTAACAAACTAATGGTAATTAGTAATTAGAAAAGAGGTTGTCTCAAATTGAAGCGAGACAACCTTTTTTTTGTACATAAGTAATAATAATTTCACAGTATTTCTACAAATAAGGTCAAAATGAGCCATTTTTTATAAAGTATTTGTCGACGTGCCTTTACATCTTGTACAAATATTTTATACAATTAAAGCTATATATCCTAATCGGAAAATTTTTAACAAGGTGGACAACAAATGGCGAAAGAGCAAATATTGACGCCCGAAGACGTATTCGCGCTAGTCAAAGCATATATGAACGATGAACATGTTGCCTTTGTAAAGAAAGCTTACGAAGTAGCAAATGAAGCACATAAAGAACAGTTACGCAGTTCAGGGGAACCATATATCATACATCCTATTCAAGTTGCCGGTATTTTAGCGGAATTACAAATGGATCCTGATACCGTTGCTGCCGGTTTTCTTCATGATGTAGTGGAGGATACGACTGTTACACGAGAAGATTTAGTAAAAGAATTTAGTGAAGAAGTCGCAATGTTAGTTGACGGGGTAACAAAACTCGAGAAAATTAAGTATTTATCTAAAAAGGAACAACAAGCAGAAACCCATCGAAAAATGTTTGTTGCCATGGCACAGGATATCCGCGTTATTTTGATTAAACTTGCTGACCGTCTTCATAATATGCGTACGTTAAAACACCTATCTGCTGAAAAACAAAGACGTATTTCGACTGAAACCTTAGAAATTTTTGCACCACTTGCTCATCGCCTTGGAATATCGAAAGTTAAATGGGAGTTAGAAGATACGGCATTACGTTATTTAAATCCTCAACAATATTATCGAATTGTTAGTTTAATGAAAAGAAAACGTGTTGAACGTGAAGCGTATTTAGATAATGTAATGGATGAAGTCAAGTCTCAATTGGGAGATGTTGAAATTCATGCAGATATTTCAGGACGACCAAAGCATATTTATAGCATTTATCGAAAAATGGTCTTACAAAATAAACAATTCAACGAGATCTATGATTTATTAGCCGTACGTGTGCTAGTAGATAGCATTAAAGATTGTTACGCTGTCCTAGGAATTGTACATACATTATGGAAGCCAATGCCTGGTCGCTTTAAGGATTATATAGCGATGCCGAAACAAAACTTATATCAATCGCTTCATACAACTGTCATCGGACCATATGGCGATCCTTTGGAGGTACAGATCCGTACGCGAGATATGCATCAGATTGCTGAATACGGGATTGCGGCACATTGGGCATATAAAGAAGGTAAATCTGTTAACGGTGAGAAAGAAACAATCGATCAAAAATTAACATGGTTCCGGGAAATTTTAGAATTCCAAAATGAATCTTCTAATGCAGAAGAATTTATGGAATCATTAAAATTCGACTTATTCTCTGATATGGTTTATGTGTTTACACCAAAAGGAGAAGTGATTGAATTGCCGGCAGGCTCGGTTCCAATTGACTTTGCTTATCGTGTCCATTCAGAAGTGGGAAATCGGACAATTGGTGCGAAAGTAAATGGGAAGATGGTCCCGTTGGATACGCCTTTAAAGACTGGTGATATCATTGAAATTTTAACTTCAAAACAATCCTTTGGTCCAAGTCGGGATTGGCTGAAATTGGCGCAAAGTTCTCAAGCGAAAAATAAAATTAAACAATTTTTTAAGAAGCATTTGCGTGATGAAAATGTTGTAAAAGGCAAAGATTTAATTGAGAAGGAAATTAAGTCTCAAGACTTCGATGCAAAAGAAGTTCTTTCAGCAGAAAATATAAAACGAGTATTAGATAAGCTAAATTATACGAACGAAGAAGATTTATATGCTGCAGTTGGTGTAGGCGGCATTACTGCCCAACAGATTGTAAACCGTTTAGCTGAGAAGAAAAGAAAAGAGCGCGAACAAGAAGTTGCCCTAGAAAAAATTGTAAAAGAAATGCAAAATAATCAAGCAAGAAAAAGCCGTACAGAATCTGGTGTCATCGTAAAGGGCATCGAGAATTTGCTTATCCGATTATCGCGTTGCTGTACGCCTGTACCTGGAGATGAAATTGTCGGATTTATTACAAAAGGCCGTGGTGTATCTGTCCATCGAGCTGATTGTCCGAACATTCAAGAAGGCGAAAATGCAGATCGTTTAATTGAAGTGGAATGGGAACATAGTGAAACGCCTATTCGAAAAGAATATCCAGTTGATATTGAAGTTTCAGCATTTGATCGTCCTGGTATTTTAAATGATGTGATGCATGCAGTAAGTGAAGCGAAAACCAATATTCTAGCCGTAACAGGACGTGCTGATCAGGATAAGATTGCCACTATTCATTTAACGATCTCCATTTCGAATATTTCCGCTTTGCATAAAGTGGTGGAAAGAATAAAACAACTGCCGGATATTTATTCAGTTCAACGTGTAATTAATTAATATTAATAAACCCGAGGTAAACTAATGCGAGTAGTAATTCAAAGAAGTAAACAAGCATCTGTTACAGTTGATGGTCTAGTAACAGGTGCAATTGATTCAGGATACGTCTTATTAGTAGGATTGACTCATGACGACACACTTGACGATGTACAATATGTGGCAAAGAAGGTTGCAGAACTCAGGATTTGGGAAGATGAAGCAGGAAAGATGAATCATTCCATTGTAGAACACGGTGGTGCAATTCTCTCTGTATCGCAATTTACTTTATATGCCAATACAATAAAGGGAAGAAGACCGAATTTTATTGATGCGGCAAGACCCGAAACTGCACTTCCCTTATGGGAGGCATTTAACGATGAGTTAAGAAATTCTCATGGATTACAAGTAGAGACAGGTGTTTTTGGAGCAATGATGGATGTATCATTAATCAATGATGGTCCTGTAACAATCATTGTCGAGTCTAAACCTAAATAATATGCTTGTGAGGTTGACTAAAGTGGCGTTTGAACAACAACTCTTTAGCATCAGCCTCTTTTTATTTTGACTTAAAAATTGAAAGGCAGTATAAGAACTAATAAAGAGGCTAACCCCAGTCACACATGGTTTGGGTTAGCCTCTTTTCATCTCAAATATTATTCTAGTTGTCCATCAAAGTAATTTAATATCCCTTGATAAATCCCTAAAGTTGCCTGCTCACGATAAAAATCAGTGGTCACAACACTCTCCTCACCAGGGTTGCTTAAATAACCCAGCTCGATTAATATTGCAGCTTGTTTGTTTTCACGGGTTACTAAGTAATTGCCTGGTTGGACACCACGATCTCGAATTGTCACCTTTTCAGAAAGCCCGGCATGGACATATTCCGCTAACTCCTGTTGATAACTATTGGTGTAGTAGGTGGTAAATCCAGATATGGAACTATCTTCGGTTGCATCATAGTGAATACTTATAAATGCATCGGCAGCATATTGATGTGAAATGGACACCCTTTTTCGAAGATCGACATAAACATCAGATTCACGTGTCAATATCACTTCAGCACCAGCTGAGCGTAATTTAGATTTTAATAACTCAACGGTTTTTAAGTTAATCTCCTTTTCATTCGTTCCACGAACACCAGTTGTTCCTTTGTCATTCCCACCATGACCTGGGTCAATAACAAGGGTTAATCCCTTTAAAGTTCCTTTTTTGCGCTCTTCCTTCTTTTGAGGTTCTTCTTTACTATTCAATTTAGTGTCGTCGCTGTCAAAATCCTTTGAAACGACCCAATCTGCCACATAAGCAGTTGTGTTTTTATCAACTTCAATTTTGTACCATTCATCCTCGGTTGAAAGGAGCTTATATTTTTCGCCTGCATTTGCATGAATGACTACATCGGAAGAAGTTGATGGCTCCTCACGAAGGTTTGTACCATTATAGATAATCGTCACATAAGAGCTATCGGTTTCTTCTGTTTTATCCGAATCAACAGAAGTTGGGATTTTTTCATTTACTTGAAATGTCCCGTAAAAACTATAGACCCAGCCCTCTTTTTTACCATATTGGATTTTTACCCAATTATTATCTCGTTCAAGAACATCGTATTGTTCACCTTTATTTGCTGTTCCAAGCTTTTTGGAGGATAAATCAGCTTTTTTTCGTATATTTACTGCATCTACGGAAATAGTAAATAAATTCGGGTCAATTTTAGTGGTTCTGTCTCCCGTTTCAATGGGATCTGTCAATTCTTCCTCGGAAGTATTGCTTGTTTCTTGCTCTTCATTTTTCTTAATGGTTACATAATCTGCAGAAACCCATCCTTGGCTGCCATTAAATGATATTTGAATCCAATTTGCCTCGCTCTGTAGCACTTCTGCTTCGTCACCAGTGTTTAATTGACTCAAAACAGGCGATGAAACAGATGGTTCTGCACGCAAATTTAAATGGTCCACTTGTGAAATGATGGAACTTACCTCGGTAGAATGGTTTTTTGGAGATTCATTAGGCTTTACAGCTGATGTTAACCATGAAGCTACCCAGCCTTCCATATCCTTTACTTTTACATGATACCAGTCATCCTGCTTCTCAATAAATGAAAGTTCTTGTCCCTCTTTCAAGGTTTCGATAATCGGATAGGATAACCCTGGACCTTCCCGTAGATACAGTATATCTGCAGAAACAACTAAATCTGACTTCTCATTAGATGCATAGGCCGAATTTGTTTCATATGTATACGGAGACAGCAGTGAACAAAGTAAGATTAGCGTGATCAAGTATTTTAACGGTTTATGATGCATTCATTATCTCCTCTCTTAGAAATTCTAATTATGTGACGTTAACTCGATATATACTGTTATTATTTTAAATTCAAATATGCAATAAAATCTACACTTTTTTGAAAATAGTTGACAAATCTGCCATGGCACAATTAAGATAGGATATATTATATAGCGCAATGAATGCCATTGACCAAGCAAGTAGAAATTACCTCTGTAGACAAGAGAGGGGAAGACTAGGCTGAAATCTTTCCTGCTGCATGTAGTGACGAACAACACTTGAGAGGCTCTTTTTCGAAAAACAAACTGTTTAGTAGGGAAAGACGGAAAACGGCCGTTATCCGTTTATGAGAGGATGTATGTTTGTACATCAACTAGGGTGGAACCGCGGAAGTAACTACAAGCTTTCGTCCCTTGCGATTCGCAAGGGGCGGGAGCTTTTTTGTTTTTTCCAAATAAGTCCGCAAATCAATTAAGAATGAGAGGAGCATATTAATGAATTTTAAAGTACCAAGAGGAACTCAGGATATTTTGCCGGAACAAACTCCTAATTGGCAAAAGGTTGAATCAATTCTAAGAGAGTTAACTCATGTTTACCGTTATAAAGAAATTCGCACACCTATTTTTGAGCAAACAGAATTATTCCAGCGCGGAGTGGGTGATACAACAGATATCGTCCAAAAAGAAATGTATACATTTGAGGATCGTGGAGGACGTTCATTAACTCTACGCCCAGAGGGTACAGCATCCAGTGTTCGTGCCTATGTGGAACATAAAATGTTTGGTTATCCAGATCAACCCGTGAAGCTTTCTTATATGGGCCCTATGTTCCGTTATGAACGCCAGCAAGCAGGTCGTTATCGTCAATTTGTACAATTTGGAGTAGAGGCCATAGGGAGCAGTGATCCTGCAATTGATGCAGAAGTTATTTCACTTGCGATGGACATTTATCAAAGTGTTGGTTTAAAAGATTTAAAATTGGTCATAAATTCTCTTGGAGATATAGAAACAAGGGAGGCACACAGAACAGCTTTAATACAACATTTTGAACCTAGTATCGGGGAATTTTGTTCCGACTGTCAAAATCGTCTGGCTAAAAATCCTTTACGTATTCTAGATTGTAAAAAGGATCATGACCACCCATTAATGAAGAATGCCCCAGCATTAACGGACTATCTAACAGAATCATCAGCTCATTATTTCGACCAAGTTAAAAAATACTTGGATGTATTAGGCATTAGTTATGTAGTCGATCCAAACCTGGTTCGAGGTCTGGATTACTATAATCATACTGCATTTGAGATTATGAGTACTTCTGAAGGTTTTGGAGCTATTACAACGCTTTGTGGGGGCGGGCGCTACAACGGTTTAGTTGAAGATATTGGCGGACCGGATGTACCAGGCATCGGTTTTGCAATGTCGATTGAACGTTTACTCCTTGCTCTGGAAGCTGAAGGTGTAGAGTTGGATGTGCAGGATCGTTTAGATATCTATCTTGTCGCTATGGGTGATGAGGCGAAATTAAAATCTGCTGAATTAATTAGCTCTTTCCGTGCAAAGGGAATATCAGCTGATATGGATTATATAGATCGAAAAATGAAAGCGCAAATGAAGTCTGCCGACCGACTAGGTGCAAAATTTGTACTTGTTATTGGTGAATCAGAGCTTGAAGAAATGAGTGTCAACGTAAAAGAATTGGCAACTGGAAATCAAGAAAAAGTTCCATTCTCTGAATTGGTGAATTACGTTTTAGAACATAAATAAATATTTGTAAGCAAATTGGAGGAAAGAAAATGGCTCAGAGAACACATGCATGTGCGCAATTAAGTGAAGAACAGCAAGATGAAAAGGTAGTTTTAAAAGGATGGGTACAAAAACG
This sequence comes from Ureibacillus sp. GCM10028918, assembly GCF_042666115.1. NCBI lineage: Bacteria > Bacillati > Bacillota > Bacilli > Caryophanales > Caryophanaceae > Ureibacillus > Ureibacillus sp. GCM10028918. Next base: position 253,178 of record NZ_JBHTFK010000002.1, read on the forward strand.
CCGTGACTTGGGTGGGCTAATCTTCGTAGATGTACGTGACCGTAGCGGAATCGTGCAAGTCGTATTTGGAGACGAAGCAAAAGACGCATTAGCAATTGCAGAGAAAATTCGTAACGAGTATGTAGTGGAAATTGAAGGGACAGTCGTTCTTCGTGATGAAAGTCAATTCAATCCGAACATCAAATCGGGGAAAATTGAAGTGATTGCCACTTCCATCAACATTATCAATGAAGCAAAAACACCACCTTTTGCAATTGATGATAAAGTTGAAGTATCTGAAGATATTCGTTTGAAATATCGCTATTTAGACTTACGTCGTCCAGTAATGTTCGATACATTCAAATTGCGCTCAGATATTACACGTTCAATTCGCAACTTTTTGCAAAACGAAGGTTTCTTGGAAGTAGAGACGCCAATTTTAACTAAATCAACGCCAGAAGGTGCACGTGACTATTTAGTACCATCTCGTGTACATGAAGGCGAATTTTATGCACTACCGCAATCTCCGCAATTATTTAAGCAATTATTAATGGTTTCAGGATTTGAGAAGTACTTCCAGATTGCTCGTTGCTTCCGTGATGAAGATTTACGTGCAGACCGTCAACCAGAATTTACGCAAGTTGATATCGAAACTTCATTTATGTCGATGGAAGAAATTATTGGCATGAACGAGCGTTTAATCCAAACGGTTATGAAGGAAGCTAAGGGTGTTGACGTGCAGCTTCCATTCCAGCGTATGTCTTATAAAGAAGCAATGGATCGCTATGGTTCAGATAAACCTGACGTTCGCTTTGGCCTTGAACTTGCCCAGCTTTCAGAGATAGTCCGTGATTCTGCATTTAAAGTATTTGCGCAGGCTGTTGAGACTGGTGGAGAAGTGAAAGCAATCAATGTAAAAGGGAATGCAGACAAATATTCACGTAAAGATATCGATGCATTAACTGAGTTTGTTAAGATTTATGGTGCAAAAGGTTTAGCTTGGTTAAAAGTAACCGAGGAAGGATTAAACGGCCCAATCGCGAAATTCTTTGAAGGTGAGGTTGCTGAGAACTTAATCAAAGCAACAAATGCAGAAAGCGGAGACTTATTGTTGTTCGTAGCGGACTCATCAGATGTTGTTGCAGCGAGCTTAGGTGCTTTACGTAATAAATTAGGGAAAGAACTGCAATTAATAGATGAATCTGTTTATGCTTTCCTATGGATTACGGATTGGCCATTGCTTGAGTACGATGCAGAAGCAGGCCGCTACACAGCTGCCCACCATCCATTTACGCGCCCGTTTGAAGAAGATATCGATAAAATGGAAACAAATCCAGCAGAAGTACGAGCGCAAGCTTACGATATCGTATTAAATGGTTACGAATTAGGCGGGGGATCTTTACGTATTTACGAACGCGATTTACAAGAAAAGATGTTCAAATTATTAGGTTTCACACAAGAAGAAGCGAAAGAACAATTCGGATTCTTATTAGAAGCGTTTGATTATGGGGTTCCGCCACACGGAGGACTTGCATTTGGATTAGATCGTTTTGTAATGCTGCTTGCAGGCCGCACAAACCTGCGTGACACAATTGCATTCCCGAAAACAGCCACAGCAAGCTGTTTACTCACTTCCGCTCCAAGCGAAGTATCGGATGCACAATTACAAGAATTAAGCTTAGCTGTTAGAAAGAAAAAAGAAGACTAATTTCATTTATATAGGGTAACGCAAATGGCTGTTTAAAGTTTCCAGCTGTTTGCGTTATTTTTTGCTGGTTTTTAAGGTAAGTGGGCGGGCGTTATAATTTTACTAAAATATTGAAATTTCAACTTTAACTAGAACTCATCATCAAATACTTAAACTTTAAAATGAGACAAATCTACTATTCGCTATTGGATTCTGTTTATAAAGAAAAAAATTTAATATTTTTATATATACATATTGAAAATTCAGATAATTAATGTTATTATAGATTTAACACGAATCCTAAAGTGTTTGTGAAGCTTATATTACTGTTTTGACCGAACAATAAATCGTTGGGAATTCATATTTTGCTTTGGCGAACAAGCCCTGCAATGGACGAGGGAAGTTTAAAGAAGTAAAGAGAGTACCCACCTGTGAATAAGCGGGTTCAAAACGATGCTTTCCATGCTAACGGCATATTTGGGATTCGTCATGCCAAAACTCTCCTGCAAGTGTAGGAGGGTTTTTAATTTTTCCAAAGGTATACTTTCTTCGATTTGGATTCAAATTTACAGTAAGGGTTCCTTATGTTATAATTCCGAGTAGTATAATATAGATTGAGAGGCATACAATTATGTTACATCAGTTTTCAAGAAATGAACTAGCGATTGGAAGCGAAGGACTTGAGCTATTAAAAAATACGACAGTAGCTATTTTAGGCGTCGGCGGAGTTGGGTCCTTTGCGGCAGAAGCATGTGCTCGCAGTGGTGTCGGACGTATTATTCTAGTGGACAAGGATAATGTAGATATTACAAATGTTAATCGTCAATTAGTAGCTTATCTTTCAACAGTTGGGAAGTCAAAATCAGCTGTTATGAAAGAACGCATTGCTGATATAAATCCTGAGTGTGAAGTAATCGATATGCATATGTTCTACACTGAAGAAACATATGAAGGTTTCTTCGCCCAAGATATCGATTTTGTTATTGATGCATCTGATACGGTCATGTATAAAATCCATTTAATGAAAGAATGTCTAAAAAGAGAGATCCCGATTATTTCCAGTATGGGTGCTGCGAACAAAATGGATCCAACTAAATTCCAAATTGCGGATATTTCTAAAACACATACAGACCCATTAGCAAAAGTAATTCGTACAAAGCTTCGTAAAGAGGGAATCACAAAAGGAGTTATGGTGGTCTTTTCAGATGAATCACCTATAGTAGTTCGTCCTGATGTAGTGGAGGAAGTAGGAAATCCAAATGCCCAAATTCGAAAAGCCAAAATGCCTCCTTCATCAAATGCATTTGTACCTTCTGTTGCAGGGCTAATTGCTGCAAGCTGGGTAATCAACCAAATTTTAAAAGATGTAAAAATCACAAGAGTCAATGAATAAGTTGAAGGAGGTGTCGCCTGCAATGACACCTCCTTTCTTTATTGGCGAATAGTTAATGTTTCCTGATACGTTTCTTCTATATGTTCAGAAACCTGTTGCTGTTCATGATTTACTGAAGTCAGTATAGAGCTTAGCTGGTCTACCGCAGCAGTTGATTCTTCTATGATTGCTGCAAAATCTGTTGTCGTTTCTTGAATAGCTTTACTATTCTTTCCAATCATATCCACAGCGTTTACAAATTGGTTTAGGTCAATCTTTAGAGAGTCCATGGACTCAAATAACTCAGTAAATGTTTTATTTGATCGTTCGGCCTTCCCGATTTGATTTGTGATATGCTGTAAGCCGTCTTCAAGTTTTATTAAAGCGTCCTGGTTATAAGCATTTACCTCAGATAGATTTTGATCAATTTTAATGAGTGTTTGATCAGTCGTACCTGCTAATTTTCGGATTTCATCGGCTACGACTGCAAAACCTTTTCCGTGTTCACCGGCACGTGCAGCTTCTATAGATGCATTAAGCGCCAGTAAATTTGTTTGGTTTGTAATTCCTTGAATCGCTAAAGCAAATTGATTTGTTTCATTTATCTTTTTCGAAAGAATATGGAACGTCTCATTTAATTGGGTAAAGAAGGCTTTGAATGAATCGATTTCATTTGATAACTCGTTCATTGCATTTGCTCCTGTAATGGCACTTTTGCTTGCGATTTCTGCATTACCAACAATGATACTCAATTGGTCTTGAATCTTTGATATTTCTTCAGTAGTTGCTTCTGTGCTATGAACAATTTCAAAAACATGACTAGCTTGACGTTGAGAGCCTGAACTAACTTCCTGGATGGAAGAGATCATATTGTTTTGTGCAAGTGATGCACTCGCCATACTTTTTGTAATAGTTTCTAGTTTGGATGTGATTTTTTGAACAGCTTTGTCTAAATGGTTGTGCAAATTTTGTTCGTAGATAGCTTTTTCATTTGCTTCAATAATTAATCCTTCAATATTTTGGAACATTTTTTTATTTTGGCGAACTTGAAGAAATACAGCTAAAGCCATTAATGTATGCACCACGAAAACGTTTGCAGGATCAACGGCAAATCCATCTGTATCTAATGCGAAGTTTAAGATCAAGCATAAAAGTGATCCCATGTAACCAAGTACAAACACTTTATATTGATTGTGAATACTACCAATAATTAAAGCGAAGAAGCTTAATACAATTGTGGCTAATGTAACTTTATTAGTAATGATGGTTCCGTAGACAGTAAGCACTACTGCTATTATAGTCAGATAGGGAAAAGCTGAACGGAGTATTTCCCACCTTCGTTGGAATAAAAAATAGATGAAAATAAAAATCACAGGCAGCAAAACGGAGAAGGCAACTCCTATCGGACGTCCAATGACAAATTGAGCGATGCCTCCCAGTAATGCAGCAATCCCGTATACAAGCATCAAAATTGTATTTTTTTCTAATAGGCCATCTTTTTTTATTTGATCCATATTCATGATTCGCCCCCCCTTTTAGTCCTAATTCGATATGTAGAAAAATAAGTATATTTGATTAATTTATACATGAATTTCTCGCTTTTGTCACTATAATAATAGATAGAAAGCTAAACTAATTTTAAAGGAAGAAAAGAGGATACAAACTGCTTGAAAGGAGGAAGGACATGAATGGAGTCTTTGAGTTTGAATATAGAGGTTTGAATATAATAGATGAAATTAGTACTGTGGAAGTCGCCCTAGATCCTGTACATAATGCATTCCATATCTATGATACAAATGATGTAGTTGAGCCTGAATATAGCTTCTCTTTAAAAAAGTATGTAATGAGTGATGGTTTTTATAGAATGGCAAACGTATTATATGAAAAGCAATTCTTTGAATCAGCAAGTCAAACAGTAGAACAATGGATAAGTGAAAAGACATGGTTGTTTTACGGATCAAAAAAATCCATCATAAAATATTATGGGGTGGACATTATCGAGATTTCGAAAGAAGAGTGTATAGATGAAGATCTAAACGAAATACATCATTTATATAACAAATATGTTATGAGAGTCTTATAAATGATTTTGTTTTTCTTATATAATTTAATTCGAGAAATCTTGCGTTAAAAGATTCTGAATATAGAAGTGAAATTATCTTCAAAAAAGAGACTTTTTTACATTTATATCGCATTATTTTGGTCATTTTTTAAATTCCGAAATGTTTTCCCTCCAATCTTGTTATAGTAATGTTACCTTTTTTTAAGGTAGCTAAGGGGAGGGATTTATATATGTCGACAAAAGTGCCTTTGAAGGACTTGCTTCAGCTGAAAGAGCAATTAGACGAGATTGTATTTAATTACATCGATACATCTCAAAAATGGGAAGTAGCTTATTCTAAATTAGATTCACTACTAGAAAATGTTACCGCTTACTATGATAGCTACATGGAGGCAAATGGGGACAAGCCTAAGGAAAATACAACAGCCGTTTTATTTTTAAATGTATCATACAAGTTAATCTATTTTCATACGATTTCGTTTTATCATTTGAAAGAAACGAATCAAGAAGTGGTCAAAGAACGAGTTTTGGAGTTATTGACGCTAGCTGCTAATTGTATTCCAGATGTTAATAAAGAAAATCATATAGCATATTTACAAGAAATTGCCGCAAGCTTTGAAGAAATCTCGAATATACAAGGAAAGCAACAGGAATTCGAGAAGTTAAATTTAGAGCGAAATAGCAGTATAGTTGATTGCTTCGATACATTTTCGAAAGCTAAGAATCTATTGTTAAAATAAATTAATCAAAAGGTAGAATCGCATCACTGCGATTTTGCCTTTTTTTTACATAATCCATATTCCTCATTTTGAAGTATATCGTGACAAAAAGGTTGTTATTTGAAAGTAAGATTGTCCTTTATATAATACATAGATGCTAACTTGATACAAATGGAATCTAAATGATGACAAAAGAAGGCAGTTTTCAAATGTTTTAACTAACTAATTCCCTAAGCCCTTAGTTTTACAGTATAATACGAGTACTTTTTTAAAAAATTAGTCGAAAGTATAGGATTTTTTATTAAAAAAATTTTCAGTAATTTGGTATATTTACTCTTTTGGGGATTTGTGATTATTACTATAATGAAACAAATGTTCTTTTAAGGGGGTATGAAAATGGTGGATACTCAATTTAAGAACCCGTTATTAAAAACGTTTTTAGAGGAACATGAACATTTGGAGCTTTATCACCAATATTGCAGTACGCCAAATGAATGGTTAAGGAAATTGATTGATGAACGATTTATACAATTTTATATTCGAATTCGGGCAATTGCATATTTTTCTAAAATAATATATTTCACGGCTCGTCATTTTGATATGGAAAGTCGAAAATATGAAAAACGGTACGTATTAACTCTTGATAGTTCTGGTAGTAATGGAAATAAAAATGACTGTATTAGTACGTTAAAGGAAATGATTGTAGATGAGTCTGCGTCTATACAAATTCACGAATGGATGAATCATGATTTAGAGCAATATATTCAACATCCTATCTTGTATAAAGCCATTCAATCATTAAATAAAAGACAACAGCAAATATTATATCTGTCCTATGTTAGTAATATATCTGATACAGAGATCAGTAAAAAGTTAAATGTGACACAACAAGCAATATCAAAATCCAAAAATAAAGCTTTGGCGAAAGTGAGGCGATTGATAAATGCTTGATGAACAACTCATTAACCTAATTAGTAACAATGGTTTTCCGATTGTCATTTCAATTTACCTATTGCTGAGGTTCGAAAAAAAGATTGAAGTTCTTGAACAATCGATTCAAGCTTTACGAATTGAAATGAATTTAACAAAAAACAAGGAGTGATCCCCATTAAAGAGTATATTTCTCCTTTAGAGTTGATAGAGCTTCTGAAGCCAAAAATTAAAAAGGAATTAAATCAAACTGATCCCAAAAATCGTGACGATTTAGAAAATGAAATTATACTTAAAATTTTGGAGGGATTAAAGACTAAAAAATTTCAAAGGATTCCAACATTTTTTGAATTGCTTGAAAAGGAATTTCCTCAAAACATCGAGGAAAAAGGCTCCAATAAATGAACTGACTTGTTTTGATACACAATTATTAAAAGGGAGTTTGTAAAGTCAAATCACAACCTTTTTTGAAAGTTTTTCGTAGTTGATGCTGTGAATTTTTCAATCATTATTTAAAGGAGTTGTCCTAAGGCTAGGGACAACTCCTTTCTTTAGTTCTTACTTTTAAAGGTTTTTAATTTATCATAGATGCCAGCCATTCTTTTTTCTTCGCCTGCTAAAACAGGCTTATAAAATTCTTCATTTGCAAGTTTTTCAGGTAAGTATTCTTGATTGACCCAGCCTCCAAAGGTTCCTATTGGAAAGTCATGAGGATATTGATACCCAACATGGCCCAACACTTGTGCTCCTGCATAATGAGCATCGCGAAGGTGTGGCGGGATTTCCCCGGTTTTTCCTTCATGAATTGCAGCAGTTGCAGCATCTAGGGCAGAGTATGCCGAATTTGATTTAGGAGATAAGCACATTTCGATTACTGCATTGGCTAAGGGAATTCGTGCTTCCGGCAAACCTAAAGTTTTGGCTGATTCAGTAGCTGCATACACATGGGCACCCACCGCTGGATTAGCCAGTCCCACATCTTCATATGCCATAACGAGCAATCTTCTACAAACCGCAATTAAATCTCCGTTTTCAAGCAAATGTGCCAAATAATAAATAGCAGCATTAGTGTCACTGCCCCGCACAGATTTTTGGAGTGCAGACAATAGATTATAAAAGTGTGAACCACCCTTGTCTCCATAGACTCCGATTCTTTTAGACAGGTGTTCAATTATATGGTCTTCAACGATTGCTTGTCCATCAATTTCATCGGAAGCATAAAAGATAGATTCCAATAATGTCAAACCTTTTCTTGCATCTCCATTTGCCGCAAGGGCGATCTTGTTAATCTGCTCGTCGCTAATCTTGATGCTTTCTTTGCCGAGCCCACGCTCAGCTTCAGTTAGGGCAGTGGACACTAATTGTGCAATATCTTCCAAAGTGTGCCGTTTGAGCTGAAGTATTTCTCCACAACGCGAACGAATCGCTGGATTTACATCATGGAAAGGGTTTTCTGTCGTTGCTCCTATTAATACAATTGACCCGTTTTCCACATGTGGTAATAGAGTGTCCTGCTGCAATTTATTGAAACGATGAATTTCATCTAAAAATAATAAGACTTTCCCTGCAATTCTCGCTTCCGAAACAATTTGTTCCACGTCTTTTTTTCCGGCATGTGTTGCATTCAAGGCGAAAAAGGGGAGTTTGGAGCTACCCGCAATTGCATAGGCAATGGATGTTTTCCCAATTCCAGGTTCTCCATATAGAAGCATTGAAGGGACATGACCATTATGGATCATTTTATACAGTGCTGTATCTTTTCCGATTATATGTTGTTGCCCGATTACCTCGTTTAAGTTTCGCGGGCGCATCCGGTATGCTAATGGTTCATTGTGCATGTCTTTAGCCTCCAATCGTATGTTCTCTCCTTCTATATTAGTGCTTTTCCAAGTGGAATTAAAGGATTTATGATATACTTGAGCTAAAGAATGGACAAGAAAAATAGAGGTGTTATAATGAAAATTTCTACAAAGGGTAGATACGGATTAACGATTATGATTGAATTAGCAAAACATTATGGAGACGGGCCGATTCCATTGCGTCAGATTGCTGCGGAAAAAGAATTATCCGAAGCCTATTTAGAGCAACTTGTTTCTCCACTGCGGATTGCTGGCTTAGTCAAAAGTGTCCGTGGTGCATATGGTGGATATCTGTTGGCGTTGCCTCCTAGCAAAATCTCAGCTGCCGATGTTATTAAAGTATTGGAAGGACCAATTCAACCAGTCGAAGGAATTGAAAATGAAGAAGTACCGCAACAGCAATTATGGATGAGAATTCGTGATGCAGTTAAAAATGTACTTGATACAACATCAATTGAAGATTTAGCTAATTATACTGACGAAACCGATGTAGATGGCTACATGTTCTATATTTAATCATAGAGTTAACGTGTAACTGAACTTTTTATATACTATTAACTATTCATACAGTTTTTAAAGGAGCTTTTGATTTACTATGGAAACAATCTATCTAGACCATGCCGCAACTTCACCGATCCATCCTGAGGTGATTGCAGTGATGACTGAAGCTTTTGAGCACACTTTCGGCAATCCTTCCAGTATTCATAGTGCGGGTAGACAGGCGCGAAAGGTTTTAGATGATGCCCGCACTAAGTTAGCTCGTGCGATTGGTGCAAAAGATACGGAAATTATCATCACGAGCGGTGGAACAGAAGCAGATAATACAGCGATTTTTGGCGTAATAAATGCCCTGAAATCGAAAGGGAAACATATTATTACGACTCAAATAGAACATCATGCCGTATTAAATACATGTGAAAAGCTTGAAAAAGAAGGATACGAGGTCACTTATTTACCAGTGGATAAAAGTGGGCGTATTTCCTTGGAATCCTTCGAAAAAGCACTACGAGAAGACACAATTCTTGTAACGATTATGTATGGGAATAATGAAGTAGGTACTGTTCAACCAATTTCTGAAATTGGGGAGATCTTGAAGAACCATCAAGCGGTTTTTCATACAGATGCAGTACAGGCATTTGGTTTAGAAAAGTTAAATGTAGATGAGCTTCACGTCGATTTATTAAGTGTCTCTAGTCATAAATTAAATGGTCCAAAAGGTATCGGCTTTTTATATCAAAGAACAGGAACATCTTTAAGTGCAACATTTGTAGGTGGTTCTCAAGAGAAGAAAAGAAGAGCAGGCACTGAAAATGTTCCAGCTGCAGTTGGTTTTGCCAAGGCGGTTGAAATAGCGCAAAACGAAATGGAGACCAAGCAAGCACAATATGAACAGTTTCGAAGTATTTTCGTAACTGTACTGGATAACGAAAAGATTGATTACAAAATAAATGGCAATGCCGAGCACACATTACCACATGTTTTAAATCTTAGCTTTAAAGGAATGGATGTAGAATCATTCTTAGTAAACTTGGATATGTCAGGTGTCTATGCTTCAAGTGGCTCAGCTTGTACAGCTGGTTCAATTGATCCGTCCCATGTGCTTGTAGCAATGTTTGGAACGGATCGTGAGGAGCTTCGTAACTCGATTCGTTTTAGTTTTGGGTTAGGAAACACGGAAGATTTGATAAAAGAAGCAGCCTTGCGCACGGCAAAAATTGTCAAAAGGCTTGCGAATTAATAGAGAAAAGGTGAACGACAATGGTAGAAACAAGAGACCCATCACAAATCCGTGTTGTTGTCGGTATGTCTGGTGGGGTCGATTCGTCAGTTGCAGCCTACTTACTAAAAAAACAAGGCTATGACGTCATCGGAATATTTATGAAAAACTGGGATGATACAGACGAATTTGGTGTATGTACAGCTACAGAAGATTATGATGATGTAATTAAAGTATGTAATCAAATCGGCATCCCTTATTATGCAGTGAACTTTGAAAAACAATATTGGGATAAAGTATTTACTTATTTCCTCGAAGAATATAAAGCAGGTCGCACACCTAACCCGGATGTTATGTGTAATAAAGAAATCAAATTTAAAGCATTTCTTGATCATGCCATGAAACTGGGAGCCGACTATTTAGCTACTGGTCACTATGCACGTGTGGAAGAACGTGACGGTGAGGTGGCAATGTTGCGCGGTGTTGATAATAATAAAGACCAAACCTATTTCCTGAATCAGTTATCACAAGACCAATTAAAGCATGTCCTGTTCCCAATTGGCGATATTGCAAAGCCAGAGGTTCGCAAAATTGCTGAAGAAGCAGGTCTTGCGACGGCAAAGAAAAAAGACTCAACTGGAATTTGTTTTATCGGAGAGCGTAACTTCAAAGAGTTCTTAAGTCAATATCTACCAGCACAGCCAGGGGAAATGGAGACTTTTGATGGACGAGTAATGGGTACACATGACGGTTTAATGTATTATACAATTGGTCAACGCCATGGCTTAGGAATTGGTGGAGACGGAGATCCATGGTTTGTAGTTGGAAAAGACCTGGAACGAAATGTATTATATGTTGAACAAGGCTTCCACCATGATGCATTATATTCCACTTCTTTAAAAGCAGTCAAAATGGCTTTTACATCTAACGAGGAAAAACCTTCTAAATTCAGCTGTACTGCTAAATTCCGTTATCGACAAGAGGATACACCTGTCGAGGTAGAGCTTTTAGAAGATGGAACGGCCCTTATTACTTTTGAAGCACCTGTTCGTGCCATCACACCTGGACAAGCTGTTGTTCTATACGATGGAGAGGAATGCTTAGGTGGCGGAACGATAGATGAAGTATTCAAAAATAGTGAGAAATTAACCTATGTTGGCTAAAATTAAAAAGTGAGTTAGGACTGCTTTCAATTACAGGAAACAAGGAACGGTCCAAATTTTGCATATGGCTTATCGATTCAAAAAACTATGATAAGCTCCAAGTGTAGAGGTGAAAAAATGGATTATAATGAAATAGGAATACGTGCATTCCAAGAAAAAAGATATGAAGATGCGGCAAAGGCATTTACAGAAGCGATTGAAAATAATCCTAATGATGCCATTGGCTATGTGAATTTCGGGAATTTGTTAGCATCAATGAACGATAATGAACGAGCAGAACGATTTTTTCAAAAAGCTATTACAATTGATGAAACTACAGCCACTGCTTACTATGGATTAGCGAATCTATACTACAATGCAGAACGTTATATTGAAGCAGCAAAGCTCTATCAAAAAGCAATCGAGCATGGAATTCAAGGGGCAGATGCTTATTATATGTTGGCTAAATCCTTCGAACGTGATGAAAAAGTAAAGTTGGCTCTACCATACATGCAAAGAGCCGCTGAACTTGCACCGGATGACCTACAGATTCGTTTATCGTTCGGGATTTTGCTTTGTACATTAGAAATGTTCGATGTGGCCAAAGGCGAGCTTGAATTTGTTCTGGAAAATGATCCTAAAAATGCAGATGCACATTATAACCTAGGTGTCCTATATGCAGTTTCAACAGAAGAAACAGAGCGAGCAAGGCAACATTTAAAGGAAGCATACACACTTGATTCAAACTTCGATCAAGCAAAATATATTTACGATATGATTAGTCAGAGATTTAATTAACTTGTCGGCCCATTGTGGGTCGGCAAGTTTTTTACTTTACAAAATTTATAGAGTGATTTCACTATGAAAAAGGATACTAATGGAAGAAATTTAGTTTCTTCAGGTTTATTGAGGGAATAAAATTAAAAACTGCTCATACTATTTCCCTTGTCTATTGATTATTAGTGAAAATAGGTTTTCTAAATTTGTAAAGCGGTTGTCAGATGAATAATTTATTGGGTATTAGAAGGAGAAAAACGTATTGTTATTCTCCTTTTTTTATTAAAACAAGTATTAACGGTTATTTCTTTTTGCAAAACTCAACAACTTCGCGATAACTTAAATCTCCTCCGAAAATATCTAGGGAACTTCCAATTGTAACATGAAGTCTACCTTTCGTAAGGTCTCTGAATTTTTCTAGGTCCTCTAGTGAACTTACGCCACCTGCATATGTAGTTGGAATAGTTGTCCAAAGTGCTAAATCTTGGACAAGCTCTTCTTGCATACCACTTCGTTTTCCTTCAACATCTACTGCATGAATCAGTAACTCATCACAATATTGTTCAATGTCAGAAATAGATGCTTCGTTTACTTCAAAATCACTAAACTTTGTCCATTTATCTGTTACAACAAACCATTTACCATCTCGTTTTCTGCAGCTTAAATCGATGACGATATGTTCTTTTCCTACTTCTTGCACAAGCTTTTCTAGTCTTTCCATATCTAATTTTCCGTCATGAAAAATAAAAGAAGTAACAATTATGTGAGTTGCACCGGCATCAATATATTTTTTCGCATTTTCAGAAGTTATTCCACCCCCGATTTGTAAACCGTCTGGATAAGTTTGTAATGCGAGAAATGCTGCATCCTCGTTACCTGCGCCGAGCATAATGACATGTCCGCCGGTTAAACCGTCTTTTTTAAACATTTCTGCATAATAGGCTGCATCTTTATCTGATATAAAGTTCTCAACTACGAATTTGTCTTGATGGCCTAATGTGCTGCCGACAATTTGTTTAACTTTCCCATCATGCAAATCAATACAAGGTCTTAATTCCACTCTTCTTCACAAATCCTTTCTGATTTCCACTGTGTATTTAAATACAAATATCTTCATAATTATCATAGCATTCTGTATATAAAAAATCGAGGCGCGCTATCTTTTTTCATTATAAGACAGTTATTCGTTCATATGGTAAAATCAAAAGTATTATGGCAAGAGAAGGGGTAGTAAGGATGGCAGAAAATCTGAATTTATTTGAAGTGAATAAATTGTTTATTCTTGGCCGTCCAATTGTGTCCATTTTTCATAATGCGACAAATATGTATTCAATTGTTCGAGTAAAAATACAAGAAACAAATTTACAATATGACGACAAGGAGATTATCGTAGTAGGCTATTTTCCAAAATTAAACGAAGAAGAATTGTATCGATTTACAGGTACCCTAAAAACTCATCCAAAGTATGGACAACAATTTCAAGTGGATACATTCGTAAAAGAGGTACCAGCTACAGAACAAGGCATCATTCATTATTTATCAAGTGATTTGTTTTCAGGAATTGGTCGGAAAACGGCAGAAATGATCGTTGAGAAATTAGGCGTAGATGCGATTCGTATAATTATGGAGGATCCCTATGCTCTAGACAGTGTTCCGCGGTTGAATGAAGAGAAGAAAGCGAATATTCGCCAGACACTGGAACAAAATCTTGGTCTTGAAAAAGTCATGATCAAGCTAAATGAATGGGGTTTTGGTCCACAATTAGGGATGAAAATCTATCAAACTTATCGTGAAGAAACGATTACACTCCTCACTGAAAATCCATTTCGACTAATAGAAGATGTAGAGGGCGTCGGCTTTGGAAGAGCTGATGAACTTGGCAGTAAGTTGGGAATAACTGGAGCACATCCGGACCGCATAAAAGCAGCAGTTTTGCATGTGCTAACAAATGCGTCCCTTTCGGATGGACATGTTTATCTGGACGCAGAGCATGTTTTGCCGGAAGTAAAATCGATGCTGGAACAACGGCAACCGCAGGAAATTCCTTATGAGAATATTTCAAAAGCAATCATTGAAATGAGAGAGGAAAGTAAAATTTGCGGAGAAGAGACACGACTTTATTTGCCTTCTCTTTACTATAGTGAAGTTGGGATTGCCTCAAAAATATTAGAGCTTTTAAATCAAAATGCAAAACAACGATTTTCAAAAGATGAAATTCGAAAGGCTATTGGAGAAGTTGAAGAGCGATTAGATGTTTCATACGCCGAAACACAAGCAAAGGCTATTGAGTGTGCACTAAATTCTTCACTCATGATTCTAACTGGCGGTCCAGGTACAGGAAAAACGACAGTGATTCGTGGTTTCGTTGAAGTGTATGCAGAGCTCCATGGGTTGTCTCTAAATCCAAAGGAATATGCACAAAAAGAAGAGCCGTTCCCAATTGTTTTAGCGGCACCTACCGGAAGAGCAGCAAAAAGATTAGCTGAATCTACCGAGCTTCCTGCAATGACGATCCATCGATTACTTGGATTTAATGGTCAAGAAAAAGAAGAAGAGACAGAACGGGAAATCGAAGGGCGGCTCATTATTATTGATGAGATGTCGATGGTCGATACATGGCTTGCTCATCAGCTGCTTAAAAGTATAAGTGAAGGCGTACAAGTCGTTTTTGTAGGAGACCAAGATCAATTGCCTCCAGTTGGACCAGGCCAAGTATTAAAGGATTTGTTGGCATCCCAAAAAGTACCGACTGTTGAATTAACGGATGTTTACCGTCAAGCTGAAGGTTCAACAATTATCGAATTAGCCCACCAAATCAAAAAAGGAAATATTCCTCATTCAGTTGAAAACAAAACGAGTGATCGTTCCTTCATTAAAGCTTCAGCCGATCAAATTGCAAGCGTAGTGACTCAGGTTGTCAAAAGTGCGGTATCAAAGGGGCAATCGATACGCGATATTCAAGTGCTGGCTCCTATGTATAAAGGTCCAGCTGGAATCGATATGCTGAATAAAAGGATTCAGGAGCTAGTAAACCCTAATGATGACGGGAAGAGAAAAGAGTTTGTCTTTGGTGATGTAACCTATCGAATTGGGGATAAAGTCTTGCAGCTTGTCAATCAACCTGAAAGTAATATTTTCAATGGTGATATGGGCGAGGTTATTGCAATTATTCGAGCGAAGGAAAATATTGAGAAGCAGGATTTACTTGTTGTTTCTTATGATGGCAATGAGGTTACCTACCAGCGGGGAGATTTAAATCAAATTACACTTGCCTATTGTTGTTCAATTCATAAGTCGCAGGGAAGTGAATTCCCAACGGTTATTATGCCGATTGTCCGAGGGTATTCAAAGATGCTTCGACGCAACCTTCTATACACAGGGATCACACGAGCGAAAAACTTTTTAATTCTTTGCGGCGAACCGGATGTTTTTACTGCTGGACTTTCCAAAACAGATGATTTATTGCGCCTAACGAGCTTAAAAGCTAGATTAAATCCAATGTTGATTGATGAAGAAAAAGAGGCCCAGGCGGAACCAACAGAAGAATCAAATTCAGGTATTGAACCACAGGAAGTAGAAGAGCAACAGGAAGGATTTTATGTAAAAGGCGAAGTGCTGGCCCCGGTATTAAATACAGAAACTGCACCGTATATCCACCCGTTGGTAGGGATGAATGGTGTATCACCCTATGACTTTTTAGAAAATGAGCAGGAGAGTCTAAAATAATAAAGCTAACTCAAGTTTTCGCTAGGTTCAAGAAGCGTACTGGGTTTCTTGGCAGCTTCCCTTGAATTAACCAGCCAAAAAAGAATGCAAATATCATACTTTCCTAGCATATAGTAGTTTTATGGAAAAAGGGAAGGTGATATTTGTGGATTATATTGGTGGAAATCAACACCCATCTCACAAAATTCGTGTCATCACTGTAGAAGGCAATAGTAAATTTGAAGTGAAACCGGATTATGCAACATTACAAGTAGAAGTAATTACGCAATCGAAAGATTTAAGTGAAGCACAAAGAGAAAATGCGCTTAAAATGAATCAGGTCATTCAATCTTTATTAGCCTTGAATATTGACAGAAACGATATTCAAACCGCATTTTTCAATGTTTTTCCAGGTTATGATTATATAGAGGGAAGACAAGTATTTAGGGGTTACGAGGTAACAAACGCGATCAATGTCGAGGTTCATGAACTAAATGAAGTAGGTATTGTTATTGATACAGCAATACAAAACGGTGCAAACCGCATTACCCAATTGGAGTTTAAACTAGAGAACGATGCAGCCTATTATCAAAAGGCATTACAATTAGCCCTTCAAAATGCCAATGAAAAAGCAAATGCGATCGCCTCGTCACTAAGGCTTACTTATATGCCAGTTCCAATAGAGATTACTGAAGAAACTACAGGCGGCCCGATATTATATAAATCCGTTGCCGCTGCTCAAAGCAATTTGGAGACACCTATTGAACAGGGTATGATTTCGGTGGAAGCAACTCTAAAGGTTAAATATCAATTCTAGAGCATAGAGAATCTACTAACAAATAAAACGTGTAGACAAAGTCAATTATTCGACTTTGTCTACACGATTTTTAAGGTGATAAGGCGGTCCGCCGAAGCATTGACCCAGATGGAACAAATGTTCATGAGGGGATGAGCGAGGTAACCAACACACCGATGAAAGTGTTGGTCAAAAGTCTGAGAGAACTTATTTTGTAAGTTCTCTTTTTTGCGAGAGGGAATAATGCATCAAATATCGAAAGCATTATTGATCAATCTTTAAATTGAATGAAGTTCACAATATATGTATCAAGATAATAATAGAGAAGATGAATAATTGAAACGAAGAAGGAGATCACTATGGCTAAATACGAACAAAAAACGAAAGAAACAGATCAAAGTGTCGTTGAATTTATAGAAACGGTGGAAAGCTCGAAAAAAAGAGAAGATGCATATAAACTACTGAGAATTTTCGAAGAAACGTCGGGTTTTGAAGCAAAATTGTGGGGACCAAGTATTATCGGATTTGGTTCTTATCATTATAAGTATGAGACAGGACATGAAGGGGATGCACCACTTGTAGGATTTTCTCCAAGAAAAGCTAAAATTAGTTTATATTTTGCTACAGGTGATACAGAAAGGGAAAAACTACTCGAAAGTTTTGGAAAACATACGTCCGGAAAGGCTTGTGTGTATATAAATAAACTAGCAGACGTTGACGAAGAAGTATTAAAAGAGCTAATCAAAAAATCAATCGTATTTTTAAAGAAAATGTATCCTTAAAATTGAAACTTTTATAAGAATATAGCGTAAAAAGAAGAGAATACAATTTGATGGGAGTGCTTTAAATGGCTTTTTTTAAAAAATTAGGAGCTAGTATTGGGATTGGTTCTGCGAAGGTTGATACAAAATTAGAAAATTCCTCTTATGAAGCAGGTGAACAAATAAAGGGTGAAGTTGAGATTTATGGAGGAAAGGTTGAACAACAGATTAATGCCATCTATTTAACTTTATATACAACTTACATTAAAGAAGTTGATGACAATAAGTATACTGCTAATGCACCGATTCAGAAGTTTAAAGTTAGTGATCCATTTCTTATTAATGCGAACGAAACAAAAACCATTCCATTTTCATTTGCCATCCCACTGGATGTTCCGATTACAATAGGAAAAACAAAAGTGTGGGTTGCTACTGAATTAGATATTCAAAGTGGCGTGGATTCAGGAGATAAGGATTACATTGATATACGACCATCAAAAATTGCATCTAGGGTACTGGACGAAGTACAACAATTAGGGTTTAATTTGCGTCAAGTAGAATGCCAACAAGCATCATACAAATATAGAAGCAATTACCCATTTATTCAGGAATTCGAATTTGTACCAACGAGTGGTGCTTTTAGGGGTCGACTAGATGAGTTGGAAATTGTCTTCCTTTCTCAATCTCAAAGCCAAGCAGAATTACTAATGCAAGTCGATCGAAAAGCAAGAGGCTTCGGAGGATTTTTAGCCGAAGCGTTAGATAATGATGAAACACACGTTAAAATGACTGTAACTCAACAAGATTTACATACATTGGGAGAACAGTTAAAACAAGTAATATCAAGATATTCTTAAAATTAAAGTAGTCGCTATAAGTCAAAAGCTTATAGCGGCTTTTTACATTTTTATCTATTTTTTCAAATATGAAATATGCTATGATTCAAATTATATTGGAGGTTGAATTGCAATTATGAACGATCAACGTTGGTTGTCCCAAAATTTCTTTATCTTCTTCTTTACCTGGGGCGTATATTTGCAGTATTGGTCAGGTTGGCTGAGTGAAGCAAAAGGATTATCGGTATCACAAGTAAGTCTCATTATGGGCTTTGGTTTAGTAGCACGAGCCATCTCGACGATGTTTGTTTTCCCATTGGCTTCGAAATATTTAAGCGATAAAAAATTAACGCAATTTTTAGTAATAAGTGCATTGATTTCTGCAATTCTGTATATCCCTTTTAATAACTTTGTCCCGTTGTTCATTGTAACGATGATATTTAGTTTATTTTATCCTTCGTTATTACCTGCTATAGAAAGCAGTGCATCCACGCTTGTACAGAAAGGGAATGTCCACTACGGAAAAAGTCGTTCCTATGGATCAATCAGTTTTGTAATTTCTGTTTTTATCCTTAGTATTATTATTGGATACTTAGGCGAGAATGTAATCTTATGGTGTATGATTGGCTATTTAGTCATTATGTTAGGTTTGCAAGCGATGCCAGCTCCAGAAGTATTAAGCATGAAACCGTCAGTAGAAGACCGCTCACAAAAATTTTCGATGGGAAGCTTGTGGAAAATAAAAGGTTTCCCGGTTGTGATGGTAATTATTATCCTGCTGCAGGGATCGCTTGCCTCATATTACAATTATAGCTATTTGTATTTACAGAAATATTTGGAAGTAAATACTTTTTATATCGGGATGATTCTGAACGTTGCAGTACTATTTGAAATTTTATTCTTTTTGAAGGTCGATCATCTTTTTTCTAAATGGAAAACTTCTTCATTGTTGCTTCTTGCAGGTTCTGGTTCCACTTTAAGATGGGTGATGATTTTCGCATTTCCAAATGTGTGGCTGTTTATATTATCGCAAGTCTTGCATGCACTTGCATTTGCGATGTCCCATTATGCATTTGTTCAATACATAACACGTAATTTGCCAAAACAGCAATTATCCAATGCACAAGGATTATATTCTGCCTTAGCAACAAGTTTAAGTGCGGCTGTTCTGACCTTGTTTGGAGGATTCCTATATAAAATAGAACCTGGCCTGGCTTTTTTAGGAATGATTGTTGTCACTGTTCCGGCCATAATAATTATTCTCTTAACGAAAAAGAGCTATCAATACTAGAAGAAGTCGTCCCTAGTTCGGGGCGACTTCTCTACGTTTTACTAAGTATTTTACTGATAAACCAATGATCATAACGACACTTACGACAATTAACTCAAATCGATATATAGCTTCTTGGGTTGTGAAAAAAGGGGAGATATAGCTGTCCTTTACAATCATTTTCGATGCTGTCCATGTTAATAGTGCGGACCCTAATACGATAATGAACGGGAATTTTTCCATTAATTTTGTTACAAATGCACTGCCCCAAACAACAATTGGAATGGAGACGATGAGACCGATGATGACGAGCAGGATACTGCCATGTGCCGCACCAGCTACAGCGATAATATTATCAACACCCATTAATACATCTGCTAATAGAATTGTGCCGATTGCACCCCAAAAGTTCTTTTTGCTAGGTTTCACATTAAGGTCTTCTTCTGTCAGTAGAAGTTTGTACGAAATATACAATAGTAAAATACCGCCTACTAATAGGAGACCGTCATACTGAAGTAGTTTAACAGCAACTAGTGTTAGTAGAATACGAACTAAAATGGCACAAAAAGTTCCCCAAAAAATAACGGACTTTTGCTGACTCTTCGGCAAATTTTTTGCAACTAGACCGATCAGTAAAGCATTATCACCAGCAAGAATTAAATCGATAAAAATTATAGTGATTAAGGCAGATAGAAATTCACCAGACAATATTTCCACTACATTTTCGCTCCAATCTTTTTTAGCAATGTTCGTCCACTTATCAATCAATATATGAACCTTGTCCCTTTTTAAGACGTAAAAAGGGTGTTTTCTCCTGCTATTGATATTTTATGAAATTTGTGGTAATTTCTTTAATAATTTTATTGTAGTTATGGGGGATGGATATGATAAAAAAGCTTACTGAAGCAAATCGAAAGCAATTGATGGAGTTTGTTTGCCAAAAGCCAGCCGAGAACTTATTCATTATCGGTGATGTTGAGGCATTTGGTTTTGATCATGAGTTTCAAACGCTCTGGGGCCATTTTGGAGAAGCAGGGGAGCTTATTGCTGTACTTTTAAAATATGAAAGTAACTATATACCATATGCTCCAGGGGAATATGATATAGAAGGCTTCGCAAAAATCATCAATAGTGATTCGAATATGCGCGAATTATCGGGATTAAAAGAAGTAGTAGAAAAGCTTGAGCCTCTCATTCCAAAGAAAAAACGAAGCAGCAATTCATTTTACTATGCGAAATGTCAAAGGTTGTTAGAAAATAAGAGGGACGAGGAGTTAGTGAGAGTTGAAAAGCTAACTTTAGATGAAATCGAAGAGAATGTTGAACTTCTAAAGGAAGTACCTGAATTTCAGACCAGCAATATTACTGTGGAATCAAAGAAACGTATGATCGAAAATAAAACAGGACGTACATACTTTATTCGTGCGGATGGTGAAATGGCGACAACTGCCTCTACAACAGCCGAAAATAGCTCTTCTGCGATGATTATTGCTGTTGCTACAAAAGAGAAATTCAAACGGCAAGGACTTGCTACAGATTGTATGATTAAACTATGTAAGGACCTTTTAGCTGAAGGAAAAGAGCTTTGTTTATTCTATGATAATCCAGAAGCTGGAAAAATTTATAAGCGTTTGGGATTTGTTGATATCGGATTTTGGAATATGTATCGCTATGAGTAATGGATCATGTAAAATAGTTATAATTGACACAATCTAATCCATTTCATATAATTTATTAGAAAATACGAATTTATTCTATATATGGATTTTCGTATACTGATTTTTAAAGAAGGCAGTATTTAAATCAGTAGTGTAAAATAATTAAAACAATGATGGAAAAAGTAAGTTTATGCAGTTCGTACAGAAAGAGATTCCTCAGGCTGAAAGGATCTTACGTAAAGCATTAACCGAAAGCTACTCCTGAGTGCAGCTAATCCCTGCCGTTCACTTACGTTACAGTGCTTGAGATATAAGTTTGGTTGATTACTTTAGCCTTTAGAGATGGAGGCTAAAAAGAAATCGCTTGCCAGTCAAGGCGTGACGACTTAAATAACCGGAGTGACCATAAAGGGTCATGAGGATTATTTAACGAGGAACAACGAAGAATGAAAGCGATTGACTTTAGCCGACCTTATAAATTAGGGTGGTACCGCGAAACTATAGTCTTCGTCCCTTTACCGGGGATGAAGGCTTTTTATTTTGCTGAAAATATGAATTGGCGGAATTAGCTAGCATTTTTGTTGGGGAAACTGTGATAGTCTCGGATATTTCCATTGTACAGGAGGATTTTAATTCCAAAGTGGGGGAAAAATTCTTAAAATCTAAAACTTAACACCATCATGTATAAACAAACTTAACTTAATTTTGGAGGTAGTATTAAGATGAAAACATCAGATATTCGTCGCAAATATTTAGACTTTTTTATTGAAAAAGGACATGCTCAAGAACCATCAGCACCACTAGTACCAATTAATGACGCTTCATTACTTTGGATTAACTCAGGTGTTGCAACATTAAAGAAATATTTTGATGGACGTGTTATTCCTGACAATCCTCGTATCACAAATGCACAAAAATCAATTCGTACAAACGATATTGAAAACGTAGGGAAAACAGCTCGCCATCATACATTTTTTGAAATGTTAGGAAACTTCTCGATAGGAGATTACTTTAAAAAAGAAGCGATTCACTTTGCGTGGGAGTTCTTGACGGATTCAAAATGGATGGGATTCAATCCAGAGTTATTATCAATTACGATTCATCCGGAAGATAAAGAAGCATATGATATTTGGAAAAATGAAATCGGAATTCCAGAAGAACGATTAATTCGAATTGAAGGGAATTTCTGGGATATCGGGGAAGGTCCATCTGGTCCAAACTCTGAGATTTTCTATGACCGTGGACCTGAATATGGGAACGATGAAAATGATCCTGAATTATATCCAGGGGGAGAAAACGAACGTTACCTTGAAATTTGGAATTTAGTATTCTCACAATTCAACCATAACCCAGATGGTACTTATACGCCGCTTCCAAAACAAAATATTGATACGGGTATGGGTCTTGAACGGATGGCATCTGTTGTTCAAAATGTACCAACGAACTTCGACACGGACTTATTCATGCCAATTATCGAGAAAATTGAATACTTTGCAAATCGTCCATACAAACGTCCGGGTGAAATCGATTTAAAAGAAATTTTCGGTAGTGAAGAAGATATTAATACACCATTCAAAGTGATTGCTGACCATATTCGTACTGTCGCATTTGCTATTGGGGATGGTGCACTTCCTTCAAATGAGGGACGGGGCTATGTATTACGCCGACTATTACGCCGTGCTGTTCGTTATGCAAAACAAATCGGAATCGAAAAACCATTCATGTTTGAACTAGTTCCAACAGTTGGTGAAATTATGCAAGACTTCTACCCTGAAGTGAAAGAAAAAACGGAATTCATTCAACGAGTGATCAAAAACGAAGAAAACCGCTTCCACGAAACACTTGATGGTGGATTAGCAATTCTTTCAGAGGTTATTAAAAAAGAGAAAGCTGCAGGATTAAATGTCATTCCTGGTAACGATGCATTCCGTCTTTATGATACGTATGGCTTCCCAGTAGAACTAACAGAAGAATATGCTGAAGAAGCTGGAATGACTGTCGACCACGAAGGCTTTGAATCGGCGATGGAAGAACAGCGTGAACGTGCTCGTGCAGCGCGTGCCGATGTGGATTCAATGCAAGTTCAATCAGAAGTTTTAGCGAACTTGAAGCAAGAATCTAATTTTGTTGGCTATGATACTCTATACACGGAAACAAAAATTGTGGCCATGGTAGCAAATGGTAACATTGTCGAGGTGGCTTCAGAAGGAGAAGAGGTTCTCGTAATTCTAGCTGAAACTCCTTTCTACGCTGAAATGGGTGGCCAGGTTGCAGACCATGGGACAATTGAAAATGAAACATTCAAAGCTTTTGTAAAAGATGTACAAAAAGCTCCAAATGGTCAAACACTTCATACTGTTGTGGTTGAATCTGGTGAAATGAGCTTAAATGATAATGTTGAAGCAAAAGTTGATCGTGATGAACGTAATCTAGTTGTCAAGAACCATACAGCAACACATATTATGCAACGTGCTTTAAAAGATGTCTTAGGTGACCACGTTAACCAAGCGGGTTCTTATGTTGGGCCAGATCGATTACGCTTTGACTTCTCTCACTTTGGTCCAGCCACAAAAGAAGAAATTGAAAAAATTGAACGTATTGTTAATGAAAAAATTTGGGATGATATTGAAGTAGTTATTGAAGAAATGCCAATTGCAGAAGCAAAAGAAATGGGAGCAATGGCATTATTTGGTGAAAAATATGGCGATCTTGTTCGTGTTGTTCAAGTAAGTGACTATTCAGTTGAACTTTGCGGCGGCATTCATGTAAAACGTTCATCCGAAATTGGTTTATTTAAAATTGTTTCTGAAGCTGGTATTGGGGCAGGTACTCGCCGTATTGAAGCTGTTACCGGTAAAGCAGCTTATGAAGCTGTAAAAGAAGAACAACGTATCCTGGAAGAATCAGCTAACCTATTAAAAGCAAATCCAAAAGATTTAGTTGCACGTGTTGAAAACCTGCAACAAGAATTAAAAGAGCAACAACGCGAAAATGATGCATTATCACAAAAAATGGCCAATTCCCAAGCAAGTGCAGTATTGGATGCCGCTCAAAAAATTGGGGATGTAACAGTATTAGCAACCAAAGTTGATGCAAAAGATAACAATCAACTGCGACAAATGATGGACGATCTAAAAGGTAAGTTAGAAAAAGCAGTCATCGTACTTGGCGCTGTTGATGGTGAGAAAGTTATGTTATGTGCTGGTGTATCGAAGGAGCTAGTTGGTGGGAATTACCATGCAGGGAATATCGTGAAAACTGTAGCAGAAGCATGCGGAGGTAAAGGCGGCGGTCGTCCAGATATGGCGATGGCTGGTGCAAAAGATGCTTCGAAACTTGAAGAAGCATTAGTTTC
This sequence comes from Ureibacillus sp. GCM10028918, assembly GCF_042666115.1. Lineage (NCBI taxonomy): Bacteria > Bacillati > Bacillota > Bacilli > Caryophanales > Caryophanaceae > Ureibacillus > Ureibacillus sp. GCM10028918. Next base: position 277,803 of record NZ_JBHTFK010000002.1, read on the forward strand.
TGTGTATGATTACGTTAAATCAATTTAATATTTATGCTAGTAGAGAGAAATTCTCGTATTACAAATTTACAATAGGTAACAAAATATGGTGAGAATACCATTCCAATATTTGATTGATAGCAAGAATAAGTTATAATAAAGAAAATGGGGATGTAGACCGTCTTTACATCTCCTAATTTCTGAAAGCGAGGTGCTGGTCTTGAGTTCGTTTGATAAAACAATGAAATTTAGTTTCCCGGAAGAATCAATGGAACAAGAAGTAAAGCAAGTGATGCTGAAGGTGTACTCTTCACTAGAGGAGAAGGGGTATAATCCTACAAACCAAATTGTAGGGTATCTTTTATCTGGTGATCCGGCATACATCCCTCGCCATCAGGATGCAAGAAATTTAATACGTAAGCTTGAGCGTGATGAAATACTTGAAGAGCTGGTAAAGTTTTATATTAAGAAGAATAATGAGGCATAATAGTAAATATGAGAATTATGGGTTTAGATGTAGGTTCAAAAACAGTCGGCGTTGCTATCAGCGATGCGTTAGGATGGACAGCGCAAGGTATTGAGACTGTAAAAATTAACGAAGAAGCAGGCGATTTTGGAATTGAACGTATAAAAGAGCTTGTAAAGGAATATGCTGTTACCGAATTTGTGGTAGGCTTTCCTAAAAATATGAATAATACAGTCGGTCCGCGTGGCGAAGCTTCTAAAGATTATAAAACTTTATTAGAAGAAACCTTCCATTTACCTGTCAAACTGTGGGACGAACGCCTAACAACAATGGCCGCAGAGCGAATGCTGATCGATGCCGATGTTAGCCGAAAAAAACGCAAACAAGTAATTGATAAAATGGCGGCTGTAATGATTCTACAGGGGTATTTAGATAGTAAGAATTAACATTCGCCAAGGCGAATGTTAATTCTCTCCCCCGAATGCAAAGTGACAGGGGTAAAAGAGGGCGTTTGTGAAATTGAAACGTTCTGCCTCAAAAGCTTCGAAGAAGGCAAAAAGCTTTCTGATTTGATATAGTAGCAAAAAGGGTATAGAAACTCTTTGCCTCGAGAAACTGTAAAAGAGGCGAAAAATAGAAACCTTCGCACTTCAAGTGTAGCAGGTTTGAAATTTAATGAAGAGGTGACCAATAATGGTACAAGAACACGATCACGAACAACGTAATATTACGATTGTCGACGAAAACGGAAATGAACAATTATGCGAAGTAATCCATACTTTCGATTCTGAGGAATTTGGTAAATCGTATGTTCTTTATTCTTTAGTAGGCGCAGAAGAAGATGATGAAGGTCAAATTGAAATTTTCGCATCTGCATTCACACCATCTGAAAACGGTGAAGACGGTGAGTTAGAACCGATTGAAACTGAAGCAGAGTGGGATTTAATCGAAGAAGTTTTAAATCAACTTGAAGATCAGTTGGATGAAGAAGAAGAATAAGATTTAAAATGAAAAGGTAGGCGTAAATTTGCCTACCTTTTTTCTACTGATAAAGAAGTAATCTAAGGAAATTATAATTTCAACTTACTACTTTATTTTGCGTAAGTGGGATTTACAACACTATTTGGAGGTGCCTAAAATGGACGAGCAATATTTTAAAATTCAATTAGAGGATGGTACTGAACAGCAATGTAGAGCAATTATGACGTTTGACAGTGAAGAACATTCTTATGTGTTATATTCAATAGTTGATGAAAATGGAAATGACAGCGAGGAAGTTTCTGCACTTCGTTTTGAACTCGATGAGAACGGGGAAATGACCGATTTTACTTCTCTAGAAACAGAAGCAGAGTGGGAAATGGTTGATGAGGTTCTTAATACGCTAATAGCTGAATTCGGTGACGGAGAAGAAGATTTTTTTACAATTTCAGATGAAAATGATGAAGACGTGGTATGTGAAGTAATCCATCGTTTTGAATTAGAAGAGTTTAATAAATCCTACATTCTCTATACATTTGCGGATCAAGAAGAAGTTGGCGAAATTTTCGCAGCATGCTATATTGCTGGTGAAAAAGGGGAAGTACAAGACCTGCTGCCAATAGAAACTGATGAAGAATGGGAAAAAGTTGAACAAGAGCTTCAGTCATTGAATCAAAAATAAAATAATTACGAGTTAGGAATAATCCAATGTGTTGCTTAACACATTGGATTATCCTTTTTTATGGTTTTGTTACGAAATGTAAAATGGTTGCTCTATCGGATTTCAGATAACTTAGAGGACTGAGGATGTTTTCTCCAAGTCCATTGTCATGACTTTTTTGTTGTACTGGGAACCGAGATTGGACTTCGCTGCCCGATTCCACTTGTTTATGGCAACATCGGTCACTGAGACTATGTCTAGAACCCCGATTCCGCTAGTTTATAGTAGCATCGGGAACTGAGACTGTGTCTAGAACCCCGATTCCGCTAGATTATAGTAGCATCGGTCACTGAGACTGTGTGTCGAAGCCCAATTCCGCTAGTTTATAGTAGCATCGGGAACTGAGACTGTGTCTCGAACCCCGATTCCGCTAGTATATAGCAACATCGGGAACTGAGGCAGCCTCTCGAAGCCTAATCCTACTATTTATGGCAGTACGGGGCACTGAGACATCATTGCTCCTGTCGCTGCGCTTTCGGTGCAGACAAAACCCGTCACATATCGAAACAGAGTTGTTTCTGTAATAAGTGCCTATGCTTATCAAAGTCATTGCTTCTGTCGCTGCGCTTTCGTCACAGATGAAGAGTGTCCATACTCTGCAAAGTTTTCGTTTAAGAATATTGCGCCTGTCGCTGTCGCTTCCGGCGCAGATGAAGAGTGTCCATACTCTGCAAAGTTTTCGTTTAAGAATATTGCGCCTGTCGCTGTCGCTTCCGGCGCAGATGAAGAGTGTCCATACTCTGCAAAGTTTTCGTTTAAGAATATTGCACCTGTCGCTAACGCTTTCGGTGCAGACAAAACCCGTCACATCCGTGGGATGTGACGGGTTTTGTTGTCACCATTTGTATTTTCTTGTATCATATTAGGAGATGTAAGGGGGTACCTGATGGATAATAATGAATCTAAAAAACAAGAGATGATAGAAAAAATGAAAATACGTAAAAAAGAAGGACGAGTTGTACGTCGCATTGTGACAATCGTGACGTTAGTTATTTTATTAATCATCGGAATTGTAGGAGTGAGTGGTTATTTCTATGTAAAATCCGCTCTTCAACCCATCAATCCGGAAGCTACAGCTGAAATACCAGTAGAAATACCAATGGGTTCTGGTATCTCGACAATTTCGTCGATTTTAGAAGAAAACGGTATTATTAAAAATGCACGTATTTTTAAATATTACACAAAGTTTAAAAATGAATCGAACTTCCAAGCTGGTGATTACATTATGACACAGTCCATGACACTTGATGAAATTATCGAAAGCTTAAAAACAGGTAAAGTTTATCATGAACCAGTATTTTCTGTTACTGTTCCTGAAGGGTTAACCTTGGAGCAAATTTCGGAAATTGTAGCTAAGCATACGGAATACACAGCTGAACAATTCATGGAATTAGTTACGAGCAAAGAGTTTATTCAAAATATGATGGCTACTTATCCGGATTTAATCACTGAGGAAGTTTCAAATGCTAATATTCGATATGCATTAGAAGGTTATTTATATCCTTCAACATATGCTTTCTATGAAGAGAGTCCGTCATTACAAGAAATCGTTTCTATGATGATTTCGTTAACAAATGATGTTGTCACGCAATATGATAGCTTGCTTGAAGAGAAACAAATGACACCACATCAACTTCTGACTTTTGCCTCTTTGCTTGAAGAGGAAGCAACTGCTCAGACAGATCGAGAAACGATAGCTAGCGTATTTTATAATCGTTTGGAAATTGACATGCCGTTGCAAACCGATCCTACTGTTTTGTATGCGTTAGGCTCGCATAAAGACCGGGTCTTATATGAAGATTTAGAGGTGGAAAATCCGTATAATACTTATGTCATTCAAGGGTTACCTCCAGGGCCGATAGCAAATGCCGGTAAAATTTCAATTGAAGCAGCCCTTAATCCTACAGATACAGAATATTTATATTTCTTAGCTGATCCTGAGGGCAATAATCACTTTGCTAAAACCTATGAAGAGCATTTACTAAATATCGACGAATTTTTAGAACAATAACCGGAATATTCCAGAAGGAAACGAGTAGATTTATTATTTTACGAAATAGTTTCGAAACGAGACTTTTCACTCTTAGAATAATGAAGATTTATTCGCTTTCCTTCTCTTTTCATGATATTATAAGTTGTGATTTTTTTGACAGAGAAGATAGAAATTCTAATACTTTCCTACTATTTAATCAAATTTTTTCTTTAAAAAAGTATAAAATCAATTTTAAAGGGGTTCACATAATGGAAATTTCTAACTCTTACATAGAATCCTTTATACAGCCAAGAAACGGGTTATTATTGGAAATGGAGAAGTATGCAAAAGAACATCATGTCCCGATTATGCAATTGTCAGCGATAGATGTGCTAAATCAGCTGCTTCGAATTCAAAATCCATCTAGAATATTAGAAATAGGGACAGCTATTGGTTATTCCGCTCTACGAATGGCTAGTACTTTACCAGAGTGTACAATTGTTACTGTTGAAAGGGATACAGAACGAGTAAATCTTGCAAAGCAATTTATTGCACGTTCTGAAGCAGGTAATCGAATTACAGTGATTGAAGGCGATGCGTTAGAAGTGGATGTGGAAAGTATACAATCTACTTTTGATGCTGTTTTTATTGATGCGGCGAAAGGCCAATATATGCGCTTTTTTGAAAAATACTCACCATTGGTTCCTTCAGGCGGTATTTTATATATCGATAATATGTACATGCATGGATTATCTGATTTAGATATAAAAGAAGTGCCAAGGCGTAAAAGAACAATGATTCGCAACTTGAAAACTTTTGCTGACTGGATAATGGCACACCCGGATTATGATAGTACATTTTTCCCGGTCGGTGATGGCTTATTAATTTGTTTAAAGAGGTGACGAATAATGAAAAAACCTGAATTATTAGTGACACCAAAGTCAGTAGATCATATTAAGGCATTAATCAAAGTGGGAGCAGATGCTTTTGTTATTGGAGAACAACAATTTGGTTTGCGTCTAGCAGGTGAATTTTCTGTAGGAGATGTGGAGGAAGCAACACAGCTAATCCACGGAGCAGGGAAAAAAGTGTATGTAGCAGTAAATGCAATTTTCCATAATGACCGTTTAGATGCTCTAGACAACTATTTAAAAGAAATGCAACGAATTGGTGTCGATGCTTTAATTTTTGGTGACCCAGCTGTGGTCGTGGCAGTTCGTGAATTAGAAATAACGATTCCGCTGCATTGGAGCCCGGAAACAATTGCAACGAACTGGTTCCAAGCAAATTATTGGAATGAACGAGGAGCAAATCGAGCAGTTCTTGCCCGTGAACTTTCATTAGACGAAGTTATTGAAATTAAAGAGAATGCTAAGCCTGAAATCGAAGTACAAATTCATGGTATGACATGTATGTTCCAGTCCAAACGCTCGCTTTTAGGGAACTATTTCTTATATCGTGACAAAGTAATGGAAATTGAAAATCGTAAAGCTAATAAAAATATGTTCTTACACGACAAAGAACGTAAAAATAAATACCCGATTTATGAAGATGTAAACGGTACACATATTTTCTCTCCAAATGATATGTGTCTTATTGATGAATTAACCGAGCTTTTTGAAGCGGGAATTGATTCACTAAAATTTGACGGTGTACTACATACGGAAAATTACATCAATACGGTAACTGAGTGCTATCGCCAAGCAATTGATGCATATTTCGACAATGGCGAAAATGGGTATGAAGAGATTAAGGATGAGCTATTAGGAAGAATTGAAGAAATCCAACCAGAATTACGTCCATTAGATACAGGATTTATCTTTAAAGAAACAGTTTATTAGAAAGGAGTACTTTGCCTTGTTACAACTAATAGAAAACGAAAAAATTCGCGAAACTGTAAATGGTAAACGTGTTATTACTAAAAAACCTGAGTTGCTGGCACCAGCTGGAAGCTTGGAGAAGTTAAAGGTAGCGGTTCACTATGGTGCAGATGCTGTATTTATTGGTGGTCAAGAATTTGGACTGCGTTCGAATGCGGGTAACTTTACCATTGAAGAAATGCGCGAAGGTGTCGAGTTTGCGAAGAAATATGGTGCAGTTATTTATGTAACAACGAATATTTTTGCACATAATGAAAATATGGCCGGATTAGAAGAATATCTACAAGCAATTGAAGGTGTCGGTGTGAGAGGCATTATAGTCGCGGACCCTTTAATTATTGAGACCTGTCGTCGCGTGGCACCGAAACTTGAAATCCATCTTTCGACACAGCAGTCACTATCGAATTGGAAAGCTGTGAAGTATTGGAAGCAAGAAGGGCTTCATCGTGTCGTTTTAGCCCGTGAAGTTGGTGCAGAAGAAATGCTTAAAATGAAACAAGAGGTTGATATTGAAATTGAAGCCTTCGTTCATGGAGCAATGTGTATTGCCTATTCAGGTCGATGTGTTTTATCAAATCACATGACAGCTCGTGATTCAAACCGTGGTGGTTGCTGTCAGTCTTGCCGTTGGGATTACGATTTGTATGAAGAAGTAGATGGTGAGGAAAAAGCAATGTTTAACGAAGGTGATGCACCGTTTGCCATGAGTCCAAAAGACTTGAAACTGATCGAATCTATTCCCCATATGATTGAGCTTGGTATCGATTCATTAAAAGTTGAAGGTCGTATGAAATCAATTCATTATGTAGCAACTGTTATTTCTGTTTACCGTAAAGTAATCGATGCTTATTGTGCAGACCCGGAGAATTTCCAGATTAAAAAAGAATGGCTTGAAGAATTAGATCGCTGTGCAAACCGTGCCACTGCATCAAGTTTCTTTGAAGGAGAGCCAAGCTATGAACAGCAAATGTTCGGAACGCATGCCTCTAAATTGAAATGGGATTTTGCAGGTCTAGTTCTTGATTACGACCAAGAAACACAGATGGTTACTTTACAGCAGCGAAATTATTTTAAACCAGGTGATACAGTCGAATTTTTTGGTCCTGATATAGAATCCTTTAAATTAGAAGTTGGCCAAATTTGGGATGAAAAAGGGAATGAACTGGAAGTTGCCAACCATCCATTGCAAATTATTAAATTTAAGTGTACGCGTCCGTTGTTCAGCTACAACATGATGCGAAAGGAGAATATTTAATGTCCAAAAAGCGCCCTTTAGTAATAGGGATTGCAGGCGGTTCATGCTCAGGGAAAACGAGCGTGACTCATGCCATCTATGATGTCTTTCGTGAGCATTCCGTTGTTGTAATTGAACAAGATTACTATTATAAAAATCAAAGTCATTTAACATTTGAAGAACGTTTGAAAACAAATTATGACCATCCATTAGCTTTTGATAATGATTTATTATTGGAGCATATCAATACATTATTACAAAGACAGGCTATCGATAAACCAGTCTATGATTATGTAAATCATACACGTGCCGATGAAGTAATCCACGTGGATCCAAAGGATGTAATTATCCTGGAAGGTATCCTTGTTTTGGAAGACAAACGGTTAAGAGATTTAATGGATATTAAATTATTTGTCGATACCGACTCAGATCTACGTATAATTCGTCGTATTGAAAGAGATATTAAAGAACGAGGCAGAACAATTGATTCTGTAATCGAACAATATCTAACTGCCGTTCGACCAATGCATAACTTATTTATTGAACCAACAAAAAGATACGCAGATGTCATTATCCCAGAAGGTGGAGAAAATGAAGTAGCGATTGACTTAATGGTAACAAAAATTAAAACAATTCTTGAAACTACAACAATTGTGTAATATGATGAGTGAGTATTGGAATTAATTAGTATATACAAATATTACGTTTACTAGTCAAATTCGGTTATTAGTTAAGTGGGTATAGGGACTTCTAATCATTCCCAAAACCTCATATGCTTAACTATTAACCGGGTTTTATTATTACATCTTGCAGAGAAAACGATTGCATTTTCTCTATCAAGGTGTGTATAGTATTGTTTCAAGTATAATTTCGTGAAGATTTAAGGAGTGAACTAATTTGGCAAATGAAAAACAATACCCAATGACCTTAGCGGGGAAACAAAAATTAGAAGAAGAATTAGAAAACTTAAAAACAGTGAAACGCAAAGAAGTAGTAGAGCGCATTAAAATTGCTCGCAGCTTCGGAGACTTATCGGAGAATTCTGAATATGATTCAGCGAAAGAAGAGCAAGGGTTTGTTGAAGGGCGTATTACGACTATTGAGTCAATGCTGCGTAATGCATTAATTATAGAAGAATCTGGTGCAAGTGACGTTGTTACTCTAGGTAAAACAGTTTCTTTTGTTGAACTTCCAGATGGTGATGAAGAAGAATATACAATCGTGGGTTCTGCTGAAGCAGATCCGTTTGAAGGACGTATTTCAAATGATTCTCCAATTGCAAGAGCATTATTAGGTCGTAAAGTAGATGACATCGTAAAACTAACAACTCCAGGTGGAGATATGGAAGTACGTATTGTCACAATTAAAACAGCTAATTAATAATACAACTTACTTAGTATCCTTTACATTTGGCTTTATACATAGCCTGTAAGTTAGGAATTTGATTTCCTTCCAATGATGAAAAGGTTCCTTTATTCATACATCGAAAGTGCTAATTTTAATAATACTTGAATAACAAAGTCGGCAAAATCATATAAAGATTTTGTCGACTTTTTCATTTACTTTAAAATTATAACAAGATTATTAAAAAGTGCTTTATTAATGGCTTTCATTTGGAATCTTGATACAATAAAGGTAATGAGGTAAAGGAGGATTCAATTTATGTCTAAAGGACAAGAATCTTTAACGCGTTCAGAAAACAAACGATTTGATCAGCGAAAACAAAAAAACAAAGTGGACAAAATCTTAAATATTCTTATTGCAATCGTTTCAATACTTATTGTTTTAAATGTAGTCACAATTTTCAATGATGAAGAGAGTGAGAAAGAAAACACAAATGAAGCGGTTGAAAAACAAAATGTAAATAAAAACGCTGTAAAAGAAGATACTAAAAGTGAAGAAACGCAAGCTGAAAAAAATGTGGTATCAGCTGAAGAATTAGAGCCAGGTGAGTCAGAATCTCAAGAGGGAACAAATTCGGATACGGAAATTATTGTTCAAGCTTCGAACGATCCGATGGTTGAAGAAGTCTTGATTAACCCGGAATGGAAAGTAACGCCAACTAAACAAGTTGGCGAACATGTATCTGCATACGAAAAAGGGCATCCAGATTATGAAGAAAAATTAGAAACGTTTCGTCAAGCTGTTCAATTAGACGAAAATAATATTATTTTTTGGTCTGTTAAAAATAATGGAAGTGCCGATAGTTCGGTAGCGGTTGTTTCAACAAGCGACAAAACCGAAAATTATCGTGTATATATCGAATGGTTACAAAATGAAGGCTGGAAACCTGTGAAAGTTGAGAAACTAAATCAGTCTGTGGGTACAAGATAACCCACTCCTTGACGGTAAAGGATATATTCTTTAATATATGTGTGTCAAGAATTGGAGGAATATGAATGAGAATTGCAGTAATTGGAGCAATGGAAGAAGAAGTAGAATTACTACGAAATGCTCTATCAGATACTGAAGTAACTACTATTGCAAATAGTGAATATACAACAGGAAGATACGAAGACAAAGAGATTGTCTTACTGAAAAGTGGTATTGGAAAGGTAAATGCTGCAATGTCTACTACAGCATTACTTTATGAGTTCAAACCGGACGTAGTGATCAATACAGGTTCCGCTGGTGGATATGATTCGTCATTAGAGGTGGGTGCTGTCGTTATTTCCGACGAAGTCCGCCATCACGATGTGGATGTTACAATCTTTAATTATGAAATGGGTCAAGTGCCGCAATTACCAGCTGCTTTCAAAGCTGATGAGCGTTTGCTGAGCTTAGCTGAAAAAGCTGTTTCAGAGATTGGTGAGCATCAATATGGTGTAGGGTTAATTTGTTCTGGAGATTCTTTTATGAATGATCCAGAGCGTGTAGCAAAAGTGAGAGAATATTTCCCGCAAATGAAAGCCGTCGAGATGGAAGCCGCTGCTGTTGCTCAAGTATGTTACCAATTTAAAACGCCATTTGTTGTGATTCGCGCATTATCGGATATTGCCGGTAAAGAATCAAACATTAGCTTTGAAGAATTCTTGCCTATTGCTGCAAAGCATTCCACTGAAATTGTACTTAAAACAATTGAAAAATTGTAATCGTCATCCTTTGTTCAAAAAACTAACTTGACCGAAGAGAAAAAATCAAAGTAATATAGAAGTATGAATGTTTAGGAGGGTTATGCTATGTTAATGCTTATGGCAGGTTCTGTAGCTATCACAGCGATTTTAGGAATTATTATTTATTCTGGAGCAAAAGAAAGAACATATCATTAAAAGAAAGCTCATTAAGGTTATAGTTAACCTTAATGAGCATTTTTTAATTGTCTAAATTTGATGATTCGATTTCTGCCTTGCGATTTTCCCGTTCAGCTTGATTATGCTTGAATTGTTGATATAGCTTTACCAGTGCCCGCTTCTCGATACGCGATACATAACTTCTTGAGATTTTAAGTTTTTTTGCAATTTCCTTTTGTGTTAACGGATCGTTATTGTTTAGTCCATAACGATATACAATGATTTCAAGTTCTCGAGCATCTAAAGTATTTAAATAGGCATACAGCTGTTCAAAGCTTTCCTTTTGTTCGATTTGATCGATGGCTGGTTGTTCTTCTAGCTGTAATAAATCACGAATTTGCAGAGATTGTCCTTCCTTATCCACACCAATTGGTTCAAACAGCGATACATCTTTTTGTACCTTTTTTTGAGCACGTAAATGCATTAAAATTTCATTTTCAATACATCGTGCAGCATAAGTGGCTAAACGGGTCTTTTTATCGGGTGTATAGCTGCTAACCGCTTTCATCAATCCTATAGTCCCAATGGATATATAATCGTCTAGTTGCTCATGCTGAGGGTGGAATTTCTTGACGACGTGTGCGACAAGCCTCATATTTCTTTCGATTAAATCAAGACGCGCTTGTTCATCGCCTCCCATAAAGCGTTCGATAGCTTTTGCTTCTTCTTCTTTGGTAAAAGGTCGATGAAAAGCCTGCCCCTTTAAATAACCAAGTAATGACGGAATGTCTAACCAAAGCTGCATTAGTGATGCAAAAATTCCGCTCAATCACGTCATCCTTTCTGCTTTTTTCGACATTATATGATAAACTTCATGGGAAAATGAGAAGTAGTGGCAATTAAATTAAAAAACATGTATAAAAAAACGATGCAATCAGAATCGATGCATCGAATCGTTTATACCTTTTTTAATGTTAATGTACATATCATTAGAATGGAGAGAATTGGGAAGAGAAATAAATAAAATTGTGGACCTACTGCCGGGATTAGGAAATAAGAAAATGTTAAAAAAGTTCCTGCTGCAGTAATAGGTAATCCTACAAAATAGCCTGTAGCTTCCGAAATATTGAAGCGAGCTAAGCGGAATGCACCACATGCAATATAAAGAATAGTGAAGATTATTCCAATCATACCGAAATCGGCTAAAATAATTTCATACATCAATAGAGCGGGGGCTACACCGAATGATATAATATCACCCATGGAGTCCAATTGTTTGCCAAGCTCCGATTCTTGATTAAATTTTCTTGCTACCTTACCATCATATCGATCTAGAAAAGCAGCAATAAAAATAAATAAAACACTATAACTATATGCTTCATTTAATGTTGCCATAATCGAGGCACCACCGAAAGACAAATTACAAAGTGTAATTAGATTAGCAGCGTGCGATTTAATTTTTTTAATCGTGGAATCCACCATATGGATGATAAACATGGGGAAACACTCCTTTGCGCTAAATATATTTATATATTATACTTCGAAACAGCATAAATTGTAAGTCAATAAAAAATCCTTAAAGTTACATATAAAATTCAGAATTTATTGGGGGTACTATGAAAGAAAAAGTCTATCAATCACTTATTGAACTTACGAATGGAAAATACAGCTCGTTCTTACTTAAAAAACTTGTGACATCACCAATCAGCAAAAATCTGATCGGCCGTTATAGTAAAGTATACGAAATAGATCATACTGAAGTTTCACGTGAAATAAATAGTTTTACAAGTTTACAAGATTTCTTCACAAGGCAGTTAAAAGAAGAAGTAAGGCCAGTGAATCCAGCTAAGGATATATTCGTCAGTCCTGTTGACGCAAAAATTGAATCTTTTGGTCGGATAGACGAAGATGCCATATTTACAGTAAAAGGAAAGCCTTATACACTTTTGGATTTGTTAGGGAATGAACAAGTTATAAATAAATATAAAAATGGGAAATATATTGTTTTTTATTTAAGTCCAGCGAACTATCATCGTATTCATAGTCCGATAGATGGGACAGTGATTCGCCAATATATACTTGGGAATAAATCCTACCCTGTAAATCAGTTAGGTTTAACTTACGGCAAAAAGCCAATTAGCAAAAACTATCGAATGATTAGTGAATTGCAATTTCCAGAAAATAAACATGTTACCCTTGTTAAAGTAGGAGCAATGTTTGTGAACTCAATTACTTTAACAAATGTCTCGACATCTTGGAAGAAAGGTGAGGAGATTGGATTTTTTGGCTTTGGTTCAACAGTTGTCATGTTGTTTGAAGAAGACATTATTACCTTTGCTGAAAATATTAAAAAAGGGCATAATGTGAAGATGGGAGAACCTATCGCAATTATGTTATAATTGTTTAATGAGAATCTTTACTAACCGAGGAACCATCCTCCAAAAATTAAAGGTATCATATAAAATTTTGAAGGAGTCAAGGCTTTGTACAATTTTTTATTGCCGAGAGAGTTTGTAACAACTGTATTTGAAATTACACCAGAAAAATTAGCTGCCTTAGGAATTAAAGGAATTATTACAGACCTGGATAATACTTTAATCGAGTGGGACAGGCCGGACGCTACGGAAGAAATAGCTACCTGGATGAAATTAATGCAAGATGCAGGTATTCGTATTATTATTGCATCGAATAACAACCAGGAACGGGTGAAACGATTTGCGGAACCACTTGGAATCCCGTTTATTTATCGTGCAAAAAAACCATTAGGAGCAGCATATTATGCTGCAATGAAAGAAATACGTTTGAAAAGTAATGAAGTCGCAATGGTTGGTGACCAATTATTAACAGATATCATGGGTGCTAATCGTTTGAAATTATATACAATTTTAGTTCGACCTGTTGCGGAGTCGGATGGTCTTGTAACGCTTTTTAATCGATTTATAGAACGACGTGTGTTTAATTCGCTTAAACGTAAAGGAATTAAAACGTGGGAGGAACAGTAATGAATGAAAATCATAGCTGTATTGGCTGTGGAGTAATAATACAAACAGAAAATCCAAAGGAATTAGGATTTGCACCGCCATCTTCATTAGAAAAAGAGGAAGTCATCTGCCAAAGATGTTTTCGTCTGAAAAATTACAATGAAATTCAACCTGTTAGTTTAACGGACGATGACTTTTTGCGAATTTTAAATGGACTTGGGGAACAACAAGGATTAATCGTGAAAATTGTTGATATTTTTGACTTTAACGGAAGTTGGTTGCCTGGTCTTCACCGATTTGTTGGGAAAAATCCGGTATTATTAGTTGCCAATAAAGCAGACTTATTACCAAAATCAGTAAAGCCGAAAAAAGTGATTAACTGGCTAAAACGTGAAGCGAAAAGCTTGGGTCTACAACCAATTGATGTGATCCTTGTGAGTGCACATAAAGGCATGGGTATGGGCGAAGTAATAGACGCTATTGAAATGCACCGTAATGGCAAGGATGTATTCGTGGTTGGTAGTACGAACGTCGGGAAATCTACCTTTATCAACCGAATTATTAAACAAGCGTCTGGTGAAGGAAATGTCATTACAACATCTCATTTCCCAGGAACAACCTTAGACATGATTGAAATTCCACTAGATGATGGTGCGGCAATCTATGATACACCAGGTATTATAAATCATCACCAAATGGCCCACCATATTGATTCAAGTGAATTAAAATATATCACCCCTAAAAAAGAAATTAAGCCTAAAGTATATCAGCAAAATGAAGGGCAATCTTTATTTATTGGTGCACTTGCTCGTTTTGATTTTGTTAAGGGTGAACGTTCTGCCTTTACAATCTATGCTGCAAATGATTTGCCGATTCATCGTACAAAGCTTGAAAAAGCGGACTCATTGTATGAAGAGCATAAAGGGGAACTCCTTTCACCACCGTCGAAGGAGCATATCCATCTTCTCCCTGAACTTGTACGTCACGAATTTGCCATTAAAGAGGCGAAAACAGATGTAGTAATTTCAGGTCTTGGATGGATTACTGTGCAGCATGCCAATGTTGTTGTAGCAGCACACGCTCCTAAAGGGGTAGAAGTCTTTATTCGACCATCCTTAATATAAATCCAAAGTTTTTTAGTTAGTTTATTCAAGGAAGAAGAGGTTTTTGGAAATGAAAAAATGGTTTGCTGTAATTGGGGATCCGATCGCCCATTCAAAATCCCCTAATATGCATAATACTTGGTTTAATGAAATGAATATTGATGCAGCATATATCCCGATTCACGTGAAAAGTGAAGACTTGGAAAATGCTGTTGCTTCGTTAAAAATACTGGGGGCAAGTGGATGGAACGTCACGATACCACATAAACAAACCATCATTCCATATTTAGATGAACTCGATCCTCTTGCTGAAAAAATGGGAGCTGTCAATACCGTGCTCCACCTTCCTGATGGACGACTGAAAGGCTATAACACAGATGGAGCAGGGTTTGTTCATTCTCTTGAAGAAGTGATTGGGAAAGACAAGAAAAATCAGGGAGTGTTATTAATAGGTGCAGGTGGTGCGGCACGTGGCATTGCTTTTGCATTAAAACAGTTTGGTTATCACAACCTAACAATAACAAATCGTACTGTTGAAAAGGCAGAGGAGATCATTTATGAGTTAGGTGAAGGTCGAGCACTGTCTATTAAGGAAGCAGACCAATTACTGGACAATTTCGGCATTCTGATCCAATCCACATCAGCAGGGCTTGCAAATAGTGAATTTAAATTGCCGCTATCCCTTGAAAAGTTACAAGAAGGAGCAATTGCTGCTGATATTGTGTATAATCCATTAATGACACCATTTTTATTGGAGGCACAAATGAAAAATGCCAAAATTGTGAATGGTCTAGGAATGTTCGTACACCAAGGAGCAATCGCTTTTAACTATTGGTTAGGACAGTATCCGAACACAAATAACATGATAAAAAGGTTAACTGCAGAATTAAGCAGTTAATTTAGGAGGAAACTAAGTTTTATGCTTACAGGCAAACAAAAAAGATTTCTACGTGCAGAAGCACATCATTTAACACCAATTTTTCAAGTAGGCAAGGGTGGCGTAAACGACCAAATGATTAGTCAATTACGTGATGTATTGGAAGCGCGTGAATTGATCAAAGTACGTATTTTAGACAATTGTGAAGAAGATAAAGATGATGTTGCGAATGCTCTTGCAAAAGGTACTAATGCGGAACTTGTCCAGCTGATCGGATTAACAGTTGTTTTATATAAAGAGTCAAGAAATAACAAAAAGATTGTGTTACCAAAAGTAGACAAGAAATAAGGTGTGTGGGCAATGAAAAAAGTTGGCATTTTAGGTGGAACATTCAATCCACCCCATATCGGACATCTAATAATGGCAAACGAAGTGTTTCATGCGCTTTCTCTTGATGAAGTCCGGTTTATGCCAAATGCAATTGCACCACATAAACAACTAGTCGATGATGCATCCATGGAAAATCGCCTCCGAATGGTGGAAATCGCTACAAACCCATATGAGCATTTCAAAATTGAATCAATTGAATTAGCGCTTGGTGGAGTATCTTACACGTATTATACGATGGTAGAGCTGTTGAAGCGAGAACCAGATGTTCAATTTTATTTTATCATCGGAGGGGATATGATTGATTCTCTTCATAACTGGTATAAGATTGACGAATTAATCAAATTAGTCCAGTTCGTTGGATTAAAAAGACCTGGATCAAAATCATCTACTCCATACGATGTGAAAATAGTGGAGGCTCCTGAAATTGATTTATCTTCCACATTCATTAGAAGACGATTGAAAACAGGCGGCACTCTGGAGTTTTTATTGCCCGACGGTGTGGAAAGCTATATTCGAAAGGAAGGTCTATATGGAACGCGATAAGTATTTATCGGCAATAAAACCACGTATGCCTGAAAAAAGATATATTCATACTATTGGTGTAATGGAAACTGCAGTTCACTTAGCTAGTAAGTATGGTGAAGATTGTACTGCAGCTGAAACAGCTGCTATCTTACACGATATTGCAAAGTACGCTGATGAAGATTGGATGCGTACTATTGTGAAAGACAACGGTCTTGACTTGCGGCTTGTGGAGTGGGGCTCTGAAATTTTACATGGTCCAGTAGGGGCATGGATAGCAGAGACTGAATTTAATATTAAAAACGATGCTATCTTAAATGCAATTCGTTTCCATACAACCGGTAGAGCGGGTATGACAAAATTAGAAAAAATTATTTTTATAGCAGATATGATCGAACCAAACCGAAAATTTGACGGGGTGGAAAAGCTTCGAAAAATGGCAGAAGAAGATTTGGATCTAGCAATGAAAGCATGTATTAGTCATTCAATTCGATTCTTGGTACAAACGGAACAACAAATTTATCCCGTATCGATTGAATGCTTTAATGATGTTATTTCAAGAAACGCTTAAGCGTTAAACAGAGAGGAAAAGTGAAAGAATGACTCAAACCCTATTAGAAATTGCTTACAAAGCTTTAGATGATAAAAGGGCAGAAGATATCGTTGTATTAAATATGGAAAATATCTCTTTACTAGCTGATTATTTTTTAATCTGTAACGGTAATTCTGACCGACAAGCACAAGCAATTGCACGAGAAGTACAGGAAAAAGCACAAGAAAATGGCTATGAGGTAAAACGAATTGAGGGATTTGACTCTGCTCGTTGGATTTTAGTTGACCTTGGAGATGTTGTCGTACACATTTTCCATAAAGATGAACGTGCATTTTATAATTTAGAACGTCTTTGGGGAGATGCTCCTCACCTTGATCTACCAACAGTAGAATGATGAATTCAAGCTATGAAAGATTTGCAATAGTGTACGATGAATTAATGCAGGATATTCCATATGGCCAATATGTGAATTGGGTAAAAAAACATGCTCCTAATGAGCAATATCCTAAATTGTTGGATGTTGGCTGTGGAACTGGAACTCTTTCTCTTTGCTTTCATCAAGAAGGATATGAAGTAAGTGGAATTGATCTATCCGAGGATATGTTAACCGTTGCATATGAGCGTATGCAAGCAAATGGTGTTACAATTCCGTTGTTTATGATGTCTATGGATGAATTAGAAGGTTTCACCGATTTAGATGTTGTAACCATTCCAATTGATTCCATTAACTACTTAGCAAAATCAGATGCAGTGATTGAAACATTGAAGAGAATTTACGATTCTTTACGTGACGGTGGTCAATTATTTTTTGATGTTCACTCTTTATTTAAAATGGATCATATATTTATGGAAAGTCCCTTTACCTACGATGATGGAGAGGTTACTTACATCTGGTATACCGAACCGGGTGAATTTGAACATTCGATTTTTCACCAAATGACCTTCTTCGTGAAAGAAGAAACAAGTGGATTATTTGAACGGTTCGAAGAAGAACACTTTCAAAGAACATTCCCTGCTGACCTATATGTAAAATGGTTAAAGGAAATTGGTTATACCGATGTAGCAGTAACTGCAGACTGGACAGATGAAAGTCCAACCCAAGAAAGTGAACGAATTTTTATTCGTGCAATTAAATAATACAATTTAGACACTTTTCAAAAGAAGGTAAATTATGTATATTATACATATACTCCATATGATTTACCTCTTTAGAGAGGTGTTTTTATTATTCAGCCAGTTTTTAAAAAGTATGGACGAATAATGCTATTCCCCGGCATTGTTTGTATAATTCTACTTTATGTTTTTCTCCAGCAAGAATCTTCAGACCAAGAAGAAGCCCTTACAATTACAACAATTCCACAAGAACAAAACGAAGAAGCCAATAGGGAAGCTCCATCAGAGTCAATTGATGAACCAATTGTCGAAAAGATTATGATTGATGTAAAAGGTGCAGTACAATCACCAGGTGTTTACGAGTTAACAACAGAAGATCGAGTTATCGATGCAATTGAAAGGGCAGGTGGTTATACAGAAGAAGCACAATCCTTAGCTGTTAATCATGCACAGAAGCTGCAGGATGAGATGGTGATCTATATACCGAAGACAGGCGAGGAAATAGAGCAAAATCCAGTAAGTGGACAAATAACAAGTTCTCCCGCCTCAACAACTAATCCTCAAACTGATAAGGTTGATTTGAATAGTGCCGATGAAGCAACATTAACGACCCTGCCTGGAATTGGTGCTTCAAAAGCTCAAGCAATAATCGCCTATCGTGAGGAAAGTGGACCGTATCAAACCATCGAGGATCTAAAAAATGTTACGGGTATAGGTGATAAAACCTTTGAGAAATTAAAAGAGTTTATCGTCGCTAAGTAAGAATGTACAAATTATATCCCACATTGCATAAACGATCTTTTCCATCTAAACTAGTACTAAGATAGTTTGGAGGTAATCATATGGAGCGAATTACATGGGATCAATTTTTTATGGCACAAAGCCATTTATTGGCCCTTAGAAGTACATGTACTAGATTAGCGGTGGGCGCAACAATAGTTCGAGAGAAGAGAATTATTGCGGGTGGCTATAATGGCTCGATTTCGGGTGACGAGCATTGTATTGAAGATGGCTGCTATGTGGTGGATAATCATTGTGTTCGAACAGTTCATGCTGAAACAAATGCATTATTGCAATGTGCAAAATATGGTACGCCAGCAAACGGTGCAGATATTTATGTGACACATTTTCCTTGTTTGCCTTGCTCAAAAACAATTATTCAAGCAGGGATCAAAAACTTATATTACGCAAATGACTATAAAAATAGTGAATATGCTTTAGAATTGTTTCAGAAGGCAGATGTCAATGTTGTACAAATTCCTTTTGATGAATCAAAGATCGACTTTTTACATGATCAAAAGCTTGCGCTAGCAATAGACATGCTAGACAATTTAAGAAATCTTGGTGCTTCCAAAGAAGTGCTGCAACCATTTGAAGAGAAGGTGAAAGAATTATTTGACATCGTTCAAGCATAAATGGATTTTTTATGCCTTATCGATTCTGGTTGCTTCTATTGCAGCCCACGAATCGGTGAGGTTATTGTTCTTATTGGTGCCGTATTCTCTATTTCTTTTTTTAAAAAAAATGCATATGCTTCATTTAGTTGGAATTACTCTTACCACTTTAATTACCTTCACTTATTTTACTCACTTGCTTCAAGAATTTGCTGAACCACTCCTCCTGCCATCTCATTTAACCTGGACGGATGAATATAAAATAAATGGCGATAAATTGCGCGGATTTATGAAGGATTCTCAAGGTAGAAATGTATATGTTGTCTATAAATTTAGTTCCGAAAAGGAAAAGCTTACTTACCAGCAGAAAGCATTAGTTGGTAGTCGTTACTTAGTGAGGGGAGAGATAGTAGAACCCACTAAACCAAATCATGATTATGCCTTTAGTATGGAGGGATATTTAAAAAGTAAGGGTTCTTTAGGCATTGTTGAGATAGCCAACTGGGAATTTGCCGGAAGAAATGAAAGTATTCATCAAAGAATAGCTATGCAACGATTTAATGTTAAACAACACATTGAGAAAACCTTTCCGCCATCTCTCGTCGCTGAAGCACAAGCCCTGATTATTGGGTTGCAGGAAAATGTCGACGAAGAAATGACTAGAGCATATCAGAAATTGGGCATCACCCATCTGTTTGCAATTTCGGGACTTCATATAGCAATTGTAGCGTTTATTTTTTATCAAGGACTTTTGAGACTAGGGGTTAGAAGGGAATTTGCATCTATTGTTCTTTTAGTGATATTACCGATTTATGCTATTTTAGCTGGCGGTGCTCCTTCTGTTTGGCGTGCAGTATTAGTTGTTGAACTGGTGATGATTAGTCGTTTAAAAGGAAAAATGGCAGCGGATGATGCCCTCTCCATTAGTTTTATATTTTTTGTATGTTTAGAACCCTGGTCTGTTTTTCAAATTGGATTTCAATTATCCTATTTAGCTACAGCAAGCCTTATTTACTCCGGTCAATTTATTAGTCGCTCTTCCTCGTGGATTGTACAATCATTCCTCATAACCTTCGTATCTCAGCTACTTGTTTATCCTCTTCTATTAGTCCATTTCTATGAGTTAAGTCTATCATCCCTACTGGTAAATATATTCTTTGTTCCACTCTTCTCTTTTATCATCTTGCCTATCAATATCCTATTATTAGCAGCAACATATTTTGCTGGTTCAATAGCCAATCTATTGTTTCTATTCTATGAACCCTTAAGAAGCTTCCTTACAACTTTTATTGAATTGTTAAAGGGAATACCTTATCAAATGTGGAATCCTGGTAAGCCAAAAATACTTTTAATTGTTGTTGCTTATGTTAGTGTTTTTGCGACATTTTATATCTTGGATATGAGAGGTAAACTTTTGAAAATTATTGCTGTAATGATTTTGCCGGCATTTTGCGTCCATTTTAGCGGGAAGCTGACTAATGATTTAATAATTACCTTTATCAATGTAGGACAAGGGGATTGTATTGTCGTTGAACTTCCCTTTAGGGAGGAGGTTTATTTGATTGATACTGGTGGAGTTTTAAGATTTAACCAGGAAGAATGGAAGAAGAGCACAAACCAATATGAAGTAGGAAGGGACATTGTAGTGCCTTTTTTAAAGGGGAAGGGGATTCGGAAAATCGATAAACTCATTCTGACTCATGCCGATAGTGATCATGTCGAAGGTGCAGAAGAAATAGTACAGGAAGTCCGAGTTGGGGAAATACACATTACACCAGGCTCATATAAAAAAGGTGTAATGAATGAACTGTTACTTGAAGCGAAACAACAGAGAATACCGATAATAGAACAGATTGCGAATGTTTCCTGGCAAACAGCAGATATTTCATTTACTTACCTTTGGCCGAACGAACAGAAATATGAAGGGAACAATGATTCACTTGTCATGTATTTTGAAAAGGGTAAGTTTGAAGGGCTTTTCATGGGTGATGTGGAGAAAGCGGGGGAAGAGTCAATTATTCAGCAATATCCTTCCCTAGCGCATATCGATGTTTTGAAGGCGGGGCATCACGGAAGTAAAACTTCTAGTAGTGAAGTCTTTCTAGAAAGATTAAAGCCTGCTATTACAATTTTTAGCGCGGGAAAGGACAACCGATATGGACATCCTCATCAGGAAGTAGTACAACGATTTCAGGATCTGGGTTTACCTACGTTCAACACAGGGGAAGCAGGTACGATTGAATTGCGGGTCGATGGTGAATTAATCAAAATTAAGACAAGTAATCAGAAATGAACATCAAAAAGGGGAGCTTCAAGTACATCTTGAAGTTCCCCTTTTCGCAGTAGCGCTGATTATGCCGCTACATCAACAATGATTGCGATAATAAACATAATTGCAAAAAATACGAATGAAACGCCAAATCCTACACCAGCATCAATTGCTTGGTTACGCATAGATGCGCCATTTTTTCCTTCAAAAGGATTGTGTGTTACAACGTTTTCATCATGTGATGACATACTTATCCCTCCTACTCATCATCAATTATAAGTGAATATATGACAAAAAGCTATATCCAATAAATCAATTTCTACTAACTACCTTTTGTCTTATTGAAAATTTTTATACATAGATAATAGAAAATAAAAAAGTGTATACTTATAGTTACGTCAAGAGTTAGGAGGAAGCAATATGTTTACGAAAGTTTGGAAAGAGATAAAAAATGGGCAAATTGCTCCTGTATATTGTATTTATGGAGAAGAATCTTATTTTGTCGATGAAACAATCAAAAGAATCAAAGAAGGACTAAATACAGCGGAAGAGGCTGAAGTGATGACTTTTGATATGGAAGAATCGCCTGTTGATTTAGTAATTGATGAAGCTGATACATTTCCATTTTTTTCCGAAAGAAAATTAGTTATCGCAAAAAATGCTTCGTTTTTAAAAGCAAGTGAAAAAGGGAAAGAAAAAATAGATCACGATTTAAAACGGCTTGAAAACTGGTTGGCCCATCCATCTGATTTTTGTGTCACAGTATTTATAGCGCCATATGAAAAATTGGATGAACGCAAAAAAATTACAAAAGCAATGAAAGAAAAAAGTACTCTTCTTCATGCTGAGCCACCGAAAGAAAATGATTTGGCAACTTGGGTTCGGAGTGAAGTCAAACATTTCGAAAAAAATATAGCAGATGATGCTGTAGATAAGTTGGTGGAAATGGTTGGAGCGAATATGCTGCAACTACAAATTGAAATTGAGAAAATTGCTTTATATTTAGGCGAAGAAAAACAAATTACTGGTTATTTAGTTGAAGAGTTGGTCGCAAAAACATTGGAGCATGATGCCTTTAAAATGCTGAATGCATATTTGTCGAAAAACGTATCCGAAGCTCTTCAAATTTATCATGATTTACTCAGACAAAAGGAAGAGCCCATCATGTTAGTTGGACTGTTAGCCTCGAATATACGTACTATGAATAATGTTTATTATTTGCAAAAAAAAGGTTATCATCCAAACCAAATTGCTAAACAATTGAAAATTCATCCATATCGAGTGAAGCTAATGTTAGAAAATAGAGACCGCCCAAATGAGGAAAGGTTATTAAAAGCGTTAAAAAACTTATCGGAAGTTGATTTGAAATTAAAGTCGGTCAGCGGTAATCGGGAAAGGTATTTAGAAATGTTTCTCTTAAAAGCTTTATAAATCTATTGGAGTATTTTTTACTTACCATTTAAAACTATTTACAATATCTGTTATATTAATTAAAACATATATTTTCTAGAAAGAAAGGACTTCTTATGGACTATCAATTTAGATTTTGGCATTCTCTTTTAAATCCTAGTAAATTAGCATTTGCACTAGATAATCAAGAACAGGATTATCATATAAAAGGATATCGTTATCGTTTTTATGTGCTTCTTGGTTTAACCGTTCTCTTTTTCGTGGTAAGAGGTATTTGGGGCATGGGTACAGAAAATTTGACTCACCTTTTTGCCGCTAACTTAGAAGAAGAGTATATTGTAAGCCGATATCTATCGGTGATAGGGGCAGCGATAAAGGGGTTATTATTTTTTGTTTTCCATTACTATTTCATCTCATTATGTCTTTCAATCCTTACTGACCATTCATTCAAAGCAATTTCAAAGATCCAATTATTTGTTATTGCAAGTATTTTAGTAGAAAAGGTCATTGTTTTCTTGGTATTCTCCATGTCAGGGTTCACGACAGCAATTTCATTTTTGTCATTAGGACCGGTTAGTACATATTTAACAGATGATAGCTTTGTCATTTTCTTTTTTAATCAACTTACGATTGCAACAGCTGCTACCATTTTCATTCAATATATTTTTTTATCGAAATGGGAAGAGGACGGTAAAGGCCTATTATTAGCGAAGATTATTGCAGTTCAGATCTTCTTTGCTCTAGTAACAGCTGCAATTAGTATATTACCTCTCTATGATTATATTTCTAAGGTGGTAGGTTTATGAAACGGAATAGAAAAGTTTGGATTGGAATAGGTAGTCTATTCTTGTTAGCCTTAATTATAGTGAATTGCATGATTGTTTTTAAAAAGGATAGTAAAATTGCGCGCTCTTATTATATTGCCGATTATGAAAGAGTAGCCTTAGAGCAGCAAAGAGCCTATTTAGAAAAAGAGGCAATGATCGTTCCACAAGAAGAAATTCGAATCACAGCAGATGCAAATGCTCTATCACAGATTTCTGTTCGGCCTGGACAAAAAATCAGTATGAATGAGGAGATTGCATCGTATAAAACGGAAGAAGCTGCGCAGGAACAGTCCAATCTTCAATCTGAAGTAAATGCATACGAGAGTGAGTTAACGGCCCTAGAAGGCATTCTGAGACGATTAGAGGCACAAAATGTTGAAGATCCTCTGACAACTATTGATTCAGAACAAATTGATGATGAATTATCTGTAACCGTGGCAACAGAAGTTACACAAGGAACTTCTTTAGAAGCAATTGCAACAATTGAAAAAGAAATTGCGGAGGTCGAAAGAAATATAGCAATATTATCTGATCGAATCTCTGAACTTAGTTTTTCAAATGTTCTTTCAAGTCCCAGCGACGGGGTTATTGGAGATGTTATTGAGGATAACGGAACGATTTCATTTATTATTTATACAGATAAGAAAGATTTAATAACATATGTATCTGAGCAGGAGTGGGAGCAGGTTGCGGAAAATCAATCTGTTGAACTCCATCAATCGCTCGTTGAAAAGGATGCACAATCTGAGAGTTTAACAAATAGTGAAGATACTAGTAGTTTGGTAGTGAATGAGGAAGAATTATTAGGTATTGTAGTAGAGAAGCAGACGATTCCAGCGACAAATTCACTTTGGTATAATGAAATGGAAAAAGTAGTTGAGATGCCGGAACCACTCTCATTCGAGGTGAGAATAAATTTAGATGAGGCAATATCAAACAAGCCTTACGCTAGTTTAACAAATGCTAAAATTATTATTAACGAAGCTTCGAATGCACTAAGAGTTAATAAAGATTGGCTTGTTACAAAAGAATTCACTAGTGAAACAGAAACAACTGAAGTACATTATATTTATTCAATAGGTGAGGATGGCAAAATTCGAACGAATGAAGTCGATGTTGCCTTCGAGGATAAGGGAGAAACGATTTTAACAAGTAATTTAGCGAATGAGCAAATCATCTTTCATGATTATGTAAAAGATGAGTTATCAAATGCATTCTTCCCAATGCCCTTTGAAATTCCAAGTAAAGCCGCTTTACAGGAACTTGACTGGAAGCAATATGCCAAATATTTAATCTTTTAAAATAAACTATCTAGAGGATGTCTCTAGGTAGTTTTTTTGCGGGTTAAAAGAATATAAGCAAAATGAGAACTGAAATCTATTATTTATTAATAGGCAACGAAAAAGAGGTTTTCCAAATCATAAAAGTTATGATTTTGGAAAACCTCTTAATGAATTAGTTAGCTTTTTTAGCTAAACGTGATTTTTTACGAGCTGCAGCATTTTTATGGATAAGACCTTTTGAAGCTGCAGAATCAAGTGCTTTGCTAGCTGCTACTAATAATTCATTAGCGTTTTCAGCATTGTTAGCAAGTGCTTGTTCAGCTTTTTTAACTGTAGTACGCATAGCTGATTTTGCTTGAGCGTTAGCTGCATTAGCTTTTTCAGCAACTTTAACACGTTTAATTGCAGATTTAATGTTTGGCATATCTTTCACCTCCTAAATAAGGGACGAGATGAGTTATCTTCTCACTAATTTCGTTTGTCAATACAACAAAAATCATTCTACCAAACCACGGAGTTAATTGCAATAGTTAAATGCAAAGAATATTTACTTGACAGTTTGTCCAACATATAAAAGAGGTGATTATTAATGATAGAAGTAAATTGGAGCAGAACCGATTTAATTGATGAATCAGCAGAAGTAGTAGAGCATCAGACCAAGCAGCAGAAAAATAGGTTAGATCAAACAAGTGGCGTTAATATTGATGAATTTAACGAAGGTCGAGTAAAAGTCACGAAAGTAGTTGTAGATGAGCATGGACAAGAACAAATCGGAAAAAAGGAAGGAACATATATAACGCTTTCTGTCCCGACGTTAACCATCGATGATTCGAATGGTTTTGAACAGTTGGAAAAGACGTTTACAAAATATCTTGATGATATTCATAAAGATATAGAGATTACGAAGGACAGTAAGGTTCTTGTAATCGGGTTAGGGAATAAAACGATTACACCTGATGCAATTGGTCCTTTTGCGATTGACTCGATGCAAAATGAACAATCCGAAAATCCAAGTGATCATTTTATTATGTACGCACCCGGCGTAACTGGTCAGACTGGTTTTGAAACAAGTGATTTTATCCGAGCTCTTACTGAGCGTATTAAACCATCTTTAGTATTAGTAATTGATGCATTAGCAACGAGAGGAAGCTCGCGTTTATGTAAAACAATTCAAATTACTAATACAGGGATTCATCCCGGTTCGGGTGTTGGAAATCAGCGTACGGAAGTGTCTAAGGAAGTAATGGGTGTACCTGTAACGGCAATCGGTGTGCCAACGGTTGTGGATGCAACAGTTATTATAGCTGATGCGATTGATAACGTATTCCGTTCGATTGCGGCAAAGATTGAAGAAAAAGGGAAGCCTTCTGGCAAACTTTCTGTTTCATCTTATACACCGGATCCTAATCAGAGAGTCGACTTAAATTTAATCAAACCGATTTTCGGAGAATGGTCGACATGGTCCAACGAAGATCGACTTCAATTATTTGAAGAGGCATTTGCTTCCCATCCTGAAAGATTAATCGTAACGCCAAAAGAAGTGGATGTGTGGATTACAAAATATTCAATCCTGATCAGTAAATGTCTTTTTAATTGGATGGAACACAAAGTGAAATAGTTCTAAAAGGACATCCTCCTCCATATTGTAGTGGAAGGAGAGGATGTCATGTTAAAAAAATTTAAAGTTCTATCTGTTTTTCTAGTCTTCTTTTTTATGTTACCAATCATCACAGGACTATTGCCTTTTCCGAACAACGAAAAATATGAGCCTCCTATTGCTGAAGAAAAGCAAGTAGTCTTTGCATCGACCAATGTACAGTCAGAGAAGAATTCTGAAGAAGCAACAGCAACAGAAGTGACACCAACAGAAGTAATTGCAACAGAAGATAGCGTAACAGATGTAAAACCGGCAATGAATTCATTTGATGTATTGTTTGTTTTCACACATTCTCAAGAAACGTATAAACCGTTCGTTCAAAGTCAAACAGGAACCGTTGCTGTGTACGATGACCAAGCGAATTTGCTATCAATGTCACAGGTAATGGAAGATTACTTTAAACTAAATGGTTTAAACGCAACGACTCTTGATGTAGATATTATGGCTGAAACCGTGAAACAGGGGAAAACAATGTCTTCTTCTTATTCCACAGCACGTACATTTATTAATCAAGAGTTAAAGAAAAACGAGTATGACCTGATTTTAGATATTCATCGCGATGCTACAGGTCATAAAAAGTCTACTGTTTCACATAAGAATGTGGGTTATGCTAAAACTGCATTTGTTATTGGGGCAGAAAACCCAAATTATAAGACGAATTTATCTCATGCCAACTCTTTAAGTCAGGCTTTAAACAAAATTGTCCCCAATATTTCAAGAGGGATTATTGAAAAGTCTGGAGATGGGGTTGATGGAGTTTACAATCAGGATTTAGCTAGTAATTTATTGTTAATTGAAATTGGCGGAATCGATAATACAGAGGATGAGGTATATCGAACAATCGCGGTACTTGCACAAGCGATTGCCAAAACCTACGTAAATCAAGAAGGAAATGCCTAAAAATTAAAATTTTTGATGTGAATCAATCATAATATTTTGCGTTTTTTCTCACTACATCATTGCTAAAGTTGTTGTGTCACTGCTATAATTCAAGTTAGTTTAGCCTTTTTTTGAAGGAATTGTATATCGAGACTATAACAGGTTACCAAGCAATCAGTAGGTACAACTGACTGATAAAGGTTAATGCCTCCAGCGTATTCCAAAGAATCGGGACTTTTCGATAGAGTCCACCCATCTTTGGTTATTTCCGCGCGATGAGCGGAAATAATGCGTAGGAGGCGTATTTGATTAGGAGTGGACACGACATGAATCGAGAAGAACGATTAAAGCGACAACAAAACATAAGGAATTTTTCTATTATTGCCCATATCGATCACGGAAAATCTACATTAGCTGACCGTATCTTAGAAACAACAAAATCCATCACTGCACGTGAGATGAAAGCTCAATTGTTGGATTCCATGGATTTAGAACGTGAACGAGGAATAACGATTAAATTAAATGCAGTTCAGTTAAAATATGTAGCTAAAGACGGTGAAACCTACACATTCCATTTAATCGACACACCCGGTCACGTCGATTTTACATATGAAGTTTCACGAAGTTTAGCAGCTTGTGAAGGGGCTATTTTAGTTGTAGATGCAGCACAGGGAATCGAAGCACAAACTCTTGCCAATGTATATTTAGCCCTTGATAATGATCTGGAAATTTTACCGGTTATTAATAAAATCGATTTGCCTGCTGCTGATCCTGAACGAGTACGCGCGGAGGTTGAGGATGTAATTGGACTGGATGCCTCGGAAGCTGTTCTTGCTTCAGCAAAAGCTGGGATAGGCATTGAAGATATATTAGAGCAAATTGTGGAAAAGGTACCTGCTCCTACTGGGGATTCCGAAGCTCCTCTTCAAGCGTTAATTTTTGATTCTGTATACGATGCATATAAAGGGGTCATTATTTCCATTCGGATTGTAAATGGTACAGTCAAACCTGGGGATAAAATTCGCATGATGGCAACTGGAGCCGAGTTTGAAGTGATTGAAGTTGGCGTTCATACACCAAAATCGGTACCTCAAGCCGAGCTTACTGTAGGGGATGTAGGGTACTTAACAGCATCTATCAAAAATGTTGGGGATACACGAGTAGGGGATACTGTTACTTTTGCCAATCGTCCGGCTGAAGCACCGCTAGAAGGATATCGCAAATTAAATCCAATGGTATATTGCGGTCTTTACCCAATCGATACTGCGAGATATAACGATTTACGTGAAGCACTGGAGAAACTGGAATTGAATGATTCTGCGCTTCAGTATGAACCAGAAACTTCTCAAGCATTAGGTTTTGGTTTCCGTTGTGGTTTCTTAGGATTGCTTCATATGGAAATCATTCAAGAGCGTATCGAACGTGAATTTAATATTGATTTAATAACGACAGCTCCTTCCGTTATTTATGATGTTCATTTAACTGACGGCGAGCTTTTAAAAGTTGATAACCCATCTATGATGCCTGATCCACAAAAAATTGATCGTATTGAGGAACCTTATGTAAAAGCAACAATTATGGTTCCAAACGATTATGTAGGGGCAGTTATGGAGCTTTGCCAATTGAAACGCGGAAACTTCATGACGATGGATTATATTGATACGAGTCGTGTAAGTATAATTTATGAAATGCCGTTATCTGAAATTGTGTACGATTTCTTTGATTTCTTAAAATCAAACACGAAGGGCTACGCTTCATTCGATTATGAGTTAATTGGCTACAAACCATCTAAGCTGGTGAAGATGGATATTCTATTAAATGCTGAGCAAGTCGATGCATTAAGCTTTATCGTACACCGTGACTTTGCATATGAGCGTGGTAAAGTGATTGTTGAAAAATTAAAAGAGTTAATCCCGCGCCAGCAATTCGAAGTACCAATTCAAGCAGCAATCGGTCAAAAAATCGTTGCCCGTTCTACGATTAAAGCAATGCGTAAAAATGTACTTGCAAAATGTTACGGTGGCGACATTTCACGTAAACGTAAACTTCTTGATAAACAAAAAGAAGGTAAAAAACGTATGAAACAAGTAGGTTCAGTTGAAGTCCCGCAAGAAGCGTTTATGGCGGTACTGAAAATGGATGATAATAATAAGAAATAATGTTTAAAGCCTAAGAAATATTCTCAAGATCTTGAACTGATTGATTATGGCTACACAAAAAGCTGATTTGCCACCATAGTGATGCAAATTGGCTTTTTGTATGATCATACGCATCTGCTTTCTTGTGCATGTGGAAGAAACGTAGCTATCATATGGAAAGTTATGTCAATATTATTGATTATCATTTAACTTCAAAAGAGAATCTGTTTTTTATTGCAACATTATTTCATATATTGCAAAAAGTTAAAAAAAATTGTTTAAATATTGCTCTTTTAGAAATGTGATTCCTTTAGTACAATTTATCTATAAAAACCAATTGAACCGCTCTAATTTGTTATTTATTGGTATTTATATCAATTTTTTAGCTTCATATGAAAAACAGCGAAGGAGATGTATAATAGGTGAATAATAATATAGTAGAGGTAGCAATTCCTGAATGGTTTGAGTATGATGGATTAGTAGCACTAACAACAATCGTAAATGAACAGGATAGTTCAGTAGGGTTATTGTTAGCGGGAGACAATTTGGATAAGCATAGACCATATCGTCCAGTGGTACGTGTTTACTTAATCACGTTACAAGATGGAAAATATGAGTTTACAAAGGAAATGGGTGCATTTTCTTTTGATTCAAAAGAAGAAGTAAGCAGTTTTACAACTAGATTTTCTTCTTACTCAACACTTGAAATGTTTGTAGATCTATTTAAACAACAAATGAATATTACCATTTGAATTTTTTGAGGTCTGATTGTATTCAGATCTCTTTTTTTGTTGAAGAATATATTGAGCAATCCTTTATTGTATAGATTTAGTAGCATAAAATTGAATTATTATTATGATAGAGTACAATAGAGGATATGATATTTCTTAGAGAAAGAAGGGATTTTTAATGGCTCGAGGTGTTTACATACATATTCCTTTCTGTCATCAAATTTGTAATTATTGCGATTTCAATAAAGTATTTTTTAAAAACCAACCAGTGGATGAATATATAGAAGCAGTTGGCAAGGAGATAGAAATGGCTGTTAGGAAAACACCAGAACAATTTCAAAACATTGAAACTATCTATCTTGGCGGAGGGACTCCAACTGCACTTTCAGCAGATCAAATTGCAAGACTATTACATCATATAAATACCTTGCTTCCAACAAAGCAGCTTGTTGAATTTAGTTCAGAAGCAAATCCCGACGAATTATCAGTTGATAAGTTGGAGGCTATGATACATGGCGGGGTGAATCGATTAAGTATGGGCGTTCAATCCTTTGACCAAAAGCTTCTTGAAAAAATTGGGCGCACACATTCAAACGAGCATGTATTTGAAACCATTAGACAAGCCAAAAAGGTTGGCTTTGACAACATAAGCATTGATTTAATGTATGGTTTACCTGGCCAATCAATGGAGCAATGGGAAGATACTCTAGAAAAAGCATTGGAGCTAAATCTTCCACACTACTCAGCGTATTCTTTAATTGTTGAACCAAAAACCATTTTTTATATTCAGTACGCGAAAGGAAAGCTAAGCTTGCCTACAGAAGACCTAGAGGCCGATATGTATGACTTATTAATGCGACGAATGGAAGAAAAAGAAAAGAAACAATACGAAATAAGCAATTTTGCGATAGATGGCCATATATCAACACATAATAAAATTTATTGGGATAACGATGAGTATGCTGGTTTTGGTGCCGGTGCGCATGGTTATCTCTTAGGAAATCGCTATTCGAATCATGGGCCAATAAAAAAATATATTGAAACAATCAAAATTAGTGAACAACCTATTCTTCATAAACATGAAGTAACGTTTGAAGAAAAATGTGAAGAACAAATGTTTTTAGGTTTGAGAAAAAATGAAGGGGTATTATTTAAGGAATTTGAAACTAAGCTTGGCATTTCGATGAAAGAGCTTTATGAAAAACAAATAACTGCTTTTGTTAAAGATGGCTTGATAGTTGAAGATGAAAAAGGCATAAAATTAAGTCGAAAGGGTCGCTTTGTTGGGAATGAAATATTTCAACAATTTTTAATTGGAGAATAGAGCGATTCCGTTGACATCATATTAGAGATTTGATAATTTAATAATAGTATTAGCACTCCTTATTAATGAGTGCTAACAGAGGTGATGACAATGTTAACGAATCGACAATTACAAATATTGCAAGTAATCGTTGATGATTTTGTTACTTCAGCTCAACCAGTAGGATCACGCCAAATTTCAAAGAAAGATTGGATTACATCTAGTCCAGCGACAATCCGAAATGAGATGGCCGATTTAGAAGAACTTGGGTTTATAGAAAAAACGCATACATCTTCAGGTCGTGTACCATCTGAGAAGGGTTATCGATTTTATGTAGATCATTTATTGCAACCGATCTCCATGTCTAACCGAGAAATTGGCTTATTTCAATCTATTTATAAAAATCAAATTGTAGAGATGGAACAAGTAATTCGTGAATCTGCTAACATTTTGTCTGATTTAACTTCCTACACAACGATTTTACTTGGACCTAATGTAGGTAAACATCGCGTAAAAAGATTTCAGATTGTCCCTCTTTCTGAACAAACTGCAGTGGCAATTATTGTTACTGATAACGGACATGTTGAAAATCGAACAATTACACTCCCGCAAGGATTTGTTCCTTCAGATATTGAAAAGACGGTCAATATTCTAAATGAACGTTTAGTGGGTGTTTCATTATTAGAGCTACAAAGTAGACTTGAATTAGAAACTTTTTATGTTTTGAGGCAACATGTAAACACTGCGGATTCCTTTATCCAATCACTGAGGAATGTTGCAACCTTCCAAAATGAAGGGAAAATTTATTTTGGTGGAAAAACCAACATGTTAAATCAACCAGAGTTCCACGATTTAAATAAAGTTCGGGCACTCATGGAAATGATGGAAAAGGAAAGTCAAGTGATTTCTTTGTTCCATCCTGAAGACACGGGTATCCATATTCGTATTGGTTCCGAAAATAATCATATTGTTATGGATGATTTAAGTGTAATTACAGCTTCATACTCCGTAGGTAATGATCAAGAAGGGTCCATCGCCATAATTGGTCCTAAAAGAATGGATTATCAACGGGTTGTGTCGCTGCTTGATGTGATGCGAAGTGGACTTTCAAGTGCACTATCAAATAAAGTAAATGATGGGTTATAAGGAGGAAACATTCTTGTCTGAAACTACGGAAAATAAAGAAAATCTTGAAGAAGTAAATAACCAAACAAACGAAGAAGCAATGAATAGCATAGAAACTGAAGAGCAGGTAGAACTATCTGTTGAAGAGCAATTAAATGTTAAAGTTGCTGAGCTTGAAGCAAAACTGCAAGAAGAAGAAAGTCGTTATTTACGCCTTCGTGCAGACTTCGACAATATGCGTCGTCGTTCCCAGTTAGATCGCGAAGCGGCTGAAAAATATCGAGCTCAAAAGTTGCTGACAGAACTTTTGCCGGTTATCGACAATTTAGACCGTGCGTTACAGGTGGAAGTAAGTTCTGATGATGCTGTTTCTCTTTATAAAGGGATTGAAATGGTTTACAAAACTTTGATTGATGCAACTAAACAAGAAGGTCTAGAGTTAATCCCTGCTGAGGGAGAGGCATTTGACCCAAATGTACATCAAGCGGTAATGCAAGAATCAGACTCTGAAAAGGAAACTGGTATTGTATTAAGAGAGCTACAAAAAGGCTATAAATTAAAAGATCGCGTTTTAAGACCATCTATGGTTTCAGTAAACGAGTAATTCAGTAATCAAATGTGAAAAACACAATTTTCGTGTTTAAATATTAGGAGGCAAAATTTAAAATGAGCAAAATTATTGGTATTGACTTAGGTACAACAAACTCTTGTGTAGCAGTCCTAGAAGGCGGCGAACCAAAAGTAATTCCAAATCCAGAAGGTAACCGTACTACTCCTTCGGCGGTTTCGTTTAAAAATGGGGAAAAACAAGTTGGGGAAGTGGCAAAACGCCAATCAATCACAAACCCTAATACAATTTTGTCAATTAAATCAAAAATTGGTACTTCAGAAAAAGTTACAGTCGAGGATAAAGAATATACCCCTCAAGAAGTATCCGCAATGATTTTACAATACTTAAAAGGCTATGCAGAAGATTACTTAGGTGAAACAGTAACAAAAGCTGTAATTACAGTTCCAGCTTACTTTAATGATGCGCAACGTCAAGCAACTAAGGACGCTGGTAAAATTGCCGGTCTTGAAGTAGAACGTATTATTAATGAACCTACAGCAGCTGCACTTGCTTATGGTTTGGATAAACAAGACGTAGACCAAAAAATCTTGGTATTTGACCTTGGTGGCGGTACATTCGACGTTTCGATCCTTGAATTAGGAGACGGTGTATTCGAAGTACTAGCAACTGCTGGGGATAACAAACTTGGTGGAGATGACTTCGACCAAAAAGTAATCGACTACTTAGTAGAAGAATTCAAAAAAGACAATGGTGTTGATCTATCAAAAGACAAAATGGCAATGCAACGTTTAAAAGATGCAGCTGAAAAAGCGAAAAAAGATTTATCAGGTGTAACATCAACACAAATTTCATTACCATTCATTACTGCAGGAGCTGATGGTCCTCTTCACTTGGAAGTGAACTTAACTCGTGCAAAATTCGATGAAATTACTCGTGATTTAGTAGAACGTACAATTATTCCAACTCGTCAAGCTTTAAAAGACGCTGGTTTAAATGCTTCTGATTTAGATAAGGTAATCCTTGTTGGTGGATCAACTCGTATTCCTGCAGTACAAGAAGCCGTGAAAAAAGAAACAAACCAGGATCCACACCGTGGTGTTAACCCAGACGAAGTAGTAGCAATGGGTGCAGCAGTTCAAGGTGGTGTGTTAACAGGTGATGTGAAAGATATCGTATTGCTTGATGTAACTCCACTTTCACTAGGTATTGAAACAATGGGTAGCGTATTTACAAAATTAATCGAACGCAACACAACGATTCCAACTTCAAAATCACAAGTATTCTCAACAGCTGCAGATAACCAACCAGCTGTAGATATTCACGTGTTGCAAGGTGAACGTCCAATGGCTGCCGACAACAAAACTTTAGGTCGTTTCCAATTAGCAGATATTCCACCGGCTCCTCGTGGCGTACCTCAAATTGAAGTAACATTCGATATTGATAAAAACGGTATCGTATCAGTTAAAGCGAAAGACTTAGGTACACAAAAAGAACAAACAATCGTGATCCAATCGGATTCTGGTTTAACAGACGAAGATATCGAGCGCATGGTAAAAGAAGCTGAGGCAAATGCCGAAGCTGATGCAAAGCGCAAAGAAGAAGCAGAACTTCGCAATGAAGCAGACCAATTAGTATTCCAAGTTGATAAAACGATTTCTGATCTTGGTGAACAAATCACGGAAGATGAGAAAAAATCAGTAGAAGATTCAAAAGAAGAATTGAAAAAAGCATTAGAAGCTGGTGAAATCGAAGGAATTAAATCTTCGAAAGAAAAACTAGAAGGCGTATTGCAACCTTTAGTAATGAAAGTATATGAACAAGCGGCAGCTGCTGCACAAGCTGCACAAGGTGAAGCAGAAGCAGGTCAAGATAAAAAAGATGACGGCGTTGTAGATGCTGACTTTGAAGAAGTAAAAGACGATAAATAAGGTCTGAAATCGTTTATAGAAGAAAGTAGAAAAAGTCAAAGCCGAATATAACGGACTTTGACTTTTTCATTGTAATTGTAAAAGTAAGCTAAATAAAATCAATCTTCATATACAGTATTATACGAACATGTTAAAATATACGTTATGAAAAAGAGCGGAGTGTGACTGATGAGTAAACGCGATTACTATGAAGTACTTGGTGTTAGTAAAAGTGCAAGTAAAGATGACATAAAGAAAGCATATCGCAAACTTTCAAAACAGTATCATCCTGATATCAATAAAGAACCCGGAGCAGATGAGAAGTTTAAAGAGATAGCGGAAGCCTATGAAGTACTGAGCGATGATGCAAAACGTTCTCAATATGATCAATTCGGTCATGAAGGGCCAAACCAAGGTGGATTTGGAGGATCTGGATTTGGTGGTTTTGAAGATATCTTCAGTTCATTCTTCGGAGGCGGCGGACGTAGAGCTGACCCAAATGCTCCTAGAAAAGGTGATGATCTGCAATACCGTATGAACATCTCTTTTGAAGATGCGGTTTTCGGTAAGCAGACAGAAATAGAAATACCGAATGAAGAAACTTGTGACACTTGTAGTGGGTCGGGTGCAAAACCTGGAACTAGTACAAAAACATGTACAACATGTAATGGGGCAGGTGAGGTTAACCAAGCAGTTGAAACACCATTTGGCCGCATGGTTAATCGCCGCACATGTAATACTTGCCGAGGTACGGGTAAAATCATTCCAGAAAAATGTACAACATGTCATGGAACAGGAACTGTTCAAAAACGTAAAAAAATCAAGGTTACAATTCCCGCAGGTGTTGATGATGGTCAGCAATTACGTGTGACAGGACAAGGTGAACCAGGTATAAATGGCGGTCCAGCAGGTGATTTATACATCGTCTTTAACGTGAAAAGCCACGAATTCTTTGAACGAGATGGCGATGATATTTATTATGAATTAAAATTAACATTCCCGCAGGCTGCTCTTGGTGATGATATAGAAATACCTACAATACATGGGAAAGTGAAACTGAAAATACCGGCTGGTACACAATCAGGTGCTCAATTCCGTATAAAAGATAAAGGGGTTAAAAATGTCCATGGTTACGGTACTGGACATCAATATGTCATTGTTAAAGTAATGACACCAACAAAATTAACAGAAAAACAAAAGCAACTATTACGTGATTTTGCAGAAATTAGTGGTGATATTCCGGAAGAACATAGTAGTTCATTATTTGATAAAATTAAAAAAACATTTAAAGGTGAGTAATAGAACGATTAGTGTCCAAGTATGGACGCTTAACTTTGCTGCCTTGGGGACAAAATTTTAGAGGAGCTGATTGCAAGTGAAATGGACAGAATTGTCGGTTTTAACAACAAACGAAGCGGTTGAAGCAATTTCAAATATTTATCATGAGGCAGGCGCAAGTGGTGTTGTTATTGAAGATTCAACAGAAATGGAGAAAGAAAGAGTAGATCAGTTTGGTGAGATTTATGATTTGAACCCAAATGATTTTCCCGCAAGTGGGGTAATCGTAAAAGCGTACTTACCGGTATCTAGTTTTTTAGCAGAAACTGTTGAAGAAATTAAACTTGCAATCGCGAACCTTGAAAATTTTGATATTAATCTGGGGGATAATGTCTTCACTATGAGTGAAGTACATGAGGAAGATTGGGCTACTGCCTGGAAGCAATATTATCATCCAGTGAAAATTTCAGAAAGATTTACAATTGTTCCAACTTGGGAAGAGTATACACCGGTAAACACTGACGAGCTAATTATTGAATTGGATCCCGGTATGGCATTTGGAACAGGTACACATCCTACTACTGTGATGTGCTTGCAAGCATTGGAAAAAGTTGTGAATCAAGGAGATTCGGTTGTAGATGTTGGAACTGGTTCCGGTGTATTAGCAATTGCCTCGGCAATGCTTGGTGCAAAGAAAGTTCATGCTCTTGATTTAGATGCAGTTGCTGTTAAATCTGCAAATGAAAATATTGTACATAACAAAGTACAACAAATTGCAAAAGTACACCAAGGGAACTTGCTTGATACGGTTACAGAGCAAGCGGATGTGGTTGTTGCGAATATCTTGGCTGAGATTATTATTACGTTTACAGATGATGCCTTTTCGATTGTTAAACCAGGTGGGCTTTATGTAACTTCTGGTATAATTAATGCAAAAAAGGATGATGTAAAAAAAGCATTAGTAGGTTCTGGTTTTATTATTGAGGAAGTGTTGATGATGGAAGATTGGGTGGCCATCATTGCACGACGACCATAAACAACAAAGGAGTTGTCCCAATAATATGGGGCAGCTCTTTGTTATTTTACTGGATAAAAAAGTTTTGGTATGTTTGGATAACTACAAATAAGTGTTTTTGGAGGTACTTAATGCAACGATATTTTGTACATGAACCCTTTAATGAATTAAATGAATTAACAATAACAGGAGAAAACGCCCGTCATATTTCCAAAGTTATGCGCATGGAAAGTGGTGAAGAGATTATCCTAGTACATGCTGATACAGCGTTTATTTGTGAAATCGTTTCAATCGGACAAGACGTAATTGTAAAACAAACAGGCAAAACGATTCCTTCGCCTGAAATGCCGATAAAAGTAGACATTGCATGCGGATTACCGAAAGGGGATAAGCTTGAGTTAATCACTCAAAAAAGTACGGAACTGGGGATGAATGCGTTAATTCCCTTTAGTGCTGAGCGGTCTATTGTAAAATGGGACGAAAAAAAAGGCGAGAAAAAAACAGAACGATTACAAAAAATAGCGCAAGAAGCTGCAGAGCAATCGCATAGAACCCGTATTCCTACTATTATGAATCCAGTATCCTTTAAACAGCTACTAACTCTTGTATCGCAATATGATGTGGTATTTATTGCTGATGAAGAAGATGCGAAAAAAGAAACCCGAACAAGATTTGCAGATAAACTTAAAAAAGTGTATGATAATGAATCGAAGTCAATTTTATTAATTTTCGGTCCTGAAGGCGGTATATCAAGAAACGAAGCAAAAAGCTTATTACAAGCTGGAGCGGAAACAATGTCTCTTGGACCAAGAATATTACGAGCAGAAACAGCGCCATTATACGCGCTGGCTGCTATATCATATGAATTTGAATGAAAGAGGTGTTAGCCAGTGTCAACAGTGGCTTTTCATACTTTAGGCTGTAAAGTAAACCATTATGAAACTGAAAGTATATGGCAGCTTTTTAAAGAACAAGGATATGAACGTACTGAATTTGAACAGCAAGCAGATGTATATGTAATAAATACTTGTACGGTAACCAATACAGGAGATAAAAAATCTCGTCAGGTCATTCGTCGTGCAGTTCGTCAAAATCCAGATGCGGTAATTTGTGTTACAGGGTGTTATGCACAGACTTCACCAGCAGAAATCATGGCGATTCCAGGTGTAGATATTGTTGTAGGGACACAAGATCGTCAAAAAATGTTAGGTTATATTGAACAATATAAAGTAGAACGCCAACCGATTAATGCGGTAGGGAACATTATGAAAAATCGCGTTTACGAAGAATTAGATGTTCCTTATTTTACGGACCGCACTCGTGCTTCTTTAAAAATACAAGAAGGCTGCAACAATTTCTGTACATTCTGTATTATTCCTTGGGCTCGTGGTTTAATGCGTTCACGTAATCCACAAGAAGTAATTCGTCAAGCACAACAGCTGGTTGATGCAGGGTATCTTGAAATCGTATTGACTGGTATTCACACAGGTGGGTATGGACAAGATTTCAAGGATTATAACTTAGCGCAATTACTTCGTGACATAGAAGAAAATGTAAAAGGATTAAAACGCTTACGTATTTCTTCGATAGAAGCTTCACAATTAACGGATGAAGTAATTGAAGTCTTAAAAAATTCTAATATAGTTGTCCGTCATTTACACATTCCAATTCAATCCGGATCAGATACAGTGTTAAAACGTATGCGACGCAAGTATACAATGGAATTCTTTGCTGAGCGCTTAGAACGCCTAAATGAAGCTTTACCTGACTTAGCCATTACATCCGATGTAATTGTTGGATTCCCAGGTGAAACGGAAGAGGAATTCATGGAAACATTTAACTTTATTGCAAAACATAAATTTGCGGAGCTGCATGTTTTCCCATTCTCCAAACGAACTGGTACACCTGCTGCAAGAATGGAAGATCAGGTTGACGAAGATGTGAAAAATGAACGTGTACATCGATTACTGACACTTAACGACCAATTAGCAAAAGAATATGCTTCTCGTTTTGAAGGGGAAGTATTAGAAGTAATTCCCGAAGAACAGTACAAGGAATCTACTCAAACAAATATGATCGTAGGGTACACTGACAACTATCTTCGTGTTGTTTTTGAAGGAAATGAAGAGATGATAGGTAAACTTATTAAAGTAAAAGTACAAAAAGCAGGATATCCATATTGCGAAGGTACTTTTGTACGTGTTTTAGAAGAACAGGTTCAATAATATTCATAAAACGGCAAAATCTTAAATGGTTTTGCCGTTTTTATTTATAGTTATCAAATAATTTTACGAATAAAAACGTTAAACCATGGAAAAGTAACATGATGTGATGCTCATATTGAATTAACTGTCATTTCACAATAATTTACTTTAATGGTATTATGGAAGAGGTACGTACAACTATAAAAAAGGAGTAATTTTCATGACTCAAAATTACGCTGCAATGATCGATCATACTTTATTAAAAGCTGAAGCAACAAAAGATCAAATCGAGAAAATTTGTGAAGAAGCGCTAAAATATGAATTCGCTTCTGTTTGTGTTAATCCAACTTGGGTTAAAAAAGCAAGTGAGTTATTAGTAGGTTCAAACGTAAAAGTTTGTACAGTGGTAGGATTTCCATTAGGAGCAACAACACCTCAAGTGAAGGCTTTTGAAACAAGTAATGCTATTGAAAACGGTGCTGGGGAAATTGATATGGTAATCAATATTGGAGCATTGAAAGATAGTAATTATGAACTTGTACTTGAAGACATTAAAGCAGTTGTTGAAGCTGCAAATGGAACGTTAGTAAAAGTGATTATGGAAACTTCTCTTTTAACAGATGAAGAAAAAGTAAAAGCTTGTGAGTTATCTGTTGAAGCGGGTGCTGACTTTGTAAAAACTTCAACTGGATTTTCAACAGGCGGTGCAACAGCCGAGGATGTTGCCCTTATGAGAAAAACAGTTGGACCAGAAATTGGTGTGAAAGCATCTGGTGGTGTAAGAAGCCTGGAAGATATGCAAAAAATGGTTGAAGCTGGTGCGACTCGAATTGGGGCAAGCTCAGGTGTATCAATAATGAATGGATTAATTTCAGATTCTAATTATTAATTTTAATATTGCTATTGACTGTATTTGTACAATACGATATAATTCTTTAGTACACAACTAACATATGTTGATTGTGTATTGACGTGTGTTCGGAGGGAGGGAAAGAGAGATGTCAAAAACTGTCGTTAGAAAAAACGAATCGCTTGAAGATGCTCTTCGCCGCTTCAAACGTACTGTATCTAAAAGTGGTACTATTCAGGAAGTAAGAAAACGCGAATTTTACGAAAAACCAAGTGTAAAACGTAAAAAGAAATCAGAAGCTGCACGTAAACGTAAGTGGTAATTTCCTAACAAATCCCTACGTTCATAACACGCAATTTTATGATTCATCAAGGTGAAAACTGATATACCCTAGTATTTGTTAAACAAATACTAGGGTATTTTGCATTTTTTCAAAAAAGAAATATAGAATTATTATGGACAATAAGAGATATTTTATTAATAGAATTTTTGTAAGATTATTATTATTTTGTGTAGAATAAATAATATGTAAAAAATATACGTTTTTTGAAACTTTTTTATCATTCAACCGTAAAGTAAATTAAGCTAATTATCCTTATAAGAACTAAAACTATTACCAGTTAAAAGGAGGGCAGAGATGAGAAAAACAAAAACCTTTAGTTGGATTCTTTTATGTATGATTTCCTTTTCATTACTACTTCCGAGTCTTTCAGCAGTAGCAAGTGGAAAGGTGTATCATGTCCCACTTGAGAATGAAGTAGAAGACGGCTTAAAGGC
The DNA here is from genome assembly GCF_042666115.1 of Ureibacillus sp. GCM10028918. Lineage (NCBI taxonomy): Bacteria > Bacillati > Bacillota > Bacilli > Caryophanales > Caryophanaceae > Ureibacillus > Ureibacillus sp. GCM10028918. Next base: position 319,420 of record NZ_JBHTFK010000002.1, read on the forward strand.
CTTTTTGGAAAGAGCTTTTACAGAAGCAAATGAAGAAGAGGCGGAAACTATTATTCTGGAAATAAATACACCTGGTGGTTATGTCACATCAGCAGATGAAATTGCAAAGATAATCGATAATTCCCCGATCAAAGTAATAGCCTTTATTAATTCGAAAGCGCTATCAGCTGGAGCCTATTTGGCTTTGCATGCTGACGAAATTTATATGGTTCCGACCGCTACAATGGGTGCAGCTGCTATTATTGATAGTGCTGGCAATGCCGCGGACGAAAAGAGAAATAGTTATTGGATAGGTGCGATGGAGGCAGCTGCGGAAGCTAAAAACAGAAAACCTATCTACGCACGGGCGATGGCAGATAAAACAGTCGATATGCCGAAATATCGGGCACCGGAAGGCAAACTGTTAACGTTATCAGCGGAAGAAGCATTAGAAGTAGAATATTCGGAAGGTACTGTATCTAATTTAAATGAACTGCTTAAAAAACTTAATCTAACAGAAAGTGAAGTTGTTTCGATCGAGCCAACCTTTGCTGAGAAATTAGCGAGATTTATCACAAATCCCATAGTTGTGACGCTGTTGTTATCTATTGGATGTCTTGGATTAGTATTGGAATTGTTTTCCCCTGGATTTGGATTCCCGGGACTCATTGGTCTATCTTCGTTCGGACTTTTCTTTTTTGGTCATACAGTAGCTGGCTTAGCTGGATATGAATCTGTTTTTATATTTGTCATAGGTTTAGCGTTGCTTGTAGCTGAATTGTTTGTGCCGGGTGGAATAATAGGTATTATTGGTGGAGCACTTATGATAATTAGTATATTATTTGCTGGGGAAAGTGTGGTGCATATGGCATATTCGATTTTAATCGCTGTGTTTATTGCAATAATAGGAATGGTGATCGTGATGAAATTCTTTGGAAAAAATATTCATGTCTTTAATAAGCTGATATTAAGAGACGCAACCACAACTGAAGAAGGATACGTTTCCAATGTGAATCGTATCGATTTGTTAGGTAAGATTGGCGAATCTATTACACCTCTTCGCCCAGCTGGGACAATACTCGTTGGCGATGAGCGAATAGATGCAGTTTCGGAAGGAAGCTATATCGAAGCCAATCGTAAAGTGGAAGTAATTCAAGTAGAAGGCTCACGAATTATCGTGAGAGAGACGAAAAAAGGAGTGGAGTAAATATGATTTTTGATGCAGCAGCAATAAGTTTAATCGTAACAATTGTTTTAATTATTATTGTATTAGCCGTTATTTTAACAATTGTGCCGGTTGCTTTATGGATTAGTGCGATTGCAGCAGGTGTACGAGTAAGTATTTTCACATTAGTAGGGATGAGATTACGCCGAGTTATTCCTGCAAGAATTGTAAACCCTTTAATTAAGGCACACAAAGCAGGATTAGACGTTTCAATTAATCAGTTAGAGTCACACTATTTAGCTGGTGGAAATGTAGACCGTGTTGTAAATGCATTGATTGCGGCTCAACGTGCAAATATTGAGTTATCTTTTGAACGTGCAGCAGCAATTGACTTAGCTGGACGCGACGTTTTAGAAGCGGTACAAATGTCCGTAAATCCAAAAGTGATCGAGACGCCATTTATCGCGGGTGTAGCCATTAATGGTATCGAAGTGAAAGCCAAGGCAAGAATCACAGTACGTACAAACTTAGATCGTTTAGTTGGTGGTGCCGGAGAAGATACAATCATTGCCCGTGTGGGTGAAGGGATTGTCTCAACGATTGGTTCTTCAGAGAGTCATTCAAAAGTGTTGGAAAATCCTGACCTTATTTCCCAAACAGTCCTTTCAAAAGGCTTAGACTCGGGTACTGCATTTGAAATCCTTTCGATTGATATCGCGGATGTAGATGTAGGTAAAAATATTGGTGCGGAGCTTCAAATTGAACAAGCACAAGCTGATAAAAATATTGCTCAAGCCAAAGCGGAAGAACGCCGTGCAATGGCGGTAGCAAATGAACAAGAAATGGTTGCAAAGGTTCAAGAAATGAAAGCGAAAGTAGTAGAAGCAGAAGCAGAAGTTCCATTGGCGATGGCTGAAGCGTTGCGAAGTGGTAATCTTGGTATAATGGATTATATGAATTATCAAAACATACAAGCAGATACATCGATGAGAGATTCAATTGCAAAAGTAACAACTGATAAACCAGATCCAAATCAAAAATAATTGCAGGTACACACCTTAAGAAGGGAGTGTGAAGCCCGATGGAAGGCATTATTATGATGGTGCTCTTGTTCATCATTAGCACTATTTTAAATGGCGCTAAAAAGAAACAGCAAGATCAAAAGCCGATGCCACCTTTTAATAATCCAACAACAAGTAGAAAATTTGAGGTGCCAAAACAACCTGAAAAAAGAAAATCACTCGAGGATTTTGCAAGTGAAGTGTTTCAGCAATTAAATGAGAAAACACAACCGAAACAGACTACTCAACAAAAAGAAATCCGACAAGAAAATATAAGGGTGAACGAGTCATTCGAAAAAGAAGTGGGTAGTCAACAAATATCTTCAAATTCAAGGCCTCCATTAGATGGAAAACGTTCTTCCAACAGGGGTTCAAAACTTTCATCAGATTCTTCAGAATCAGATGCTATTAAACAAAATGAAATTGGGAGTTTTGTGCCGACCAATAGAAAAGCGTTAGTGCAGGCCATTATTACCACAGAAATTCTAGGTCCTCCTAAAGCAAGACGAAGGTAACCCATTAACTTAAGGCTAGTTTTAAAAACTGCTTTCAATTTTATACATGTCCCCCTTTCTCAAAGCATATACTTTTGCGAAAGGGGGGCATTTTTAATTGAAAAAATTATTCCAAACAGACCCATTAATAGAAATAGTAAATAGCAGACAGCTGCGTTTAATCGGAACATATAAGTTCTTAGAAGCTTCAGAACAGCATTGTTCGTTTATATATGAGGATTTTTCAATTTTAATAAAAGCAAATCGTGTACATATAGATGTATTGAAAGAGGTAGAATTAATAATACATGTTGAAAATTTGTTATCCTTTGAGATGAAAAGACAGGTGAATGATTATGAAAAAATTTGATAATCGTCCTGTTGAAATTCGCTTAAGTCGAACAAATGGAGCCCATGCCTTTATCCAAAATCTTCATTCCAAAGGTGTAAAGATTAAAAACCTTAAGCACCTCGAAAATGAAATTCGATTCGAAATGGTTAGGAAAGATATAAAAGTCGTTCGAGAGGTTCGCAAAAAATATCGTGTGAAAGTGAAAATTCAATACTTGCAGGTGTCTCGAATCTTTCAGAAAAATAGTTGGACAGCTATTGGGCTGCTCCTGCTTATTATCATACCTATAATCGCCTCGCAATTTGTTTGGAATGTGGATGTTGAGGCAGAAACTCCTGAGTTAAGAGTTGCCGTTGAAAAAGTAATTAAGGAGAAACTTTCCTTAGATAAACCCAAAATGAAAGGGCGTGTAAAATCAGATTTTGAGATACGTCAAACAATCATGGAGGAGTTAAGAGATCTATCCTGGGTGCATATACTAAAAACAGGCAGCAGTATGACAATTGTGCCGCAGCTTGCCCCAATTACTGATAACAAGAAAAATACGACGGATGCCAAGAATCACTTGATTGCTACAAAAAGTGGGGTTATTACACATTTTGAAATTTCCAGTGGAGAACGTCGTGTATTACCGAATACAACAGTATATAAAGGGGATACACTTGTATCAGGTGTAATCACAGTTGGCGATAGATCAGTTGTGGTAGGTGCCTCTGGAGAAGTGTATGCTGATTATTGGCTGGAAACTGAATTTTCAATACCAAAGAGTATTCAATTGGTTTCGGCAAGTAGTAAAGAATGGACATTTGATTTCAAAATAAATGGTGAAAAGGAGCAAGGAAAATCGTTTCAAAAGGTCGATTTACCGGAATGGCTTTCAAGATTTGTGGAAATCAAAAAGACTCAAAAGTACATCACAGTTACGGAAGAGATCTCAGAAGAACAAATCGAGTCGTTTATCTTGCCTCTATTGCACGAAAAAATCTTAAAATCTTTACCTCCCAAAACTATTATAAAAAAGGAAAACCTTTTGCACGTTTCATTCGATGATGATAAAGTGATAGGGAAAGTCCTATTTTTGGTAAATGAGAATATTGCAAAAAACTACCCAATTGACCAAGGAGATTGATTTAATGGCAGAACAATTATCAGAATTACAAGTTGAAAATCCAAATGAAGCAGTCATGCTACTTGGAATGTCAGATGCTAATTTAAAACTGATTGAAGAGACATTTCACGTTCAAATTATCACCCGTGGCGAAGTGATTCAAATAGCAGGTAGCGAACCAAATAAACAACATGCTAAAGATTTATTACATGCTCTTTTGAAAGTCATTCGAAAAGGGGTTAATATTGATTTGCGTGATGTAGCTACAGCAATCGAAATGGTGAATAAAGGGACAATCGAATATTTTGCAGAGTTATACGAAGAAGAAATTGCAAGAAATTATAAGGGAAAGCCGATTCGTGCAAAAACTATTGGACAACGAGAGTACATAAGAGCGATTCGCCATAATGACCTCGTGTTTGGAATCGGGCCAGCAGGTACAGGGAAGACATATATTGCAGTAGTCATGGCTACACAAGCTTTAAAAAATGGTCATGTAAAGCGAATCATCTTAACGAGACCAGCTGTAGAAGCTGGGGAATCCTTAGGGTTTTTGCCAGGAGACCTAAAAGAAAAAGTAGACCCATACTTGAGACCCCTTTATGATGCATTGCATGACATTTACGGACAAGAACAAACACAAAGACTAATTGAACGTGGAACAATTGAAATTGCGCCACTTGCATATATGCGTGGTCGAACTTTGGATGATGCTTTTGTAATATTGGATGAAGCTCAAAATACTACACACATGCAAATGAAGATGTTTTTAACTCGTTTAGGCTTTGGATCAAAAATGGTCATCACAGGTGATAAAACTCAGATTGACTTACCAAAAAATACGGAATCTGGTTTAATTATCGCTGAGCGTAGTTTAAAGTATTTAAGGGATATTCATTTCCAAATTCTTGAGGCTGGAGACGTTGTTCGTCATCCGCTTGTTGCTAAAATTATCCAATCATATACAGACCAAGAATTATAAAATCTAAGTTAAAATTGTATACAGAGTACTTTAATTATGTAAATGTGTACGTTTATCGTGCACATTTTTTAATTTTTGGTAAGATTCCATGAAATAATATTCATAAATTGGTAAACTAGTACATATAGACATTTGGGGGTGCACAAGTGGAAAAGCACTTTAATAAATTACTGAACATGATTAGTTTTCGAACTTTATTAATAGTTGTTTTATTAATTACTGGTTTGCTGCAATTCTTTTTAATGCTGGGTAACATTCGAAGTACTACATATGATATTCAAGCTTTCCAACTCGCTCCAGAAACAATTCGTGCTGTGAAGACCATAGAAGATACCGTGAAAACGGAACAAGAACGAAATCAGGCTGAAGAAGCTGTCCAACCTGTTTATTTTTTTAATGAGGAAACCGCAGAGCATCGTTCTTCTTTGGTAACGTCTATTTTTGATATTATCAGGGACGTACGGGAAGAAATAAGCGCGCAAGAAGAAGACGTACCTATTGAAAATCAGATCGCCCAATTACGTGAAAAGCTTAAAGATATTACGGAGAGCCAGCTTGTATTTTTGTCAAACAGTCAATTGCAATCTTTTTTAGTAGCTGCTGAATCTGATTTGAAAGAAGCGGAAAACTTTCTTGTTAAAGAAATAAAAACAATGCTGGAAGAACCTATTCGTACAGATGATCTTCCACTTAAACGGACTGAAATAGAAACCAAAATTCGTCAGCAAAGTTCCATTGATGAAGGTATTTTAAGTTCGATCATACCTCTTGGACGAGCTGCTATATTGGAAACAGAAGTGTTGGATGAAGTTCGCACGGAGGAGTTAACATTAAAAGCTCGAGAAGAAGTGGAACCGACTCGAATATTGCAAGGTCAGATTATCGTTCAAGAAGGCGAGCTGATTGACAGGGAAGTATTTAGACAATTGGAGCTCCTTGGATTATTAAACAATCAAACATCCACAAAACCCGTACTAGGCTTATCGATTCTGGTAATTCTGCAAATAGCCTTTATGTACATACTATTTAATTATTCGGACATGGAGCTTGAGAATAAAAGGAAGGCTTTGTTTGTAACTGCTATTGTTTATTCTTTTGCAATCATCCTTATGAAGATCATTAGTTTGCTTTCGGATCAATTTGATGCAACAATAGCCTTTTTATACCCAACTGCACTCGCAACAATGCTTGTACGACTTCTGGCGAACGAAAAAGCAGCCGTACTAGTTACGATTTTAACTGCAGCTTCAGGTGGCGTTATCTTCCATGAAGGCTATTCAGCGGTTTTACAAATGGATATTGTACTATATATAATTTTTGGCGGACTTTCAAGTGTCTACTTTATGAGAAGTATGGAGAAAAGATCGCATCTGTTGAAAGCATGTGGAATTGTTTCCATTTTCAATTTATTATTTATCGCTTTTTATTTACTGATGTCACAATCTAATTATGATCTATTTGAATTAGTGTTTTATACAATAGCAGGTATTGCATCTGGAATTTTATCGGGTGCCTTGACGATGGGATTATTACCATTCTTTGAATCAGCCTTTGGATTATTGTCGACAATGAGATTGATTGAATTATCAAATCCAAATCATCCTCTATTGAAAAAATTATTAACCGAAACACCAGGAACTTATCATCATAGTGTGATGGTAGCGAATCTTGCAGAAGCAGCATGTGAAGAAATAGGAGCAGACGGCTTACTTGCGCGAGTTGCTTGTTATTATCATGATATTGGAAAGACTAGAAGACCAGCCTTCTTCATAGAAAACCAAATGTCGGGGATTAATCCACATGACTCCTTGCCACCCGAGAGAAGTGCTGAAATCATTATTTCGCATACAACAGACGGTGCAGAGTTATTGGAAAAGCATAAAATGCCAAAGGAAATTGTGGACATTGCTTTACAGCATCACGGTACAAGTACTTTGAAATACTTTTACCATAAGGCAAAGGAAGAAAATGATGAAGTAGATGAAAAGTTATTTAGTTATCCGGGTCCAAAACCACAAACTAAAGAGGCAGCTGTGATCAATATTGCGGATAGTGTAGAAGCTGCGGTACGTTCCATGAAACAACCGAACTCAGAAAAAATTCAACAATTAGTACATTCAATCGTACAAAGTCGTGTACAAGAACATCAATTTGATGAGTGTGATGTCTCGATCAAGGAGTTAAAGATCATTGAAAAAGTTTTATGTAAGACATTGAATGGAATATTCCACTCAAGAATTGAGTACCCGAAAGAAGGCTAATTTATAGGAGGCACTAATGCTTAATATTGATTTTTTAGATGAAACAAATGAAGTAAATGATTTGCATATTGAACTGGTCGAGAAATTGTTGCAACATGCGGCAAGTCATCTTGCAATTGAAGATGGTAGTGAGGTATCAGTTACATTTGTATCGAATGAAAAAATTCATGAAATCAATCGTGAATATCGAGATAAAGATCAACCAACGGACGTTATTTCCTTTGCCCTTGAAGAATTAGGAGAAGGAGAGGTTGAAATAGTTGGTGAAGGGATTCCCAGAATTTTAGGGGATATCATTATTTCTACTGATCGTGCAAAGGAACAAGCCGCTGACTTCGGCCATTCTTTTGAAAGAGAATTAGGCTTTTTAGCTGTTCATGGATTTCTGCACTTATTAGGATACGATCATATGACCGAAGAAGATGAAAAAGTCATGTTTGGCAAACAAGATGAAATACTATCGTCTTTTGGCCTGGGTCGTGATTCGAATGGACGTCCATAAACTACTCAAATCATTTGGGTATGCTTTTTATGGCATATGGACTTCCATGAAAGAGCAAAATATGCGCATCCATATTATTAGTGCTTTCTTTGTGATTATTGCTGGTCTTTTAACTGGCTTAACAATAATCGAATGGATAATGATTTTGCTGGTCATTTCACTGGTAATTGGCGCAGAGATGATAAATACTGCCATAGAGAGTGTTGTAAACTTGGCATCTCCTGAAATTCACCCCCTTGCCAAACAAGCAAAGGATGTTGCAGCAGGTGCAGTACTTGTATTTGCTATGGCAAGTGTTATAATCGGATTACTAATTTTTCTGCCTAAATGGCTTTAACTCTATTAGGGTATCTGATTTTACGATTGCTTTTTGTGATATAAAATAGAACATTATAAGTACTAAGATGAAGATGAATTAGGTGTTTATGAAGGAGCGGGGATACTAAATGACAGTGGATATGAAGAATTTAATCGAACAATCAAAAATTGCTAAAGAGACTGCTTATGTTCCATATTCAAAATTCCAGGTAGGTGCAGCATTACTTACGGAAGATGGAAAGGTTTATCATGGATGCAACATTGAAAATTCTAGTTATGGTTTAACAAATTGTGCAGAAAGAACAGCTATTTTTAAAGCGGTTTCGGATGGCATTAAAAAATTTAAAGCAATTGCAGTAGTTGCTGATACAGACGGGCCATGTTCACCATGTGGGGCTTGCAGACAAGTAATATCAGAATTCTGTGCACCGGATATGCCAGTATACTTAACAAACCTAAATGGAGATTTACTACAAACGACAGTTGCCGAGCTTTTGCCTGGCGCCTTTACACCGGAGGATTTAGAAAATGCAGGAAAAAAACAATAACTACAAATCAGGATTTATCTCAATTATTGGACGACCAAACGTTGGAAAATCAACTTTCTTAAATCGGGTCATTGGTCAAAAAATTGCCATAATGTCGGATAAGCCACAAACTACTCGAAATAAAATACAAGGTGTATTAACACGTGACGCATCTCAAATGGTGTTCATCGATACACCGGGTATTCATAAGCCGAAACATAAATTAGGCGAGTTCATGATTAAAGTATCCAAAAACACTTTACGTGAAGTAGATATTATTATGTTTATGGTCAATGCTGAACAGGGACTAGGCAAGGGTGATGAGTTCATTTTAGAACTTTTGGAAGGAACCAAAACACCAGTATTTCTAGTTGTCAATAAGATTGATCAAATTCATCCCGAGGAATTAATCCAAGTTATCGACACATACAAAGGGAAATTCCCATTTTCTGAGATTGTTCCAATTTCTGCTCTACAAGGAAATAACGTGGACCAATTATTGGAAACGATTGAAAAGTATCTACCTGAAGGTCCACAATATTATCCTGCCGACCAGGTGACAGATCACCCGGAGCGATTTATTATTTCAGAAATGATTCGCGAAAAAGTTCTTCATTTAACAAGAGAAGAAATCCCGCATTCGATTGCTGTCGTAATCGACAAAATCAAACGCGATGAAGAAAATGAAAATATGATTCGCGTTCAAGCAACCATTATGGTAGAACGAGATTCTCAAAAAGGTATTGTTATCGGAAAACGCGGTGCCTTACTGAAAGAAGTAGGTACGCAGGCGCGCAAAGATATTGAAATGCTACTGGGCTCTAAAGTATTCCTGGAACTTTGGGTAAAAGTACAAAAGGATTGGCGGAACAAATCCGCTCATCTACGTGACTTTGGCTACCGTGAAGATGAATATTAAGTAAATTTGTAGACAAGCTGCTAAATGCAGTTTGTCTTTTTTGAATACTGGGGTGTCAGCATTTATGCAGAGTACTATGCTTGAAGAAATAGTATTAAATTGTCATTTTTTTTACGGGAAGAATACAAACCAAGTTGGCTGGAGCTGCATGTGTTTAGGTGGCCCATCTAAGAACAACTAGTATGAGGATTGGAAAAGCTAATGCTACAAATAGCGTAAATTATGAAACGGTAATGTATAATAGAACAAAAGTAAAATGTTGAAGGAAGTGCAGTGCCATAATGTTAAACAAATGGGAAGGCATTGTTTTGAAGTCACGTGCTTATGGTGAGTCAAATAAGATTGTCACTTTAATGACTAGAGAAGCAGGCAAGGTGACTGTTATGGCTAGGGGAGCAAAAAAGCCGACTAGTCGCCTAGCTGGTGTTACTCAAACCTTTATGCATGGGATTTATATGGTGCAAAGAACAACTGGGATGGGGACTCTCCAACAAGGGGAACATTTAGCTTCTATGCGCTATTTACAAACAGATATAGTGGCAACGGCTTATGCCAGCTACATCGTCGAGCTTGTTGATAGACTAGTAGATGAAGGACCAGAACCGTTTGCATTTGAAGTTTTGCTTCAAGCATTAAATGCTATTGAAGAAGAGCATGATCCAGAAGCAATTAGCTTATTCGTTGATTGGAAGCTACTGCCTTATACTGGAGTTCAACCAATTCTAAATGCTTGTGCTTCATGTGGTTCCTTTGATGGAGAATTTTCTTTTTCATTTTCACAGGGCGGTTTTTTATGTCATCGCTGTTTTCATCAAGATCCGTATATCATTCGTTTATCTCCTACTCAATTAAAATTAATACGGATGTTTTATAATGTACCAATTGATCAAATTGGGAAGCTTGAGCTAAAAAAAGGGACAAAACAGTTCATTAAAAAAATAGTTACTACTATTTATGAGGAGCAAACAGGAATCCGATTGAAATCACGTTCATTTATTGAACAATTGGAAAGAACCCCATTATTGACCAGAAGGACATCTAATGAGGATTCTACAGATTAAGTGTTACAAAATTTTTCGAATGATGTCTAATACATCTTCTTTAACTGTTTGCCAAAACAAGAGGGAGCTTTGGTCAGAAGATAGCCCTTCCATGAAAAATATATAGTTTTCATGAAGATAATCTATTTGGTCATAGTGAAAGTGCAGTCGATGATTCATTTGCTTCAAATCAATATTTAGCTCCATGTAGCTATCTATTAACATTTGCAAATCACTAACTTGTTTTTGCAAGTGATGATACATTTGCGAGTGATATTGTCCCAATTTCAATTGTTGATTTAACTGACTTCGATGATGGTTGAGGGAATTATTTAAAGATTCAAGTTTAAAATTTGCAGTAAATAAAATATGATTATGTGCTAGATGTTCGGGTAATTCTTTCTCTAGTAGTTTGCGTACGAGGTCTAAAAGCTTTTCGGCCGAGCAAATTTTAACGGTTTCCTGTTTAGGTTGTTTAAATAAAGTGTGAAGGAACATCAATTCACCCCTATTTTTAATTTTAATTCATTATAATCTAAATTTTCAAATAAATCACTTCTTAAATGAACTAAATGACCAAAATGAACAAAAATATACACTATTTGAAATGGATTTATCTTAAATAAAGCCCACACATTTTAGACAAGATGTGTGGGCTTTATTACTTATAGTCAGAAATACAATACAAAGGGGAAGAATCATATTTATGAAGTAGTAACTTTTTTAAAAAAAGTTTCCGAAATCATTCCTATCAATTAGATCTAATAGAACAAATTAATAAATAATCGCAAAAAATATTATTAATATGATTGAAAATTAATAGAGTATTTTATGTTTTTTGGAAGTGGGCGGGGTTTCGACAAAGGTGGCTGGATTCAATATCAAATACGACACTCTTAAGTAAAAGAGGTTATTTTAGAATAAAGATAAAAAGGGGTCCCTCAGAAAGTGAATTATTGGACTTTCCGAGGGACCCTTTTAATATTGCTCTTCGATTGAAGTTTTAAAGTCTGCACATGTCGCTCGCAAAACTTATGAAAAAGTATTTTTACAATTGAAGATGTTTTTCGATATAGGCTTTAACTTCAGTGATAGGGACCTGCACCTGTCGCAAGCTTTCGGTACAGAGTCCGTATATTTTCTTGCGTTATCGCCAATTAGAATTGCAGATGTTTTTCTATATAAGTTTTTACCTCTGTAATAGGCATACGGACTTGCACCTGTCGCAAGCTTTCGGTGCAGAACTCGCATATCTCCATGTTAAGATATGAATTATTAGAATTGTAAATGCTTTTCGATATATGCCTTAACTTCAGAAATAGGCATAGTTTGTGCCTGTCGCAGGCTTTCGGCACAAAGTCCGTATATTTTCTTGCGTTATCGCCAATTAGAATTGAAGATGCTTTTCTATATAAGCTTTTACCTCTGTAATAGGCATACGGACTTGCTCCATACTATCGCGGTGGCGAACTGTTACTTGGCCGTCTTCTTTTGAGTCGAAGTCGTATGTGATACAGAATGGTGTACCGATTTCATCTTGGCGACGGTAGCGTTTACCGATTGATTGTGATTCATCATAATCAACTGGGAACGATTTGCGTAAATCAGCCCATACTTCTCCTGCTTCATCAGCTAATTTTTTCGATAATGGTAAAACTGCTGCTTTAAATGGAGCTAGAGCAGGGTGGAAGCGTAAAACTGTACGAGAATCGCCGCCTTCTAGTTCTTCTTCGTAATAGGCGTCACATAAGAATGCTAATGTTACACGGTCTGCACCAAGAGATGGCTCGATACAATATGGTACATAACGTTCGTTTGTAATTGGATCGATGTAAGTGAAATCTTCACCTGAGTGTTCCATATGTTGTTTTAAGTCGTAATCTGTACGGTCGGCGATACCCCATAATTCTCCCCAGCCAAATGGGAAGCGGAATTCGATATCGGAAGTTGCATTTGAATAGTGAGATAACTCATCATCTTCGTGGTCGCGTAGACGCATGCTATCTTCTTTCATACCTAACTTTAATAGCCAATTTTTGCAGAATTCTTTCCAATATTGGTGCCATTCTAGATCTTCACCTGGCTTGCAGAAGAATTCTAATTCCATCTGCTCGAATTCACGTGTACGGAATGTAAAGTTTCCAGGTGTAATTTCGTTTCGGAAAGATTTACCGATTTGTGCAATACCAAATGGTGTACGTTTACGCATTGAACGCTGTACATTTTTAAAGTTGACGAAGATACCTTGTGCAGTTTCTGGACGAAGGAAAATTTCGTTTGTTGAGCTTTCCGTTACACCTTGGAATGTTTTAAACATGAGGTTAAATTGACGGATATCCGTGAAATCGTTTGCTCCACATTCAGGACAAGTAACTGTTAACTCATCCATTTTCGCTTTCATTTGGTCGAAGCTCATACCATCAACGATAATTTCTTTACCTGTTCTTTCTAATGAAGCATCTTCAATTAGTTTGTCGGCACGATGGCGTGCTTTACATGATTTGCAGTCAATCATTGGGTCGTTGAAGTTACCAACGTGGCCAGATGCTACCCATGCACGGGGATTCATTAAGATTGCCGCGTCAAGACCTACATTGTATTCAGATTCTTGAACAAATTTAAGCCACCATGCTTTTTTTACATTGTTTTTTAATTCAACACCAAGTGGGCCGTAATCCCATGTGTTAGCTAGTCCACCGTAAATTTCAGATCCAGGGAAGACGAAACCACGATGTTTTGCTAAGTTTACGATTGTTTCCATAGATTTTTGAGCCATAATAATTTCCTCCTAAGTTAAAAAATATAAAAGCACCCGTCTCCGGGCTTTTTGCCCGGGGACGAGTGCTATAATTTACACCCGCGGTTCCACCCCGCTTGATTGTCGGCTAAAGTAAAGCGCATCGCATACTGCGTCACTTGTCAAAAATTAATCCTCATGAACCTTTAGTTCACTGCGGTTAATTTTTTCCTCGTTCCTCGTCTGACAAGCGCTTTCTTTTTAGCCTCTTGCGGCTAAAGTAAAGCGCATCGCATACTGCGTCACTTGTCAAAAATTAATCCTCATGAACCTTTAGTTCACTGCGGTTAATTTTTTCCTCGTTCCTCGTCTGACAAGCGCTTTCTTTTTAGCCTTTTTCGGCTAAAGTAAAGCGCATCGCATACTGCGTCACTTGTCAAAAATTAATCCTAGGCAAACACGATGTTTGTCATGCGGACGTTGCCACAGGACGTGGCGCTTTTAGTCTGCTAACCATCTAGTTAGTTCACTGCGGTTAATTTTTTCCTCGTTCCTCGTCTGACAAGCGCTTTCTTTTTAGCCTCTGTCGGCTAAAGTAAGGCGCGTTACAGCAAAGGCGCTAACTATTAACATGAACAATCCTCTTTTAGAAAATTGGCTCAAGGGTGCCTTTTCTCTTTTCGTGCAGGCTTCCACCAATCCCTACTCGCTTGTGTGAAAAGATACTTATTGTCCTCTCATTGCCTATATAAACTTCTATCGATATTTTATGCTATTTACTCGAACTGTGTCAATATTGTAGTTTTTCATTCATTTCTTCGCAAATCGCACTAAATTAGTATATAATATTTAAAGAAAAGTATAACACTATTTGAAGCGGGTGAGTCCAATCGAACTCAATAAACGTCAAGATACGATTCTTCAAATCGTTAAAGAGAATGGACCAATAACAGGTGAACAAATTGCGGAGCGTTTAAATTTGACCCGGGCTACTCTACGACCAGATTTAGCAATCTTAACGATGGCTGGTTTTTTAGATGCTAGACCACGTGTTGGATACTTCTATTCAGGTAAAAAAACGATGACTACAGCAAGTGAATCTATGATGAACTTGAAAGTAGGGGATTTCCAATCATTACCAGTAGTAGTTTCGGAAAATATGACCGTATACGATGCAATTGTTCAATTGTTCTTAGAGGATGTTGGAACATTATTTGTTGTTGATGAAGGGTCCTATTTACAAGGGGTTTTGTCTAGAAAAGATTTGCTAAGAACAAGTATTGGGACACAAGAGCTGACAAAAATACCGGTTCATATTATTATGTCAAGGATGCCTAATATTGTTTATTGTAAAAAATCAGATTTATTAATCGGAGCTGCAAAAAAATTAATTGAACGTCAAGTAGATTCGCTTCCTGTTGTCAATGAGACAGAAAAGGGACTTGAAATTGTTGGGAGATTAACAAAAACCAACGTTACCAAAGCGTTTATTTCATTAGCTGAAACCCATGATTTATAAGGAGTGCTACTTTGAAAAATTTAAAAGTATTCGTTGTATCTGATTCAGTAGGGGAAACCGGTGAGCAGGTTGTTAAAGCAGCAGTTTCTCAATTTCGTCCAACCTTTGATAATACTGTAATTCGTAGGTTCCCAAATATTGAAAATAATGATCATATTGAAAAAATTGTTGAAATTGCAAAAGAACAAGATGCAATTATTGTTTTTACATTAGTCGAAAAAAAAATGAGAAGCTATATGATGGACAGTTGTAGCCGAGAGGCAATCCAATGGATAGATTTATTAGGACCTATAATTCATCTATTTGAAGAAAAAATTGGGGAACAGCCACGGGAAGAGCCTGGGCTTGTTCATAAACTTGATGCTGATTATTTTAAGAAAATAGAGGCTGTAGAATTCGCAGTAAAGTATGATGACGGTCGAGATCCTAGAGGATTACTATTAGCAGATGTAGTCCTGGTGGGAGTTTCAAGAACTTCAAAAACACCACTATCCCAGTATCTAGCACACAAACGTTTTAAAGTGGCAAATGTACCGTTAGTGCCAGAAATAAATCCTCCTGAAGAATTATTCTTAGTAGATCCAAAAAAATGCTTTGGTCTGGTTATTTCTACAGAAAAACTTAACGTTATTCGAAAAGAACGGCTTATGGCACTAGGATTAAATGATGATGCCATATACGCTAAACCTTCACGCATTGAGCAGGAGTTAGAGCATTTCAATAAAGTAGTGGAAAGAATAGGTTGTTCAGTTATTGACGTGACAAACAAAGCAGTCGAAGAAACTGCAAACATCATAATTGAAAAAATCGAAAATAATAAATAATTACTGCTTTGGCTGTAGATAAAGTTAGATATGACTTTGTCTATAGCCATTTTTAGTGATAATAATTAAATTTTTACTGAAATTGTCTTAACGCTTATCAGTCAATGCAGTAGGAGAACCGAAAAGTACATTACATTATGAACGAGCGTGGTGAATAGTCTGCCACCTCCTCATTTAAGTAGAGGTTTTTTTCGCATATCACTTAATAATACATACTAAATTAGTCATTATTTGTGAAATTTGTTCGTGGTTACTGAGGTAATTGTCCTAAACTAGGTTAGAATCGTATTTTTTTTCAATAAAAAAGTGGAAACTTTCATCTATTTGTTTTATAATGAGAAAATTGTGGTAAAAATATTAATAAGAGAAATTTTAGAACAAAAACACTATTTTTTTGTCGGAAAATAGAGGATTTTTTAAATTTATCTCGAATTGTGTTACTTAGCAACTGAAGTTGGTGATTATATGACCGGGAAAATACCTGAAGAGATGATTGAACAAATTCGTTCTCAATCCGATATCGTCGATGTAATTAGCGATTATATGCAACTTACAAAAAGAGGACGTAACTGGTTTGGATTATGTCCATTTCACGGTGAAAATACACCCTCATTTTCAGTGTCTCAAGATAAACAGATTTTTCATTGTTTTGGTTGTGCTGCAGGTGGTAATGCCATTACTTTTGTAATGGATATTGAAAATATTACATTTCCAGATGCTGTGGTAAAACTTGGTAATCGCCTTGGAATCCAATTAGATATCCAAAGCAACAGTATATCCAGGGAAAACCAAGCCTATTCAAAGAAAGAAGAAATAATGCTTGAGGCGCATGAATTTACTGCCGATTTCTATCATCACGTACTGATGAACACTGAAGAGGGAGAACAAGCATTAAAATATTTGCTAAAAAGAGGATTTACAAAGGAACATATCGAAACGAATGGTATAGGATGGTCTTTACCAGGATGGGATACTTTGTCAGTTTTGTTAAAAAGAAAAGGGTTTGATTTAGAGGAAATGGCCGAGAGCGGACTCATCATAAGACGAGAAAATGACCATACTTATTTTGATCGCTTTCGTGGGAGAGTCATGTTTCCAATACGGGATGAAAATGGAAAAGTAATCGCATTTTCAGGACGTATTATAGATTCGGATGATGAGGCGAAATATTTAAATAGTCCTGAATCACCGATTTTTCACAAGAGTCAAATTCTTTTTAATTTGGACAAAGCAAGAACCGTGATTCGAAAAAAACGTCAAGTAATCTTGATGGAAGGATTTATGGACGTACTTGCAGCAAATCAAGCAGGGGTTTATAACGCAGTAGCTACAATGGGAACTTCCCTTACACCTCAGCACATCACAAAGTTAAAGCGCTTAAGTGAGCAGATAATCATTTGTTATGACGGTGATAATGCAGGTTGGGAAGCAGCTAAACGAGCTTCTGAGATGTTATATGCTGAAAAGTTGAAGGTTGAAATAGCTGTATTACCAGAAAAATTAGATCCAGATGAATATATAAAAAAATATGGTCCAGATTCCTTTGTACAGCAAATTTTAGAAAAGCCTCATGCATACATTGCTTTTATGATGATGCATGCAAGGAGAAACAAAAACTTTCAATTCGAAAATGATGTGTTGCAATTTACCCAGGAAGTACTTGAGCAACTTGTTGGTCGATCTTCACCCATTGAACGCGACCTTTATATAAAACAGATTGCAAGTGAAACAAATATTTCTCAGGAAGCTATCTATGCCCAATATAGGAAACTAGAAGCTGATAATGCTAGAAATTTTAACCAAACAGACAACAGTAAGCAACCGAAAAAAATTGAATTACAAACAAAAAAACCTTTATCTGCTACTGAGCGTGCAGAACGATTACTCTTGCTGCATATGCTAAATAATGTTGATGTTGTGGATCGAATCTTGAAAAGCGATGAACCCGGGCCCTTTATACGAGATGAATACGGGGCAGTTTTCGTTCGATTAGTAGGATTTTATGAGGAGCATGGTTCAGCTGACTATCAAAGGTTTTTAGAAATTCTAGAGGATTCAGAATTAAGGAAAATTGTAATGGAAGCAGCACTTCTAGAACATGATCCTGAACAGGCTGAAGCTGAAATAGCAGATTGTTTAAGGCAGTTAAAAAAACATCGGATTGAAATGAAGATAAAAAAATTGCTTCATGATTCACAGGAAGCCGAAAAGATGCATGAACATAAACGTGCACTGGAAATAGCTCTGGAAATCATACAACTGAAGAAATCTTTATCTGTAATTTAAGCCGATTTGCGTTGTTAGAAGGAGGAAGGTTTATGGCGGACAAGTCAGAACAATCAAAAGAAGTTGTCAATGGACAGACGATTGACGAAGTTAAAGCACTTTTACAGGAAAAAGCAAAGAAATCAAATGAAATTTCTATGCAAGAAATTTCAAGCAAACTCACTCCATTTGAATTAGAAAATGAGGAAATTTTCCACTTTGCTGAAGATATTGAAAAAAGCTTTGGTATTGAGGTAGATGGTAAAGAAGAGTTTGAAGAAGAAGTTTTAGCAAAACAAGAAGAGAGCGAAGAAGCGTTTGATTTAAATGACTTAAGTGTTCCTCCTGGTGTTAAAATTAATGACCCTGTTCGTATGTATCTAAAAGAAATTGGCCGCGTAGATTTGCTATCGGCAGTAGACGAAATTAAACTTGCAGAACGTATTGAACAAGGCGATGAAGAGGCACGTAAACGTCTAGCTGAAGCGAACCTGCGTTTAGTAGTATCCATTGCCAAACGTTATGTGGGTCGAGGAATGTTGTTCCTTGATTTAATTCAAGAAGGAAATATGGGGCTTATTAAAGCGGTAGAAAAATTTGATTACCGTAAAGGGTTTAAATTTTCAACTTACGCAACTTGGTGGATCCGTCAAGCAATTACACGTGCAATTGCTGACCAAGCTCGTACAATTCGTATCCCGGTGCATATGGTTGAAACAATCAATAAATTAATTCGTGTGCAAAGACAATTATTGCAAGATTTGGGACGTGAGCCATCTCCGGAAGAAATTGGAGAAGAAATGGATTTAACTCCTGAAAAAGTTCGTGAAATTCTAAAAATCGCTCAAGAACCAGTCTCATTGGAAACACCAATAGGTGAAGAGGATGATTCACATCTAGGAGATTTCATCGAAGATCATGAAGCCCAATCACCATCCGATCACGCCGCATATGAATTGTTGAAAGAGCAGCTTGAAGATGTTCTTGATACGTTAACCGATCGCGAAGAAAATGTCTTACGTTTACGTTTTGGTTTAGACGATGGGCGTACACGTACTCTGGAAGAAGTAGGAAAGGTTTTCGGAGTAACTCGTGAACGTATTCGTCAAATCGAGGCAAAGGCATTAAGAAAACTTAGACATCCTTCAAGAAGCAAACGTTTAAAAGACTTCCTGGAGTAAAAGGCGTAAAAACCACTATAGAAGTTATTTATATTTTATAAGTAAGAGGTTGGCTATTGCAATTTTAAACCAATCACCTTCGATAAAGGCACCCTTTTAGTGGTGCCTTTTTTAAATTACTTTAGTCATCAACCTAGAAATAAGTTAAAATGGATATATACATAATTCAACAAATTTGGAGATTCATTATGGCAAATGCGAAGAAAAAAATTATTTTGAATGAAATTCTATTTTGGAAAAAAAATAAGTTATTACCAGAGAATTATTGTGATTTTTTAATGACCCTTTATTCTGAAGGAAATGAGATAGAGCTTGAAAAAGAAATTAGTCATCAACATTCAATAATTGCCCAAGAAAAACGAAATAAATTTATAATAATACTGTTAGCTTTCATTGCTACAATCGGGTTATTTTTGGCTTTATTTATGGTACCAGCACTAACTTGGTTAGTTGTAACAGTGGTCGGCATTTTCGCTGTTGTACTAATGATGATGGCTTACCGGATTTCAAAGAAAAATGAATTGATTTCACCTGTTTTACACATCGCTTCGGCATTATTACTTTTTGGTGTATCCGTAAAAGTTAGTTTAGAATATTTTCCTGAAAAGCAAGGCATTCTATACTTTTTATTAATTTTGAATTGTATATTGTGGTTGTTAACGGGATTTAAATTTAAATTAATGTACTTTACAGTCTCCGGTATTGTCGGCTTAATTGTATTGATAGGATTTCAAATTATTTCTTTTCTATAGTGCGTTTACTAAAATACCATTTCAATACCCATAAATTGCCCATCATGTGAACGATAAATAATCAAACCTAATTTTGATTAAATCTTAAAGATGAAAAATACTTCGGTGGTGGCATCAAGGGCAAAAGGTAGAACAAAAACATTTCCGATCGATGTGTTTAAACAGCTTTCACAAATGGGTATTATAGGAGAGGTTGCATGCAGATAAAGCAATACAAATTCGGGGCTGTAAATACAGTTATGGGTATATGAAAGAGTATGAAGTGGAAAGATATCTAAAAGATGCAAAATTATTTGAAATTGGTGAAGGAACTTCTGAGATGCAAAAGCTTCTCATTACAAGATACATCCTAAACCAATAGCCTATAATTGTCGAATTTGTGTCAGCCTTAGTAAAAGTTGTTGTTTAGGTCTTTTCGTTTTTCGAATAATGCAGTACAATAATTAATGTTGACTAGATTCTATATTAATAGATGTAGAAAAATAAAAACTAAGGGAGGTTATCCTAATGAAAAACAATCCTATTATTCCTTATATTCTAATTATGGCATTCGGTATCGGACTTATCTTCTTTATGTCATTAGAAGGAGCAGGCAATAAAGAAGAAATCGCTGCAGGTCATGGTGAAGAAGGCGCAGCTACTGAAGAGGGTGCAACTGCTGAAGAAGGTGCAACTGCTTCTGAAGGTGCTGGCGGTGAAGAATTAGTAAGCTCATGTATCGGTTGTCACGGTGGTGACTTAACTGGAGGTATGGGTCCTAAACTAGCTGGTTTAGATGCTGCTCATATCACTGATGTTTTAGAAAATGGTATTCCAGGTTCTCCAATGACACCAGGTTTAAAAACAGGTTCTGAAGCACAAGCAATCGCTGATTATATTTCTTCATTAGAATAATAATGAACACCAGAGGCTACCTTATAAGGATTCTTATAAGGTAGCCCTTTATTTTTTACAAACATAAGATACAAATATGCCTATAAGGACAAGGCATTTAAATTTATATATAATAATACATAGAAATTAGAAAAGGGCGGTTTACTTACATGAATGCACAAAATTTATCTAAACGATTAGAAGCGGTTGCATCCTTTGTTCCCACCGGTGCAGTTGTGGCAGATATAGGGAGTGACCATGCGTACCTACCATGTTATTTAGTACATAATGGCATCGTAACAAAGGCGATTGCTGGTGAGGTGGTAAAGGGACCTTTCGAATCTGCGTTAAGACAGGTTAAATTAGAGGGTCTACAAAATAATATTACTGTTCGGCTTGCAGATGGATTAAAAGCAGTTGAAAAACGCGATGGAGTGGATACAATCACGATTGCTGGTATGGGTGGCCCTTTGATCGTTTCAATTTTAGAGAAATCTCCGGAAGTCCTTAACGGGGTTACACGTCTTATTTTACAACCTAACATACATGCAAAAGTAATTAGAGAATGGGCCATTGGAAATCATTGGGCTATCTTAGATGAGGTCATCTTAAAAGAAGATGATAAGATATATGAAATTCTTGTTTTGCAGCGTGGTGAAATGGAGCTTACAGAACAAGAAATTTTACTAGGCAAACAATTAATGGCCAATAAAACGGATGTTTTTGTCGAAAAGTGGTCAAAAGAAATAAATAATTGGAAACGAATTTTAAATTCAATAAAACAGGCAGATCATACAACCGATATTGTAAAGAAACGAGAAGAGGTAATACATTTAATAAAGCTTGTTGAGGAGGCTTTAAACAATGAAAAAGGCTAACGGTCATGAAATAATTCAATTATTTGAAAGCTGGTCACCAAAAAAGTTAGCATGTATGGAAAATGATCCAATAGGATTAGCCATTGGGACATTAAATAAAGAAATTACAAAAGTATTAGTAACACTGGATGTTAATGAACAAGTTGCAGATGAGGCAATTGCAAAAGGGTGTGAATTGATCATTGCTCATCACCCGCCGATTTTTAGAAAGCTATCCAATTTAAGAACAGATACACCAGCAGGAAAGCTATATGAAAAATTAATTAAAAACGATATCGCAGTCTATGCTGCTCACACCAATTTAGATGTTGCAGATGGAGGTGTAAACGATCTATTAGCTGATGCTCTACAGCTCAAAAATCGTCAAATCCTTGAAAAAACCTATCATGAAAATCTTATGAAGCTTGCAGTGTTCGTACCGGATGATTATGCAGGAAATGTACGTCATGCCCTTGCTAATGCCGGGGCAGGAGCAATTGGGAATTATGATGCTTGTAGCTTCTCAACAAACGGACAAGGCCGTTTTAGAGCGTTGGAAGGTGCTGATCCATTTATCGGAGACATTGGTGAAATGGAAAAAACGGATGAGGAAAAAATCGAAGTCGTTTTCACGCAATCCATTAAAAATAAAGTACTAAAGGCCATGTTAAATGCACATCCATATGAGGAACCGGCGTATGATCTATATACATTAGCAGTAGAAACAAATGAAATGGGCCTAGGACGTGTAGGAAGGTTGAAAGAGCCGATGCCATTAGAACGTTTTGCAGAGTACGTAAAAACGCAATTAGACGTACCAAGAGTTCGAGTTGTAGGTGATACACTTAAGACAATTTCAAAAGTGGCGATTGTAGGCGGCGATGGAAACAAGTATATTCATGCTGCGAAACGATCTGGTGCCGATGTGTTTGTCACAGGTGATATCGGTTTTCATATTGCTCAAGATGCTGAGAGTATTGGGCTAAGCATTGTAGACCCTGGACATCATGTAGAAAAAGTTATGATAAAGGGCGTTGCAGAGAAAATGGATAAATTATGCTCGGAAGCTAAGTTATCTGTACAATTTATTCAATCGGATATCAATACGGAGCCATTTACTTTCATTTAAAGGAATGCCCAACAGTTGTATCTAAATAGAGGGTAGGAAGCATGTCAATGGGGAATAGTGGACGTGGATGGGTGATTATTGGAATCATCATGATTGTCATGGGGATAATTTTTGCGGGATTAACCTCGTACTTTTTAGAAAACAAGATTGATCAATTAGTTGAGGCGTGTGAAAAGGAGGGCGGAAAGGCCGTCGTAGAGAAAAGCGGTTTCATCGTAACAACCTCCTTTGAATATGAGTGTGAGAAATGACAAAAAGTAACCAGTCAATTGAGTTGGTATCGCACGATTACCTCCAACTAAAAAAGCAACCTCTTCTTAGAAGAAGTTGCTTTTTTTTTTATGCTCTTGATTGAGTTACTGCATTAACTGCTTCGTCAAATTCTTTTTCTGATTTAGAGACAACTACAGTTGCTACACCGTTTCCAATTAAGTTTGTTACAGCACGAGCTTCTGACATGAATCGGTCAACCCCGATTAATAAAGCAATCCCTTCAACTGGAATCATTGGGAAGGCTGCTAAAGTTGCTGCTAAAGTGATGAAACCAGAGCCAGTTACACCAGCTGCTCCTTTAGATGTAATCATTAAAATACCGAGTAGAGTCAGGATTTGAATCCAAGTTAAATCTACACCATAAGCTTGTGCGATGAATAAAGCCGCCATTGATAAGTAAATTGCTGTACCATCCAAATTAAATGAATAACCCGTTGGAACGACTAATCCAACAACTTGTTTAGAGCAACCGTATCTTTCTAATTTACGCATCATCGACGGTAAAGCAGATTCAGAAGAGGATGTACCAATTACTAAGAAAATTTCGTCTTTAATATAAGCGATAAATTTAAAGATATTAAAGCCATAGAATTTTGCAATAGAACCTAAGATTAAAATAAGGAATAGTGCCATTGTAATATACACTGCAGCCATTAAGAAGCCTAAGTTTCCAAGAGCTTCTAAACCAAAGTGACCGATTGTATATGCCATTGCACCAAATGCACCAATTGGAGAGAACTTCATAACCATACTAACGATTTTAAAGAAAATTTCTGAAACCTGTTCAAAGAAAGTAATGACTGGTCTAGATTTTTCGCCAAGTGCTGCAGCCGCCATTCCGAATAATACTGCAGCGAATAAAGTAGGTAATAATTCACCGTTAGCTAGAGCGCCAACAAAGTTTGATGGAATTATACTTGCGATGAAAGCACCAATTCCATGTTCTTGATTTTCGGCAGCTTCAGTATATTGTGAAACGTCAGCACCAGAATTAGCATCTATATTCATTCCTTCACCAGCGTTAACTAGAAGCGCAACTGCAATACCGATTGCAAGTGCAATGGTTGAAACTATCTCAAAATAAATTAATGCTTTACCACCAATTTTACCTACCTTTTTCATGTCGCCCATTGCACCGATCCCGATTGCAACAGTTAAGAAGATAATTGGCGCAATTAACATTTTAATTAATTTTATGAATAAATCCGCTAATACTTTTAAGCTTGCACCAAACTCTGGCCAAATTGCCCCAACAATAATACCTAGAATGATTGCAATGATAACCTGAGCGGTTAGGTTTTTAAGTAATTTCATTTCACTTTCATCCCCCTTGAAAATTTAAATGATATCGCTTTCAATATCTGAAACTATCATACCGTAAAGTTTTCTAAAAAAACTGTTTAGTTTTTAATGGTTTTATCGTTCATTTTGTTATATAACTTGTGAAAATGCTCACAAACAGCTATATATCAATGTTATTGCTGTTATAATACTAATTTCTAAGGGTTATAAATTGTTATAGTACAAACTTTAGAAACATAAAAAAAGCTCCCTTTTTAATAAGGCAGCTCATTATTGTTCATTTTGTTCTTTATGAATCTTATGGATAACTTTTTTCATTTAAAAGTTCTTCAAGATAATGGTTATTAATTTTTTTTTCGTAATGATTATATATTGGTTTTAATTTTTCTTTCCAATCTTTTTTAGTAAGGTCATTTAATTCATAAATTTTAACGTTTGGAATTGCTTTTAGATATGTTAAGTTTTCATTATTAAACTGTTCTGCCTGTTCAAATTGCCAGTCCTGCATTTCATCAAGCGAATCGGTAATAATTTTTTGACTCTCTGCATCCAGGCTATTCCAAAAATCTCCATTCATCATGACGGCATAGGCTAAAACCCCATGTTTTGAGAGGGTAATATGATTTTCCATCGTATGAAATTGCTTTGAAAAAATATTGGAAATCGTATTTTCTTGTGCATCTATCATATTATCTTTTAAATCAGTGTACACCTCACCAAATGGAATAGCGATTGGTTTAGCATCTAGAAGATTAAATTGTTCATGCAGAATGTCACTGCCCATCACCCGGACACGCTTTCCTTTAAATTGCTCCACCTCAACAATAGGGGAAGTAGAGGCAATTTGTTTAAAACCATTATTCCAGAAAGTTAATCCCTTAACATTAATCCTTTCAAGCTCTTCTAAGAGTGATTTACTTGTCTCTCCGTTCAAAAGTTTTTTTAACTGTTCATTATTTTCGATAATAAAGGGCAAATCTAGTACTTGCCAATTAGGTAATGCATTTGTCATCTTTGAACTAGTTGGTGCAATCATTTGCACTTTATTTTCCAGAAGTGCTTCTAATTCACTTTCATCATTATAAAGCATGCCATTCGGGTAAATTTGCACGACTACTTTTCCATTGCTTTTTTCTTCAACTAACTCCTTAAATTTTTCGGCTGCAGCTCCTTTAGGAGTGTTTTCCGCTACAACATGGCTAAAATGAATGGTTATTTGTTCATTTAAACCTTGTTGTTCGTCATCATAGGGAAGAGAGGTAGTTGAAAAAATACTTTGACGATAGCTGAATAGTACGATTAAGATAATGATGGTAATAAAAGAACCAGTTAGGAATAATTTCATTTTTTTCACCACGATGATTAAATTAATATTGAGTAGAGCTTGAAGTATTTCTAAGTCTGGAGGCACAATATTTATAGATAATTATAAACATTATAGCAATTATATAATAGTAATATTTAAAGGAGTGACAATAATGAAAATACGAAAATTATCAATGAATAAGAAAATAATGATGTTAACATTTTTCATTATTGTCTTTTCTTTTTTAATCGCAGGAACCTTTGTCATTGGAAGCTTATTAAAAGAAAAAGAAGATGATATTGGACAAGAAGCAATGCTTGTAGCCCGTACTGTTGCAAATTTACCTGAGATTAAAACATTATTGCAAAGTGATAATTTTGATACAGCGTCCACCAGTATTAATGAAATGGTAGAGGAGATTCGTTTTATCAACCAAGCTGATTATATCGTCATTATGGATACAAATCGCAAAAAGTACTCTCATCCATCGCGTCATGAAATTGGACAGATAAGCAAATCCTCGGATATGGATGCTGCCTTTGTCGAACATTATTATTTATCGAAAGCAAATGGCGACAAAGGAACAACAATCCGAGCATTTGTACCAATTATGAATGAGTTTAATATACAAATCGGGGTAGCTCTTGTTGGATTTTTAGTTCCATCTCCACTTGAAATCTTCACTGATTACCAAAGCGAAATATTGGTAACAATTGCAATTTCTGTTCTCTTCAGTGTTTGGGGAGCACATACGCTTGGAAGACATATAAAGTTGCAAATGTTCGGTTTAGAACCCCATGAAATCTCAAAAATGTATGTAGAAAGAACAGAAACCTTCAATGCCATGCATGAAGGAATTATCGCTGTTGATAAAGATTTAAATATTACCATTTTCAACAAGAAAGCAAGTGAAATTTTGGGGGTCGAGAAAGAGCATTCATATTATATAGGAAAAAACATTTACGATGTATTGCCTGATACTAGGTTGCCGGAAATAGTTCTTACGGGGAAGCCGGTATATGACCAAGAAATATATGTGAACGAACACAGTATTTTAAGCAACCGTATTCCTATACTTGTGGATGGGAAAAAAGTAGGGGCTGTTGCGGTCTTTAAAGATTTAACCGCCTTTAAACAATTGGCCGAAGAACTAACAGGTGTAAAAGCCTTTGTACAAGCGTTAAGAGTGCAAACGCATGAGTATAAAAATAAGCTGCATACAATCTCTGGGTTGTTGCATTTGGGACACATAAATCAAGCATTGTCGTATTTATCTCAAGTTCAAGATGAACATGATAATGTAACAAAATTTTTGAATGAGCGTATTTACAATGAAAATATTTCTGGATTATTATTAAGTAAAATAAGCCGGGGAAAAGAGCTTGGAATCTTAGTAAACCTTGATAAGGAAAGTAAATTTACAAAATTCCCTGAAAAACTTGACCATCATGATTTTGTAGTGTTATTTGGAAATTTAATCGAAAATGCTTTTGACTCATTTATTACCGTTAACCGAAAAGAAAAAGAAATTAATATTTCAATAGATGATAATGACGGCATCCTAGCTATCTTAGTAAGTGATAATGGAATTGGAATGTCTGGAGAAATTCAAGCCCGTATTTTTGAGAGTGGATTTTCAACAAAAGGCAAAGAAGATCGGGGAATCGGTTTGTATTTAGTAGACGAAATTGTGCAAAAAGGTAATGGTACAATAGAAGTAATTAGTGAAGTAAATAAAGGGACTACATTTATAATTACTTTTGAAATTTAAAGGGGGAATCATTGTTGGAAACGATTAAAGTATTGCTCGTAGAAGATGACCCAATGGTAAGGGAAGTAAATCGACAGTTTATAGAGCGTGTTGAGGGGTTTGA
This sequence comes from Ureibacillus sp. GCM10028918, assembly GCF_042666115.1. Lineage (NCBI taxonomy): Bacteria > Bacillati > Bacillota > Bacilli > Caryophanales > Caryophanaceae > Ureibacillus > Ureibacillus sp. GCM10028918. The sequence goes on from NZ_JBHTFK010000002.1 coordinate 347,020, forward strand.
GATTATCGCTATGTGCAGTAACGGACTGGAAGGATTCAACCGAATTATCGAGCTTAGTCCAAATTTGGTCATTATGGATATCTTTATGCCTGAGCAAGATGGTTTAAACACACTTAGAAAAATTCGTAATTCCAATTTACCAGTTGACGTAATTACTGTTACTGCTGCGAATGACATGCAAACAATCCAACAAATCCTGCATTTGGGTGTCTACGATTACATTATGAAGCCGTTCACTTTTGAAAGAATACAGCAAACTTTATTAAATTATTATAATTTTAAACTAAAGTCATTTGGAGTTCACGATATCACACAAAAAGAACTGGATGAAATGATTCATCCTCACCGTGAGAAGGAAGAATCGAGTGGAAATGAAGCTGCATTTTTAACAGAATTGCCTAAAGGGTTTAATCGTACTACTTTAGATAAAGTACTTCTCTTCGTGAAAGTATCAACGGAAGGTGTATCAGCAGATGAGGTGGCAGCCGGAATCGGTGTTGCTCGAGTAACGGCGCGAAGGTATTTAGACTTTTTAGAAAAACAAAACTTTATTAATGTAGATGTACACTATGGCGGAGTAGGCAGACCCATAAATCATTACTTTGTATAGTAAATCTAAAAAAGTTAGTAGTCATTTTTTTGCTTAGGAAATGGCTATTTTTATTGACGAGAAAGTATATGTTTTATGGTTCCATGGGAAAACTGCGACATTCACCTTACATATATTGGACATAAGGGGTCTTTCTATTTTTATTACATCCTCTATTAAAACCGTACATTTAAACGCCTCATTGCATATGATACCTTAGAACAACTTCGTCTATTGTATGAAGAAAGGAGATTATTATGCGCCCTCAAAGTTTCCGACAACCAATGCCCCCAAGTCGACCTTTTAATCAGTTTCAAGGACCACGAGGCAGCTTTGGAGCTAGACCACCTCAGTTCCCGCAACAAGGAATGTTCCCACCTCCTGGTCGAGGCCCGGCACCAGGACCGGTACCAGGACTGGGGATTGGTGCAGGTGGATCAACCCCAAAATTGCAAACCTTTATGGATACTGCCAATAGATTTTTAGCAACTGCCCAAAGTTTTCAACCTTTAGTACAACAAGCAACACCGATGTTTCGTAATTTACCTGCCCTGTGGAGACTATATAAAGGCTTTCAAGGATTACCGAAGAATTCCGATTCCAAAGAACCTAATCCAAGAGAACAATTTGATTTCGATGAGAGTTTAGAAAGTCCTGAAATGTTCAAAAGACCTGAAAGAGCTGCAAGAGAGGAAAGACCAGAAAGACCAGCGGTGCCTGAAAGATTTGCAGGACCTGCGAAACCTGCAAGATCCACAAGAAAAGATAGAAACGAGGAATACGATTTTTCGGAATCCCCTGCTTTTAATGAAGGAGTTAGACCTAAAAAAATAACTACACGTCCATCAGTTCCGAGAATCTTCCAGCCACCCTATCATTTTGATGAATAGAGAATAAAAGGCTAGAAGGAAGTTTTGTATTAAACGTGTCGCTCCGTTATAATAGAACTATGTACCACAAAAGGAGTGACATGATGCAGGTCATTAAAATAAATCCAAGAGGCTATTGTTATGGGGTAGTGGATGCAATGGTTATTGCACGAAATGCTTCATTAGATAAATCATTACCAAGACCAATCTATATATTAGGTATGATTGTTCACAATAAACATGTAACTGATGCATTTGAAAAAGACGGTATCATTACATTGGATGGTGAAAACCGAAAAGAAATTATTGAACAAGTTGAATCAGGCACTGTTATTTTTACAGCACATGGTGTATCACCTGAAATTAGAGAGATTGCTAGAAAAAAAGGACTTGTATCAATCGATGCGACTTGCCCTGATGTAACCGTGACACACGATTTAATCCGTGAGAAGTCGGCTGAAGGCTTTGATATTATTTACATTGGTAAAAAGGGCCATCCAGAGCCAGAAGGGGCTATTGGTGTTGCGCCCGACCATGTCCATTTAGTGCAAAGTGCTGAAGATATTGATAATTTGCAATTAGATAACGAAAAGTTACTTGTGACGAACCAAACGACTATGAGTCAATGGGATGTAAAAGTTGCAATGGATTATTTAAAAGAAAAATATCCGCATATTCAAATTCATGAAGAAATTTGTCTGGCAACTCAAGTTCGACAAGAAGCAGTTGCGGAACAAGCAGGAAAAGCAGATTTACTTATCGTTGTTGGTGATCCAAAATCAAATAACTCAAATCGTTTAACACAAGTGTCCGAGGAAATCGCCAACACACCTTCATATCGTATTGCAGACATATCAGAATTGAAACTCGAATGGTTAGAGGGTATCCAGACGGTTGCAGTGACTGCCGGGGCATCTACACCAACACCAATCGTAAAAGAGGTCATTACTTTCTTAGAGAAATTTGACCCTCAAGACCCAGATACACACGAAATTAAACGAACAGTTACAATCGATAAAATTCTGCCAAAAATTAAAGAACCAAAACCAGTTGAAAAAATCATGCCCTATTAATAAGGGAATAAAAAAATCAGGAGTACATTCCTGGTTTTTTTATTTTGCCTAAAGTTTTCATTTAATGGAAATAGATTAAATATTCCAAAAGCCTTGCTATACCTTGAGTTCCACACTTGTTTAGTTGTTCTTTTTTCACTATAGATGGTACAATAGTGAAACATATTAGGAGGTACGAAAAATGTCGAAGTACTCAGATTACGATTTAAAGCCATTTTTAAAAGACGCAATTGCAAAACTAGGCTTTGAAGAACCAACACCGATTCAAAAGGAAATGATTCCCCTTATTTTAAAAGGGAAAAGTGCGATTGGACAAGCGCACACAGGGACAGGGAAAACACATAGTTTTCTATTACCGATTGTTCAACGTATTAATGAAGAGAAGCAAGAGGTTCAAGCGATTATCACTTCTCCAACGAGAGAGCTTGCACAACAAATTTACGATGCATTAGGCGAGTTAATTGGGGAAACAGATATTCAAGCGAAATTGTTCATTGGTGGAACTGATAAACAAAGATCGATTGATAAATTAAAAACTCAGCCACAAATCGTAGTAGGGACACCTGGACGAATTCGTGATTTAGTAAAAGAAGGTGCATTACTTGTCCATACGGCACCTATTTTAGTAGTTGATGAAGCTGACCTTGCTTTTGATATGGGGTTCATCGAAGAAATCGATGGTTTTGCATCCCATATGCCAGAAAAGCTTGAAATGTACGTCTTCTCTGCAACCATTCCTGAGAAATTACAACCGTTCTTAAAGAAATATATGGAAGCTCCAGTCCATATTCATATGAATGACAAACGCCCTGTAGCTGAAGGTATTGATTTCGTATTAGTTCCTGTTCGTTCAAAATCCAGAAATCGCCGTTTAGTCGAAGTAATGGAAGCCATCAATCCTTTTTTAGCTGTTATTTTCTGTAATACAAGAAAGAATGCTGAAGCAGTTGCTGGCTATTTAGCGGAGCAAGGAATCCGAGTAGGACAAATACATGGGGATCTAAGTCCTCGTGACCGTAAAAAAATGATGAAACAAATTCGTGATTTAGAATTCCAATATATCGTTGCGACTGATTTAGCAGCACGTGGTATTGATATTCAAGGGATTTCCCATGTGATCAATTATGAAATCCCAGAAGACCTGGAATTCTTTATCCACCGTGTAGGTCGAACAGCTCGTGCAGGAAATAAAGGAACTGCCATTACATTATTCGAACCAGAAGATGAAGATGCAGTAGTTCGAGTAGAAAAAATGGGCATACCGTTCGTACCAAAAGATGTGAAAAACGGAGAATGGATTGAATTAAAAGAACGTCATGCACGCCAAAACAGAGCAAAACATGAAAACGAAATTGACGTAATCGCAAAATCAAAGGTACGTAAACCTAAAAAGGTAAAACCAGGTTACAAACGAAATATGCGTTGGGAAATGGAAAAGATTAAAAAGAAAGAAAGACGTAAGAAAAACCGTCAAAAATAAATGAGATATGATTGATTAGCTTAAGTTTTAGGAGGACTTGAAAATGTTGCTAGGTTCACACGTTTCGATGAGTGGGAAAGAAATGCTCCTAGGTTCAAGTAAAGAAGCAGCTTCTTATGGTGCATCAACGTTTATGATTTATACGGGTGCACCGCAAAATACTCGTCGCAAACCGATTGAAGAGTTAAATATTGTAGAGGGTCTCGCACATATGAAAGAAAACGGACTTTCAAACATTGTTGTTCATGCACCTTACATTATTAATATTGCGAATACGACAAAACCTGAAACCTTTGCTCTAGGTGTAGAATTCCTGCAAAAGGAAATTGAACGCACAGCTGCAATCGGTGCAACACAAATCGTTTTACATCCCGGTGCCCATGTGGGTGCAGGTGTAGAGGCAGGAATTGCGAAGATTATTGAAGGTTTAAATGAGGTGTTATCCTCTGAGTATCCAGTTCAAATCGCCTTAGAAACAATGGCAGGGAAGGGCACAGAAATCGGAAGATCGTTTGAAGAACTTGCCCAAATTTTCGATGGTGTAAAAAATAATGACCGTTTATCTATTTGCTTCGATACTTGTCATACACACGATGCCGGATATGACATTATTAATGATTTTGATGGAGTATTGGCTAAGTTCGATCAATTGATTGGAATCGACAAAATAAAGGTTGTCCATATCAATGATAGCAAAAATGTATGTGGAGCAGGCAAAGACCGCCATGAAAATATTGGATTTGGACATATTGGATTTGAAGCACTTAAATCGATTGTTCACCACGAAGCCTTTAAAGAGGTACCGAAAATCCTGGAAACACCATGGATAGGACCTGACGCGAAGAACAAAAAAGCTCCTTATAAACTTGAAATAGAAATGCTTAAAACTGGCGAATATAAACCAGCAGAAATCGAAGCATTACTAGTTTAATACTGACTACAGAGACATCAAGCAAATTCATTGCTTGATGTTTTTTTGTTTAAAGAATTATTAAGTACTTAGATTAATGGATTATAAGGAAACTCTTAAAAATAATGTTATCAATAGACTTGGGGAAAAGTCGTATTGCCAATTTATCAAACATATAAATGGGGGTAAATAATCTATTTTTAAAGCTTATTTGGTTTTGTTTAAATGAATGGCTTAAGTAATAAAAAAGTAGCCTATACTAATTTTATCTTAAATTTTTGGAGGAATTATGAAAACGAAACTAATTCTTTCTATTATTACAATACTTTTACTCATTATCCCGTCTCATTTTGTACAAGCAGCACCAAGTATAGAAAATACTGTACAAGCCCAATTAGGAAACGAGAATATTAGTGTTTCTTTACGTGAATTAAATAATGGTGAATTACTTTTTGAAAAAAACGGAGATATCGCAATGAAACCGGCATCTACTTTAAAGTTATTAACAGCATCGGCGGCAATAGAGATGCTTGGCCCAGATTACCGGTTTCAAACAAAGCTTTATATAGATGGTGAGATAAAAGGTAAAACCCTTAACGGTGATCTCTACATTCAAGGTGGAGGCGACCCTACTTTACAAAATAAGGATTTCACTTTCATGGCAAGTGTTTTAAAGTTTAATGGAATTCATCAAATAAATGGAAATCTTTATGGCGATGATTCGATATTTTCAGGAGAACAATTGACTCCTGGAATAGCTAAAGAAGATGAAAGTTTTTATTTTGCAGCTAGAACTTCTGCTTTAACAATGTCACCTGATAATGATTATGATGCCGGTACAATTATCATTCATGTACATGCAACAAATGCAGGGGAGCGACCTATTATTTCTGCTGAGCCAAGTACAAGTGGTATGGTCATTAACAATCAAGCGTTAACTGTAAATAAAAATCAACAAAATACGATTGAAATCCTACGCGAATATGGCACAAATCAAATTACCATTACGGGAAATATACCTTATAATAAAACCTTCAAGGATTGGGTGACCTTGTTTGACCCTACGATTAATACATTACAAGCAATAAAAGAAAGCTTTCAGAAATCTGGTCTGGCCTTTACTAAAAATAGTTCAATTGAGCGCAAATTTGTACCAAAAGAGGCGGGAATTTTTTATACAAAGCATTCCTTACCTCTAGCAGCCTTAATGCAGCCATTTTTAAAGCTTAGTAATAATAGTATGGCTGATATTTTCACTAAAACATTAGGTCGAGAGTTTAATGGGAAAGGTGATACCAATGAAGGGCTAATTGCATTAAAGGAATATGGAATCTCTATCGGATTAAATATGGAAAATTGGCATTTTGAGGATGGTTCTGGTATGTCCCACACCAATAAAGTGACAGCAAATGAACTTTCGCTTTTATTGACTAAAATGAGTGAAAGTCCTACATTTAAACTTGTTCACTCAAGTTTACCTATAGGTGGACAAACTGAACGTAAAGTAGGGGGATCCTTAAAAAATCGTTTTAAAGAAGAAAAATACCGTAATAGGGTAATTGCTAAAACGGGACACATATCGGGAGTCTATACATTAGCAGGCTATGTAGAAGCAAGTAGCGGACGTACTTATGCTTTTGCCATTATGACACAAAACCAGACATTTATCAGACTAAATGCAATCGATGAAGTAGTGAAAAAAATTATTATGGAATATTAGAAAACTTATCTAATCCCTAAATCAAGCGATTATCCATTGTTTCACTTAAGTGGATAGGTAATTTTCACTCCCCAATCCGGATAAAAAGAGGTTTCTTCCTACAAAGAAGCCTCTTTTTTGTCTAACCTGATGTTTTAGTAATTCTCCATATATTTTAAAAGTTTTTTTAATTTCTTCTTTCCAATAATGGATTCGACTTCTTTCAAGAAGGAATTTGGTATTCCTGTTATTAGCCAAGTGATTGAGGCACGTTCAGTGAGAGGTCTTAAACGTTGTACTTCTTCAATGGTTAGATCAATCCCATATTCTCTTGAAAACTTAACGATTTCTCTATCTGATTTAGATAAAAATTGTTCTATAAACTCAATCTGTCTCAAAAAACTACATCCTTTCAAAAAAACATTTCATTTTAAAATTAAAATCTACCTAAAACAAGTTTACTTACTTTACAATTTGCTAAGAATCTACTATACTAACAAGTTGTAAATCGTAATGATTATGAATTAGAAAGAAGAGAAAAAATGAGCCAAACATTAATTGATATGAAAAATGTGTCTTTTCAATATGAATATACGCAAGTTCTAAAAAACATCTCGTTAAAAGTGGAGGAAGGAGACTTCCTGGCAATTCTTGGCCCAAATGGTTCAGGTAAATCCACATTATTAAAGCTATTACTAGGATTACTAAAACCAATGGCTGGGGAAGTTCAACTTTTTGGTCAATCGAATGAAACATTCCGTAATAGAGAATGGATCGGTTATGTTTCTCAAAAATCCAATGCATTCAACTCGGGCTTTCCAGCTACTGTTGAGGAAGTTGTTAAAAGTGGATTAACGAAAAAAGTTGGCCTATTTAAAAAAATACCAAAAAGTGCAAATGGCAAAGTAGAAGAAGCTTTGACTTCTGTAGGTATGGAGCAATTCCGTTCCCGTAATATCGGTCAGCTATCAGGTGGCCAGCAGCAAAGAGTATTTATTGCAAGGGCTCTTGTATCAGACCCTAAAGTTTTAATTCTAGATGAGCCAACAGTAGGAATCGACCACGAAAATGTTCAATCATTTTATGATATGTTGGCAAAGTTAAATGAGGAACAAAATAAGACGATTATTTTAGTTACTCATGATGTGGATACGGTATCAAACCGCATTAGTCATGTTGCCTGCTTAAATCAAACGATTCATTTCCATGGCTTTAAGAAAGAGTTTGATACAATTTCTCAAACTCAATTGGATAATTGGTATGGACATTCAGTTCGAAAGATTCATTAATGAGGAGAAGGCAAAATGATTGAAGCAATTTTAAACTACGAATTTTTACAAAATGCCTTTATCTCCGGGCTGGTTATTGGAGTAATTGCACCATTATTAGGTGTTTTCATCGTTGTACGAAGAATGTCTCTCATCGCAGATGCATTATCCCACGTAACTTTGGCAGGGATTGCGGGGAGCTTATATCTAAGTCAGAGCTTCTCTTGGCTAATCCTTTTAAATCCGATTTATTTAGGTATTGTTGCAGCGGTAAGCGGCTCAATTTTAATAGAACGGTTGCGTAGACTATACAAACATTATGAAGAGTTGGCTATTCCGATTATCATGTCGGCAGGGATTGGTCTAACCGCAATTTTTGTCTCGCTGGCAAGCGGCTTTAATACTGATTTAATGAGTTATCTATTCGGTTCTGTTTCGGCTGTGTCGAGACAGGACTTATGGATTGTCATATGTATTGCGATTGTCGTCATCGTATTCCTATATTTGTTTTTCAAAGAGATGTTTGTACTTGCATTCGATGAAGAATATGCCCACGCTAGCGGGTTGCCTGCAAAATGGATTCATTTCTTATTTATGCTTGTCGTTGCCTTGGTTATTGCAGCAAGTATGCGAATTGTGGGGATATTACTAGTTTCATCATTAATTACCTTGCCAGTTGCAGCAAGTATGCGAATCGCAAAAGGGTTTAAACAAACAATTATTTATTCAATCCTTTTTGGTGAAGCAGCTGTTATCATAGGATTAGCAAGCGCCTATTATTTAAATCTGGCACCAGGTGGTACAATTGTCGTCACATCAATCCTAATTTTATTGATTGTCATCCTCGTGAAAAAAATCGTACTTAATTTAAATGCAAAAGAAAGGGGAGCAGTTAAATGAATTTAACAAAAGCATGGGAAATACTGAAGGATAACGGTTTTAAAAAAACCGATAAACGTGAGTTAATATTGAATATGTTCCAAGAAACCGATAAATATTTAACTGCAAAGGATCTCTTATCTGTATTGAAACAAGATTTTCCTGGAATGAGTTTTGATACAATCTATCGGAACTTAGCTACATTTGTCAACCTTGGGATTTTAGAAGAAACAGAGTTAAATGGTGAAAGAAATTTCCGTATGCAGTGTGAATCCGATCACCATCATCATCACTTTATTTGTATGGAATGCGGAAACGTAAAAGAAATCTCTATCTGCCCAATGGAAATGTTAAATGAAAAACTTCCAGGATATACGATTGAAGCACATAAATTCGAGATCTATGGAAAATGTATGAGCTGCAGTTAATTTCTTGGTTCCTTCTATTATTTTTCTTTTGAAAAAATAAAAATACTATTATTTTGGAAAATATGTTATATTGCTGTTAAGTGAATAGTGTTTGCAGGAAAAAGATGCGTAAAAAACGCTTAATTGGGAATTCGGTGCAAGACCGAAGCTGTATCCGCAACTGTATGTGCTAATTTCAGGAATTCGCCACTGTCTCTTATAGATGGGAAGGCTCTTCGAAATGCTATGCACAAGCCAGGAGACCTATCTTTTTCTGATCGTAACTAACCTCTTCGGAAATAAAGGGAATGTACGGCATAATTGAATGAATAGTATTATGTGAGTTTATTCTGTAATCTTTTGCCATCCATTTCGCGGATGGCTTTTTATTTTCTCTTGGTAGATGAATGGGTTTTTCGCTATTTGATTTTTTTATGGGGGGGTTAAATATTCGAAAGGATATGCGATTTAGTTGTTATCCATTTATGCGTGAGCAAGGGAGTTTAGTCGATTACGAGATTCGAACAGATTCACTTGCAACCCGAATAGGAGCTGTTTTACCAGTGTTGCGTGGAGATGATGCATGTCAGGTTGTTTACGAGGATTTACAAGTAATCCAGCCTAACGCGTATCATGTTAACGGCTCTGTACGGGGAAAATTAGCGATTACAGAGGAAGATTTACAAGCTTTGAGTGACCGCTATGATTATTATGTTGAGCAAGTTGGGGATGTAATCAAGCAATTTTTATTGCCTCAAGGCAGTGAAGCGGGTGCCTTGCTTCATGTTTGCCGCAGTGAAGCAAAGAAATCATACCGTGCACTACATAAAGTAAGTGAAGAACGCGAAGTACCAGAAATTTTGTTTGATTATTTAGGACTTCTTGCAAATGTATTTTTTGTAATGGCCGTTTACACGAACTGCAAACAGGGTGTAGATGAAATTCCATTTGTAAGTAAATCCTATCCAATAAAGAAAAAACGAAAAGAGGAAATAAGATGAAATTTTTAGAGAAGAAGTGGCTGGCACCATTAGCAATCTCATTATTATTAGTTGGTTGTAATTCAGAAGAACCAGCTAAAAATGATGATACAGAAACAACTGAAAATGCTGGGGCATCTGAAGAAGCAGGTCCTTACACTGTCGTTGATGACCGCGGTGTGGAAGTGACTTTTGAGCAAGTGCCAGAAAAAATTGTCTCATTACAACCAAGTAATACTGAAATTTTATTTGAGCTTGGGGTAGGGGAGCAAATCATCGGTGCAACAGAATTTGATACATACCCTGAAGAAGCTCTTGAAATAGAACGTATTTCAGATTCGATGACAATAAATACCGAAAGAGTAATAGAACTGCAGCCTGACGTTGTGTTTGCCTATACAGTTGGGGAAGAAACACATATTGAACAATTAGAAAATGCTGGATTGAAGGTTTTTGTTATCAAAACAGCTGCAACAATCGATGATGTTTATGGAGATATTGAGCAAATTGCAGAAGTCTTAAATGTTGAAGAAAAAGCAGATGAAATCGTTTCCGGGATCGAAGAGCAAATTGCTGCGGTTCAAGAAAAAACTGCTTCACTAGATGTTAAAGAAAAAGTATATTTTGAAATCTCGCCATCTCCAGATATTTGGTCTGTTGGCTCTGGTACATTCCAACAAGAGCTGATTGAAGCAGCTGGTGTTGAAAACATATATGCTGATCAGCAAAGTTGGTTTGCTGTCTCAGAAGAGGATTTAATTACACGTAATCCAGAAGCGATTATCACTACTGTAAATTATAGTGAGGATCCTAAAGGAGAAATTTTAGCTCGTGAGGGATGGTCAAATATTACGGCTGTCCAAAATGAAGAAGTTTATGAGTTAAACGCCGACATCCTAGATCGTCCAGGACCACGTATCGGTGAAGCAATCGAACTAATTGCATCAGCAATCTACCCGGAGATTTTTAACTAAAGAACAGAGGGCAAATTCCTAATAATTGTTTGCTTAGAGTGTAGACAAAGTCGAAAATTGACTTTGTCTACACTCATTTTTTGAGTGATTCTTGAAGAATAAAGATTCACAGACTAACTTGAAAACGCTTGTCATACAATGCGGGAAGCTCTACCGAGATCAGAAGAGAATATGAGTTCATGAGGGGAGGAACGGGGCAACCAACGCAGTATGCTAGCGTTTGTCAACAGTCAGGGCAAATTCTGAATAAGAGTCTGCTCATTTCCATTTATCTAAATGATCATGAAAAATACCGAGGAGGTCCAAATGGGTAAACTAGTCTTTATTACAGGCGGCGTTCGGAGCGGAAAAAGTGCATATGCCGAATATTATGCGAAACAGCTTTATCAAAAATTTGAACGGACAAACCTGTACTATATTGCTTCAGGTGTTGCTTTTGATGAAGAGATGACAAAACGAATAAAACGTCATCAAGCAGATCGTGAACAGTCAGCTATAGAGTGGAGTACAATTGAAATACAAGAAGAAGTATGCTTTGATGAAATAATCTCCTCAAAATCCGTAATACTATGGGATTGTATAACGACTTGGTTAAATAATGTACACTATAATACAGAACGACTTAATCAAAATCAAAGACTAATTGAAATTGATAAGTACCTGGATAAAATAAAAAAACAGATATTGCAATGGATTGAGGATGATGCTGTAGTTCTACTTGTATCGAACGAAATCTTAGATGAACCTTTCTCTCACTTTTCAGAGGTGAATTACTATCGTGAGCATTTAGGTAAATTACATCAATGGATTGTTCGATACAGTGACGAAGCATACGAAATGGATTATAGTAAGATTGAACGTTGGAAATAGGACGGTGCCCATTTTGAAAAATAGTATGATTGGATTGCTTTTGTCGTTTCAGTTTTTTTCTTCTTTACCTATTCGAAAGCAGCTTCCGATGAATCAACAATCAGTCACGGCAATGTATACAATGCTGCCTTTTTTAGGCATTCTAATGGGGTGCTCTTTATATATCTTGTATATGATAAATGAACAATATTTTCATGTTTCTACTCTACTATTTGCTATCTTGGTTGTTGTAGCAGGAATTGTCATGACAGGAGGCCTGCATTTAGATGGTTGGATTGATATGGGAGATGCCTATTTTTCTTATCAGGACCAAGCGAAGCGACTTGCAATTTTAGAAGATTCTCGAGTTGGAGCCTTTGGAGCAATTAGTTTAGTCGTAATGTTACTACTAAAAATAGGCTTTACCTATGAATTATTACAAAAGGAACCACAAAATATGTTTTTATATTTTCTTGCGATTCCTTTTTTAAGTCGGTTAGCCCTGCTAGTCTACTTTGTTACAACCCATACGGTTAAAGAAAAAGGGTTAGCCTCATATTTTAAATCTCAAGTAAATCCGGCGAGATTATGGACTGCACTTATACTTTATACGCTCGTATTTAATAGTTATACATACTATGTAATGGGATTCAAAGGAATGATTTTAGTTGGATGTATGCTTCTATTTGTCCTTCTGTATAGAAAGTGGACGATTAAAAACTTTGGTGGAATGACTGGGGATTTATTGGGAGCTTTAAATGAAGGGACTGAGGTGTTTTTATGGGGGATTCTGTTGTTGTTCATTTAATAAGACATGAAAAGACAAATGCCAACTTAAAAGGAAAATATATTGGCTGGACTGATGAATCAATTAATGCAAAAGAACTGTATTTCAATGTTCCTTTATGTCCTAAATTGGTTTATGGGAGTGATTTAAAGAGATGCAAAGAGACAGCACACCTGTACTTCCCAGGAGCCATCTATCTACCTGAAGAAAATTTCAGAGAATTGAATTTTGGGGATTTTGAGATGAAGACTTATGAGGAACTTAAGAGGTCATCCATTTATCGTCAATGGATTGATGATCCACAAAAAGTTCCTCCTCCGAATGGTGAGTCCTATGAAGACTTTTTACACAGGGTGGTTCGTACTTTTCAGCAAATTATCTCTCAAAATGCCGACTATACTTTTGTAGTTCATGGTGGCGTCATTCGTGTTTTACTATCTATTTTTGGACCGATGGAAAAATCTTTTCAACAAATCTTGGTATCACATAGAACCATCTATTCACTGGAGTGGCCTGATTATTCCCAAGTAAAGGAGGGGAAACGGTGCAAGTTGTTATCGGTGGAGCCTATAATGGCAAAAGAAAGTTTGTAAAAGAAGTATTATTAAATCATGGGAAACCTCATTTTTTTGAAGGTGAAATACCAAAGAACATTTTGTTTTCAAGAGAGGATATTATTGTTATCGGGAACTTTGAAAAAATGATTCTTCAAAAAGTTCATTTAGATGAAGAAATCATCGCAGAAGAAATTTTTAATAAAATTCATCAATTGAATCAACAAGCACAGGTTATTTGCGTATGTACGGATATTGGTAGAGGTGTTGTACCACTATTAAAAGAAGAAAGGAAATTGCGTGATGCCTGTGGGCGGTTATATCAGAAGCTTTTTACTCAAAGTGAAAGTGTCATTCGAGTCTGGTACGGTATCCCACAAGTTTTAAAGGGAGATGGATTGTAAAATTGGATAGCATCACATTAAAAAGAATGGTCTTAACAGCATTAGTTGCAGCAATTTGCGTAATCGGCAGTTTTATAAAGATACCGGGATTCATGACAACTGCTGCATTAGATTCTGCGCCTGCATTAGTGAGTGTTGCTTTTTTACCGCCACTCTACTCCGGTTTAGCATCGGGCTTAGGACACTTAGCAACCGCTCTAACATCGGGCTTTCCATCTGGACCATTCCATATACTCATTGCATTTGAAATGCTCATTATTACATACATTTTTAATATATTACATAAAAAGGGCTTTAAAATATTGAAGTGGATCACTTTTGTTATTGGGAATGGAGTACTGGCAGCTCTTCCTTTCTATTATTTAATTTCACCTGCATTTTTTGTTGGTGCAGTACCAAACTTAGTTATTGCTGCAGTCATCAATGCTGTAATTGCTGCAGTTACCCTGCCTGTAATTGAAAAAGTATCAGCGAAAGGAAAGAATTGAACTTATGCGAAATGCGATTAGATTAGATGATAAGACGGTTGTAACGATGGATAATTCAGGCTGTATTGGTGAAAAAGAATTGGATGAAGTACATGTATCCAATGAATTAACAGCGTATTATACAATGCGGGTTGCGTTGTTGGAGCAGTGGTGTGCGGGTGCAGAGCCAATAAATATTTTTTTATCGAATTTCACAGGTGATAAAGCGTGGGCAGATTATGAGAAGGGCATTCAAGCAGCTTTTGACGAAGTAGGCTCAGCAATGCCAGTCATTAACGGGTCTACAGAATCAAACTTTAAGTCTTTACAGTCTGGTATTAGTTTAATGATTATTGGTAAGGTACTCTATGAAATTTCTAAAGAAAATCTTCTGTGGTTTGTTGTTGGAAAGCCTTTAGTGGGTCAAGAGGTAATTAATGAATCAGAGCATGTTGCAAAACTAAAAGAAATACATAATTTAATTCAATTAAAAATCGCTAAAAAAATCTGGCCAGTTGGATCCAAAGGCATTCTTTCAGAGCTTGAAAGGATTTTCCCTGATCGTAAATTTGAATGCTCACTAGATTTGCATAAATCCAGTGGACCAGCAACCTCAGTAATAGTTGGTATATCACATGACAAGCTGGAAGAGTTTAAAAATCAATTAACTACAGTCTATCATTCGGTAAAGATCGGCTAATTCATTCTTCATAAATGAAAGCCCAGCAAAATCTCAAAAAAATTTCTGGGCTTTAAATCCTCAATCCTTTATTAGAGGTTGCTGATAATGATCAACATATAAAAAATATGCTTCATCACAACATCTTTTTATCATTTGTTTAAAAGAATTCTCCCGCAATTCCTGAACAGCAGCTTTTACAAATTGTGCTTGATCCTCAAGGAAGATTTGAATTTCTTCATCCGTACCATTGAGTGCATTAAAGTAACTTCGAGATTTGCCACGCTCAATTAGCCCGTGTAATTGATATTTCTTCATTACAAATAATAGCCATTCATTTAAGCCAGTTGCCAAAAAAAGCGAAGAAAGATAAAGCAACTCCGGGGATGCATCCGCTCTATCTTTTAAATGCTGGAAATACGTGTCGTCCTTGAGGGCGTTGTAAATTAAAACATTTGATGTATAATATAACGAAGTTTCGTCTGTCTTAATAATTATGTCATCTTCTGGCAATAATATAAGCCAAATATTGAAGGCCATTATCCAGCCATCCATTCTGCTAATGCCACCTTCCTTTAGAAGGTAAGAGTAGTTGTCCAATTTTGTTGCCAATTGCATAAAAGTGTCAACATGATGCTGTTCAATGTATAAAATACTTTCATCAATAGTAATCTTCTCATACATCATAAACACCCTCTTTAAGTTTTAATATCCAAATTATGTAGATAGTTTATATTTAGTTTATGGAAATTATCTAATATTGACAATTAGAAAGTGTAGAATGTCGATAAAATAAGTAAAAGATAATAGAAAGCATATATAAACATGTTCATATTATATGTAAAGAGACATATAAAACCCTTCCTAATTCAAAGAATTTGGAAGGGTTTGTATTACGATTCGCCTAGTTCTTTAATGGACGGATTATTGAATATGTCCTTATCCAAGTCGCCAGTTATTCTTGCTGTAGTAACACCAGCCGTCATAGATCCACTAACATTCAATGCTGTACGACCCATATCAATTAATGGTTCAACTGAAATTAATACCCCGGCAAGTGCTACAGGTAAATCAAGTGCTGACAAAACGATTATCGCAGCGAATGTTGCACCACCACCAACACCGGCCACACCAAATGAACTGATTGCCACAATGATAATAACAGTTGCGATAAAGCTAATATCCAGTGGATTAATCCCTACAGTTGGTGCAATCATTATTGCTAACATTGCGGGATAAACGCCGGCACATCCATTCTGGCCAATCGAAAGTCCAAAAGAGCCTGCGAAATTGGCAATGCCATCCGGAACACCTAATCGTTCTTCTTGTGTTTTTAGATTTAATGGCAGAGCTCCAGCACTAGATCTTGATGTAAAAGCAAAAAGTAAAGTTTCGCTCGCTTTTTTTACATACATAATAGGGCTTAAACCTGTTAGAGAAATGATGATTAAATGGATCAGGAATACGATAATTAACGCTACATATGAAGCGATTACGAATTTCCCTAAATTATATATAGCTCCAAAATCACTTGTTGCTACTGTTCGTGCCATAATAGCCAAGATTCCATAAGGTGTTAACCTTAAAACGATGGTCACGACTCCCATAACTAAAGAATAGATCGCATCAATTGCCTTGTTAATCGTTTTGGATGTTTCTTCATCCTTGCGAACAATTCGTAAATAAGAAAAACCTAGAAAAGCTGCAAAAATAACTACCGCAATTGTCGAAGTTGAACGTGCACCAGTTAAATCCAAGAATGGATTGGCAGGAAATAGTTCTATAATTTGCTCTGGTAAGGATTTCACTTCCGCAGATTGTTCTTCTAAAGAAGTACCTCGTTCTTTCTCTGCCTCCCCTTGCACTAATTCAGTAGCATCAAGGTCGAATATGGTAGCGGAAAGAATTCCTACACCAGCAGAAATGGCAGTAGTACCGACTAGTATAAGTAATATAAGTCCAGCAATTTTCCCTAAATTATTACCAAGCTTCATCTTGGTAAAGGCTGCTAGAATTGATATGAATACAAGTGGCATTGCAATCATTTGCAGGAGCTTTACATAGCCTGTCCCAATGATGTTATACCAGGGTACAGTATTTGTTACCTCATCAGAAGTAGCACCAAAAATAAGCTGCAGAGCTAAACCTAGAAGAATACCTAAGCCAAGCGCAGCAAAAACACGGTTGGAAAACTTAACATGCTTTTTATTTAAGTAGCGTAAGAATGCCATAAGTGCAATTAATACGGCGACATTAATTAGAATTATTATTGTCATATAGTTTCACCTCGGAAAGTAGTATACCAGATTTTACACTTATCTTGGAGATATTTGTTTATAAGGATAAGTTTTCAAGGAAATTTTGATAGATGTGCTCATCAACTCGACCTATTTTGGTCTAGTTGTGCTTTTCTAATGCATTTTATGAGAAAATCCTTTCAAAAGGCTATTATTGTAAACATTTTCATTAATTTTTGATACAATACAAGATATTCAAAGCTCTAAAATGAGAGAGGAATTAAAAACATGAAATCACCCTATACGTTTAAGCATATCCCAACATCAAAAACGAATGATGAACTACATCCGGCTATATTTTTATTTCATGGCTTAGGAAGTAATGAAGAGGATTTGCTGCAATTAGTTGAAGAATTTAAAGGTCATTGTCATATCTTTAGTTTAAGAGGACCTATCACGCATTCTCCTGGCTTTGCTTTTTACACATTTGAGGAAGAAGGCAAACCTACAAGAGAAGTATTTGATAAAATGATTACTTTTAGCCAAAGTTTCATACTAGAAGCAATCGAGCAATTCCATTTAGATAGCAACAAAATCTTTTTAATTGGATTTAATCAGGGTGCTGCAGTTGTCGAAACACTTACCTTAACTTTAGGTAATCTGATTAATGGTACAGTTGCTTTGAGTGGGTATTTGCCAGACTTCGTTATGAACGAGTATAAAAAGGCCCCGTTAGATAAAACGAAAATTTTTATATCCCATGGCGAATATGA
Source organism: Ureibacillus sp. GCM10028918 (assembly GCF_042666115.1). Taxonomy (NCBI): domain Bacteria; kingdom Bacillati; phylum Bacillota; class Bacilli; order Caryophanales; family Caryophanaceae; genus Ureibacillus; species Ureibacillus sp. GCM10028918. The sequence goes on from NZ_JBHTFK010000002.1 coordinate 364,898, forward strand.
TTATGACTTTCCAATCCAATGGGGAGAAAATAGTAAAGATTACTTTGAAGAGCTTGGTGTACAAGTTACCTTTAAAACATACCCAGATGGCCACGGTGTGACACCTGAGAATTTAAAGGATATGGTTGAGTTTATTGCTCAAAATCTAGGAGATACATTAAATTAACGATAAAGAGCTGAGACATAAGTAAAAGTTTCATGAAAACTAGCGAAAATCTGTAAAACCTTTATAAGTGGATTGTTGTGAAGATTCGAGTGTAGCTGTCGGCGTTGCGATTCCCTATAGAGCAAAGCTTCCTGCTCAGAATAAACACCTAATTACTGCCGAAAAAAGAGTAGCCGAAACGAAAATCTATCTATCGCTTTTCCTAAAAAAACCATCTTCCTCTTTAGGAAAATGGTTTTTTTTCGAATTATTTCTTAAATTGAATCAAGTAGGTTTTCAGCTTCCTCAAGGGGCATTGGTTTGTGGAAGTAATATCCTTGCCCTGATTTACATCCAATTTTCTGTAATATTGAATATTGCTCAGAAGTTTCAATACCTTCTGCTACAACATCCATTCTTAATTTTTCGGCAAGCTGGACAATAGTTTGTACGACTGCATGCATGTCGTGATTATTGATGTTATTAATAAAACTGCGATCGATTTTAATTTCAGAGAAGGGTAATTGTTGTAAGTAGCTAAGACTTGAAAAACCAACACCAAAATCATCAATAGAGCTTTCATAACCTAATTTTTTTAATTCCAACAGGATTTCTTTTGCCTTTTTCAAATCAAATAACTCAACACTTTCCGTTACTTCAATTTTAATATAATCTGGCGTTATCTTATATTCTTCAACTAACGTAAGGAAGTCATTCACAAACGATTCACTATAAAAGTGAACAGGTGAAATATTGACGGCAATAGGTATCATTTTCAAGCCCTTTGAAAGACGCAGGTTTTGAAATCTCAGTACTTTCCTTAAAATTAATATGTCAACTTCATTTATTTTTCCACTTTTTTCAGCTATGGGTATGAATTCTGCAGGGGAGACATGGCCTAAAACGGGCGAATGCCACCTAGCTAGTGCTTCAAACCCTTCAATTTCATCCGTCTTTAAATTAATCTTTGGTTGTAAGTGAACAGTAAACTCTTCATTCTTAAGCCCAAATTGTAATTGATTTAAAATATTGAGCTCTCTTTGAATCCGTTCGTCTGTTCCCATTTCAAAATACGATACAACAGTATTTTGAAGACGTGAGTTTGTTAAAGCTGTATCAGCTCGACGAATACTTTCATCTATAGTTAAATGTTCATTAAAATAAGACACACCAATTCTTAAAGTGATGAATATCTCTCTATCGGCAATTGTAAATGGGGTAGATGTGATTTGTAATATCTGTTTTATAAAATAATTTAAATTATCTACATCCGTTTGTTTAACCCCTAGAATAAATGAAGTAGTTGAAAATCTCCCGTAAATAATCTTTTCATTTAACTCATTCATTGATAAAAAGCGATTAACGATTTGTCCGATTAATTCATCTCCAAATTTTCTTCCATATAAATCTACAATACTTGAATACTCATTTGGTTGGATGAGTAGAAGAGAGCCATTAATCTTCTCATCAACCCACAAGACCAGGCTTGTGTAAAAGTTATTATAATTAGGTATACCGGTGGTTACATCAAAAAATGCTAACTTTTTGAGCTCTTGTTTCTGTTTTACATATTTCATTGAGAGTGCAACTATGGGAGATAGTTTTTTTAAGAACTCAATATCTGCCTGTCTTAGCTGCATTTCTCCTTTTATGTATATTGAAAAATAGCCGAGCAGAGCTTTTTCATTTGTAAAAATTGGCTTCGACCAACAAGAAGTTAGATTATATTTTTTTATCAGCTTGTTTGAATTGTTACTTTTAATGGATAAATCATTAATATAGACAACACTCTCATTATAACCTGTTGTTGATCCACCAATTTCAAGATGATTCAGGTCTTTAATCAATGAAAGCGGGAGGGAACCACTAGCAATTGCAACTAAATTACGTTCTTGATTCACAACATGGATAGCACAGAAAATATCACGAATATAATACTTTTCAACTTTCTCGGTTATTAATTGTAAAATATTCTTCAATTCGCCATTCTCTTCTAACTCTATATATACCTCGTGTTCCAATTTCGATAGCATCTTACTTAACATCTGCTCTGTTATATCCTTGCAATGAATCAATGCGTAAGAGCTAATACCTTCATAATCCTTTATTGGTTGACAGGTAATATGATTCCAGAAGGCAGTTCCATCTTTTTGATATTGTAAAATATTTTTTTCAAAGGGACTCTTCCCTGCGATATTATAAATGAGTTCCCCATAATGCTCCATACTTGTATTAATTCCAGTTAATAAGTCAAAATTTTTTCCGATTAACTCATTTTGCAAATATCCAGTTAGTGTTGTAAATGCTTCATTAACATAGACAAAAGGGAAATCGCTTTTTTCTAGGTTGATGATGGCCATACCAATATGAAATTGCTCACTAATATTACAAAGAAATGGAAATAATTCATCCTTTGTGAGGGGCATTTTCGTATTATACATGCTTGTTCCCCCGATACATTAAGTTGTTTAGAAAAAGTATAACAAATTACTGAAGAATATAGCAGTATTATTTTATAATAGTTTGAAAATTTGAATTTATTCTACATTTAGATACATATATTTTATATTTGGAGTCAAAAGCGTGGGTTTAGAAAAGTAATCTACTTATCTATTGCACTTTTATCTTATCTTATCTCTAGAGAACAGATTTTCTCTATTGCGACTAAAGTCGTGAATTTATGTAAATCTTCTGATTCCTCATAAGTCCACTAGCAATTACGTAAAATGGTTTTAGTACAAGCATCGAAAACTAGTTTTATACGAAACTTATAAAAATGGCGAAGGGAAGTATGGATGAAGATTGATGATGCTCTTTTAGAGAAATTAGGGGTTTATTTTGTGTATCATGATATTTATAAGCGATATGGAATTCCCTTTGAAACATTTGTAGAAAGATGGAAGAAAGGAATTTTGGAAATTTAAAAAACAGGCAACAGTAAATTTACTTGTCGCCTGTTTTGCTAGAAGTGTTTTAATACCCAATGATTTGCTTCAACCCAGTTATTGATTCTTACGACATTTGTTGGAACCGGTTGGCGATTATAAGGCGTATCAAACAATAAGACTGGAATATCCAGTTCTTCTGCCAACATCACTGCGTTATCGTGTTTGTCCTCAAAAAAGACGTCTACAGCGTGCTTTTTTGCCACAGTTAGTTTATTGTGGCTTCCGATTAAGTCGATATGATGGAAGGGGACTTTATGATCCTCAAACCATTTTTGCGTAATATCGAATACACTTATATCACGAGCAGAAATATAAAATAGTTCATATAGATGCTGCCATTTTTCTAAAATGGCCTGTGCATCCTGGGAAATAGTGCTTACTGAATACATATAAGCTTCGTTTTCCTTAAACCATTTTGCAAATTCATTGCGGTCCACCGGATGGGGAAATGCACTTAGAAAATCATACTCAATGACATCGTTTAATACGATGTTTGTCTTGTAACGTTCGTTAATGTGTGGAATGAGCGTGTCAGGTGTAGTCACGGTTCCATCAATATCAATTCCAAAACGTGGTTTTTGCCTGGACGTCATAAAAAAACTCCTAGCCTCCATTAGACTTGTGCTTCATTCTTTTCTCGCTCTTCCACCATTTCAGCTGCTAATTTATCAATTTCTTTTTTCAGTTCTTCCACCATTGTGGCTTCAGGTACTTTACGAACTGTTTTACCTTTCATAAATAGCAATCCTTCTCCACGTGCACCAGCAATACCGATATCAGCCTCGCGTGCTTCTCCAGGACCATTTACTGCACAACCAAGTACGGCTACTTTTAAAGGAACATTCAACTTTGAAATGTATTCCTCTACTTCATTTGCAATTGAAATAAGATCGATTTCAATTCGACCACAAGTAGGGCAAGAGATTAGAGTAGCCATATTGGAAGCAAGGCCAAAGGATTTCAATAATTCGCGTGCTACCTTAATTTCTTCAACTGGATCAGCCGATAACGAAATACGTAATGTATTACCGATACCTTTCGACAGAATCGCACCAAGGCCGGCAGCTGATTTAACTGTACCAGCAAATAAAGTACCTGATTCTGTAATCCCTAAGTGCAATGGGTAGTCAAAAGCCTTCGCTGCTTTTTCATAGGCTTCAATTGCAAGGTTTACATCCGAAGCTTTCATCGAAACGATAATATCGTGAAAATCTAAGTCTTCCAAAATTTTGATATGATGCAATGCGGATTCAACCATACCATCTGCAGTTGGGTAACCGTACTTCTCTAGGATATGTCGCTCTAATGAACCAGCGTTAACTCCGATACGGATAGGAATCCCTTTTGCTTTTGCTGCATTTACAACAGCTTCAACTTTCTCGCGACGACCAATGTTTCCTGGGTTGATGCGTACTTTATCAATTCCATTTTCGATTGCCTTTAAAGCTAACTTATAATCAAAATGAATATCCGCTACCAACGGAATATTTATACGTTTTTTTATATCAGCAATTGCATCTGCAGCACGCTCGTCTGGGACTGCTACACGAACGATTTGACAACCCGCTTCTTCTAACCTAAGAATTTCTGCAACTGTCGCTTCTACATCATGTGTTTTTGTTGTACACATACTTTGGATGAATAGTTCATTACTACCACCAATCGTTAAATTTCCTACACGTACAGGACGTGTTTTTGAACGGTGAATAAGTTCACTCATGAAGATTCTCTCCTTTTTGGGGTACGTATCTTAACTTTTCGCGTACCACACTTCTATTATTTTATCAGTGTAGTGAAAGATGGACAAGGAAGAAACGTCACTTTTTAATTATCAGCAATTATTTTCTAGTTTATCATAGATTGGTATTTTAATAAGTTCCCCAGTTATCATTGCTTGTTTTTGTAAATGTGGATTCAATTTATAGAACTGTGCCATCCTTTCAGGATATGATAAATCGACTTCTGATGGGTAAGCTGCGAGCAAACTTTGTACAGTATCACCAGCAGTTGTCATTACAGAAAGGGTTTTAATGGCAATTTGTTGCTCGCACGCTTCAGTTAACGGTTCTTTGTCAAATGCTGCCAATGGAACAGTACCGTCAGTTAAATCTATTTTAATCACAGCTGCTATAAGGAAAAACACAACCGTAAAGATAAGAAATCTCATAAAAATCCCTCCTTTCTCTCACTATATGAAGAGAAGGAGGAATCATGACTATTATTTTTTCGGTATTTTAGGATACTTTGTTGAAGCCAGAATTAATAGAATCATTGTAATAATTATCCCTAGCACAGAAGAAACTATGCTAGAAATATTTAATATTGAAAATAGTACAGTTATGAGTGTAGACCAAGTTATCGCCAGTGCGGCTGTACGCCACATATGACGATATTCTCCACGTCGATGCATTATTTTTAAAAGGATTACACCAACAAATGCATAAATACTGACTCTTATAAAAACAAGAATTGTCGTAGTTAGTGTCAACAATGCAAATGCGAAAGGATATAGTAGCCATTGTATATCTTTCACATATTCTGTTAAGCCTGTAAAATTGTATGAAGTCTCTGTTACTCCAGTTAAAAATTGAAAGAATGAATAGATTGTTTCAACAGCAATTAGTATAAAAACATATTGAATGGTTTTTCCGATAGTTAATAATCTATAAGCTGCTAATTTTTTCGGATGAACGAGACTATCCATAATGAGTTGCGAGTGTTTTACCATATTTTCTCCTCCATATGTGAGTTTAACATGAATAGAAATGGTCTATAAAGATAGAAGCGATAAATTTAATAGAATCAAAATTATTATTTCTCACATTTGAAACTTTTCAAGAGTTCTATCGTATATCTTTAGTAATTTGGAATAGGAGTTGTTTTTTTGGATATAATTGCATGGGTACTAATTATTGCTAGCTTTGCCGTCGCTTTTGTAGGTCTGGTTTATCCGATTATTCCATCCGTACTTTTTATTGTACTGGGGTTTATCGTTTATGGGTTGTTTAATTCATTCGCGGAGCTAGGTTGGTTATTTTGGACAATTGAAATCTTGTTTATAGTCCTTTTGTTTGTTGCAGATTCTCTTGCCAATTTGGTTGGTGTAAAGAAATTTGGAGGTACCAAAGCGGGAATGTGGGGAAGTACAATTGGCTTACTTATTGGACCATTCATTATACCGGTTGCGGGAATTTTAATTGGACCGTTTGTTGGTGCGGTTATAGGGGAACTATTAGTCACTAAAACAGAATATAAACAAGCATTAAAAGCTGGTATAGGGTCATTGGTAGGCTTCTTAACATCCATTGTAACAAAGGGTATAATTCAAGTAATTATGATCATTATTTTTATCATTGCTATTTAAGGAACTAAAAGTTTAAAGGTAAATACAACCAGGCTTTCCGTCAAAAGGCTGAATTGTAAATCTTAAGTGTTTATTGATTGAATCAGGACAATAATTTTGATACCCTAGAAAAGGAATAGAGATTACTTTTTAATTTGAGGGAGGAAATACAAAATGGCTTATGAATTACCACAATTAACTTATGCTTATGATGCATTAGAACCAAACATTGATGCGAAAACTATGGAAATCCACCATTCTAAACATCACAACACGTATGTAACAAACTTAAACGCGGCAGTTGAAGGAACAGAATTTGCAGGTAAAGATCTATTAGACCTTATCTCAAACATCGATGCTCTTCCAGCTGACAAACAAACAGCTGTACGTAATAATGGTGGTGGACATGCTAACCATGCGTTATTCTGGGAAATCTTGGCTCCAGGTGGGGCAACAGCTCCAACTGGTGAATTAGCTTCTGCAATTGACGCTAAATTCGGTAGCTTTGATGCCTTCAAAGAAGAATTCGCTAAAGCTGCAACTGGCCGTTTCGGTTCAGGTTGGGCTTGGTTAGTAGTAGATGGTGGCGAAATCGCAATCACTTCAACTCCAAACCAAGACTCTCCAGTAATGGAAGGTAAAACGCCAGTACTAGGCTTAGACGTTTGGGAGCATGCTTACTACTTAAACTACCAAAACCGTCGTCCAGACTACATTACTGCATTCTGGAATGTAGTAAACTGGGATGTTGTTGAATCTAAATATCAAGCTGCTAAATAAGCTTAGAATTAGATTTGATCAAATAAAAATAAAGGCGTTGTCTTACAAAATATTGTGAGACAACGTTTTTTTTGTTTCCAGGGAAAGTTAAAAAACTAGCAGTAATGGAAACCTAATAAAATTTTAAGCAGATTCTAAATTCATTAGACACAATCAGTAAATAGAATAAATATTTGGATGCAGGAATACATTAAACATGACAATATTTTTAAATGAATCTTTTTAATACAAGTTGATTGTGCAATTTGCATAATGAATGGAGTGGATTATTGGTTGCAGTAGTGAGTTTGATTAGCATCATATTACTTACTTTTGTTCTTGGCTCGGTGTTCAGGAAACAGTCTAGAGATAGCCATCTTACGAGTTGCTTAGCAATGACTGTTACGATGACGAAAAGTACACTAGTTGGAATACTTGTTGGTATCTGGATTTCTGATATGGTATTTGCTACGGTTATTGCTATTCTCACTAGCTTTTTATTGGTTAGTATCATGACCTATCAATTGTCGATTAAGGTTGTGCTAGAGAGTGTTGGTGCACTTTTTATGGGAGCAATGATGGGGGCAATGCTTAGTATCATGACTTCAAGCAATCAGCTTCTCAGCATCGTTTTTTTTACAATTATATATTTAGTCAGTTGTATATTGGCAGCGGGGCTTTGGAATAGACAAACCTATCAAAATTTCCTGAAAGGCATTCCATCAAAAGTGAAGTATAGTTTTGCTTTCGCTATTTTATTTTTAGCAGTGACGACTTATATCGATTTAATGACATTAACTACTGATGAAGTTGAAAGAGAACAGCATCAACACCATCATTAATCTTGTTATAGGTTGGGACAGAAGTAGAGAAAACTCTTTGAACGATGGATGAATCCATATTAAAAACTAATACTTTATGAATCGATTGAATTGGAGTGGCGACTCCTTGAAAACAATGCGAGGGAGAGATTAAAAGCTCGAGACGTGCCCATGGATGAGCGTCCATTGTAACGGAAATCAATTTTAGCTACATCCAAAAACACCAATCTCCTGCTCGAGGAAATTGGTGTTTTTGCATTTTGGCCAACCCTCTTTTTTAAGTTTATCTAAAGCATAATTACCGACAAAAAGGTTCAAATTATCCTTATGGAGGTGAAGATGTTGAGTAAAGATAAAAAGAACTCTTTAGATCGAGAAGAATATGGACATGGCTACGATTTGAGTCCGGATGATTTTGATGTCATTGGTCAAAACAATGAGGCAAAAAAGCAAAATCAAAATGAAAATAAGGATAAACGCGATAATAAACATAATCCATCCAGATTAAACCAATAATAAATAGAAGTATTTGGTTTCAAAACAAATCAGTTTGAAACCAAATACTTTTTATTTCTTACAAAAATTATTATTCTATTTTGTATGTTTTTTTCGACATAAGTTCTAAAATCTCCCCATTTTTCTTAAAGTGTAACGAGAACAAATAAAGGGGAGTGTACATGCTTATTGATGGAGTGTTCTCGGGTGGTGGAATAAAGGGATTTGCTTACATTGGGGCAATGCAAGTTTTGGAAGAAAATAATTATTGTTTTAAACGTGTGGCCGGAACGAGTGCTGGTGCCATTATGGCAACTTTTATAGCTGCAGGATATACTGCAAATGCAATTGAAAAAATGCTAGATGAACTCCAATTAAAATCACTCCTGGATCCTCCAAAACCTGTTGGTAATCTTCCCTTCCTGAAGTGGCTGAATTTATATTTTCGGATGGGACTATATAAAGGTAAAGCATTAGAAAAATGGTTTTATAAAAAATTGGCTGTTAAGGGAATTTTAACATTTAATGATTTGCCTAGAGGTTCACTAAAACTAGTCGCATCGGATCTGACAAATGGCAGAATGATTGTCATACCTGACGATTTAGCCTCCTATGGTATCGATTGGCGCAAGTTTTCAGTGGCCAAAGCACTGCGTATGAGCTGCGGTATCCCATTTTTTTTTGAACCTATTAAGTTAAGAGACGGTAAAGGGGAATGCCTTTTTGTGGATGGAGGCATTCTTAGTAATTTTCCATTGTGGATTTTTGATAATGGAAACAAACAACGTCCTATTATTGGGTTAAAACTCAGTAATCCCCGAGAGGATATGCCTCCACAGAAAATTAATAATGGGTTAGATTTATTTGAAGCACTTTTTTCAACAATGAAGAATGCCCATGATGAACGTTATATATCAAGGAAGCATGAAAAAAATATTGTATTCATCCCTGTAGAGAATTATAGTGCAACACAATTTGATTTAGATCAGGAAGCAAAAAATACATTAATAGATATTGGCAGAAAGCGTACTTCAAAATTTTTAGAAACTTGGAGACCTCTATAAATTGAATTGGATAAATACACGGTTATCTTTCCATACTATTTCTGATATGTAAAAGGGAGCGAAGAAAAAAATGTCCAAAACACCAGAAAAGATTGCAGTACAAATATTGGAAGATAATATGGTCGGAACAATGGCAACGGTAGAAGGGGATAAACCTCATTCTCGTTATATGACATTCTTCAATGACAATTTTACTTTATATACAGTAACTAGTGACAACACACACAAAGTAGAAGAATTATCTAAAAATCCAGATACTCATATTCTCATTGGGTACGATGGAAAAGGACTTGGAGATGAGTATTTAGAAATTGAAGGGAAAGTTGAAATATCTTCAGATGATTCAATGCGAGAAAAAGTATGGAATAACGTCTTGAAAGATTGGTTTACTGGGCCCGATGATCCAAAGATGGTTATTCTGAAAGTTACTCCAACTCAAATAAAACTGATGAATACTAAAGGGGAAGGTCCAGTAAATATTAATTTTTAACCGATCCCAAAATGTATAAGTCGTTATTTAACTATGGTTGAGTATTTAAAAGCTATAGTTGTATGCACCTAATAATGGATAGTTGGAGAAGTGCAAATTCAATTTTGTTTATGAAGAGGCGGTTGTCTGTAAATAGACAATCGTCTCATCTTTTATTATTCAACAAAATTATTATTTTGAAAAAAGTGATTCGTTAAATAAAAAGATTCAAAAAAATGGTTCTATCTTGTCCATTTTTTCTTACACTGAAGTAAGAAGAAGAATTGAGGTGGAAAGTTTGTCGAAGAAATGGAGCATAGCTGCGCTGGTTTTGTACGTAGTCTACGCTGTTGGTATGTATTTTTACATATTTCATGGGGCATCAGGAGGAGTACCAGCTACATTAAAGGGTACAGTGGCTGACCCGCAAACCTTTATGACAGAACGTGAGCTTTATTTAAGTGATGATTATTCAAAAATACGGAATTTCCTCTTCTTTGTTATTACCCCCTTTGAATGGCTTGTTTATTTTTTAATTTTATTTACAGGACTTTCACGTGTGTTGGAAAATTGGGCTGATACAAGGTGGAAATTATTAAAAAATGGTGCTTATGTATTCCTATTATACCTTTTTACAACGATTATCTTCTATCCAATCGATATTTATCGCTATACATTAAGTAAAGAGTATGGCATTAGCACTCAGGATTTTTCTTCATGGATGCGGGATTATGTGATCGATTTTTGGATAAATTTCGGAACGACATTACTCGTTGTTTTAGTGTTGTATTGGTTAATTCAAAAGAGTGCGAAAAAATGGTGGCTTTATGCTTGGTTGCTAACAATACCGTTTGCAATTTTTATGATGTACCTCCAACCGGTTGTCATCGATCCTCTTTATAATGAGTTTACACCACTGAAGGATAAGGAGCTTGAAGCGAAAATCCTAAGTCTTGCGGATCGAGCGGACATTCCTTCAGATCATGTATTTGAGGTCGATATGTCTGAAAAAACCAATGCTTTAAATGCATATGTAACAGGAATAGGGGACAACTCGAGAATTGTTTTGTGGGATACAACACTAAATAACTTAACAGATGAAGAAATCCTATTTATTATGGCTCACGAGATGGGACATTACGTTGAGAAACATATTTATATCGGAATTGCCTCCTATTTACTATCAATATTAGTTGGTTTATGGTTAATTTCTAAAATAATGCCCTGGATGGTTTCTAAATTCGGACGAGTATTGAATATCGAGAAGGTTAGTGATATACGTTCACTTCCTTTATTTTTCGTGTTAGTTTCCTTTTTACTGTTTGTTTCAAACCCAATTTCCAACGCTATCTCTAGATATCAGGAAACACGGTCAGATGAGTATGCAATGGAACTAACTGGGGACGCGGAGGCTGCAGTAAGTACATTCCAAAATCTTGCCAAAGCAGGATTAAGTGAAGTAAATCCACCATGGCTTGTTAAAATCTTCCGTTATACACACCCACCAATGTTAGAACGTATAAATACCATCGCAAGATATACGGATAAAAATGAAGTTGAAACAGAAACAGAAACAGAAACAGAAACAGATAAAGAAACAGAAACAGAAACAGATAAAGAAATTGAAACTGAATAATCTAATCTGAAAAATAGCTAGCATTGAACTAATCGGTGTTAGCTATTTTTATTTTTTAATGAAAACGGTGAAGTAATAGACAAGCAGTTTAAAAATGAACTATCACTCTGTAAGAAAGAGATTCTTGTAATAAATGACCAATAAGTATTGTCGGAAAACTTAGTCTTATCTGACGTTTTTATGTTATATTAAAACTTATTAAAAATGTAAAAAGTTTGGGTAGATGTTACTTTACTGTGTGAATAATTTTCTTTCCAAGTATATTGCTTTTTATGAAAAGGAGTAAAAAAAGATGACACAATTAACAACACCATTTCGTTATGATCATGTAGGAAGCTTTTTAAGACCGACTGAGCTAAAGGAAGCACGTTCAAAATTCCAGAATAACGAAATTACATATGAGGAATTGAAAAAAGTAGAAGATCAAGCAATCATTCGTCTAATTGAAAAACAAAAGGATAGTGGAGTTTTAGCGATTACAGATGGAGAGTTCCGTCGCAGCTGGTGGCACTTTGATTTCCTAGGTGGTCTTGATGGGATGGATTATTACGAAAAAGAGCAAGGCTTGAATTTCCATAACCTAGAGACACGAAAAGAAGGAGTACGAGTTGTTGGGAAAATTGGTTTTGGCAACCATCCATTTTTAGATCATTTTAAATTCATCAAAGAACATGCCGGTGATTCAACAGTGAAGTTTACAATACCAAGCCCGAACATGTTACACGCTCGTGCAGATCTTAATGCAGACATCTATACAAATAATCAAGAGTTAATCGAAGATACAATTAAGGCTTATCAAAAAGCAGTCCAAGCCTTTTATGATGCAGGTTGCCGTTATTTACAACTAGATGACACATCTTGGGCTAGCTTATTCTCAGAAGAATCACGTGCAAAATTAGTATCAGAAGGTAGAGACCCACAACAATTCATGGAGACACTTCAATATGTCATTAATGAATCCATCAAGAATAAACCTAGTGACATGACGATTACTATGCATATTTGCCGTGGAAATTATAAATCAACATTCTTTTCTAGTGGTGGATATAATTTTGCTGCCGAAGTTATTTTTGGTGGTTTGAATGTTGATGGACTATTCCTGGAATTTGATGATGAGCGTTCTGGAAGCTTTGAGCCATTACAATATGTAAATCGCCCGGATTTAAAAATTGTGTTAGGGTTAATAACATCAAAATTTGGTGAATTAGAAGACAAAGAAGAAATAAAAGCTCGCATTCATCAAGCAGCTAAATTCGTTCCTTTAGATCAACTTTGCTTAAGCCCGCAATGTGGATTCTCTTCAACAGAAGACGGTAATATTCTAGAAGAAGAAAACCAATGGCAAAAGCTTACTCTAGTTAAGGAAATTGCTGAGGAAGTTTGGGGTTAAATAGTAAATGAAACTTGAGCTTACACTTATGTGTAGGTTCAAGTTTTTTTATTGAAGACTATATAAAATTCGAAATATTGTAATTTGTATGCGCATACAAGATTTTCTATAATGAATATAAAGGGGCTTCAATAAATTGTATTGGAGGAATTACATGGCTGTTTTACAAAAATCCAGGCAAACAATTTGGTTAATGCTACTTTTGTTCGTTCTCGGAAGTAACATGATTTTATATCATACCGATATCGGTGAAAGAGTATTACAAGGAGCAACAAACGGTGTTGTTATTGGGTCATTAATTGATATAGTGATTATTGCACCATTGTTATTTTTATTGTGGAGAAAACAAAAAAGTATCAAAGTATTTGTTCTTCTTACAGCAACAGGACTTATTGCAGCAAGGTTCCTAATACCTATGGAGTATTTAGAGCCGTACGCAGCGATTACATGGGCAGGATTTGCAGTTGAGGCAGGGGTAGTGTTACTAGAATTACTTCTGATCGTGACCTTATTTAGATTTTTACCCAAAATTGTGAAAGCGACGCAAAAAAGTAAACTGCCAATGCTTTTTGGTTTTTCAAATGCCGTCGATCATTATGTAAAAAAACATCCTATTATCCATATCATTTGTTCAGAAATGTTAATGTTCTATTATGCATTTATGAGCTGGAGAAAAAAGCCCAATCAAAATGACCAAACGATAACTTTACACAAAAACTCAAGTTATATTGCATTCCAGATTATGTTGATTCACGCCATTGTAATCGAAACGATAGGTATCCATTGGTGGCTGCATGATAAATCCATCCTCCTATCGCTAGTGTTACTCCTCTTTAATATATATTCTGCAATTTTCTTTTTAGCAGACATCCAGGCAGTCCGATTAAACGCAGTCCATATAGACGAAAGCAAATTTTATATTTCACTGGGGTTAATAAAACGAATGGAAATCAAGTGGGAAGAAATTGATGAGATCATTACAGATAAAGGAATATTAAAGCAAAAACTTACAAACGATACGATCGATTTTATGGCAAAAGACTTTGAAGAAGTAGTCCCGGATGTCATACTCAAATTAAATAAACCAAAAGAAGCAACATTGATTATGGGTATTAAAAAGCCATACCAAAAGATTGCTATCAAGTTTGATAACTACCAACTGTTCTTGGATGAGTTTAGAAAGTATAAAAATATTTGAATGGAAGAGGTGGCCAATAAGCTTCCTCTTTTTTCTCGTTCACAGGGGAATTTTAAAATTTTGCTGAGTGGAATAGTTTCTGAAATCGTAATTTTACATCTAGCGCAAGCAGCCCATCCCCTCGAGACTCGGCCTGCGCTTAACAACGTGAGCAATTTATCTGCATCTAAAATTAAGCGACAGAAGCAATATATCTGCATCGAAAGCGAAGCGGCAGATGCAATTTATCTGCATCGAAAGTGAAGCGGCAGATGCAAGCCCATTCGTCAGGTTTCATAAACAGCTTGGGGCTTACACGATGTAAGTCATGTCGACGTTGCCACACGAGGTGGTGTTTTCGTCGACACAGGGCTAAGCGGTTCGCTTTTCGCTTGTGTTCTGAAACAAAAAAGGTCTCTAAAGAACTTACCTAAGAATATATCATTTACCATATAAAGAACGGAATAATCGATATATAATATAGGGAAGTCTGTAAAAAATTGCTAAGAAGTCGGGTGAATGGTATTGAAAGTATTTCTGTTTCGACTAACTTGTATTGTTGCTATCATTGGGAGTTTGCTATTTCATACATTTTATACAAAAGATGGCTTCACAAGTACGTTATTTCTCATAACAGGGGTCTTTTGTTTATATTTTCTAATTCCTATTATCCATAAACCAATCATTAATTTTTTTCTTATACTACTTTTAATAACAATTAGTAGTTTTACTTCTATGAATCATTCATATTGGTTACCATTAGTTGGTTTTATGATAGTAGAAGGAATCTTTCTATTAAAAGGCAGGCACTTTTATGTGTTCTTCTTTTCTTCGATTGCAGTCTGTATGATTTTCGGTCTTGTAAACAACCTGCCAATTTATGTTTTCCTTTTAATGGCCACCGTTTTTGTTGTTAGTTATTTACTTTATCAGTATATGGAGAATGCACAATCGAAAGGACTTATCTATGATCAATTGTTAACAGAATATAGGCACCTAAAGAGAATGTCTGTTGAGCAAGAGCAGCTTGTAAGAGCGGAAGAACGCACGAAAATTGCAAGGGATATTCATGATTCAGTTGGACATAAATTAACCTCTCTATTAATGCAGCTTGAGGTCATTTCAATACAAAATGAAACCGATAGTATTCAAGAAGCAAAGCAATTAGCTAGAGAAAGTTTAGAAGAGACCAGATATGCAGTTAGACAATTGAAATCTGTTGAAACAACTGGAATTCAATCCGTTATTCAACTAATACGGAAACTAGAAATGGAGAGCCGTTTACATATTCGCTTCACACTTGAAAAAGGTGTGCTATCCTTACCCCTGTCCAATATTCAAAGCATTGTCCTTTATAGAGTGTTGCAGGAAAGTTTAACAAATGCCATGAAATATAGTCATTCTAAGGAAGTAGAAGTTATTGTAGGTGTAAATTCATTACAAAATTTGCAGTTTGAAGTCAAGAACAAAATAATTTCGGAAGACCCAATTATTCAAGGATTTGGTTTAAGCAACATGGAGGGTCGCCTTAAGGAAATTGGAGGGGAACTAAAGATTTTGAGAACGAATGACCAATTTATACTTAAAGGTACTTTTCCGATGAAAGCCTACAAAAATACAGCCATGCATGGTGCAAAAGGAGTGATAGAAAATGACGGTTCGAATATTGCTCGTTGAAGACCAGTCAATTGTCCGTAATGGATTAAAATTGATTCTGGAACAAGATGAAAAATTACGGGTTATAGGAGAAGCAAGTAATGGCATAGAAGCATTAAACCAACTAAAAGATCACCAAGTAGATCTGGTAATGATGGATGTTCGCATGCCGGAAATGAACGGGATTGAGGCTACAAAACGCATTAAATCCCAATATCCAGATTTGAAAGTCATTATTTTAACTACATTCGATGATGAAGAATATGCCTATCAAACTTTAAAAGACGGAGCAAATGGTTTCTTGCTGAAATCCTCTGAACCTGAAAAACTAATTTCTTCAATTCATAGTGTATTGAGTGGGGGATTAGTATTGCAAGAAGATATTGCTGCTAGGCTAATGCCGAAGTTATTACAACAAAGTGTTGGACAAAAGAATGAAGAAATTCAGATTCCGTTAACTGAAAGGGAATTATCCATTGTTAGGTTAGTAGGAGAAGGAAAGACAAATAAAGAGATAGCCGGTAGTTTATTTTTATCTATAGGTACTGTTAAAAACCACATTACCCACATTCTACAAGAACTAGATTTACGTGATCGAACACAATTAGCCATTTATGCAGTGAAAAATGGTTTAGTTTAAGCGGGTTTTATATACCGCTTTTTTTATTTGCCAAGTTGCAATAAATAAAAAATGACTTAGGTCACAGTGTATAGTGACGTCAGCTACTTAGAAAGTTTTTTCCAAATTGTTAAAGTATACATAGAAAGGATGGCGTTTATATGATTGAAGTGGTTGATTTATCTAAAAATTTTAAAAAATTAACAGCTGTGGATGAAGTGAATTTATATATCGAATCGGGGGAAATAGTAGGATTGCTTGGCCCTAATGGTGCGGGGAAATCGACAACGATTGCAATGCTATCCACATTAATATCTCCGACAAAAGGGGATGTATTGCTAAATCAAAAAAGTATCCTCAAAAATCCATCCGAGCTTAGAAACGTTTTAGGCGTCGTTCCACAAGAAATTGCACTTTATCAAGATTTAACTGCGAGAGAAAATCTTCATTTTTTTGGTAGCATTCAAAAAATGCCCAAGCAATTGTTAAATGAACGCATTGAGATTGTTCTTGAGCAAATTGGATTACAGGATGAACCAAAAAAGCTAGTAAAACACTATTCGGGTGGTATGAAAAGGCGTCTAAATATTGGCGTTGCAATGCTTCATGAACCAAAATATTTAATAATGGATGAACCAACTGTTGGAATTGACCCACAATCCAGAAATCATATTTTAAAGACTGTAAAAACTTTAAATGAAAATTCCAATATGGCAATTATTTACACGAGTCATTACATGGAAGAAGTCGAATATCTTTGTAATCGCATTTACATTATGGATAAAGGGAGAATCATAGCATCTGGTACAAAAGAAGAAATAAAAGCGGTACTTTCATCGGAAAATACAGTACATGTCAAACTTGAATACCATTCTAAAGGTTTTTTAAATGATTTATTAACGCAACCAATGTTATCTAATATAAACGCAAAAGATGCTGCGGTTACGTTTACTGTTGCCAAAGGAATGGATTTTTTGCCAATGTTGTTATCGCTGTGTGAAAAAAATAATGTCATTTTAAAAAGTTTCCAGGTAGAAGAAGCCTCCCTTGAAGATGTATTTTTGCATTTGACAGGTCGAGCATTACGAAATTAGTGGGGGGAAATCATGTTTATAGCGCTTCTAAAAAAACAAATTAAGTTATTATTTCGAAGTCCCTCAGAGATTATCACCTTATTCGTAATGCCCATTGTTCTGATTTGTATTCTGAGTTTTGCCTTAGGACCCTTAATGGAAGGAAATTCCGAGATGACAACCATCGAGTTGGCTATTATTGAATATGATGATGAACAAGAGCAATTTCAACATGTTTTGAATTCTTTACCTCCTAATATTCCAATGGATCCACAAGCAATTGAAAATATGGAAAACTCGTTGCCGATTTCGTTGCTTCTAAAAGAGCTTCAATCTAATAAAGAAATAAAAGAGTTAGTTCATGTGACACAGCTAGAAGCGAAAAGCTTGGCGGAGGCAAAAGAAAGCGGAGACTATGATGTTGTTCTGGAAATACCGAAAAACTTTACAATAGAATATCTAAACGCCATTTTCTATGATCAGGAGAAACCCGCTATTGAAGTATATCTGAATGAAGGTGAACAAGTTACTGCAATGATAGTCAAACATATTCTCGATTTCTATCAGCAACAATTTACCCTGCTCTCGGAACTGGGGAAAAATAATCTTCTGTCAGATAAGACTACACTCCCTACTAAGGAAATACATTCTCAGATACATTCTGTGGATTCCTTGGAAGAGGTATCTTCCAGTGTCTATTACACATTTAGTATGACTGTCATGTTTATGCTATATGTTGCGGGTACTCTAGCTAGTCAATCGTTTATAGAAAAAAATACTCATATTTTTGATCGTATCCTGCTTGCTCGAATTCATCCGGTTACCTATTTATTAAGTATTATTGTTTCTTCAATAATATTTTCATTAATACAAGTGTTGATTTTATTCTCTTTCTCGTACTTTGTATTTAATATCAGTTTTGCCAAATGGGAGCTGTTTTTATTGCTTTCTATTGTTTTTTCAAGTGTTATTGGAGCAATTGCAGCACTTTTATCATCTATTAACTTTCGATCTAATTCCGCAGGTGCTTCCAATTTATTTTCAACAACTCTCGTAGCGATTTTGGCATTTTTCGGAGGTAGTTATTTTAATATCAGTAGCTTATCGCCATTCATTGCCAATGCAGGGATGTTTACTCCTAATGGGGCAGCTTTAGATGGCTATTTAACGATTGTTCAAAATGGGAGTTTAAATGATTTATTGCCTAATATCACAATTCTCTCAAGTTTAGCTGCTTTGTTTTTGCTATTAGCTTTCCTTTTCTTTCCGAAAAGAGGTGGTAATGTATGATACACATATTAAAAACTAAATTTTTATTGTTAGTACGCCAACCAGCTAGTTTTATCATTATCACTATAGTTATTTGTGCATTTGCATATGTACTCGGCCTTGGTTCGCAAGGTAAATTCCCCGTAGCCGTTTTTTCGGACCTTATTGATGAGCAAACAGAAATCTACATGAAGGAACTTGAAAAAATACCAGAAATGGAATTTACTTTATACAAAGCAGATAGAGCAGTTTCATTTGTAGAAGATGGGGAATTTGAGGTTGCAGTTCACTTAATGGAGGATGGTTATGAGCTGATTACTTCGCCGGATTTTATGGATGAGGCTCTGATCACCAATGAACTGACGATGATTTACAGCAAACTTACACAAAAAGAAGCAATCATTCGTGCTACTCCTGCCAATCAACAAGATGAGGCAGAACAAATAATTAATGAAGCTGCTGCAGACCCAAGCTTCCATATAAAGTATGCAAGCTTTACAAATGATGAAGATTTTATTTGGGATTCTAAACTCCATAGTTTGTTTGGCTTTAGTTTATTTATGGTAATTTATACTGTGTCAAACGGTGTTTACCCAATCATAATGGATAGAAGAATGCATATATGGGACCGTTTAACGACCTCTGCAATCGGAAAAACAGAAATTTATATTGCTAATATTCTATATAGTTTTTTAATAGGTTATATACAAGTACTACTTGTTCTTTCAATTTTCCACTTTGTTGTAGGTGTTGATTTTTATGGAGGTTTTTATAAAAGTTTACTTTTGGTGATTCCTTATTTGCTATGTATTGTCGCCCTCTCTATATTTATTGCGTCAGTGGTAAGCACTCCAGGTAAATTCAATGCTATAATTATGGTGATTGCTGTGCCATTCGCGATGTTGGGTGGTGCTTACTGGCCGCTTGAAATTGTCACTTCCGAAGTTATTTTAGCTTTATCTAATATTTCGCCGATAACATATGGTTTAGAGTTGCTAAATGGTGTGACGATAAATAATAGCTCGTTTAAAGATCTGCTTCAACCATTAGGAATATTGCTATTCATCTCGGTAGTACTGATGGGGATTGGCATAAACGTAATGGAGAGAAGGGAACAGTAACACTGTTTTAGGTAATTTCACAAAATGAGCAGTTTACCTGGATTGTTTTATAAAAATTTGTCAGCTTACGCATGTAGGTGGGGAAAGGCAAGGATTGCCTTCAGAGCTTAACCGGCATTACAATAGGATAAAAGCTGTTGTCAGGATTTTTGAGGGTGGGAAAAAATTTCCATCCTCTTTATCGTTACAATCTATATTTCAGATGGAACCATTTTCTATTTTTACCGTCACAAAACTTGAAGATTACAACCTTCGATGCTTTTTAATCATTTGGTCAAATGCTATACTAAAATGTATGTATTGATCCTTGGAAAGTCAAAATTAAGAAAGGGGGAGCAATTACAATTGCGAAAAAAAACCAAAACTCAACGTGCATCCAGTGTAAAGGCAAAATACCGGGCTAGTTTGTCATTTCGTATGAACGTCCTTTTCTTTTCCATTTTCCTATTATTTTCCATGCTCATATTCCGATTGGGATATTTACAAATTGTAAAAGGTGAAGATTATGTACGAGCTCTCGAAAGAACAGAAGAAGTAGCTGTGAATACGAGCGTACCCCGTGGAAGAATATACGATCGATACGGAAGAGTATTAGTCGATAATGAACCCGAAAATGCTATTACATATACGAAAATGCAAACAACAACAACTTCGGAAATGCTAGAAATCGCAAACCAATTAGCAATGTTAATGGAACAGCCAGTTGATCGAGTGACATTACGTGATAAGCAGGATTTCTGGATAATGAAAAATAAAGAAATTGCATATGAGAAAGTAACTGAAAAAGAAGAACAAAAACTAAGAGAGAATGAAGAACTTGAAGAAAAAGAAATTCAAGCAGAGATAGATCGATTAGTTCGTGAACGTACTACGGAGGAAGATTTAGCACAGTTGACACAATTTGATTTAGAAGTATTGGCTATTTATCGAGAAATGTCATCTGGTTATAATTTATCTCCTCAAATTATTAAAAGTGAAGACGTGACAGACGAAGAATTTGCTCGAGTATCCGAAAGACTCTCAGACTTGCCGGGTGTGAATACGACAACAGACTGGAAACGTGTAAAATTATCTTCGTTAGCAATCTTGGGTAGAACCACAATTCCAAGTAAGGGCATTCCAAAATCGAAGCTTGACTACTATTTAGCAAGAGATTATTCGCGAAACGACCGTGTTGGGGAAAGTTATTTTGAAGCAAGCTATGAAGAACTTCTTCAAGGTCAAAAATCTGTTGTGAAAAATATTACGAATAAACAAGGGCAAGTAATCGATACTGTAACAACTTATGAAGGGGAACCAGGCAGTGATTTGGTTACAACAATCGATATTGAATTGCAGGCAGCAGCAGACCGCATTGTTGAAGAGAAATTGTTGGAATTAAAATCAATGAGCCAATCCCAGCTTCTGGATCGAGCGTTTTTTGTTATGATGGATCCGAAAACTGGAGAGTTATTGTCAGTTGTTGGCAAGAAACTTGAAACGGATAAAGAAACAGGAAAGAGATATATTGTTGATTATTCATATGGTTCATTTACAACTGCGTATGAAGTTGGTTCAACGGTTAAAGCAGCCACATTGCTAATGGGATATTCCGAAGGGGCTATCAAACCTGGAGAAGTTATGATTGACCAACCAATTAAGCTGGCTGGAACGAATGTTAAGAGCTCTATCTTTAACCGCAGTGGCCGAATTGCAATGAACGATCAAACTGCCCTGGAACGTTCTTCAAACTCATATATGTTCCAAACGGCTATTAAAATTGCTGGTTCAACATATAGTTATAATATGCCATTTAGAATTAAGGATGGTACACTTCAAACGATGAGAAATGCGTATGCACAATTTGGCCTTGGCGTAAACACAGGGATTGATTTGCCAAATGAATTTGCGGGGTTCGCTGGAGAGCTAACAGATAATGGTAAAATCTTGAACTTAGCCATTGGGCAATTTGATACCTATACGCCATTACAAATGGTGCAATATATTTCTACTGTTGCAAATGGTGGTTATCGAGTTCAACCACGAATGTTAAAAGAAGTACGTGAACCATCAGAAGATGGGGAAAAGTTAGGTCCTTTAGTTGAAGAAGTAACACCTAAAATATTAAACCGAATATCTAATTCAACCGATGAAATTAACAATGTTAAAGAGGGATTAAGAAAAGTATATGTTGGTTCGAAAGGATCAGCACGTTCTTATTTTGGTGATGCACCATATACGGCAGCAGGTAAAACAGGGACGGCTGAGGTAGTCTACTATGGGCCAATTCGAGATGAATGGGCATCAGAAACGATCAATATTGCGCATGTTGGTTTTGCACCCTATGAAAACCCGGAAGTAGCCTATGCGGTTATTTTCCCGTGGGCAACAACAAATTATAATATTTCATTGCCACATGCAAGCGAGACCGCTAGAGAAATTGTAGATGTGTATTTTGAGTTAAAACAGAAATATGCTAAAGAAGGGCAAACTTCAAGCTCAGTTAAACAAGAAATTTTACCAACTACAACTGGTGAAAAAATAGATGAAGATACAGAAGAAGAAACAGTAACTGAATAAATAATACGTATTGAAATCCCTTAGAAATTAATTTTCTAAGGGATTTTTTATGTTTTAGAGCATTCTAGAAGTAAGTTAAGAAATTCTTATAAGTTATATAAATTCGGTAGATGTTTAACTTATCAAAAGCTATTCAAAAAGTTTGTGTTAATTTACAAATTTCGATACCGATTTACAATTTCTTTACAAAGCATTTATATGACATCAATAAACTAGCTTTATAGTAATACCTGTAAGACAAACTTACTATGAATTTGATGGAGGAAATAAGAGATGAAAAAGTGGAAATACTTAACAATGACAGCCGCACTAGGCGCTAGCTTAGCATTAGGTGCTTGTGGATCAGAAGACACAGATACTGAGACAAACACAGAAGATGAAGCGGCAACAGGAAGCGAAACTAATACTACTGAAGATTCAGGTGATGCAAAGTTATCTGGAGAAGTACTAGGTGACGGTTCGTCAACTGTAGCACCAATTACAGAAGCTCTTGTTGAAGAATATGCTGGAGTTCAACCAGATGTAAAAGTATCTGCCGGTGTTTCAGGTACTGGCGGTGGTTTTGAGAAATTTATCGCTGGTGAAACTGACTTCTCTAACGCATCCCGTCCAATAAAAGAAGAAGAAATTGCTGAATTAGAAAAAGCAGGTATTGATTATACAGAATTCCAAGTTGCTAATGATGGTTTAACAGTAGTTATTAATCCAGAAAATGATTGGGCTACTGATTTGACAGTTGATCAATTAAAACAACTTTGGATTGAAGATGGTACGACAAAAAAATGGTCTGATATTGATCCATCATGGCCAGCAGAAGACGTAGTATTCTACTCACCAGGTACTGACTCAGGTACTTACGACTACTTCGATGAAGTAATTCTAGAAGGTGCTGATTTAGCAAAAGCTGCAACATTATCTGAAGATGATAACGTATTGGTTCAAGGTGTTGCTGGTGACAAAAACGCAATCGGATTCTTTGGTTATGCTTATTACCTAGAAAACCAAGATAAGTTAACAGCTGTAAAGATCGATGGTGTTGAACCGAATAATGAAACAATTGAATCTGGAGAATATACTCCACTATCTCGCCCACTATTCGTTTATGCGAAAAACACAGCATTACAAGAAAATGAAGCGTTCTATGACTTCATGAAATTCTCTTTAGAAAATGCTGGTGCTATGGCTGAGGCTGTTGGTTACGTAAAATTACCAGACGAAAAGTATGAAGAAGGCTTATCAACTCTAGAAGGCTTGAAATAATTAGTAATACAAGATTAATAAAATGTGTGGGAGCCCGCCACTAAGGTATCTCACACATTTTCTCACGTATTTTGAAGGGAGTTTGTACAATGGCTTCTCAAGGCTTAGGGAAAGAGCAATCTATTCAAGAAATGATTGCACAATCCCGTAACAGAAAAGGAAAGAAATTTATAGAAAAATTAATGCCCATTATTTTAATAATAACTGCACTAATATCTGTACTTACTACAATTGGTATCGTATTTACGTTAATTTTTGAAACGTTTGAATTTTTTCAGAGGGTATCAATTACTGACTACTTATTCGGTAAAGAGTGGCTGCCATTCTCAGGAAGTGAGCCATTATACGGAATCTTACCTTTAGTTCTAGGTACATTAAAAGTTTCGGTAATCGCAGCCTGCGTTGCTGTACCTTTAGGGATTGGAGCTGCGATTTATCTAAGTGAATATGCCTCAGACAAAACGCGTCGAACGATTAAACCAATCTTAGAAGTCTTAGCTGGTGTACCGACAATTGTGTATGGTTTCTTTGCCTTAACATTTGTTACACCATTACTTCAAGAATTGATACCGTCGCTGAAAATATTCAATGCCCTTAGTCCGGGGATTGTTGTTGGTATTATGATCCTTCCAATGATTGCATCATTATCTGAAGATGCAATGAGCTCAGTACCAAATTCGATCAGAGAAGGTGCTTTAGCCTTAGGTGCTACGAAGTTGGAGGTTTCAATAAAAGTTGTATTACCTGCAGCTCTTTCGGGAATCATCGCTTCTGTTGTATTAGCTGTTTCGCGTGCGATCGGAGAAACAATGATCGTATCACTTGCTGGTGGGGCTACGCCTACATTTGATTTCAATGTGACAGGGTCGATTCAAACAATGACTGCCTATATTGTTCAAGTTTCTTCTGGTGATGCAGGTTATGGAACGACAATTTATTATTCAATATATGCTGTTGGTTTTACATTATTTGTATTTACTCTAATCATGAATTTACTCGCACAATACATTTCTAAGCGCTTCAGGGAGGAGTATTAATATGAAATATATCGATGATACTGTTGTAATGAAGCGTATGAAATCGCGATTAAAATATAATTCTCTGTGGAAAATGATTTTCCTGATTGCAACATCACTAGCTTTACTTACTTTAGTCATTTTACTTGTACGTATCGTGACACAAGGCTCTGGATATCTTAACTTGGATTTTTTCAATAATTTTGGATCTCGCTTCCCGGAAAAAGCAGGCATTAAAGCGGCCTTAATTGGTTCCGTGTTATTGATGATTATTATTGCACCAGTTTCTATGATTCTGGGTGTGGGGACAGCTATTTACTTAGAGGAATATGCGAAGAAAAACAAGTTTACTAGTTTTATCCAAATGAATATTTCGAACTTAGCTGGAGTTCCATCAATTGTTTTTGGTTTACTTGGTCTAACTATATTTGTTCGTATGTTAGTGTTAGGGAAAAGTTTACTCGCTGCAGGTTTTACAATGAGTTTGTTGATATTGCCTGTCATTATTGTTGCTTCTCAAGAAGCAATCCGTGCTGTACCAAAGGAGCAACGTGAAGCTTCATACGGTATGGGAGCGACAAAATGGCAAACAATCACTCGTGTAGTATTACCTGCTGCAATTCCTGGTATTTTAACTGGTAGTATTTTGGCCTTATCCCGTGCAGTTGGTGAAACGGCTCCGCTAGTAGTATTAGGGATTCCGGTTATTCTGCAATTCTTACCTGATGGCCTTTTAAGTCAATTTACTACACTGCCGCTGCAAATTTATGACTGGGCAAAACGTCCACAGGAAGCCTTCCAGTACGTAGCTTCTGCAGGTATTATTGTATTGATGATTCTCCTTGTGATTATGAACTCTATTGCTATATTTATTCGCAATAAGTTCCAAAAACGATATTAAGGATGTGTGAAAGTGGTAGAGCTTATGAATAAAACAAATAAACAAGAAAATGTTAAAATAAAAACTCCGTCACAATTTGTGGGTGAAACAACTCAAGTAGTTGATAAAAACTCAGTTTTCAATACGAAAAATTTTAATCTTTGGTATGGGGATCACCATGCATTAAAAGATATTAATTTAGATATTAAGGAAAATGAAGTAACAGCGATTATCGGACCATCTGGCTGCGGTAAATCAACATATATTAAAGCGTTAAATCGTATGGTGGAACTAGTACCTATCGTTAAAACTAATGGGGAAATCAATTACCGTGGTCGCAATATTTTAGACTCATCTTATGAAGTAGAAGAATTACGTACACGCGTAGGTATGGTATTCCAAAAACCAAACCCATTCCCAAAATCAATCTATGATAATATCGCTTATGGACCACGGATTCATGGAATAAAAAACAAAAAAGTCCTTGATGAAATTGTAGAGAAGTCTTTACGCGGTGCAGCTATTTGGGACGAAGTAAAAGACCGTTTGCATCAAAATGCATATGGATTATCAGGTGGTCAGCAACAACGTATTTGTATCGCACGTTGTCTAGCTATTGAACCAGATGTAATTCTTATGGATGAACCTACGTCGGCACTTGATCCGATTTCAACTTTAAAAGTCGAAGAACTTGTTCAAGAATTAAAGGATAATTATTCAATCATTATCGTTACACACAATATGCAACAAGCAGCACGTATATCTGATAAAACAGCCTTCTTCTTAAATGGAGAGGTAGTAGAATTCGATCAAACGGATAAAATCTTCTCTACGCCAAAAGATCAACGCACGGAAGATTATATTTCAGGACGTTTCGGATAAAAAGAAGGGATTGGTTTATTCATGGCAGCTAGAGAGCGTTTTGATCATGAAATTCAGGCCATTCAATCAGAACTATTAAAGCTGAGTAATCTTTGTATTCAAGCTTTAGAAATCTCTTTTAATGCATTCATCGAAAAAGATATTGCTAGAGCGAAAGAAGTTATAGAACAAGATGTAATTATTAATCGATTAGAAGAAGAGATTAATAACCGTGTCATTTTGGTAATGACTCGCCAACAGCCCGTCGCAAAGGATTTGCGTCGTTTGGTTGTATTACTGAAAGCTGCCGCCGATATGGAGCGTGTTGGTGATTATGCAGTAAATATTGCCAAAGAATCGATTCGTATCGGAAAAGAGCGATTTATAACTTCTGTCGAATTGCTTGAAGATATGTGCTTTAAAACAACGGAAATGCTACGTCAAGTAGTCGAAGCTTTTGTTGAAGAAAATATGAGTAAAGCAAAAGAAATAGCTGAGTATGATGATCAGATAGATGAAATGTACGGCAACATCATCACACATTTAATGCGGTTAAGCTCGGTTGCACCTGAAAACATTTCGCAAATTACCTATTTATCCTTTATTTGTCGCTATATTGAGCGTTGTGCTGATCATGCAACAAATATCGCGGAATATTTACTCTATTTAAAAAAGGGTCAACGATATGATTTAAATCGTTAGCAATAGTGGAACTTCATGAAGATCATGGAGTTCCATTTTTTGGGGAATTTTCACCAAGTTGTTTTTTTGATGAGCTTTCATTTCTAGTGTTTTGTAGCATTGTCAGCATGAACTATTTAGCTTAATAACGTTTATAGCTATGGAATCGAGAACTTCTGGAAAAAACTAATAAAATTGTTTGAATAGCATGAAAAGTTAATATAAAATGATTGTAAGTAAATATTTTAGCAATGATGAAAAAGAGTAGTATTATGTAGTGGAATAGAGAGCTAGCGGTTGGTGGAAGCTAGAGCATGACATAATACGAATGGGCTTTCTAGCTTCTAGTATTGAACTGACAGTAGGTACTAGCGTGATGTTACGTTAAAAACAGTTAAGTGGACTAAAGCGGTTTTACGAACCAATCTTTAGTCAATGAAGGTGGCACCACGGCTCTTTCCGTCCTTTATGTGATGGAAGGGCCTTTTTATATTGTTTAACAGCATATTTACAAATTGGTTAAACACTAGTAGTGCAAGTAGAGCTGAGATGAGAAGAGAAAGGGAGAGATGAGATGACTGTTGAAGTGAAAAATTATGTTATCCATGAAATACAGGGGGATATGATGACGCCGATCTCGATTTTTGAGAGTTTGGCAGGAAGTAAGAGGATACTGTTTGAATCATCTGCTAAACATGAAGAAAGTGGTCGTTACTCGTTTATTGCCTTAAACCCAATTGCAGAATTAAAAGGAAATAAAGAAAATTACACTTATCAATTTCAAGAACATGAAGCTCAAACTGAGGATGGTTCTGTGCTGGATAAGTTACGTAGCATGTTACCAATTCAAGATGAATCCTATCCATTTTCTTTTTTTGGTGGGGCAATTGGTTACTTTGGCTATGATACAGCTTTTTATCACGAAGAAATTGGTGAAAGACTTCAAGATGAACTAACAATGCCGGATGTTCACGTATATTTTTATGACACATTTATTGTTTTTGATCACTTATCCCAAGTGGTATCAATTGTTTCGGTTGATTTGTTCCGAAGTGGAAGAACAGAAAGTGAAATGGAAAATTGCATAAAAACGATTGTGGATGACATCAAGCAAGGTGTCACATTTGTAGAAGAAGCAGCTGTTTCAGTACAATTTGAACCAACAATTCAAAAAGCTGAATTTATAAAAATGGTGGAGACAGCAAAAAGTCATATTGAAAAAGGCGACATATTTCAAGTCGTCCTCTCACAGAGATTTAAAACTCAATTTTCTGGGAACCCATTTTCTTTGTACCGTAAATTACGTACCTCAAACCCATCACCCTATATGTTCTTTCTCGAATTTGATGAATATACAATATTGGGCACTTCACCAGAAAGCTTAGTGAAAGTACTTGATCGAAAAATAACGACAAATCCGATTGCCGGTACTAAACCTAGGGGAAATACAAAGGAAGAAGATCTCAAACTAGAGCAAACACTCATTCAGGATGAGAAGGAGATTGCTGAACATCGTATGCTAGTTGATCTTGGACGAAATGATATTGGTCGAGTGAGTCAAATTGGATCGGTTCAAGTGACGAAGTATATGAACATTGAACGGTATAAACACGTTATGCACATTGTTTCTGAAGTCACTGGGGAGTTAAATGAGGATACACACGTATTGGATGTGTTAACTTCATGTTTGCCTGCTGGAACAGTCTCGGGTGCACCGAAAATTAGAGCAATGCAAATTATCAATGAATTAGAACAGCTTAAAAGAGGCGTCTATGCAGGAGCAATTGGCTATATCTCATCAAGTGGTAATATGGATTTGGCCTTAGCCATTCGAACAATGATTGTGAAGGATCAAAAGGCATTTGTGCAGGCTGGTGCTGGAATTGTTTATGATTCAATTCCGGAATCGGAATACGAAGAGACGATCAATAAAGCAAAAGCTCTTTTGGAGGTGCACAGATGATTTTATTAATCGATAATTATGATTCATTTACGTATAACTTATATCAACAAATCTCAGCTCTTAATAAGTCAGTCAAAGTAATGAGAAACGATTCCTTGACAATTGAGGAAATTCGAAAGTTAAAACCTGAGGCAATTGTTCTATCGCCAGGTCCTGGAACCCCTTCTGAAGCGGGAATTACAGTTGATATTGTAAAAGCGTTGTACAAGGAATTTCCAATCTTAGGTATTTGTCTTGGTCATCAATCTATTGGCGAAGCATTTGGTGGTAACGTCGTACGTGCCGAAAATATTATGCATGGAAAACTATCTACTTTAGATTATAAAAAAGTGGGAATGTTTGAATCGCTAGACGATGAGATTCAAGTCATGCGCTACCATTCATTAATTATTGATCCAACTACTTTACCTCAAGTATTAGAGGTAATTGCAACATCACGAGATGATGGAGAAATCATGGCCATTCAACATAAGGAATTTCCCGTTTTTGGCTTGCAGTTCCATCCGGAGTCAATTGGGACAGAGACGGGTACAAAGATGATTCAATCATTTTTGAAAAAAATAAATTTATTAAAAGTTATTTAGATTTAGCAATGGAAGGAGCAGAATTTTGGAAAAAACAGAAGATTACTTCCTAGCTATGACTAGTGAACAGCTTAGAAATGAATTCCCATTACTATTACAACTAGTTAGTGAAAATAAGCTAATGAAAACACAAACATTGGCTGAATTGTTGCTAAAATTCCCAACAGAGATTACACCATTTATTTTCGAGTTGTTTGAATCAAAAAGTTCAAATATTAGTGTGAAGGAATGGAGTTTAGACTACATTGTTCCTCAACTGCCGTTTTTTATGAAGATTGCTTTGGAAGATGCATTACAAAGGATTGCTCAATCCCCAACAGATGACGAAAAATTGGTCGGAGTTGATCTAAAAGCAAAGAACGTTCTAAATGGTTTTATCTAAAGTTAATTCGAGCACACATTTGAAAATAATGTGTGCTTTTTTCGTCTAATTTAAGATTTCCTACGTCTATAGAATAGAAATAAAAAAGGAGGGGCAATTTGCAAAAACAGATAGAAGAAGTACTCAATCTATATGGTGATTACTTACTTCGAATTGCTTATACATATGCAAAAGATAAACGAATTGCAGAAGAAATAATTCAAGATGTATTTCTTGCTTATTACAGGAAACATGACCAGTATAGGGAAGAGGCAGTGCTTAAAACCTACATAACAAAGATGACTATTAATCGTTGGTATGATTATTAGGGAAGTTGGAAAAACAAACACGAGCTTATATTTGAAAGGATTGTTGAAAACGGTAGCTCGATAAGAGTTTAATGAGCTGCATATAAAGTGAAGAAAGATTGGATATAACGAGGAGGGTTTTTACTTATAAATTTTACTACTAGCTTTTCAAAGAAGGTTGAACCATTATGGTAAACAAAAAGGACGCGAATTTGATTTGCGTCTTTTTACCAGCTACAAGTATTTTGCGATGTCGTTTTCAAACTTTGATGGTTTGTCTGTTGGGGCATAACGTTTCACAACATTGCCGTCACGATCGACTAAAAATTTTGTGAAATTCCATTTTACACTTTTCCCCAAAAGACCTTTCGTTTCTTCAGTTAAATGTTTGAAAAGAGGATGGGCATTTTCACCATTTACTTTAACAAGCTCATGCATTGGGAAAGTAACCCCGTATGTAAGTCGACAAGCTTCTGCTGCTTCGTTACCTGAGCTCAACTCTTGTTTGAATTGATCGGATGGGAATCCGAGTATTTCCAACCCTTGACCCTGATACTTTTTGTATAGTTCTTCCAATTCATCAAATTGGCCAGCTAGACCGCATTTTGTTGCAGTGTTAACAATAAGTAGGACTTTTCCTTCGAATTTTTTTAGAGAATAAGGTTTGCCATTTTCGTCTTTTACATCAAAGTTATATATGTTCATTGTCATCCTTCTTTCTTAAGGCACTCTAAGTGTTCTCAAGCTTTCTCGATTTTCGATTCAACAATACCATTGTAACAGCTAACGTAAAGGCTGTAATGATGCAAGCACTAATAAATGCAATGACTCCATTCCATCCCCATCTAGCCCAGAAAAATCCGCCCGTTGTACCACCAACGCTGGAACCAAAATAATAGGCAAATAGATAAAGTGAAGATGCCTGTGCTCGATCTTTCGTAGCACGATAACTTACCCAGCCGCTTGCGATGGAGTGGGATCCAAAAAATCCAAAGGTAAAGACGACCATACCTGCAATTTTAATAATGAGGTTAATAGGGAGTGTGAGTAAAGCACCGGTGAACATAATAGCGATTCCGGCAAGCAATACTTTTTGGCGGCCAAATTTATCTGACAGACTGCCGAACCATGTGGAACTAAACGTCCCAACTAAGTACACAACAAATATCCACCCGACAACTGTACTACTTAAATTATATGGTGAATCGAGTAGTTTATAGCTAATATAATTATAAAGAGTGACAAATCCGCCCACTAACGTAAATGAAATTCCAAATAAACAAAGTAAACCGGGATCTTTTATATGATGAAACAATGACTTTGTTAATGCTTTAAATTCAAGCTTTCTTGGTGTAAAATTCTTTGAAGCTGGGAGCGCCCAGACAAAATAGAGACAAATAAGTAAACTCAATAATCCCGTAAAGACCATCCCGAGCTGCCAACTGAAGAGGTCGCTCATTGTACCCATTATAATTCGGCCAGATAACCCACCAATCGAATTTCCACTAATATAAAGTCCCATTGCGACCCCGAGACTTTTAGGATCCATTTCTTCACCTAAATAGGCCATCGCGATTGCAGGAACTCCAGCAAAAACAAATCCTTGCAACATCCGTAATATTAAAAGTGTTTCAAAGCTTGGAGCAAAAGCAAGTAGCACAGTCAGGATGGAAGCGGCGAATATCGAAATGGTCATTAACCGTTTACGTCCCCAAGATTCTGAAAGGGATCCAAATAATACTAAGGTAACAGACAATACGCCTGTTGATAAAGAGAGGGAGAGACTTGCTGTAGCTGGGGATATACCAAAGGATTCCGTAAATTGCGGAAATAATGGCTGTGTTATATATAGATTAGCGAAGGTGATAAAACCTGCAGCAAATAGAGCTAAAATTGCCAAGGTAAATTCTTTTGTACCTTTTTGTATATAATTCATGATGATACGCCTCTTTTTCAAAATTAACATTCTTTTGAACTTTAATTTATTATAATGAAGAAAGAGTAATAAGGATAATTCATTATTTTTATCTATCTTATAAATTTTAGTAATAAGGAGTCCGCAAAATGGATTTTAATTCACTTCAATATTTTGTTTTAGTTGCAAAATTAGAGAACATGTCCCGTGCAGCTGGAATTTTACATATTACACAACCAGCTCTGAGTAAGTCGATTTCTTTATTAGAAGAAAACTTGGGAGTAGCTTTATTCGATAGAAATGGACGGTCGATCAAATTGAATCGTTATGGCAGATTTTTTTTGGAACGTGCGGAGTCTATATTAAAAGAATATGACGTGGCAAAAGAGGATCTTTTAAATCTTGTTTCTCCAGGACAAGGAGTGGTTTCCATTGGTTTTATGCATACACTGGGTCTTGAAGTAATTCCACAGTTAATGGCTGCTGTAAAAAAAGTCTATCCTCAAATGAAAATTCAACTTACCCAAAGTAACTCAAGTACTGTACTAAATAAGCTTGAAGTAGGTGAGCTTGATTTGTGCTTAATTTCATCATTAGATACGTATAAAGATTTGGTTTGGGAAAAACTTTGGGAAGAAGAACTTTTTTTGATTGTTCCAGAGAATCATCGACTTGCCAGTGAAAAGCAAGTACAGCTTAAGGATTTCGCTGATGAACCCTTCATCTCCATTAAAAAGGGGAATACGTTACGTAAATCTGTTGATGATTTATTTAAACAGGAGGGTTTTCAACTGAATGTAGCGTTCGAGGGTGAAGAGGTTCATACACTTACAGGCTTAGTCGAAAGTGGTCTTGGTGTATCGCTGATTCCATATATAAAGGGGCTCGAACAATATAAAATTCGTCTTTTAAAAGTAAATGCACCCAATTGCCGTCGTGAAATAGGGTTGGCGTATATAAGTAAACATTTTAAAAGTGCAGCTACAAAACTCCTTGCAAACTATATCCGAGAGTATTTTCAAAAAATCAAAAGTTGATAATAAGGGATGTAGCGTTTAACACAGAAAAAGTGAAGCTGCTTATAAAAAATTGGCTTCACTTCAATTATTAATTGTCTGATTTCCCCGTAATAATATTCGCAATTTCTTCTATGGACATGGAAGAATTTAATTGGAATTGTCCTTTTTGAATGGAAGTAGCATACTCTGGTTGTGCTAAAAATAGCTCCATTTCCACACTGTTCGTAACAATCTTCATGTCTTTAAGTTTTTGCGCGACTTCAGCGGGTGTTAAACCAGCATAAATATAGAGTGTATCAGTTACTTCTTGATCTGTTGTCCCAGAATCGGCTACTGTTTCTTCAGATTTATTAGTCTCATCTTTTGACGTCTTATCATCTGTTGCCGTTTCTTTTGATGGTTGTTCCGGTTGTTCTTGTCCGAGGGTCGAGAGTTGTTCATTAGCATCTTTTAACTGTTGTTCCAATTGAACAATTTTCGTTTTATATTGTTCTTCCGTATTGGTTTCTGACGAAGAAATAAAAGGAATGTGAATTCTTTCTGAGAAAGTGATTAATAAACCGATTGCAAAACAAGCAATACCAAAGGCGCGTAAAGATGATTTTTTCATCGGTTGCCCCCACTTTTCAATATTGAAATTATTTGCTCTTTTGATAAAGTAGACATTTTACTAATTTCGTCAACTGGATATCCTTGTTTATTTAGTTGAATTACTTGACTAACCAGTATCTCGTTTATTTGTTGGGTGTTAGTGGCTGCATTTGTTTGTTTTGTATGTGGAGCTTGCGCGCTATTTTGATAAGCTTCCAATTGTTTTTTACCCGTGCTGTTTCGTTTAACTGTAAAATTTGGTTCTAAAAGTAACTCTTCCTCTATAAGTTTCAATCGCTTTTTTAATGAATTTGTTTCTTGATAAATACTGATAGATAAATCCTCGAAGTCTTGCTCTAATTTTTTTGAAGTATCTTTTAGGAAATATGAAGCAACGATACAGATAATACCGATGATCATTAAAATCGTTGAAAATTCCACTTTGTTTCCTCCGTTGACAGGCATTTTACGTTATTTTACCATAAGAAAAGTTAATAATAAATCATGCTAGATTTTTTTTCAGTTTATGTTATAATGATTTAGTCGTATAAATCATGCTCAAATGTGATACAAGTCTTGATATAGAGTGGGAGGGTTAATAATGCGCGTAAACATTACTTTAGCTTGCACAGATTGTGGCGAACGTAATTACATTTCTAAAAAGAACAAACGTAACAATCCAGAGCGTCTTGAACTTAAAAAATATTGCTCTCGCGAGAAGAAATACACTCTTCACCGTGAAACTAAGTAAGCATTATTGCCAAAACCACTTGTGGTTTTGGCTTTTTAATTATAAATAACAAATAACTTTTATAGGAGATGAATTAAATTGAATAAGAAACTTTTACGAAATCAAGTCAGACACTCCTTACAGAAAATCGACTCTGAACAGTTTAACCTTTCATCTCTACATATAAAGGAAACTTTACTTAAGGAACCTTCTTTCATAGAAGGAAAGACGATTGCTATCACGATATCCAATAAACAAGAAGTTGATACTAAAGAAATTATTGAATCTCTATGGAAGCTTAAGAAGAAAGTAGTAGTACCAAAGTGCAATACCATTGACCGTTCTATGAATTTCTATGAAATCGAGAATTTCAATCAACTTGAAAACGTATATATGGATTTATTGGAGCCGATTCCGGAATGTACCCATCTTGTACCTGCCGAAAAGATCGACTGCATCATCGTGCCAGGAATCGTCTTTGATATAAAAGGATATCGAATTGGGTATGGTGGGGGCTACTATGATCGCTATCTCACCCAATTTAGAGGGATGTTAATCTCCTTGGCATTTAGTATTCAAATAAGAGAAAACGTACCGGTAGAAGATTTTGATATACCAGTAGATCTTATAATAACAGAAACGCGTAGAATCGATTGCGTGAAAAATCGAAAGGAGTCTAATTTATGAAATCAATGAAAGATATATATGACCTATTAAAACAGTACGGTACATTTATTTATACAAGAGATCGCTTAGGGGATGTACTTTTGATGGAGGACGAAATACGTGAGCTATATAAAGCAAAGGTATTGGAGCCGAAAGACTTTCAGACGGCAATGTTAATTTTAAGGCAAGAAGCTTCTCGGATAGAAAAAGAACAAAAAAACCTTCATTAGTCATAAATTGATACTGTAAAAATTAGATTTTTTTGTAATATTTTCATTTTTATGTTTGAAATAGTCAATTAATGTTAATAAATGTTAAGTATATGTTAATTAAATGAAATGAACGAACAGTGGATGTTTTCCACTGTTTTAATTTGGGAACCTTTTTGTAAATGAAACGTAAATAAACATAGGTAATTATTAAAAAACGTCATATTGTATGGTGTTTCTTGTAATATTCTGTCGATTAGTTTTTCTGTAGATAGTATTGCTAAATAAAGTAAAAAAGATTAAGATAAATTTTGTTTATTATAATCTTTGTTGATTCGTTGTAAATTTTATTTCACAAGTCATGTATTCCACTAATATATATAAATTTTGTAGGAAAGGATGTTTTGGAATGAACTCATTTAAATGGCCCAAACATTCGATATTAGCTATTGCAATTATTGCAACTTGGCTTAAGACAGTAATAGTGTATCATACGAGCTTCGAGCTGGATATTGAAAATGCCATGCAAGAGTTAATATTGATTATTAACCCATTAAGTTTCATCTTATTTGCATATGGTATATCATTATTCTTTAAAACAACGAAGGTACGAAACCGTTATTTGATAACAGTGAGTACAATTTTAGCAATCGTACTATTTGCAAATGTTGGTTTCTATCGATTCTATAATGATTTTATAACCTTTGCAGTTTTATTCCAGACTAGTAATTTCGGCGATTTGGGTAATTCTGTAGCTGATATTATTAGTTTAACTGATATTCTGTATTTTGCAGATGTGATTGTGCTGCTTTTAGCGATTAAATATATTCCTAAAGTACAAGGGCTTACTCCTGTAAGAATCGAAATGCGTCGTGCTTATTTTGTCCTTTCAATGGCAATGGTATTCTTGAATCTGGGTTTGGCTGAAACGGAGCGTCCTGAGCTTTTAACGCGAGCTTTCGACCGTGAGTTGCTTGTAAAAAATATCGGTACCTACAATTATCATCTGTATGATATCTATGTCCAATCAAAATCTAGTGCACAGCGGGCATTGGCCGATGGTAGTGAATTAGTTGAAGTAGATAATTATGTTCAAGCGAATCAAGCCACAGTTAATGAAGAAATGTTTGGAAAATATAAAGGACGCAACTTGATTCTTGTTCAATTAGAGTCATTACAAAGCTTTGTTCTTAATAATGAGATGAATGGGGAAGTCGTAACTCCTTTTTTAAATTCTTTAACTACTGATAAAGATACCTACTATTTCAATGATTTCTATCATCAAACAGGCTTAGGTAAAACAAGTGACTCCGAGTTCATAGTCGAAAATTCACTTTTTGGATTAGGACGTGGGGCAGTATTCTTTACTCATGGCCGTAATACATTTAACACAATGTCAGAAAAATTAGGTGAAAATGGTTACTTTACAAATGTAATGCATTCCAACAATGCATCGTTTTGGAATCGTAACGAAATATACGAGTCATTTAGTATTGATCAATTCTACGATATTGAATCGTATGATGTAACAGACGAAAATTCAGTAAACTGGGGATTAAAAGATATCCCGTTCATGGAACAATCTGTTGATTTAATGACTGACATGGAACAGCCATTCTATTCAAAAATGATTACTTTAACAAATCATTATCCTTTTACTTTGGAAGAAGAGGATATCATGATTCCTGAGTATAATTCAAACTCAGGCACATTAAATCGTTATTTCCAAACAGTTCGTTACTTGGATGAATCAATTAAAGTATTGTTTGATGAGTTGAAAAAATCAGGTCTATATGAAAACTCCATTATTGTGATGTATGGTGATCATTATGGAATCTCAGAGAACCATAATAAAGCAATGTCCATGTATTTAGATAAAGAAGAAATTACAGCTTATGATAGTGCTCTACTTCAATCTGTTCCTTTATTCATCCACGTTCCAGGTTCAGGGGATGGAAAAGTAGTTGAGGAGGCTTCCGGTCAAATCGACTTACGACCAACTTTGTTGCATTTATTAGGAGTTGAAACGGCTAATGACATGCAACTTGGTGCAGATCTTTTCTCCGAAGAGCATGAGGACTTCGTTATTTTTAGGGATGGTCGGTTTGTAACAGATGAATTAGTTTACGCTGGTGAAGTATGCTATAATCGTGAAACAGGTGAGGAAATAGGAATCGAAGTATGTCAGCCATATATTGATCGTTCACTAGTCGAACTAGAATACTCAGATGAAATTATCAATGGTGACTTATTGCGATTCTATGATGAAGAAACAGGCAATTTACATCAAGATGCACTAGAAGTGGAAGAGTAAAGTAAAGGGTTATCTCCGGTAAAGTAATGGAGATAACCCTTTTTTAATAAAAGTAGAAAGAAAAAACGAGGTATCTATAAGATACCTCGTTTTTATCTTAGTGATGTAATTGTGGTGGGTAGCCTTGATTTAAAATTGTCATAACTACAAACCAACCAAAAATTGCTGCAGTAGCAATACTAAAAACTAAAGAAAGGATATTCTTTTCTTTGATTGCCTGGAAGAAATTTACTACTGCAAAAATTGCTACTAAAGCGAAAATAACCATTAATAAGTTCATTAAAAAGACACTCCTTTCGACATCAATAGATGCATGTCGATAAACAATATTCCTTCTTTATTGTAAATCACCTTACCCTGTTTGTCGAGAAGAAATAATCTGATTGTTTGACTAGACAATGTAATTTTTTTCTAATCCATGTATAATAATCGAGAGGTGATTTCAATGTTAAATGTTAAAGCATATAGTTTAGGCCCAATTCAAACAAATTGTTATATAATTAGTAATAAGCAAAAAGACTGTATAATATTCGACCCAAGTGAAGAATCTTCAAAGTTAATAAAAGTAATTCAGTCAAATCAATTAAAACCAAAAGCCATCTTTTTAACCCATACTCATTTTGATCATATTGGTGCTGTGGAAGATCTAAGAGAGCAGTTTAATCTGCCTTTATATGTACATGAAAAAGAAGTCGCTTGGCTTGGTGACCCAATGAAAAATGGTTCTGGAAGGTATGCAGAGCTTCCGAATTATATTGTTCAAAAACCTTTGGAAGAGCATATCATACGCAAGGAACAATCATTTAATGTGGCGGGTTTAAGTTTTAAAGCAGTTTTTACTCCAGGCCATTCACCTGGCAGTATTTCATATATTTTTGAAGAAGACGGTTTTGCAATCGTAGGGGATACATTATTTGAGGGAAGTATCGGTAGAACAGATTTACTTGGAGGTTCTCATAAGCAGCTAATAAATTCCATTCATGAAAAATTATTAGTATTACCCGACGATACAATTATTTACCCTGGACATGGCAGCTATACGACTCCAGCACAAGAAATGGATACGAACCCATTTTTAAACGGATTTTAAATAATTATTAAACGAAAACGATTCTACATTGTTTGAATCGTTTTTTTGTTCTTCAAGAAACAGTAAAATTGCTCTGTGTGAATCGCATTAATACAATTTCATAAAGCATCACCCTCCCGAAGTAGTGGACTGTCTAGGAAGCGAAAAAAGATTGTTTTAATTAGGCACTGCTGGAAGCTTCTAGGAGCCAGGTACCGGTCTTGCACTTTTGGTATAAATAAAAAACATCGACCGAGTATTCAGTCGATGTCATTTATTAGTGGCCTGCACCAGGTACGTGTATAAACGTAGTGTAGTACGTAAATCCTGCGAAGAATATTGTTAAATAAGCTCCGAAAATGTACATGTACATGCGCTCTGTTAGGTTTAAGAAGCCTAATAATAAGAATAAAATTGTATTACCAACGAATAATAGCGAAACCTCGTACATATCACCAAGGTAGAACATAACGGCAAAAACACCAGTCCAGAAAGCC
The DNA here is from genome assembly GCF_042666115.1 of Ureibacillus sp. GCM10028918. Taxonomy (NCBI): domain Bacteria; kingdom Bacillati; phylum Bacillota; class Bacilli; order Caryophanales; family Caryophanaceae; genus Ureibacillus; species Ureibacillus sp. GCM10028918. The sequence goes on from NZ_JBHTFK010000002.1 coordinate 404,366, forward strand.
ATAACTTTATACATGTTACTCATGAAGTATCCCTCCTTTTTCCAAACGACACAATAATATCATCTTTTATTATAAATGATTTGAAACTATAATGTAAACTCAAACTTGCATTAAGTTTGTGACAATAGAGTAGAAAATACTAGAGACATTAATTTGGTACCTCTATTTCATATTGACAATTCTCACAATTATGGTTCATACTTTCCACTTGTACAAAGTCATTTTGTGTAAATAGTGCATCAACTTGTCCTTTCAAAAAAGATTCATGTAGAGTACATATAATTTCATTATCTGTAGAAAATTGATTTTTAAACGGACAGTTATAAATTGAGAAAGTTATTTTTCTTCCCTTATTAGTTTCTACGATTTGCGGTATATATCCAATCATTGAAGATGCAGTAGTTAAGAGTTTAATTTTTTCATCAAAATCAGTTAGAGCTAATCCTTTTCTGCCTTTGAGCAATAGATTCATTTCAGATTTTCCATCATCATAACTAATTCGTTTAGCTTTCTCGAGAGCAACAGGTCCCAATTCATTTAATAGTAGCATTGACCATTTTATTAATCGACGATCATCTTTCTTTGGAAAACTTAATTCGATTCCTTGTTCGGAAGCTTTGTATTCCCGTCCTGGTCTTCCACCTTTGCCGGATTTCACAAAGTTAGCTGACAGTAAATTAATTTCTGAAAGCTTCGTCAAATGAAGTCTGGCAACATTGGGATGAATATTAAATTGGTCCGCAATCGCTTGTACAGTAAATGATTTTTTTTGTTGAAGCAGGAATTCATATATCTGGTATCGTGTTTCATCGGATAATGTACTCGTTATTTTTAAAGGATGTATCATGCCATGCAATCACCTTTCCACTATTTTTTTACTTTTCTTACAATTTTATTTTAACTTTACTGAAATAGAATTGATATAGAAATTATGAAGTAATTATACAATTACCGCAAAACTGATAGATTTTCTGTTTATTCTATGAACAGAGTTATTGAAGCCAAAATAGAAATTTCCCCAAGTTTAATGTACTCAAAAATTAAACTTAGGGAAAAGGGTTTTCAACTTAAAAGTACCAAGATATACTGGCTATAAACAGTTGCGGTCAACTAATTGCTCTAAAAAACAAGGAGGTGTTTTTATGGAGATAGAATCGGTTGTTGAGAGCAAGAGTATGCAATTATTGTTAAAGGCACTTCACTTCGGGGCATCTGATATTCATATTGTTCCTCAGCAAGGTAGCTATTCTATCCATTTCAGAAAATATGGGAAGCTATTTCCAACAAGCGATCTACCGAATGAAATCGGTGATAGAATTATTTCTTATTTTAAATTTTTATCAGCTCTTGATATTAGTGAAAAAAGAAAGCCTCAAAGTGGTTCTTTCCAGAAGGAACTTTTGAATCAATTATACGCGTTTCGCGTGTCTACATTACCCTCGATTTTTAAAAGAGAGAGTTTAGTTATTCGAATCCTTGTACAAAACTCCCGCCTTCCAATCTCTTCTATATCTTTAAATCCAAATTCGGCACAAAAATTAATTCAGCTCGTTTCCAACCGACAAGGTTTATTGCTATTTTGTGGCGCTACTGGATCAGGAAAAACCACAACGTTATACTCCTTAGTCAATCATGCGAGCGAAATGCTGGCACGCCATGTTATTTCGCTGGAAGATCCAGTTGAGAGCAACCAATCTAATTTACTGCAAATTCAAGTGAACGAACGTGCGGGTGTCACATATGCCACAGGTTTAAAGGCTATTTTACGGCATTCTCCAGATGTTATTATGATTGGGGAAATTAGAGATGGTGAAACAGCAAAGATTGCCGTTGAAGCAGCGCTTACTGGCCATTTAGTACTTTCAACTATACATGCAAAGGACACAGTCAATTGTATCTATCGGCTGCTGGATTTAAATATCTCACTCGAGGAAATTAGACAAGCTGTCATTGGTATCATTGCCCAGTCGCTAGTACAAGTAGGAAGTGAAGAAAGAAAAGCTCTCTATGAAATTTTGAGTGACCTCAATCTTGTTGATGCAATTGCGGCAACTATGCGAGGCGAACAGTATAGGCTGCCACAATCTGAAAGGCTAACGAATCAGCTGGCTTCATATGAGGTGAGAAAAAGAAATGCATCTACTACTTCATAAACTAAAAAACCTCTCGTTCCGCCCTAATAAAAATAAGAAAGTACGAGAGTTACCTTCCTTCCTGAACCGAATCAGCACATTGTTGAACGAAGGGTATACTTTCCCGGATTCAATTGATATGTTGTTGCCTTATCACGTAGATAATCCCGCTGAATGGCGTAATATGATTGAAGGAAAATTGAAAAATGGTGAAGATTTAACCGAAATCTTGCAGTGTTTTTCTATTCCAAAACATTTTTTAATAGCTATTAAAATTTCAGAGGAAAGCGGAAAACTTGCTCAAAGTTTGCAATCCATCTCTACACAACTAGATTTTAATGAAAAAATGAGAAAAAAAATAATCCACCTATTAAGCTATCCTATTCTCCTTAGTATTGTTCTAATGAGTATCTTTTTTGCATTTCGCCTTTACTTTCTACCAAATATCACACAAATACTAAATACTAGAACTGAGGTTAGTAGTAATACTACTTTATTGATCTCATCAATTTTCCTCCGATTGCCGGATATATTAGGCTTTGCGTTCATTATTGCTCTTTGCCTCGTTATCACCTCTATTGTTTTCATCCAGAAACAAGATGTCCAGAAACGATTACCAATGATGTTGAAGCTCCCCATAATTAATTACTTTTACAAAATGCATATCACAAATCAATTAGCCAAAACGATGGGGGACCTTTTAATCGGAGGATTTTCACTTCAACATGCCCTTACCATACTACAAAATCAACAACTAAATAAGACATTAGCCTATGTGTCAAAAGAAATTGAGAGGCAAGTAATTTTTGGTGAGTCACTTTCATCGGCTGTCTTTAATTTAGGCTGGTTTTCAGCAAAATTCGAAGAGTTTATAAAACACGGAGAAAAGAGTGGTTATTTAGGAAGGCAATTATTAATTTACAGTGAGTTGATTGATGAAAAATTACAATATTTTATCAAAAAAGGGATTTCAATTATACAACCGATGTTCTTTATCATCATTGCGTTAAGTATCATTGCAGCATATTTAAGTATTCTGCTTCCGATGTACGAACTAATTGAAATAATTTAACAGGAGCGTGTATCACTTGAATAATAAGAACGAAAAAGGATTTACTCTAATCGAAATGCTAATCGTTTTGCTAATAATATCGGTTCTCATATTGGTTACGATACCAAATGTTACAAAACACTTTGCGACAATTGATAATAAGGGGTGTGAAGCCTATTTGCAGATGGTGCAGGGGCAGGTCGAAGCCTATAAAATTGATCATAACACTTTACCTACATTAAGCCAGTTAAAAACTGAAGGTTACTTGACCGATGAAGAAGAAACTGCATGTCCTAATGGTGACTTGATTGAAATAGAAAGTAATGGAAATGTAGTAGCAGTCAAAAAGTCAAGTCCTGAGGATGCGAGTGGTAGCTAAGTTTCGCACACAAGAGTATATAAAGAATCGCAAAGGGTTTACCTTAGTTGAAATACTCCTTGTACTATTTATTTTCCTTCTCATATCTTCAATCGTTTTTCAAATAACAGTCAAGCTTTCAGAAAAACGAGCAGTAGATCAGTTTTTTCAGCAGCTAGTATTAGATATTCAAGAAATGCAAGCACGGGCAATTCATAATGAAGAGACGATCTACGTCCAATTTTATAATGACAATCATTATAAAGTCTTCGATGTATCTACTGGAGAAACCATATTGGAAAAGGATTTCCCGAGTAATATTAAGCTTGATATTTATAGCAATTTGAAACGTTTTATTATTAATCCAAAAGGTGAGGTTTCGCCTTTTGGAACCATAAAGTTTGATACCCCTTATGGAAAAAAGGATCTAATTATCTATATTAAAGAAGGACGGATGAGGTTGGTTGAATAGTAAAGGAATCGCATTTGTAGAGACACTGCTAACGGTTGTTATTGTTTTGGTTATAACGGGTTCATTAATTCCATTAACCTATCAATTAAAAACTACACTATATAACCAAAAACTAGAACTGCATGCGTCTGAAACAGCTTTAGAGGCCGCAAAATTGATAAAATCCCAAACTGTATTTAGTGGGACCAAATCCATTGATCAAAATGAATATCAATGGACATATGATGGAGAACAAATTTGTGTCCAATTTAATAATTTAAGTGGAGAGCGAGTGAAATGCATCAATCGAAATGAGAATAGTTCAAAATAATCAAGGTTACACACTCCTTGAAGCTCTTTTTTCCTTTGTCGTCTTTGTCCTTCTTTCTCAAATTTTGTTGTTGGTAATGTTTTGGATTAAGCAAATGGATACGACCTTCTTTACTAAAGAACATGTACAATGGGAACTTTTTGTTCAAGATGTCCAGCAATCTTTCTCAAATGTTAAAGAGGTTAGATTATCAGACCAATCCAATACAGTAGAAGTCTTCTATACGGAGTCGAGAGAAACAATAAAGATAAATCGCAGCGGGGATGTTCTGCGTCAGACAGTGAATAATGAAGGGAATATTCCGTTGTTAATAGGAATTGATAGTGCTGTGTTTGGTTGGGATGGAGAATTTATCACCATAGCTGTAATCTTTCAAAATGGTATAGAAAAGGAGAGGAGGTTTTTTGTTCAAACGAATACGGAATGAGAGAGGAGCAACTTTTGCACTTGCTATCCTGTTGCTATTGGTGACAACTTCTTTTATTACTTTCTATTGTTTATCCTACGAATCACAAATAAAGTTGTATAATTCGTTGGAATTCACCAATGTTCATGCTACGATAAACCTACTGAAGGAAATTGTTAGTAGGTAGTAGATAGATTTTGGAAAGTCAAAGAAGGTGATAGCATGCGAAAAATATATTTAGTAGGCTTCATGGGATGTGGTAAGAGCGCTATCGGACGAAGGCTAAGTTATTTTTTAAGAGTGCCATATTATGACATGGATCATGAGATTGTTCGGCAACAAGGGATGTCGATTCCTGAAATATTTGAGGAATATGGGGAAGCTCATTTTAGAACATTGGAGACAGAATTTCTTCTTAACTTCCGTGACGAAGCATGTATTATTGCAACTGGCGGTGGAGTTGCAATAAGTGAAGAAAATCGTAAAATAATGCGTCGCTCCGGGTTGGTCTTTTTTTTAGATGCAACATTTGAAGATATCTATATGCGGATTAAAAATGATAAAAATCGACCAATCGTGCAACGTTCTACTAAACAAGAGTTGGAACTGTTGTATCAAACAAGAAGAAAATTCTATCGAGCTGCCGGGCATATTCGAGTATTAACAGAGGGCCGAATACTTCGTCAAATTGTTGAGTATATTGGATTCCAAGTGAATCGTTTAAAAGGCGAATGATATCTAAAGACTTACTATTAATGTTCGCCTTTGAACTAAATTTAAAAAAAGATTGCCTTTTCATAACAACCAATGTTAGGATATAGCCAAGAGAGGTCGTATTTAGTACATTGAATTATGAATATTTGCGCGGATGATTGTGCGGGGAGAGAACGTGAAAAGCGTCGCCGAAGGAGCAAGTAGTGAAGAACTATGAATCTCTCAGGCAAAAAGACTCGTACAGGACGCATCTCTGGAGAGTGCTGTTTCGTTTTGTTTGATTCAGCCACCAAAGGGGAAAGCCAATTTTATCGTTTCAAAATTACTATGAACGATTTGGTGTAACTTTCAGGTGCAAGGACAGGGGATTCCTCAACATAGGGGATTCGTCTGTCCTTTTTTATGTGCAAAAATATCGATAATACTAGGGGGACTTGAAGATGGGGAATGAATTAAAACGAACGCCTTTATTTGACGAGTATGCAAAATATGGTGGGAAAACAATTGATTTTGGAGGCTGGGATTTACCAGTCCAATTCTCTTCCATCAAAGAAGAGCATGATGCTGTTCGTAACCGTGCTGGCCTTTTTGATGTATCCCATATGGGTGAAATCATTGTAGAAGGAAAAGATGCATTAGCTTATTTACAGCATTTATTAACCAATGATATTTCAAAAGTTGTAATTGGTGGAGCACAATATAATGCTATGTGCTACGAAAATGGTGGAGTTGTGGATGACCTCTTAGTTTACCGATTAGAAGATGAGAAATATTTATTGTGCGTTAATGCGGCTAATATTGAAAAAGATTTTGAATGGATGAAAGCTTGCGTACAAGGGGAAGTAACAGTAACGAACAAATCCGACGAATATGCACAGATTGCCTTGCAAGGTCCTCTCTCTGAAGAAATACTACAAACTTTAACAGAAATAAACCTAAACTCTTTAAAATATTTTAAATTTATAGAAAACGCTCAGATTGCTGGAAACAATGTATTACTTTCCCGTACGGGTTATACGGGAGAAGATGGCTTTGAACTTTACGGAGAACCTCAAGCCATTATTGCTCTTTGGACTAAAATATTGGAAGCAGGAAAGAACAAGGGAGTTGTGCCGGCAGGATTAGGCGCACGTGACACTCTACGTTTTGAAGCGTGTCTGCCACTTTACGGTCAGGAGCTTTCAAAAGACATTTCACCACTTGAGGCTGGAATCAGTTTTGCTGTAAAGCTTCAAAAGGAAAGTGACTTTATTGGAAAAAACGCATTGATTGCTCAAAAGGAAAATGGTTTATCTCGTAAGCTGATCGGTGTTGAAATGATTGATAAAGGAATCCCTCGTCATGGTTATAAAGTGTATAAAGATGGTGTTGAAATCGGTGAAATTACAACTGGTACTCAATCACCTCTAACAAAAAGAAATATCGGTCTAGCCTTAATTGATGCAAAATTTGCGCAATTAGATATAGAGATAGAAATTGAGATTCGTAATAAAAAATTGAAGGCGAAAACTACTGCAACTCCTTTTTATAAACGCTCAAAATAAATTGTGAAAAGAGGCTTATATAATGGTACATCGTTATCTTCCTATGACGGAACAAGACAAAAAAGATATGCTTGCCACTATTGGTGTAGAAAGTGTAAACGAACTATTTTCGGATATTCCTGAAAGTGTTCGCTTCCAAGGGTTATACGATATTAAAGCGGCAAAATCAGAATCTTCACTACTAAAAGAATTAAAACAGCTTGCTGCAAAAAATGAAGACACGGATTCGAATATTTCTTTCTTGGGTGCTGGTATTTATAACCATTATAAACCGGTCATTGTGGATCATGTTATTTCTCGTTCAGAGTTTTACACAGCCTACACACCATATCAACCTGAAATTTCACAAGGTGAACTTCAAGCGATTTTTGAATTCCAGACAATGATTGCAGAATTGACTGGAATGGATTTAGCTAATTCATCGATGTACGATGGAGGTACCTCATTAGCGGAAGCTGGGATGCTTGCTGCGGGTCACACTCGTCGAAAAAAATTGCTTGTTTCTGAATCAATCCATCCTGAATATCGTGATGTAGTTGCTACCTATGCATACGGTCAATCTATTGAGGTTGTGACTGTGCCAACGAATAATGGTGTTACTGATATCAACAAATTAATAGATTTAATAGACGACAATACAGCTGGGGTTATGGTGCAATATCCAAACTTCTTTGGTCAAATTGAAGATCTCCAAGCAATTGGTGATATTGCTCATGAAGCTAAAGGATTATTTATTGTTTCAGCAAATCCACTTGCATTAGGCATCCTGACACCTCCAGGTAAATTGGGGGCGGACATTACTGTTGGGGATGCACAAGTATTTGGTATTCCTGAAAGCTTTGGTGGTCCTTATTGTGGTTATTTCGCTACAACAACTAAGCTAATGCGTAAAGTGCCGGGTCGTTTAGTAGGTGAAACAGTGGATCAGGATGGTCGTCGTGGCTATGTATTAACATTGCAAGCCCGCGAACAGCATATTCGCCGTGAAAAAGCGACGTCTAATATCTGTTCGAACCAAGCATTATTAGCACTTGCTGCATCTGTTGCCATGACTGCACTTGGTAAAAACGGCGTGCAAGAAATGGCGAAACAAAATATTGTGAAAACGCGTTATGCGAAAAATGCTTTTGAAGCAGCTGGATTCACAGTTTCGTTCCAAGGTGCACATTTTAATGAAATTGTTGTGAAAACAACTAAACCTGTAAATGAAATAAATAAACAACTAATTCAAGACGGTATTATCGGTGGTTACGACTTAGGAACAGTTTATCCTGAACTAGAAAACAATGTATTAATTGCTGTTACGGAATTACGTACAAAAGAAGAAATCGACGCACTAGTTGAGAAAATGGGGGCTTACAATGCATAACGAAAATCAATCACTCATTTTTGAATTATCCAAAGAAGGACGTGTAGGCTACAGCTTACCAGAATTAGATGTACAGGATTTTGATTTAAAAGATTTATTACCAGAAGGATTTGTACGTGAAGAAGCTGCTGAATTACCGGAAGTGGCTGAATTAGACATTATGCGTCATTATACTGCCCTATCTCGTCGTAATCACGGGGTAGATTCAGGATTCTATCCATTAGGTTCTTGTACAATGAAATATAATCCTAAGATTAACGAAAACGTAGCTAGATTATCAGGTTTTGCCAATATCCACCCTCTACAAGATGAGGCTACTGTACAAGGAGCAATGGAATTATTATATGAACTTCAAACTTCATTAGTAGAAATTACAGGAATGGATGAAGTGACTTTACAACCGGCAGCGGGAGCTCATGGAGAATGGACAGCATTAATGATGATTCGTGCATTCCATGAAGCAAATGGCGAAGGTTATCGTAACAAGGTAATCGTACCGGACTCTGCGCACGGAACGAACCCAGCTTCAGCAACGGTTGCAGGTTTTGAAACTATTACCGTGAAATCGAACGAAGATGGTTTAGTAGATTTAGACGATTTACGTCGTGTAGTTGGAGAAGATACTGCCGCATTAATGCTAACAAATCCAAATACATTAGGTTTGTTTGAAGAAAACATTATAGAAATGGCTGAAATCATTCACGGGGTTGGCGGTAAGGTCTACTATGATGGGGCCAACTTAAATGCCGTTATGAGTAAAGCGCGTCCAGGAGACATGGGCTTTGACTGTGTACATTTAAATCTTCATAAAACATTCACAGGTCCTCATGGTGGGGGTGGTCCAGGGTCGGGTCCAGTTGGTGTGAAAGCGGATCTAATTCCTTTCTTGCCAAAACCTGTTTTAGTGAAGACAGAAGATGGATCTTTCCATTTTGATTACAACCGTCCGCAATCAATTGGTCGTGTAAAGCCCTATTACGGAAACTTTGGAATCAATGTTCGTGCGTATACTTATATCCGTACAATGGGTCCAGATGGTTTAAAAGCCGTAACTGAATATGCTGTATTAAATGCAAACTATATGATGCGTCGCTTGGAGCCTTACTTTGACCTGCCATATAACCGTCATTGTAAGCACGAATTCGTTCTTTCTGGTCGTCGTCAAAAGAAATTGGGTGTTCGTACTTTGGATATTGCAAAACGTCTATTAGACTTTGGATATCACCCGCCAACAATCTACTTCCCATTGAATGTTGAAGAAGGAATGATGATTGAGCCGACAGAGACCGAATCTAAAGAAACATTAGATGCATTTATCGATGCAATGATTCAAATCGCAAATGAAACAGAAGAGAATCCGTCAATCGTTCAAGAAGCGCCACATACAACAGTGATCAGCCGTTTAGACGAAACTCGTGCTGCCCGTACACCGGTACTCCGTTATACGAAAATCGAAGGTTAATACGAAATAGACGTCTCGATATGGGACGTCTATTTCATTATTAGTTGGTAATTTATCAAAAATTTGACAACAGATAAAAGGTGTTTCATTAATTTGATTGTTTTTAATTTAATAAAAAATGCCCAAAATAAATTAATCTATATTATAATAGGAAGAAACTCATAATATGTCATTTTGGGATAGCGCTTTTTTTGCGTGTCATATAGATGGAAGAATGTAAAGAGCGGCAGGGAAGATATATATTTCGAATCATTTTAAAGGGACATCTCACAAACTTTGAGACGTCCCTTTTAGTCGGTAAAATAGTATAATTTTGAGTAAAAGCAACATAAGAACAAAACATTGCCCGATCGATTTTGGGCATGAATCGTGATTTTCTAATGGCTTATGCTTTTGATTTCACTTTACCTGTCCAAGTTTTGAATCCGCCTTGTAATTGGTAAACCTGATTATAGCCTTTTTTCTTTAAGAAAAGAGCAGTACGCGCACTACGGCCTGCATTTTGGCAATACAGGTAGACTGGTAAATCTGGTCGGATTTCTTTGTAGCGTTGGCGAAGTTGCGTTGAGGGGATATTACGTGCACCTAAAATATGACCCGCTTCAAATTCTTTTACTTCACGCACATCAATTAGTTGTGATTTACGATAGCCTTGGATAAACTCATCTTGATTTAAGTTTGTCACTGCCTTCTTAAGACGCAGTGAATTTACTAGAACGTATACGATGATAAGACCTAGTATGATAGCAATTGTATAAAGTACAGCCACTGCAAAATTTCTCCTTTCTTTCTTCATATTCCATTATAAAAGAGAAAGTGGCGTTAGTCCAATCAGTTTGTTAAAATGATATTTAGTGCGTTTTAGGAGATGATGAAATGAAAGCAAAATGGTATTTTATTAATTCAGGACCATGTAGTCCCTCGTATAATATGGCGTTAGATGAAGCGTTGCTTGATTTACATAGTCAAGGAGAAATTCCTCCAGTAATACGCTTTTATGAATGGAATCCAGCTACACTATCCATTGGTTATTTTCAAAGTGCAGAAAAAGATATAAATTTAGAAGTTTTAAGAGAACAAAAATTAGGATTTGTGAGACGCCCAACTGGTGGTAGGGCAGTTTTGCATGAAAGTGAATTAACCTACAGTATCATAGTGACAGAACAATACCCCGAGATGCCTGCAAGTGTGACAGAAGCTTACCGGGTGCTGAGTGAAGGGTTGCTTCTAGGTTTTCAAAAATTAGGCTTAGATGCCTATTTTAGCATCCCTGATACAGAGGAAAAACAAGCTGACTTAAAGAAACCGAAAAGCGCCGTTTGTTTTGATGCCCCTAGCTGGTATGAATTAGTCGTTGAAGGGAAAAAAGTAGCGGGAAGTGCTCAAACTCGCCAAAAAGGTGTTATTTTACAGCATGGAGCAATATTACTTGATCTTGATGAAGAGAAACTCCTTTCTGTATTTAAATTTTCTTCACCTGAAGCGAAAGAGAAGATGCGTCAGAAGCTCCCGGAAAAGGCTGTTGCCATTAATAGATTAACAGATAAGGAAATTACGATTTCGCAATGTATCAAGGCCTTCAGAGAGGGATTTGAGGAAGCATTGGAGATAGAATTGGTGCCCTATCAATTAACTGAAGAACAATTACAATATGTAAAAATGCTGGAAGAAACAAAATATTTAAGTGATGAATGGAATTTTAAAAAGTAAGAACGTACGTTTCTTCTATCCCGGAAATTTTTTTATAGAGTTGAAAGTCTTTAAAATAAAGGATTTGAAATAGTTTTAAAAAAATCAAGCCCTTGAAATGATATTTTTTATAAGGTAATCTTTTCTAGTGAAAAATTAACTACATCTAGTATTTACTTTATTTCTCAGACACTATATGTTGTGGTGATGGCTGAAGTAGATTATACTAGATGTATTATCTATTAAGGGAGGCTGGCAGATGGTATTGGCAAAAGAAACGAAAACAACCATCCTCGTAGAACAACTCAATAAAGACATAGAGAAATTTCCTCAAGTACATCCAATTACACCGGATATGCATATTACGCATAAAGGTGTTTCAAGATTGGTAATGATTGATCGCTATTCGTTTAAGGATACCGAAAAGAAAACATTAAAGGCCGGAGATTTTGTCGTATTAACGATCAAAGAAGATCCGAAATTTCCTGCCCGTGGTTTAGGTTATATTCAATCGATTGATGCAGAAGCAAAGAAAGCACAAATTTTAATCGATGAAGAATACCGCCATGTTCTAGATGATGCAACAGAACAACAAACAGGTATCATCGTACGCTCATTAGACGTCATTGAAAAGCCTCTTGAAATTTTCTATGAACAAATTGCAAAACGTAATGCGTTTGGATTATCAGCTGTTGAAGAGACAGAAGAAAATAGAGAAAAGTGGTTTGCGAAGTTTTATGATCAGCTCGTATCTTTAAAATTCATTCCAGCTGGTCGCGTGCTGTATGGGGCTGGCTCCCAAACAGATGTAACGTTCTTTAATTGTTATGTTATGCCGTTTGTTGCCGATAGCCGTGAAGGAATTAGTGATCACCGTAAACAAGTAATGGAAATTATGAGCCGCGGTGGTGGAGTTGGTACAAATGGTTCGACACTTCGTCCGCGCAACACATTAGCACGCGGTGTAAACGGAAAATCGAGTGGATCTGTATCGTGGCTAGATGACATTGCGAAGCTGACGCATCTAGTTGAACAGGGTGGCAGTCGTCGAGGTGCTCAAATGATTATGTTAGCGGATTGGCACCCCGATATTGTGGAATTCATCATTTCAAAAATGCAAAACCCACGTATTCTTCGTTTCCTAATCGAAAATACGAATGATGAACTAATCTCCCAATTAGCAAATGAAAAACTAAAATTCAAACCATTAACTCAGCAAGAAGAAGCAATGTATCAAGGGATTGTTAACTATAGAAATATTCCTGGTCTAGGGGGATTCAATGAACCTATAATCAAGGAAGCAGAATCTAAATTGCGTGATGGTGGTACTTATAGTGTTCACAATCCAGAATTCTTAACAGGGGCAAACATCTCTGTGACATTAACAAAAGACTTCATGACAGCTGTTGAGAATGATGAAGATTATGAATTGCGATTCCCGGATGTTGCAAGCTACACACCTGAAGAAATGGCCATCTACAACGAAAAATGGCACGAAGTAGGGGATGTCCGTGAATGGGAAGCTCTAGGGTACCGAGTTCATACTTATCGTAAAATTAAAGCTCGTGAACTTTGGAACTTGATCAATATCTGTGCAACGTATGCAGCAGAGCCGGGTATTTTCTTTATCGATAATGCAAACGACATGACAAATGCGCGAAGCTATGGTCAAAAAGTTGTTGCAACAAACCCGTGTGGAGAGCAACCTCTCGCACCATTCTCAGTGTGTAATTTAGCTGCTGTGAATTTGGCTCAGTTTGCTGAGAAAGAATCGAAAACAGTCAACTTCGAAGCACTGCGTGAAACAGTTCAAATAGGTGTGCGAATGCAGGATAACGTTATTAACGCTACACCATACTTCCTGGAGGAAAATCGTAAACAAGCTTTAGGAGAACGTCGAGTCGGTCTTGGAGTGATGGGACTAGCTGACCTATTAATCTACTGTGAAAAAGAGTATGGATCACAGGAAGGAAACGAGCTTGTCGATAAAATCTTCGAGACGATTGCGGTAGCAGCATATGAAACGTCGATCGAACTCGGAAAAGAACGTGGAAGTTTCCCTTTCCTTGAAGGGGAAACACCGGAAGAAACAAATCGCTTAAGACAAGCCTTCATCAATACAGGCTATATGCAAAAAATGCCTGAACATGTTCGCCAGGGTGTACTTGAAAACGGCATTCGCAATTCGCATCTATTAACAGTTGCTCCGACGGGATCTACTGGTACCATGGTAGGAGTTGCAACTGGCCTTGAACCATATTTCTCATTCGTTTATTACCGTTCAGGTCGACTAGGGAAATTTATCGAAGTAAAGGCAGAAATCGTTCAGGAATATTTAGAGGCACATCCGGAAGCAGATGAAAATAACTTGCCAGATTGGTTTGTATCATCAATGCAACTATCAGCGGAAGCACATGCGGATGTACAATGTGTCATCCAGCGCTGGGTGGATTCATCCATTTCTAAAACGGTAAACGCACCTAAAGGATATACTGTCGAACAGGTCCAAAAAGTGTACGAACGTTTATACAATGGTGGCGCAAAAGGTGGAACGGTTTATGTGGATGGAAGCCGTGACTCACAAGTACTTACGTTAAAAGCAGAATCCTCTCATGATGAGCAGTTAGCTTTTGAAGAAGTACTTGAAGAGGAAGTAAAACAGAAACAACCTGTAGTTTTAGTAGATACTATTGCACCGCTTGCAACTACAAACGTAACAATTGGATCTGAAGTTGGGAATACTTGTCCAGTTTGTCGTCAAGGAACAGTTGAAGAACTAGGTGGCTGCAACACATGTACTGGCTGTGGGGCACAACTAAAATGTGGGCTATAATAAGGTAGCAAAAAGGCAATTTCCATTATGGAGATTGCCTTTTGTTTTTAAGCGAACCAATAATCATAGATATTTTTAATAATTAAAACAACTGTCATGATGATAAAGAGCATTCTAACGAAACTTGTCCCTTTGCTAAGTGCGAATTTTGTCCCAAAAAAAGCACCGACAATCATTGATGCACCCATAATTAATCCGTACGTGAAGACTACTTCCCCTAAAATTAAAAACATGATAAGTGCTGCAATATTACTAATGAAATTTAGTAGTTTTGCATTGCCGGCCGCTTGTAAAAAATCAAAGCCTGCGATTAACAAGACGAACATCATAAAGGAACCTGCCCCTGGTCCGAAAAAGCCATCATAGAAGCCTAATAGTAGAATACTAGCAACAAAGAGTGTACCACGCTTCCAGTCTAATGGCTTTCGCTCTTCTAACTGTCCCCAATTCTTTTTTAATAGCGTATAAATCAATACGACTATTAACATAACAATAATTAATGGCCTCAACAACTCGGAATCTATTAAATGAACTGTCCACGCACCTAACATTGAAAAGATGAAAACGAAGGGCAGAATGGGGCCGAGTAGCTTTAGATCAATTTTACCAGCTTTAAAAAACGTTAATGAGCTGGTTAAGTTCCCCATGGAAGCTGCTAACTTATTTGTAGCGATGGCTGCCGATGGGGGAAGACCTACGGATAATAGGGCGGGAAGCGTGATTAAGCCCCCACCACCAACAGTAGCATTTATAAAAGCGCCGACAAACCCAAAAAAGATGATAATGATTACTTTCGTTAAATCCAGTTCCATTTTTGCGCTACCCCTAAACTATTAATGTATTGTGGTAATCTTATCGAAGTTGCCTGAAATTGTAAATGGATTATTCTATCTTTATAACAATAATAAAAACGCATTTGGTCTCCACCAAATGCGTTTATGTTAATCGTGATGTAATTTCATTCCAATCTCAGGATCCTTTTCAACTTCGTGCAATTTCTTAAATGAAGCAATTGCTACTTCCACCATTTCATCTTTAGGTTCCTTTGTTGTCAATAATTGAAGCCATAAACCTGGATAACCTAAATATTTCAGTACAGGAATACCTCTAAGCGAATTCGTTGCTTGCAGTACTTCGAATGATATTCCCAGTACAACTGGAATTAAAAGAATGCGAATCACAATACGCAACCACAATGGATCAGTAGGGAAAAAGAAATAAACAAACATCCCGATTACAACTGTAAATAAGATAAAACTTGAACCACAACGATAATGCAGTCTCGATTGTTTTTGGACATTTTCAACTGTAACATCTAAGCCGGCTTCATAACAATTGATGACTTTATGTTCTGCACCGTGATATTGGAATACACGTTTTATCAATGGAGTCATCGATATGACATATAAATAACTTAAAAGTAAGATCAGTTTGAAAAAAGTTTCTAAGAATATTTGAGGGTATTTCCCGGATATCCAAGGTGAAAATAATTCAGCCATAAATACTGGCACTAAGGTAAAGACAAATTTACCAAATAGGAAGGAGATAACCCCAACAACGGCTACACCTAAAATCATTTGAAGTTTCGACGTTTCTTCGCTATTTTGCACTTCTTCACCAGGGTCAATTTCATAGCGTTCACTTGAGAATTGAAGATGTTTTGCACCAAGTCCCGAAGACTCGATTAATGCAATTACTCCTCGAAGAAAAGGGATTTTTTTTAGTTTTTGAAAAATGGGTTTTTTCGGTTTTTTTGCATAATAGTATTCAATTGAATCATCGTTTCTACGAACTGCTGTTACGGTATGATCCTTTCCACCGAACATGACCCCTTCCAGAAGTGCTTGTCCGCCGTATACAGGTGCTTCATTAGCCAAGGTTCTACACCACTCTCTCAAAATATAAAACTTATAACTAATTCATTGTACTAAATATTCGTCAAAACCTCTACGTTTACGCATATGAATTTTAAATATTGGCGAAACTTATTAAAAAAAAGAGGTGCTGTCCGTGATTTATTTAGCTGTTACTACAAGTTTATTTGCTTCTATTCTTTTAACGATTGGCTTAAAACTCTTATCTCTTTTTCATTTTATTAAATGGAGTCCAGTTGGCTACGCCAAAAGATTAAATATAATGGAATCAAGTCATTGGTCAGTAAAATGGCTATTTTTACTTATTGCGATTTTTTTAATAACGCTTCTCCTTTATTTTGCTATGCAATTTGTTGAGATGGTTCCTAGCTTTCTAACTTCGCTTATTATTGGTTCAATATTGGCGCTTATATGTGAGTGGGTAATTTTTGATTTGCCGGCAGAGCTTTCATCTTTTAAGAAATTATCTATCCCTTTTATGGTTACAGTGATTATTACTGCTAGATTTGTCTTTGAAACAGCTGCTTTCCACTACGCGGCTCATAGTGAACAAAATAAGTTGCCGTATAAGGACTCTGTGGTAAAATAAAAGTGGTAATTTTCGTTAAAACAAGATTTAATGCCCAATGTGAATGTCCCATGTTGATTGCGGATAATCCAAAATATATACTTTCCTATCCGCTAAAAAGAGGAGAATGTTGATGAAGGTTTTAGTGCTAAATGGACCGAATTTAAATCGTCTAGGCAAACGTGAGCCAGAAATTTATGGAAGTGAATCTTTGGATGATGTAAAAGAGAAATGCATCAACCTCGCAGCACAATTTAATGCTACCATTGAATTTAAACAATCTAATCATGAAGGAATTTTAATTGATTGGATCCACGAAGCAGAAGATGCGGATGTTAAGGCAATTGTTTTTAATCCTGGCGCATATACACATACAAGTATTGCGCTGCGGGATGCAATTGCAGCTGTAAATGTGCCTGTCATTGAAGTGCACATTTCAAACATACATAAAAGAGAATCGTTTCGTCATGAATCAAAGTTAGCTGCAGAATGTGTTGGACAAATATGCGGTCTTGGAACTTTTGGCTATGAACTGGCGCTTAGAAAGTTCTTGGAACAATGAATGGGGGAGCTTTAAATGATTAAATTAGAAAAATTACGTAAAGCGTTAGTAGAACAGAATGTTGATGGGTTGCTGATTACAAACGGATTTAATCGCCGTTATATGACTGGGTTCACTGGATCGGCTGGAGTTGCAATCGTATCACAAGATGATGCAGTGTTTATTACGGATTTCCGATATACAGAACAGGCTAACAAACAAATTCAAGATTTCCGTATTGTTCAACATGAAGGGACTATTTTTCAAGAAGCAGCAGATACGATTGCAAAAATGGGTATCAAAACATTAGGTTTTGAGAAAGATACATTGACTTACTCAATGTATGAAACTTATAAATCGCTCATATCAGCTGAATTAGTACCGCTTTCTGGATTAATTGAAAAAATTCGCTTGATAAAGACTGAACAAGAGATTAATATTATTAAGGTTGCATGTGAGATTGCTGATAATGCATTTTCGCATATTCTAGAATTTATCAAGCCCGGTTTAACCGAGCTTGAAGTCTCGAATGAATTGGAATTTTTCATGCGGAAACAAGGGGCAACAGCCTCCTCTTTTGACACGATTGTAGCAAGTGGAGTGCGCAGTGCATTGCCGCACGGTGTAGCTACTGACAAAGTGATTGAAAAAGGTGATTTCGTTACACTTGATTTCGGTGCTTTATATAATGGTTACATTTCAGATATTACTCGAACAATTGCAGTTGGACAACCTTCCGAAAAGCTTGTTGAAATGTACAATACGGTGTTGGAATCACAACTGCTTGCCTTGGAAAAAGTAGGACCAGGAATGACTGGGGTGCAAGCAGATAGCATTGCTCGTGATTATTTATCATCTAAGGGCTATGGTGAAGCCTTTGGACATTCAACAGGACATGGAATCGGTTTAGAAGTACATGAAGGTCCTGCACTTTCATCAAGATCTAGCTCGGTTTTGGAACCGAACATGGTTGTGACAATTGAACCGGGTATCTATTTACCGGGAATTGGTGGAGTTCGTATTGAAGACGATGTTTTAATCACAGAAACAGGTAATGAAAAATTAACTCATTCAAACAAAGAATTAATTATTTTATAATGGAGGAAAACAGCTATGATTTCAGTTAATGATTTCCGTACTGGCCTTACAGTAGAAATTGATGGCCAATTATACCGCGTATTGGATTTCCAACACGTTAAACCAGGGAAAGGTGCAGCATTCGTTCGTTCTAAATTACGTAACCTACGTAACGGTAACGTAACAGAAAAAACTTTCCGTGCTGGTGAAAAAGTAGAAAAAGCACAAATCGACAACCGTAAAATGCAATATTTATATGCACAAGGTGATTCTCATATTTTCATGGATATGGAGTCATACGAGCAAACAGAACTTGCAGGTGCGCAAATTGAAGAAGAGTTAAAATACCTTCTTGAAAATATGGAAGTTCATATCCAATCTTACCAAGGTGAAATGTTGGGTGTTGAATTACCAAATACAGTTGTTCTTGAAGTGGCTGAAACAGAACCAGGTATTAAAGGTGATACAGCTTCAGGCGGTACTAAACCTGCGAAAATGCAAACTGGTTTAATGGTAAACGTACCATTCTTTGTAAATGAAGGCGACAAATTAATCATCAATACTACTGAAGGATCTTACGTATCGCGTGCTTAAGTAGGAAATAGTTTCGGATTTTAGAGTGTAGACAAGGGTCAAGTTGACCTTGTTTGCACTCTTTTTTTATTTTAATAGCTAATAATTTTGCCAGGTTGTTAATAAGGTATAAAAAGTCTTCTATCTATTAGATGTGTCTCGAAAACTCACAAGAGAAGAAATCGCAAGTGTGTTCGGAGTCCCGCTTCCTATGATTGGACTCTATGAATGTCCTGAAAACGCTAGTCGGTCAGTTTTACTCTGCATCGACAATAGAACGGAGAAGTACGCGAACGAAAAACGGCACGTCCTGTGCCATAGTTCGCATGACTAACATCCTGTTCGCTTTCGCCTCATGAGGGGCCGAGCGAGGCAAGTAACGCGGATGCGAGCGTTATTCAACAGTCTGAGTCATCTATCTATTAGATGATTTTTTTCTTCAGTTCAAGGTCTATTTTTTTGAACAAGCTCATATATTGCCTTACACAAGGAGGCGTCGTGATGGAGTTACAGGACGTTTTGCGAGTAGCTGGAGTAGGGCTCATAATTGCTTTGCTGCATGTTTTCTTCGAGCAAATCGGCAAGAAGGAATTCTCATTCTTTATATTTTTTATTGCATATTTGTATATTACTGCAGAACTAATACGATTTTTACGGCTTTTCTTTGGCGACATTCTTACATTCTTCCAATGGCTTAATTTAAATTAGGTTAAACTATGACATTTTTAATTTATGCCGTAATCCTAATGATTCTTTTAATATTTATCAAAGAAACAATCAACAAACTACATGGAATAATTGTCGTCATCTTTTTTTTCGTCCTATTATATTTCTTATTGTCGATGCTCACTATTCCTTTTTTAGAGCAGCTCCTTTCATATGTACAGTCAGTGCCTTATGTACCTCAACTTGTGTACTCTGCACTTTTCTATCAGCTAGGTTTGTTCTTTCAATCGATTTTTGAGGAAGAGGATTATGAAACATTTGGCGAACTCGTAATGTTCTCAATTCGTATCGTGCTGTTATTTTACTGGACAAGTGAACTAGGAAAAATATTGTCAAGTTTATCGTCAATTTTAGAAAAGCTTCAGTAAGGGGCTCTGTGCCAATGCATGAAATACTAAATATCTTTTTGGACCCATTGAAAATTGCTGGACAATCCATCATTTTAATCTTGACTTATACCATCATGTTTTTAATAGTCGAAGCGTTTGTACCGAAATTCAAAAAATTTGCGGATGCACTATTTGTGATCATTCTCGTTTTAACACTTGGACAAACTGTGGTGGATGCTTTCTCCTTGATGGGAAATTTAGTCGATGTTGCTTCTGATTTCTTTTTAGCGATTACACCAATTTTAACTTCGCTTTTAGTTGTTTTAAATGCAGTATTTTCATTTATCGCATGGAGCCCGGTCATTCTTTTTATTTTCGAGATGTTGATTTTACTTTGCAAAAAAATATTAATCCCGGCCATTACTGTGGCATTAATACTGGATTTTTGTACAAGGTTTATTCAAGATATTTCATTTTCAAAGGCTTCTGAATTGATACGGGGAACAGTGATGACGTTAATTACTGCCTCCCTTATAGCGATGGTTACAGTACTTTCTTTTACAGGTGTTGCATTCTTTACAATTGACCAAGCTATCGCAAGCCCGATCAAGAAGGTAATTGAGCAAACTGTTCCGATCGTTGGATCACTGATTGTTGAAGGTTTTTCTATTTTTCACAAATATCAATCGACTGCTACAACAGTGGTTGGTTTTGGGGCCATGACTGCTTTTTGGGGGGCTTCCTTCTATCCGGCAGGTAGGCTGCTTATTCATGCGTTAACATTTAAGTTTATAGCTGCGATAGTGGAACCATTTACTGGAAGTACTATTAGTGGATTGCTGGATGATGTAGGAAAGTCATTATTGCTGCTTTGTGCAGTTGCCATTTTGTTAGGAATTGCCTTTGTCTTTATTTGGTTAATATTAATGGTAATTATGCAGCTAGGGGTGGGGAAAAGCTTTTGATCAAACTAATCGCGATTATTTTAATAGGAAAATGTTTACTACTTTTGGCAGATGAAAAAGACATCCTGGTCTATGTAAAACTAGCAACCTTATTAATTTTTTTAACAACAGTATTAGATTTTCTTAAACTCTAAAGCATAGAGTTGGGACTAGCTTCATACAATGTGTTGAAACAGAAAACTTTGATCAGTAAGGCTGTAATCACCTAGAAGGCATGATCATTTCACGTATAAACAATGAATCTTGCTGAACAAAGTAAATGCCTATCGGCAAAAAGCCGAGGTGTAATAGAAAGAAAGGGGGCGCCAAAAAAACGTGAGGTGGAAAATAAATGGAAAAAACAAAAATTAATCTTTATTCCGATTGCAGTATTAGTGTTCATTGCGTACATTTCTGTTACGTGGAATGAGTCAAATGAAGAGCAAAATCAATCATCAACAGAAGAAAGTAGACTTGAACAAGTACTCGGTCAGATTCAAGGAGTTGGACAAGTAAAGGTATATTTCCATTATGAGAACCAAACTCCCAGTGAAAATGACTCAGACAGCTTACTAAATGGATATCTAAGTTCAAGTGAACATGAAAAATATTTATCAGGATTGCTCGTTGTATCGGAAGGGGCGTCTAACCCGGCTATAAAAAAGCAACTTTTAGAAACTATTAGTAGTGTCATGCAAATGCCTACTCACAGAATTATGATTGTACCTATGGAGAACAAAGGAGATGAACAATGAAAGTAAAAAGAAGAACCGTATGGTTATTAACGCTACTAAGTTTGGCGGCTGTTATCTCAGTTTATTATGTATTTGAACCAAATCGCAGTGTGGATTTAACAACAATTTTTACAGATGACACATTACAAGAAACTACTCTAACGGGTGTAACGGAAGAAGAAATTACAACAACTACTTCAGAAAGTTATTTATTCGATGAAATGCGTATGGAAGTTAGTAACGAACGAGATCAGTTAAGAACTCAATTAACAGAAAAAATTGCATCTGACGACTATACAGCAGAAGAAAAAAGTGCTGCCTATAATGAAATGAATGCGTTAATTGCTCAAGAATCTTCAGAATCCATGCTGGAAATGTTAATTGAATCTATTGGTTATTCAGATGCTTTAGTACGAATAAATGAAGAAAAAGTGGCAGTTTCAGTATTGACTGAAGAGTTATCATCAGCACAAGCAAACGAAATTATTTACATTGTAAAATCAGAAATTGAAGATGCACAAGTAACGGTAAACCCTGAATCAAATTACTATTAATGCGATAATATTTTTTAATATAGTATTAATATTGTTAATAAGACAGAAATTACGCAGTGCATTCGTTATAGCAACGAAAGCACTGTTTTTTCACGTTTTTCAATAAAAATCTATTTATGTATTTCAAAAAGTATTAAAAAAATATAAAATGGTAATTGTAGTTACTAAAGTACAAGGGGTGTTCTCATGTTTAAAGTACAAGAATTGAGAGAGATAATCAAATTAGTGGACAATTCATCAATTGACGAATTTGTCTATGAAAACGATGGGGCTAAACTTAAACTGAAAAAAAATAATGGAGTTATTTCAGAGGTAGTTGTACCGGCAAAAGAAACTGCTGCAGTCGTTCAACAAGTTGCAGCTCCTGTTGTGACAGAAACTCCAAAAGTAGAAGAAGTAAAAGTGGAAGAAAATACAGCACCACTTCATGTAGATGACTCGTCATTACATAAAATCACTTCTCCGATGGTCGGCACATTCTATCAAGCATCATCGCCAGATTCGCCTGCCTACGTAAAAGTAGGGGATCAAGTTGGTGAAGAAACAATCGTTTGTATCGTTGAAGCAATGAAGCTTTTCAATGAAATAGAAGCTGAAATCAAGGGCCAAATCGTTGAAATTCTAGTAAAAGACGGTCAATTAGTTGAATACGGTCAACCACTATTCCTAGTGAAACCTGAGTAAGGGGTGCGTTAACGATGAAAAAGGTATTAATTGCAAACCGTGGTGAAATTGCCGTACGTATCATTCGTGCATGCAAAGAATTAGGCATTGAAACTGTGGCCGTTTACTCAGAAGCAGACCGTAATGCACTTCACGTTAAATTAGCAGATGAGGCATATTGTATTGGACCGAAGTTATCAAAGGATTCTTACCTTAGCTTCCCAGCTGTTTTAAGCGTTGCAGAAAAAACAGGTGTGGACGGGATTCATCCTGGTTATGGCTTCTTGGCTGAAAATGCTGATTTTGCAGAAAGCTGTGAGCAAGCGGGTATTAAATTTATCGGACCATCATCGGATTCTATCAAAATTATGGGCATTAAGGACGTTGCTCGTAGTTCGATGGAAGAAGCGGGTGTTCCGTTAGTACCTGGTACAGGCATTGTGCCAGATATAGAAACAGGCAAGAAATGGGCAAGTGAAATCGGTTACCCAGTCATTATCAAAGCAACTGCTGGTGGTGGCGGTAAAGGAATTCGTGTAGCACGTACAGAAGAGGATTTAGTAAAAGGCATTGAAATTACACAAAAAGAAGCAGCGGCTGCATTTGGTAATCCTGGTGTCTATTTAGAAAAATTCATCGAGTACTTCCGTCATTGTGAAATCCAGGTGTTGGCAGATTCATACGGAAATGTCGTACACTTGGGTGAACGTGACTGTACAGTACAACGTCGTATGCAAAAGCTAGTTGAAGAAGCACCATCTCCTGCACTATCCGAAGAACGTCGTGCAGAAATGGGAGCAGCGGCTGTGTTGGCAGCACAAGCATGTAATTATGAAGGTGCAGGTACAATTGAATTTATTTATGACTATCGTGAAGATCGATTCTACTTCATGGAGATGAATACACGAATTCAAGTAGAACATCCTGTTACGGAAATGATTACAGGTGTGGATTTAGTACAACAGCAGTTAAAAATTGCTGCAGGTGAGGCTCTTCCGTTCGCCCAAGAAGATATTAAAATGAATGGATGGGCAATTGAATGCCGCATCAATGCAGAAAATGCTTACAAAAACTTTATGCCTTCAGCTGGGACTGTTGAAACTTATATAACTCCCGGCGGCTATGGTGTACGTATTGACTCTGCAGTATATGCTGGATACACAATTCCGCCTTATTACGATTCTATGGTAGCGAAATTGATTGTTCATGCGGATACTCGTGAAGAAGCGATTGCAAAAATGAATCGTGCCTTAAGTGAGTTTGAAGTAGACGGACCAGGAATTCACACAACGATTCCATTCCATGAAGCATTGATGAATAATGAAGTTTTCCAGTCAGGGAATTTTAATACGAAGTTCCTTGAAGAGAACGACATTTTAAACACTTCTAAAAAAGAAGAAATCGCTTCTGTGGACTAGAATGATGAATGGAACAAGTTAATTAGTTACTAAAGTTTATTACCTTCTAACTCAATGAGTTAGGAGGTCTTTTTATTGTCTAAAAGTAAATCAAGAGTAAGAACAGGAATTTTTGATTTAAATGATTTTATTAAAGCAATCGAATTAATACCAATCGATTAAAAGAAAGAAGAACCTACACTTGTTATCACACCTCGGATTTTGGTTGATGTAACAATGCCATTACAAAACGATTATTTAATTATGCGAGAAAGTACGCTTTGAACAATATAAATGCTCATGCCATTAGAAGGCTCTATGCGATGAATTTAAGAAAAAGGGTGCAGATGTAGTGGTGATAAGTAAAGCACTCTCACACAAATCTCTAGCAGTCACCACTCAATATTTAGGCATAAATTAAGAAGAGTTTTTGAATAGTCGTGGGGATTATTTATAAATTTAAACAAAAAAAGAACCGTTGCTCCAACAACGATTCCTTTAACTTAATACGATTACAATAGAATGCCTGGCAGCAATAAGTGGATCTAATGCAATTTAACTTATTTTTCTAAAATTGTTGAATATTAGTTTGAGAAATTATTAAAACCGTCTTTCCACTATAGAGAACGGTCTTTTTTCTTTGTAAATTAATGTTACAAAGATATTATAGGGAAGAAAGGAATACACTTACAGAGATAGTTATCTCAAAAAGGGGACGTATGTTAGTTTCTTTCTCAGGCATAATAAATAAACTAGATTTAAAAGGGGTTTGTATTATGTTTGTAAATTCTATAATTGTTCTGGTGCCTCTAATGAGTTTTATTATCTTCCTCATTGTATGTATTATAGGTGCTAAAGATGATTTGAGTTAGATAAGTTTTGTAATTAATTTGTCTAAGTATTTATAAACAATCGACATATCCCAAATTATATTCAATGACTTACCCCCATAAGTCAAGTTGAATATCGCAACAGAGTCCAGTTTATCACTACACTGTGAGCCTAGTTTTTATTTCTTAAAATCCATTATCTCCACTATATCCTCAATTTTCAAACCTTCTGCAATTTTACATATTGCCTTTATAGGTATTCGTTCCATTTTATTATTAACCAATCCAGAAATAGTACGAGTTGTCAATCCAGTCATTTTTGATAATTGGTATTGTTTAAGCTTTCGTTCTTCTAATAAAGCCTCTAACTTCACTTCAATTACCATATGATCAGCTTAGTATAATATCTTGATTACGATATGCGTAATATTAGCATTGATGAGTAATGAAGTTTTCCAGTCAGGGAAGTTTAATACGAAATTCCTAGAGAGAACGACATTTTAAACACTTCTAAAAAGAAGAAGTTACCTCGAAATAAATACCCTATATACTCTAAAAGATCGGCTCAAAACAAGGAGGCGATCTTTTTTCTGGGGAAAGGGTTATACTAAATAAAATTTTATTTTAGTGTGTTTTCTATGAAGCAATCTTGGTTTCTTATTCCATGCCGAGGTAAAATAAATGATTCCTTATAAAGTTCGTTTTATACTGAATAGGTATGAGAGGGGGAGACATAAATGTTACCGAAATTATCAGTACTTGATTTAGCACCGGTACTAGAAGGCAGTACACCCGCTGAGTCATTTCAAAATAGTAGAGAATTAATTCAGGCAGTTGAAAACTTTGGTTATCATCGCTATTGGGTAGCAGAACATCATAATATGCAAGGGATTGCTAGTTCGGCGACTGCTGTTTTAATAGGGTATTTAGCAGCTAGTACAAAGTCAATTCGTGTTGGGTCTGGTGGTATTATGTTGCCAAACCACTCGCCACTAATTATTGCCGAGCAATTTGGGACGCTGGAATCCATGTATCCTGGACGTATTGATTTAGGATTAGGGAGAGCACCAGGATCAGATATGTTGACGGCTCGGGCATTGCGTCGAGATGATCGAGGTGCCTATGAATTTGATCGGTTAGTGGATGAGTTGAGAGGATACTTTGAAGATGTCGAGCGCCCTGTTATCGCGGTACCGGGTAAAGGGATGTCAATTCCGGTCTGGTTATTAGGTTCAAGTCTATATAGCGCACAGTTAGCAGGTCAATTAGGATTGCCTTATTCGTTTGCAAGTCATTTTGCACCCGATTTAATGGACGATGCAATAGCTACTTACAGAAGAAATTTCAAGGCCTCAGCAGTTCTAGAGAAGCCTTATGTAATGGTTGCCGTCAATGCAGTTGTAGCAGATACAGAGGAAGAAGCAGAGTTTTTAGCGAGTACTTTATTTCAGCAGTTCTTGGGAATTATCCAAGGAAAAAGAGGGAAAACGCAACCACCACGAGACATGACCAATCTTTGGACAGAGGAACAAAAGAAGGTTGTGCATCAACAGCTAAAGTATACGTTCTATGGTTCGAGCGAAAAAGTATATAATCAATTAGTGGAATTTATGCGCCATCGAGAAATAGATGAGCTAATGATCAATAGTCCGATTTATAATATTAATGATCGAAAAAAATCGTATGAGTTGCTTTCTAAAGTATGGAAAGAAGCCTAAGAAAATAAAACAAATCTGTGTTCGTAATAAGCGTACTGGAGAAAATTGGTGTATAATGAAATTAAATAGAAGTCTTTATAAATTACTGTTTTTGATAAAATAGAATGATTTATGAAGTAAGAGAGGATGAAGAAGATGGCTGAGAAAGTAACAAAAGCTTTCATACAACCAACTCCTTCTGGAAAAGAAGAACTTGGTCAAATCGAAGTAGCTCCAGAAGTCATTGAAGTGATTGCAGGTATCGCGACAACGGAAGTGGACGGCGTTGCTGCTACGCGTGGTAGCTTTGCATCAGGCGTTGCTGAACGTTTTGGTAAAAAAGTACACTCTAAAGGGGTCAAAGCTACAATTACGGAAGAAGGACAAATTGTCATCGACGTATTTTGTTCGGTTAAATATGGATTTTCAATCCCAAAAGTAGCAAAGGAAATCCAGACTGTAGTTAGACAGGCTATCCTTAATATGACATCGATTGATACGAACGAAGTGAATGTTCATATTACTGCAATACAATTTGAACAGGTAAAAGAAGCAGAATAATTACAATTACATCGATACCACAAAGGTTTAAAAGCACCTTTGTGGTATTTTTATTTCTCAAAAAAAAGAAACCATAAACCGTATAAAGCTTAAAAAAGGTACCAAACTAAGTCCGTATTTTATAATAATCACTTTGGAGGGATACACGATGACAAATCATAATAGACCAAAACCAGATGATCGATCCGATAACGTTGAAAAATTACAAGCTACAATTCACAATACACTAGAAAATATTGAAGCTGCAGAAGAAACGCTTGCTTTTTCAAGCCCGGAAGAAAAGGCGAAAATTCAGTCGAAAAATAAGCGCCGAAAAGAGGCGATTGACGGGCTAAGAGAAGAGATTAAAGATGAAGCAGCCCATAGGGAACACTAATATTGTTTAAATAGCTAAAAAAGAGTATGTCGCATTGGACATGCTCTTTTTTAAAAGTTACAAGTAGTACATACGATGAGGATTAAATGTTTTACTTTATATGATAAATGGATAAATATTAGTAATAGATTGTAAGATTGTAATGCTAGTCATATTGCCGGATAATGATGATCTTACAACTTCTTGCTGGAAAGGGGAGAGGTATATGGAACAATATATTCTATCTTTAGATCAAGGCACAACAAGTTCAAGAGCCATCTTATTTAATAAAGAAGGAAAAGTTGAATATGTATCGCAAAGGGAATTTAAACAGCATTTCCCGCAATCTGGATGGGTTGAACATAACGCAAATGAAATTTGGAGTTCGATTCTTTCAGTAATCGCAACGGTTTTAACAGAAAAAAATATACGACCAGAACAAATTGCAGGGATTGGCATAACGAATCAAAGGGAAACAACCGTTGTTTGGGATAAAACTACTGGAAAACCAATTTATAATGCCATTGTCTGGCAATCTAGACAAACAGCGGAAATATGCAATGATCTAAATGAAGCTGGATACGGGGAGTTATTCCATCAAAAGACCGGTTTGTTAATTGATGCTTATTTTTCGGGTACGAAGGTGAAATGGATTTTGGAGAATGTTGAAGGGGCAAAAGAAAAGAGTAGGAATGGGGAATTATTATTCGGTACCATTGATACTTGGATTCTTTGGAAACTGACAGAAGGAAAGGTTCATGTCACCGACTATTCAAATGCCTCTCGAACATTAATGTACAATATTCACGAGTTAAGATGGGATGAAGAGCTATTAGATATACTAGGAATCCCTATATCTATGCTGCCGGAGGTACGCCCCTCTTCAGAAATCTATGGACATGTCTCGAAAAAGCACTTCTTTGGCGTTGAGGTCCCAATTGCCGGGATTGCTGGTGACCAGCAAGCAGCACTATTTGGTCAAGCGTGTTTTGAATCCGGAATGGTTAAAAACACCTATGGCACTGGATGCTTTATGCTAATGAATACTGGAGAACAAGCAGTTCACTCCAATCATGGCTTATTAACAACTATTGCTTGGGGAATTGACGGCAAGGTAGAGTATGCTCTCGAAGGTAGTATTTTTGTCGCTGGATCGGCTATTCAGTGGTTGCGTGACGGTTTAAGAATGCTTCGAGATTCTTCTGAAAGTGAGCAATATGCGGAGAGAGTGATAAGTACAGAAGGAGTATATGTCGTTCCGGCATTTGTTGGTTTAGGTACACCCTATTGGGACAGTGAGGTGCGGGGTGCTGTTTTTGGATTAACACGTGGTACTCAAAAGGAGCATTTTATCCGTGCAACATTAGAATCTTTGGCTTATCAAACGAAGGATGTATTAAGTGCGATGGAAGCGGACTCGGGGATTTCCTTAAAATCACTGCGTGTTGATGGAGGCGTAGTGAAAAATAATTTCCTTATGCAATTCCAGTCAGACATTTTGAACGTTCCTGTTGAACGTCCAGCTATTAATGAAACAACTGCTTTAGGGGCAGCCTATTTAGCAGGGCTTGCAGTAGGATTTTGGAAGAGCAAGGAAGAAATTAGCCATTATTGGAATCAAGACCACAAGTTCGAACCGAAAATGGAGGAAAACAATCGAACGGACTTATATAGCGGATGGAAAAAGGCAGTTAAAGCTGCACAGATCTTTAAATAAGAGTGATGATAAGAGAAAACTGAAGTGGTTTTGTGGGGATAAGAAGTAAAAGAGTGCCATTTAGAAATGTATGGCACTTTTTTAATAATGATAAAAATCATATTAGGTTTAGTATTCGTATAAGGATTATGTTGTAATTAAATATCCATCGCTTTAAAGCTATAAATTAAACTTAGTTTCTGTACGCCTCGAGCGGCATTCATCGCTTTTTTAGCGTGCAGCTCAAAACTGCCTTTGTCCTTATTTTGCGCTGAAATCATTGCAATGATCGCTTCTTCCATCCACTGTTTTTCGAATTTATAGCTTTTCGCGTCTTCGATATTCCCCATTTGTACGAGTATCAGAGCTTTCGTATAGCTCATGATCGGTTCTTTTCCAATTTGATTTGCCTCAATAAGTGCTTGTTCAAAATTATTCGAAAGTAGTTGCTGTAAAGCTAGGTAATACTGATGAATATGAGGTTGTTTATACTTTCTTAGGATTTTATCTATAGCTAAAATTTGATCTTGTAATGTACCAAATCCTTGAGCATAAACAAAGTGGTAGATAGGCTCCTTTTGCTTGGCAATAATGAACTTTTCAACTTTTTCCATATTGGTGGAACCATACAAAATATAAAGAAATTCACCGATAATCCAGAGTGAAACACCTAAAAGAAGAACTGCTGCTATCCAAAATGGAAACTCAAAAATTGCAATTACAACTCCAACTACAACTGCACTTAAATACTGTTTCCACAAACAAAACACCTCATTTCATTTCTATCGTAGATAAATCACCCATTATGGTCAATAAAATACTGACAACCTCCCGACAAATTTTTTAGGCGGAAATGATTGAAGCAGTGTTCGGAAAGCTAAAATATGTTATTATAAAAACTAATGTTACCAATGAAGGAGATTTATACATGAAACGACATGATGCGCGCCAAAAAGCAGTGCAAGTACTGTTTCAGTTAGATAATACAGATCTAACATTACAGGAAGCAATTAGCCACGTACTAGAAGAAGAGGAATCAGATACCTTTTTTGAAAAGTTAGTACATGGTGTTAAAGAAAACTTAGAAGAAATTGATGAACTGCTTACTAAAAACTTAGAGAACTGGTCATTAGGCCGTTTACCTAAAATAGAAAGAACAGTTTTAAGAATTGCTATATACGAATTAAAATTTATGCAAGATACTCCGAACCGTGTTGTTCTGAATGAGGCGATAGAGCTTTGTAAAACATTCGGTGATGAAAAATCGAGCAAATTCGTAAACGGTGTACTATCTAAATTCACACAACAATAGTCGTTTGAAAGGATGTAACAAAAATGTCGAATGCAATGATTATCAATGGAAAAGAAATTGGGCAAGAAATCCGTAAATCTGTAGCTGAGGAAGTTGCAAAGTTAAAGGACCAAGGGGTTACACCTGGTTTAGCAGTTATTTTGGTTGGCGACAATCCTGCATCACAAACTTATGTGCGAAATAAGCAGAAATCATGTGAGGCAATTGGAATTTATTCTGAACTTATCAAATTACCGAATGAAGTATCAGAAGATGAATTGCTTGAACAGATTCGCTCACTCAATAATAGTGAAAGTATTCACGGAATCTTGGTACAACTACCGTTACCGAAGCACATTAACGAAGATAAAGTCATTGCGACAATTTCTCCTGAAAAAGACGTTGATGGCTTTTCTCCTGTTAGTGTAGGGAAAATGATGCTAGGTCAGGAAACGTACTTACCATGCACTCCATATGGCGTAATGAAATTATTGGAGTACACACAAGTTGATATTGCTGGAAAACATGCGGTCATCGTTGGAAGAAGCCATATTGTCGGTAAACCAATGGGACAACTGCTTCTGCAAAAAGATGCTACTGTTACATACACACATTCAAAAACTCCTGACCTGCCATCCATAACAAAGCAAGCTGATATTATAGTAGCTGCCGTTGGTCGACCGAATTTTATTACAAAAGAGCATGTTAAACCTGGTGCGGTTGTCATCGACGTCGGAATCAATCGCGATGAGAACAATAAATTAATAGGCGATGTTCATTTTGCAGAAGTAGAGCAGATTGCATCACATATTACACCTGTTCCTGGTGGAGTAGGACCGATGACAATTACAATGCTGCTTTATAACACTGTACAGTCTGCACAAAAAAAGCTATTGCAGGACAAATAGTATAAAAACATGTAGAATAAAAATAGAAGCTGTTTTTCAAAAGAGAAACAGCTTTTCTATTGAAGAAAATCGAATTTCGCTTTATTGGTGAAATTCGTATTTTTCTAATGGGATGAATTCCTAATCTTTCAATGAAGGAGCCGTAAATATGACAACGTCTTCTTATTTAACCGTAAAAGCATTAACAAAGTATATAAAAAGAAAATTTGATGCGGATCCACATTTACGTGAAGTTTATGTAAAGGGTGAGCTTTCCAATGTCAAAATACATAGTTCAGGACATATCTACTTTACTTTGAAGGATACAGGCGCAAGAATTAATGCTGCCATGTTTCGTACACAAGCAAGTAAACTAAAGTTCAAACCAGAAGAAGGAATGCAGGTTTTTATTCGTGGAGAGGTTTCTGTCTATGAATCGTCTGGAAATTACCAGCTTTATGCCCATACGATGGAGCCGGATGGGGTAGGCGGATTATTTGTAGCCTTCAACCAGTTAAAAGAACAATTGCAAAAAGAGGGGTTATTTAATCCGAATTTCAAACAACCAATCCCGAAATTCCCGCAAACTGTCGGTGTGCTTACCGCTACAACAGGTGCGGCCATTCGAGATATCTGCACCACTATTTCAAGGCGTTACCCCTTAGCGGAAATTGTCATTTATTCAACGATTGTACAAGGTGATTATGCAGCACCAAATATTGTCAAAAACATTCGATTTGCGAACAAACAACAATTATGTGACGTCTTAATAGTTGGGCGTGGCGGAGGTTCAATTGAGGATCTTTGGGCATTTAATGAAGAAGAGGTCGCAAGAGCAATCTTTGAAAGCCGCATACCAATTATTAGTGCAGTTGGACACGAAACAGATACAACCATTGCTGATTTTGTAGCAGACCTTCGTGCACCAACCCCAACAGCCGCTGCGGAATTAGCAGTTCCTAATCAACATGAACTAATGCAGCAATTGCTGCGAAGCAAATCACAGTTGCATCAAATGACGTCACAAAGATTACAGCATGAAAGACATCGTTTAAATAAAATGCAAAATGCCTATCCATTTGCAACACCTGACCGGCTTTACCGTCCTTTTACAGAGAAAGTCATTCAATTAGATATGCAATTAGGCAGAGCATCTCAGATGTATTTAATGAAAAAGTCAAATGAACTACAAAAGCATGTGACAGCCATTAAGCTGCATTCACCGCTTTATGCCATTCAATCAAATCATAAGCAAATTGAACAAATGAAGAGAATGCTAACGCGTTCCATCTCGTCTCTAATAGACAAAAAGAAAGATCTATATATCTCAAATATACGTACTCTAGAAGCGTTAAATCCGTTATCAATAATGACGAGAGGCTATAGTGTTGCCTATAAGGATGAACAAGTAGTAAATTCTGTTACAAAGCTTTTAAAAGATGATGAAATTATGATTCATTTCCATGATGGGAAAGCACAAGCAAAAATTCTAAATACGCTTGAACAAAAAGGAGGCGAATAGTACGTGGAAAAGCAACAACCATTTGCAGAGGCGATGTCGGAACTCGAAGAGATTGTACGTAAACTAGAACTTGGGGATGTGCCTTTGGAAGAAGCGATTGATTTATATAAAAAGGGCATGGAATTATCGCATTATTGCCATCAAAAGCTTTCAAATGCAGAAAATCAGTTAATATCTATCGTGAATGATCAAGGTGAAAAGCAAGCATTTGAACCTGCCAACGGAGAGGACTAATTTATGACAAATCAATTAAAGCAATTTATTGATGATAATTTAACTAGGATCGAAGCTGAGCTCTATGATTTAGTTGAACGAATCAATGCTCCGGAAATTTTAAAAGAATCGATGCTCTATTCATTAAAAGCAGGTGGAAAAAGAATTCGTCCACTTTTTGTATTAGCAGTATGCGATTTGTTTCATAATAAGCAACAAGAAGCTCTAACAGTCGGTGCTGCAGTAGAAATGATTCATACATATTCTCTTATTCATGATGATCTGCCAAGTATGGATAACGATGATATGAGACGTGGAAAACCAACGAACCATGTGGTTTTTGGAGAGGCATTAGCAACTCTTGCAGGGGATGCATTAAACACATTAAGTTTTGGTGTACTTTCAAGAATGGAAAACGTCGATCCCCATAAAAAAGTGGAACTCATCAATCTGTTAAGTATTGCTTCAGGTGCAGAGGGTATGGTAGGTGGGCAAATATTAGATATTGACGGTGAAAGTCGTCGTTTAAATCTACCCGAG
The DNA here is from genome assembly GCF_042666115.1 of Ureibacillus sp. GCM10028918. Classification (NCBI taxonomy): domain Bacteria; kingdom Bacillati; phylum Bacillota; class Bacilli; order Caryophanales; family Caryophanaceae; genus Ureibacillus; species Ureibacillus sp. GCM10028918. The sequence continues at coordinate 438,278 of NZ_JBHTFK010000002.1, forward strand.
CTTGAAAATGTTCATATTAATAAAACAGGTGCCATTCTAAGATTCAGTATTGAGTCAGGTGCTGTATTATCAGATGCGACAATGGATGAGAGAAAAGCGCTAGTTGAGTATGCACACCATATTGGTTTGGCATTCCAGATTCAAGATGATATTTTAGATATTGTTGGAACAAGTGAAGAGCTTGGTAAAACAGCAGGAAAAGACGTTGAAAGCCAAAAAAGCACATATCCGGCTCTATTATCATTAGAGGGCGCAAAAGCAAAACTTGAAGAGCATTATGGTCTTGCTGTATCAGCACTTGAAAAAATTGAGAAAAACACGTCATTATTAGAAGAATTTGCTAGTTATATTGTGAAAAGAAATAACTAAATTAAAGGAAGTTCTTTTGAATCCGAGTTTTCACTGTTATAATAGTAAATACGTTTTTCTTATTTGTGTCTAGCTATGGCGGCTAACTCCTCGAAAATAAAACTTCCTCCTGCATATGCAAATTTTGCTTGTTGGAAGTCTTCGGTTTCTGTCGGAGCTGAATGATCCGCCTTTCGATTTTCTTAGAATAATTATGATGAAAAGGTGTGTGTGAGATGGATTTAACTAAAATTACTAGTCCATCCTTTTTAAAAAATATGACGAATAAAGAGCTGGAGTTATTAAGTCGTAAGATCCGCTCTTTCCTGATTGAAAAATGTTCGATTACTGGGGGACATATAGGTCCTAATCTTGGTGTTGTTGAATTAACAATTGCTTTGCATAAAGCATTTAACAGTCCTAAGGATAAATTTTTATGGGATGTAGGACATCAAGCTTATGTTCATAAAATCTTAACAGGTCGTGCTGATCAGTTTGATACATTACGTCAATATAAAGGCCTTAGCGGGTTTCCAAAACGATTAGAAAGTGAACACGACGAATGGGAAACAGGTCATAGTTCAACTTCACTTTCAGCTGCTATGGGAATGGCCATCGCTCGTGATATTAAAAAGGAAAATAATTATGTTGTTCCAATTATAGGAGACGGTGCCTTAACAGGTGGGATGGCTCTAGAGGCGCTAAATCATATTGGACATGAAAAAAAGAATATGATTGTCATTTTAAATGATAATGAGATGTCAATCGCTCCAAATGTTGGTGCATTACACAGTATTTTAGGGCGCCTGCGAACAGCAAAAGAGTATTCAAAGGCAAAAGAAGAATTAGAAGTTTTGATGAAGAAAATCCCTCTACTAGGCGGGAAAGTTGCAAGTACAGCCGAACGTGTAAAAGATAGCTTGAAATATTTAGTTGTTTCGGGTGTATTCTTTGAAGAAATGGGCTTTAAATATCTAGGTCCTATTGATGGTCATGATTTTGAAGCACTAGATAAAACATTAGAGTATGCGAAAAAAGTAAAAGGTCCGGTAATTGTTCATGTCATTACTAAAAAAGGCAAGGGCTATAAACCGGCAGAAGAAGATACAGTAGGTACATGGCATGGAACTGGACCTTATAAAATGGAAACTGGTGACTTTGTCAAATCTAAGGTAAAAGGTCCTGGGTGGAGTAATTTAATTTCTGAGTCCGTTCGCAAACTGATGGAGAATGAAGAGAGAATTGTAGCGATTACGCCAGCAATGCCTGTAGGATCAAAGATGGAAGGCATACAACGTGACTTCCCAAATCGATTCTTTGATGTAGGGATTGCAGAACAGCACGCTACAACAATGGCGGCGGGTATTGCTACACAAGGCATGAAACCGTATTTAGCTATTTACTCTACTTTCCTGCAGCGTGCATACGATCAAGTACTGCATGATATTGCTAGACCAAACTTGAATGTCGTTATTGGTATTGATCGTTCGGGATTAGTTGGAGCAGATGGTGAGACTCACCAAGGCGTATTTGATATTTCGTTCCTGCGCCACCTACCAAATATGGTGTTAATGATGCCAAAGGATGAAAACGAAGGTCAACATATGGTCAAAACAGCATTTGAATATAATGATGGCCCTATCGCACTACGCTATCCGCGTGGCAATGGTTTAGGTGTTCCAATGGATGAGGAAATGAAAACAATTCCTATTGGTAGCTGGGAGGTTCTAAAGGACGGGAGAGATGCTTGTATTTTAACTTTTGGTACAACGATTCCTATGGCTATGGAAGCAGTAGCGGAACTGGCTGCTCAAGGAATTGATGTGAAAGTTGTGAATGCCCGTTTTATTAAACCGCTTGATGAGGACATGCTACACGAATTATTCGCCAAGAAGATGCCGATTTTAACAATCGAAGAAGCGATGCTGCAAGGCGGTTTTGGCAGCGCTGTGCTAGAATTTGCTAGCGAAAATAACTACTTTGATGTTAAAGTCGATCGAATGGGTATTCCTGACCAGTTTATCGAACAAGGAAGCGTTGACCTGTTGCTAGAAGAAATTCACCTAACAAAAGAGGATACAATTGCTCGCATTCAACAATTGGTAAAGAGTAACAAAGTAATAGGTACGAAATTAGTATGACAAAACAAATGAAAGAAAGAGTAGACATTCTGCTAGTCGAAAGAGGCTTATGTGAAACACGAGAAAAAGCAAAACGTTCGATTATGGCTGGTCTTGTTTACTCAAATGAAACAAGAATTGATAAAGCTGGCGAAAAAATTTCCATTGATGCACCTCTTCAATTAAAAGGTTCACAGTTAAAGTATGTAAGCCGTGGTGGTCTTAAATTAGAGAAGGCACTGGAAATTTTTGATATGTCGGTTTCGGGTAAACTGATGCTTGATATAGGTTCTTCTACAGGCGGTTTTACTGATTGTGCCCTACAAAATGGAGCAAAGCATTGTTATGCACTTGACGTAGGGTCCAACCAGTTAGCCTGGAAAATCCGTTCCGACGAACGAGTAACAGTGATGGAAAAGACCAATTTCCGATACTCTAAGCCTGAGGACTTTACAGAAGGCTTGCCGGAATTTGCATCCATTGATGTATCTTTTATTTCGTTATCGCTTATTTTACCTGTTTTAAAAACGATTTTAATTCCTGGTGGAGATGTCATGGCTTTAGTAAAGCCGCAATTTGAAGCAGGCCGAGAGAATGTTGGGAAAAAGGGGATTGTTCGTGATCCAAAAGTGCATTTAGATGTACTCGAAGAAACAGCTAACATGGCAACGAAAATTGGATTTGCAGTAAAGGATGCTTCCTATTCTCCTATCACTGGGGGGGAAGGGAATATCGAGTTTTTATTCCATTTAGTAAATCCTGAAGAAGGGCAAGAAATTGCTCCCTTTACAAACTTTAAAGAATTAGTTGAATCAGCTCATAATGAATTGAAATAACATGAAGTGGTGAAGTGGATGGCTCTAGAAATCAGGGCTGTCCACTTTTTCTTGTGGTTTTATATGTGAAATGTTAGTATAAATATACATAAATATTCATAAGAGGTGGATGAAATGAACAAAGGTCAACGCCATATGCGCATTCGGGAAATTGTAACAAATAACGAAATTGAAACACAGGATGATTTAGTAGATCGTTTGAAACAAGCTGGGTATAACGTAACCCAAGCAACAGTTTCGCGAGATATAAAAGAATTGCATTTAGTGAAGGTACCGCTGCAAGATGGCCGATATAAGTATAGTTTGCCAGCAGATCAAAGATTTAACCCTTTACAGAAATTGCAGAGAGCATTAACAGACTCATTTGTCAGTATTGATGGTGTTGCTCATTTTTTAATGTTAAAATCGTTGCCTGGTAATGGAAATGCGATAGCAGTGTTAATAGATCATTTAGAATGGGAAGAAATTTTGGGTACACTCTCTGGAGATGATACAATCTTAATCATTTGTAGACGTGAAGAAGACCGTGAGGATATTAAAGAGCGTATCATTGGTTTAATTTAACGTTAAAAGTAATCGAAAAGATTCGCAAAATTAGCATGATTCATTATGCATGAATATTTTCGAGCTTATACATAGGTATAAAGCAAATTCAAGAGGTGATGTATGTTTGTTAAAAGAACTTAGTATTCGCAACTTCGCAATCATTGATGATTTAACTGTGGACTTTTCCGAAGGACTTACAGTACTAACTGGTGAGACAGGTGCAGGTAAATCCATTATTATTGATGCTGTTCATTTACTTGCTGGTGGACGAGCTTCACTTGAATTTATAAGACATGGTGCTAAAAAAGCCGAATTAACAGGGTTATTTATGATTTTAAATGACCGACACCCGATTTATGACAAGCTTCAAGAATATGGAATAGAATGTGAAGAAGAAATGATTATTCTTCGCAGGGATATTAACGAAAATGGAAAGAGTGTCTGTCGAGTTAATGGGAAATTAGTGACACTTTCAATTCTTCGAGAGATTGGTTCAACATTAATCGACATCCATGGTCAACATGAAAGTCAGGAACTAATGGATGAAAAAAGACACATTTATTTACTGGATCATTTTGCGCATACTAAGTTAGCGCCAGTTAAAGAGAAGTATACAGAAAAATATCAAGCATATAGAGAATTTAAACGTGAAATTGCATCAATCAGTTTAGATGAACAAAGACTTGCTCAACGTATTGATTTATTTCAGTTCCAAATAAATGAGCTTGAGGAAGCGAACCTGAAAATCGGTGAAGAAGAACAACTTGTTGAAGAACGTAGACGGTTATCTAATTTCCATAAAATTTTTGAACGCGCCAATATTGCCTATGAATCCATATCTGGAGAGCTAAAAGGTTTGGATCAAATCGGTGATGCGATGAATGCATTAGAGGATATTGTGGAGTTGGATGAACAATTTAAAGAATCCTCTGAGTCAGTTAATTCGGCTTTTTACGCACTTCAGGATGCTGCATATCAAATTAAAAATGTGTTAGATGATCTAGAATTTGATCCAGAACGTCTAAATGAGGTGGAACATCGCTTAGCACAATATCAAACGATGAAAAGAAAGTATGGAAACACTGTAGAGGATATTATCGAATATTTTGAGAAAATTCAAGACGAGTTAATCCAATTGCAAAATCGCGATGAAACGATTCAAAATTACGAAAAGAAAATAAGCATGATGGAAGAGGAGCTTGAAGAGCTTGCACTTTCCTTAACAAAAATTAGAAAGCAGAGTGCATTGAAATTAAGTGAAGCAATTATGGTTCAATTGCGCGATTTACATATGGAAAAAGCTAAATTTATTGTTAATTTTGAAAGCCTACATAGTTTTGATTCCAATGGGAAAGACTATGTATCATTCTATATATCAACAAATGTTGGTGAACCACCTAAATCTTTACCAAAAATTGCATCAGGTGGAGAGTTATCTCGGATTATGTTAGCACTAAAAACGATGTTTTCTTCATCAAATGGCATCACTTCCATTATCTTTGATGAAGTCGACACCGGAGTTAGTGGTAGAGTGGCACAAGCGATTGCTGAAAAAATTGCAGCAATCTCGATCTGCTCGCAAGTACTTTGTATTTCACATTTACCACAAGTTGCTGCAATGGCAGATCAGCATTATTTAATTCGTAAGCAAGTGGAAAAAAATAGAACGTATACAACTGTTTCTAATATCAATATGCAAAATCGAATAGAAGAGATCAGTCGTATGATGAGTGGCTCTGAAATAACTGAGCTTACCTTACAACATGCATCCGAACTTTTAAAGCTTGCCACTGTTCGTAAACAAGAAATGAAGAACTCGATGGTTTAGATGCAATATTCGATGAAAATATTTGTCAATTGTAGTATTAGGAGTAGTTAAGACGATAGCTATTCCTCAGAGCGTAGACAAAGTCGATTAACCGACTTTGTCTACACTCATCTGAAGAAATTCTTGAAAAGTAAAATACACCAGACTGCCTTTAAAACGCTTGCCAGACAAGCGGACAGGCAAGTGTAGACCCGAATAGAGGGGACAAGCGAGCCAACCAATGCAGGATGAAAGAGATCGCTTGTCAACAGTCTAAAGGAGTAGTTAAAACAATAGCTACTCCTTTATTCCACCTTTTTAAGAATTATTGCGACAAATATTTACCTCTCATTATTGATGTACAAGTGACACATAGTAAATGTACAAATCTTAAAGGAGGTGGACTATGAAGTGCCATTTGCGTAATCTGTTTACTTTTATCTTACTCATGGTATTCATTTTATCGCCAAACGCGGAAGCTTTTGCGAAGAAATTAATACCGATGGGTGAATCAATTGGGATACAGTTACAATTGCCATTTGTTTACGTTGCTCATGATGTATTATTGCCAAATGGTCAGTGGCTAAAAAAAGGTGACGTGATCAAAGGAGTAAACGGCTCTGAAGTATCATCAGTTGATAAAATTAAACAACAGTTAGGCTCCAAAGAGCTTACGTTATCCGTTAAACAAAAAGCACAAGAGCAACGTGATATTTCACTGACTAGCGAGCAGGCAAATAATATTTTGCCCTTTTTGAAAGATGAAACGGATGGCATCGGGACATTAACCTTTATAGATCCAGAATCGAAGCAATACGGCGCGTTGGGTCATCAAATAATAGATGGTGTATTGAACGAACCACCAGACTTTACAGATGGGTCAATTTTTTTAGCCTCCATTGAACAAATAAAGAAAAGTAGCCCGGGGAATCCAGGTTATAAAATTTCTGTTATAGAAAATAACAACATTCGTTTAGGGAATGTTAAATCGAATGACCTGTATGGTATTTTTGGTAGCTGGGAAAGCGAAATAAAAAATAATTTACGAAAACCCATTGAAATCATGAAAGACGATGAAATTGCGTTAGGTAAGGCCGAGATTTATACAGCCATTGAAGGTTCGGAAGTAGAGGCATTTGAAATTGAAATTGTAAAAATTGAAGAAAACTTTTTACAATTTATTGTAACCGACAAGGAACTACTTGAAAAAACAGGTGGTATTCTGCAAGGTATGAGTGGGAGCCCGGTTATTCAAAAGGGACAATTTGTAGGAGCAGTAACCCATATGTTTGTCGAACAGCCGTCTAAAGGTGCTGCAATTACCGTAAATGAAATGTTGAAGAAAAAACCAAAATAAACTTTATATGGAAAAAGGACTATATCTTTTAAAAAGTATAGTCTTTTTCCATTTTATTTATTAAAATAAGACTTAGGTGTAACGGATAATTTTCTATATGGATTGGCATCTATATCAAACATGTCGATTCAACAAGAAACAATCATACTACATAATTATTTTTAATTTAAAAAAAGGTTTTTACTAACAATTGTCGAAAATAGAATTGTCAAGTATAGTAAATATGTGGCATATATTGAGATGGGATACTATTTAAGTAGAATATGTGTTGTTTATAATCTAAGGGGGAATTTTTTTGGCGAAAGTAAGAGTGGCAATAGCTGACGATAACCGTGATTTAGTCAAAACGATGGAACAGTTTTTTGAAAACCATCCTGATATTGAAGTAGTAGCAACTGCATCAAATGGTAAACTTTGTATTAAAATGTTAGAAGAATTTAATCCAGACGTATTACTGCTAGATATCATCATGCCACATCTAGATGGTCTCGGTGTTCTTGAAGCAATGTACAGCAATGATGGTATTGCAAAAACGCAAGTGATCATGCTTACTGCCTTTGGACAAGAGGATGTCATGAAACAAGCGGTTACATATGGTGCCTCATACTTTATGTTAAAACCATTTGAGTTTGACCAACTTGTGCAAAAAATCTTACACTGTGCTGGACAGAAAGTAGAAAGTGTAAAAAGACAAAGTATACTTCAACCAGAAGGACAAGCTAAAGTGAATCAACGTCAGTTAGATACAACAATCACAGCAATTATTAAAGAAATTGGTGTACCGGCTCACATTAAAGGATATTCTTATTTAAGAGAAGCGATCCAAATGGTGTACTATGATATTGAATTATTAGGTTCTGTTACAAAAATTTTATATCCTGAAATTGCGAAAAAGTTCGGGACAACGCCTTCACGTGTAGAGCGTGCAATCCGCCACGCCATCGAAGTTGCATGGAATCGCGGAAATTACGAATCCATATCGCAAATGTTCGGCTACACTGTTCACCACCTGAAATCAAAACCAACCAACTCAGAATTCATTGCCATGATTGCGGACAAGATCCGTATTGAATTGGTGGCTTCTTAAGGGTTTGTTTATCGAGGGGCTATAGTAGTTCGAAGATGTCTTTATACAAGTTTAATTAAGCAATAAACTACTTTACAAAGCTATAAATTACTAAATGAATATCTGTAAATTTTTCAGCACGTTTATTTATTGGGTTCCTATCAATTCAATAGATGGAGGTGCTTTTTTATGTAGAAAAAAATAACAATTACAGTATTAGAATACTTTAGAAAATATGATGTATTGCGATTGCAAAGCATTTATCAAAAATCCGATAAAGAAGTTAAGAATGTAAAACCACAAAGGAAAAGAAAATCTATTCTTGAGGAAAATGAGCAATACTGAGGAATATAATGAATTTAATAATGTATATAAGCAGACGAATACAATAAAGAAAGACATATTGAATAGTTTAATAGTAAAGGATTAATTGTTTTAAGCCACGTTCATTCGAGCGATGCTTTTTATTATGTTTTGAAAATTTATGATAAAAGGGTTTTCCTACTTTTTGTCTAATTAAGTAACGAACACATTATGGAGGTGTGAAGTTATGGATATTAATAAGATAAAGAAACAAGCAGACGATGCAAACAAAAAGAGCAAGGAATTGGAAACACTAAGGCTTTTAACATTAGATAAATACAAGATTTTTAATGCTATTTACACAGCATTGTTTATTCAGATAGAAAGTGCCGTAATAAAAAAGAAGAATGAACTTACTTCCCAGTTTAAAGAGTATTTTGAGAAAAATGGTTTTGAAATAACAACAAAAGTTAATCGAACAATCGCCAGGTATAAAGATTTAACTATTTTATTGGAAGATGAAAATGCAAATGAAAATATAGATGAGTCAGTAATCTCTTTAAGGATAAGTTCCGAAAATCTGGTCAAAGGAATTGTAATAAAAATTAGTAGTAACGAACGTGATAGGCTCTATTGGAAAAATACTTTGAAGTTTAATAACGAAATTATAAATAATGATAATTATAAAAGGATAATAGCTGGTATAAATGATATAAGTGAATTAACTGTATTGAAAAATAAGTTAATCGAAAATATTGACTGGTACCATCAGACTGTATTCGAATTCGATAACCTTAAATTCGTCTATTCTTTATATGGTTCTGATAAAGAATACGATACCTTTGAACAATTATTTACAGAATTATGATTATGTAGAAGAGGTAACTCCTTAAAAGTTGTAATGATTCCAGAAAAGATCCTTCAAAATTAAAGAGTAAACAAAACATATAGTCACTTGTACATTGAGTGGCTTTTAATTATGCCTAAAAATGAGAGGGAAAAGAGTAAATGAAATTAGCATATTATTGCATGGAACCCAAACATCGTGTTTAAAGAAAATGTTGTGCTCCTCGTTATTCAGATGTGTTGGGTTAGTCAATGGTATAACAGTATCAGATGAAGAGTTTAAAACTGTCGCATGTTATCGATAGAATAACGAACATATAAAAAATGCACAGCCTTTTAAATTATTTTTATTGCTATTTAAGTAGATGTTTTTTTGTCTTTGGTTCAATAATCAAATGTGAAACGACAATAAATCTGACAATTGATCCTTATTATGACGGAAAACCGTATAGTACATTATTTCATATAATACTTAGACAAAAGGAGACGATCATTTAGGAGGAAGATAATGGATTTTTCAAAGCAATTCGAGGAAATAAAAGGCTCTGTGGTAAATATCTGTGTTCTCAATAATGCACAGGAAAAGAAAATGATTTCATCAGGATCAGGTGTAATAATTGGCGATGGCACTAAGATCATCACTTGTTCCCACTGTATTAAGCCTGATCTTTTAAATATTGCTAGATTTTCTGGAGAAGATAACGCTCAAAAATGTAAAATCATTTTTAATGACCCCAAAAAAGATATTGCTATTTTAGAAGTTGAAAAACCACTTGGTAAAGGGGTTAGAATAGGTGATTCTAGAACGGTAAAAATAGGGCAGGAGGCATTTGTTGTTGGTTTCCCTTTAAATATAAAAAAAATAACTGCCCTTTCAGCAAATATTGCTGGATTTGAACTGTTGAAAGAATATGAGTTAATTAGAATTGATTCATCTATTAACCATGGTAATTCTGGAGGACCTTTATTTAATGCGAATGGAGAATTAGTAGGCATAGTAAATGCAAAGCATAATGCGCTATCTTATTTTTTGACAGAAGTCCAACAGGCAAAGCCAAAAGAAATGGAGTTAATTGGTAATGCAAATCTTGTTAAATTTATTCAAATTTTAATTAAACAAATGCAGAGAAATTTGAATCTGGGCATTGGATATGCTATCCCTATAAATGCAGTAGGGAACAGTGTGAGATCCTTAATAAATAACTAAATGAATAAGCACGTTTATTTATTGGGTATTTTCAATTCAATAAATGGAGGTGCTTTTTATATTGGAAAAATCAAAGAAAATATTAAAAATAATCCTGATAGTATTCTAGTAAAATTTACAAAAATTCTACCAGGAAGAGGGTTTAATAATCTTGAAAACTATTATGGTTGTTGGAGCAACGGGTGTTCTTGGAAAGCTGGTTTATAAAGAATTACTAAGAGTATTTGAAGACCAAATAAAGTTAAGCGTAACGGATTACAAACCTGAAAATGAATTTATGCCTGTTCTTATCCTTAAAACACATCTCATTACAGGTAATTCCTGCAGTTAGATGTGTTTTTACTTGCTGAATAGGCAATCAATTCTCCTCTCAGTCGAAATAGAAAATAGTATATAAATATACACAATATTTTTTAGCAAAGGAGAATAAGTGATGAAAATAAATTGGAAAGTCCGTCTTAGACATCGACAATTTTGGATTGCCATCATTTCGGCATTCGTTTTATTGGCAAATCATGCTGCCTCATTATTTGGTGTGGATATCACTATAATCAGTGCGAAAATACATCAATTATTGGAGACAATCTTGCTTATCTTAGCCCTATTTGGAATTATTATCGACCCCACAACAGCAGGTGTAAAAGACAGTTCCCAAGTGATGGTTTATACAAAACCAAGAAATGAAGACGAGAAAGTACCAAGTCCGGTGGAGCAAGTAGAAGAAAAACAACAAGAAAAGTAAAGCAGATGTGCAGCATAATCCATAAATAGAAGTAGAAAACCAAAAAAAGGGGGTAACTAAGGAAAAAGTAGAGGTAATTCCAAAAAAATTTATATCAAAGAACAATGTGTATCAAAAGTAATGATTTAACTGTTTTGGGATATTACTCTAAACAAACTGGAAAATTTTATTTATACTAAGACATAGGGGTGGGGTGTCTTACTATGATATTATTTTCCAATAATTTTATAGAGGTAATCGAAGAAAACAATAAAGTGTTCTTAAACACAATACAACCAAATTTTTTGTTGAAGGATTTTGATCAAATTCTAAGGAAATATCCAAGAATTCGACTAACTAACTTTGCTTTATTAAAAAGAACATTAGAAAAAGAATCTATTCAACCGGTTGAAATCGGTCAATGGCTTCCTGTCATTGAATTAGAAATCTCAAAAGACAAAATGTCAGCCACAATCTCAATCAATGAAACAAATGAAAAAGTTTTAGATAATCAACAGATAATCCTTCAAAATTTAGATGAGCTATTATCTGAAAATCAAATTAGTCATGGTATTAAAGAAATTGAAATAAATAAACTGATTACTGGAAAGTCCTACTGCATTGCTGAAGGTACACTACCAGTAAAAGGTGCAGATGCGAAAGTCACTTATTTAGAAATTCCTGAAAGAAAACCAGTCATTCATGAAGATGGCAAAGCAGATTATTTTGAAATGAATTTTATTTTTGAAATTAATGAAGGTGACTGGTTAGGTGAAAAAATTCCTCCCCAACCTGGGATTGAGGGAATAAATATCTTTGGAGAGCGTGTTCCAGCTCCATTCGGTGAGGATGTGCCTCTTCAATATGACCCACAGGCTGCTTATGAAGTAGATCAAAATGACAAGATTATCCTACACGCTTCAAAATCTGGGGCCGTTGAAAAAAGACAAGGGCTACTTACTGTCAACAATCATTTGACAATTGATGGAGATGTCGGAATCGCTACAGGGAACATACAATTTGATGGTTCTGTCTCTATCAGGGGTACAGTAAATAGTGGCTATTCTGTAAGCGCAATGGGCGATATTTCAATAGAAAGTCCAGAAGGTGTAACCGGTGCTAAGCTGCTCAAATCTGAAAATGGTGATATTTATATAAAAAATGGCCTCTTTGGATTAGGGGATACAGAAGTTATGGCAGGAGGAAGCATTTTTGTAAAACATGTGAATGATGCAAATTTATTCGCAAACAATGAGATTGTTATCGGATTTTATTCCTTAGGTTCATACTTAGTGGCAAACACCATTAAATTGGATGAAAGAAATGGCAAGATTATTGGCGGAAAAGCCATAGCCAAAAATACAATTATTACATCGGTTTCAGGGAATCGATTAGAAAGACGTACGGAATTGGTAATTGAAAGTTTAAGTAAGCAGGAAGCCTATGACCAAGTTCAAGATAAAGCAGCCCTTTTAAAGAGTATGCGTGAAGAAACTTTACAGTTAACGGTAAAAGTAGATGAAGTAAATAAACATAAAAGTAAGCTAAGCCGACAACATCTAAAAAGTTTAGAGGCTCTACAACAAGAATTAGAAAAAAAGAAAAAGCAATGTGAGCTAATCGATAAAGAAATCCAGCAGTTAATGCTAGATATGAAAAATATCGGAAAGGAAGAAGTTCTTGTCACGAAAGAGGCTTTTTCCGGTACCTATATTAGGATTGGCAAAAAATCCTCGTTGCTTAACCAAAGTAAGCATGGGAAGTTTAAATTAGAATTTGGAGAATTGAATGTATAAAATGACAAACCGAGTCCCTATCTTTGCTCACCGAGGAGCATCAGGTTATACTTTGGAAAATACATTTAAAGCCTTTGAAAAAGCAAGGCTTCTGGGTGCTGATGGTATTGAATTGGATGTACAGTGTACCAAAGATAACCGTTTAGTTGTGTATCATGATCTAGATTTGTTTCGTTTGACGGGGGTAAGGAAGAAAATCAACGAATGTACTTTAGAAGAATTAATAAAATATCCTCTAGGGAAACATATTTTAAGACGTTTCTCAAAAGAGCGAATCCCTACATTTCAGGCAGTAGTAGAATGGGCCAATGGCTACAACATGCCATTAAATATTGAATTGAAGGAAACACTACTAAACAATCATAATGCTATGATCGATTGTCTGCAGAAATTGGAATTGCCTATGGGTAGTCATTTCTCGTCATTTCATGATGAGTTAATGAGAGTAGTAAAAATGCAAAGGCCGGAACTTCAAACTGCCATTATTGCAACTAAAAAATTCAATTGGCAAGATTTATGGAAACAATCACATATCGACGCGGTTCATGCGCATAGAAAATATTACAAACCGGAGTATTTTAAAGCATGCATTGAGGCAGGAAAGGGACTGCGATACTATGCTATTACTGGAAAGGAACCGTATTTAGCCAATCCCGATCCATCAGTCATTGGCTGGATAACTGATTTCCCAGATACTGTAGCAAAAGCAGCAAATAGAAAAAAATAAAATAGACGTTCAATAATAGGGGACTTGGTTATCCTAGAATTGAGCGTCTATTTTTTATGTTAGAAAGTTTTATGTAAAAATTTCTCACTTACTGAACCTTTGGTGGGATTTTACCATTTTTGCGATCTCTGTGAATTAAGAAACCTGCAAAAAACCCTAACCCAACGACTAAGAAAATGATTCCTAGAATGAATTGTAGCCATAACCAGGGAAATGGTGATATTAATTTGCCGAACAATGTATCTCTCATAAATTTAATTCCAGCACCAGCCATTAATGCAGGAATTAACATAATGATAAACGCTACCATTCTTGCCATTTGTCTTAACACCTCACTATACCTTTTATTGTACAATGGTCAACATGAAAGTCAAGGAACACTAGCATTTTTACATAATGCAGAATAACATTTCTGATAGTTCCAAATATTCTTAATATAACAATTTTGACATTTATTGTTGCCTATTTCCAGAATTAAAAGTATGTTTAGATTAGGTAAGAAAATTTTTTAGGCAGACTAATATGATTTAAGAATTATTAGTTTGATTTTAATGAAATTATTGATTATTCGAGAAAGAAAACGCTTACTTTATTGGAGGGATAGTTATGGAAATCTTCAAGTACTTAGAAAAATACGATTATGAACAAGTTGTTTTTTGCCAAGATAAAACTTCTGGTTTGAAAGCAATAATTGCTATTCATGATACAACACTTGGTCCTGCTTTAGGTGGATGTAGGATGTGGACGTATGCAACTGAAGAGCAAGCAATTGAAGATGCACTCCGTCTAGCTCGAGGAATGACATATAAAAATGCTGCTGCAGGCCTAAACCTTGGTGGTGGTAAAACTGTTATTATCGGTGATCCCTTTAAAGACAAAAATGAAGAAATGTTCAGAGCATTAGGTCGATTCATACAAGGACTGAATGGACGATACATTACTGCTGAAGATGTTGGAACAACAGTATCTGACATGGATTTAATTCATGAAGAAACGGATTATGTAACTGGAATCTCGCCGACATTTGGTTCATCAGGAAATCCATCGCCGATCACGGCATACGGTGTTTATCTTGGCATGAAAGCAGCTGCAAAAGAAGCTTTTGGAGTGGATAGTTTACAAGATCGAACAGTTGCTGTTCAGGGACTTGGAAATGTAGCTTATACCTTATGCGAATATTTATATAAAGAAGGCGCTAAATTAGTTGTTACCGACATCAATCAAAAAGCAATTGATAGAGTTGTTAATGATTTTAATGCCATTGCAGTTGAACCTGAAGAAATCTATAATCAAGATGTTGATATCTTCTCGCCTTGTGCATTAGGGGCCATCATCAATGATGAAACAATTCCTCAGTTAAAGGCTAAAGTCATTGCCGGGTCTGCAAATAATCAGCTTAAGGATTCGAAGCATGGCGATATCATACATGAAATGGGCATTGTTTATGCACCTGATTACGTTATTAATGCAGGTGGTGTGATAAACGTTGCCGATGAATTATATGGTTATAATAGAGAGCGTGCTATGAAACGTGTAGAAACAATTTACGATAGCATTGCGAAAATCTTTGAAATTTCAAAACGTGATAATATACCAACATATCTAGCGGCAAATCGTCTTGCTGAAGAACGAATTGAGCGTATGTCTAAATCCCGTTCACAATTTTTAAAGAATGGGAAAAATATATTAAACGGAAGATAATTTATATGTTTTAAAAAGTCATCTGCGGGAAGTGAAGATTTTCTTTGCTTCCCAATTTGGGTAGGAGGGAATTATTTGGCTCATGAATATGATTTAGTCATCCTTGGTGGTGGAACAGGGGGCTATGTAGCTGCGATCAGAGCATCACAGCTTGGACTTAAAACGGCAATCGTAGAAAAAGAGCAGCTGGGTGGTACTTGCCTTCATAAGGGGTGTATCCCAAGTAAAGCTCTATTAAGAAGTGCTGAAGTTTACCGGCAAACAGTTAATTCTCAGGAATTTGGTGTAGAGGCCCTTGAGGTCAAACTTAATTTTCCAGCAGTTCAAAGTAGAAAGACAGCCATCGTAGAGCAACTTCATAATGGCGTGAAAGCATTGATTAAAAAGGGGAAAATCGATGTATATCATGGTACGGGTAGAATTCTGGGACCGTCGATCTTCTCGCCGATGCCTGGAACGATTTCAGTAGAAATGGAAGGGCATGAAAATGAAATGCTGATTCCAAAAAATGTCATATTAGCAACTGGCTCACGACCTAGAAATTTAAATGGGATAAATGTTGACGGACAAACAATTCTTTCATCAGACCATGCATTACAATTAGAAACATTGCCTACTTCTATCATTATTGTTGGCGGTGGCGTCATTGGTATCGAATGGGCTTCAATGTTAGCAGACTTTGGGGTACAAGTTACAGTTTTAGAGTATGGAGATCGCATTCTACCAAGTGAAGATGTAGAAGTTTCAAATGAAATGGAAAAACACCTTGCAAAAAGAGGTGTTGAAATTATAAAAAATGCTGAATTACTATCAGATACTATTGAAGTGCAGGATGGAATCAAGATATCTGCCAATATAAAAGGGGAAAATAAATCTTATTTTGCAGAGAAACTTTTATTAGCCGTTGGTCGAATTGGTAATATTGATGATATTGGATTAGATAATACGGAAATTGAGACTGAATCAAATTTCATTAAAGTTAACGATGCTTATCAAACAAAAGAAAAGCATATATACGCGATTGGTGATGTAATCGGGGGTATGCAATTAGCACATATCGCATCACATGAAGGTATTGCGGCTGTTGAACATATTGTGAACGGCGAAAAGAAGCCGATTGATTATACAAATGTTGCGCGCTGTATATACAGTTTTCCAGAAGCAGCAAGTATCGGTCTCACAGAAGAACAAGCAAAAACGAATGGTTTCGATATCAAAGTTGGTAGGTTCCCATTTAAAGGTATAGGTAAAGCTTTAGTTTACGGAGATGCAGAAGGATTTGTTAAGATTATTGCAGACAAAGAAACGAATGATCTATTGGGTGTTCATATGATAGGACCACATGTTACAGATCTAATTTCAGAAGCAGCATTAGGTAAATTATTGGATTCTACTCCTTGGGAAATCGGTCAAACCATTCACCCTCACCCTTCACTGAGTGAAATATTGGGTGAAGCAGCTCTTGCTGTAGAGGGAAGAGCCATTCACTTCTAAAAGAATAGATTAATAGGAAATCGAGAATGAATGGGTATCGATATCAAGTTACAGTTATGGAATGATAGTGGTAAAATGAAGCTTTCCACTTTATTGAAAGGGGATGTTTTATGTGGGAGAAGTGAAAATTCAACATCAGCAATTAGGATTATCTGATAAAGATGTCCTCAAAATGTATGAAACAATGTTAATGGCTAGACGCCTTGATGAGAGAATGTGGTTGCTTAATCGCGCTGGCAAAATTCCATTTGTCATTTCGTGTCAAGGTCAAGAAGCTGCGCAAGTTGGAGCGGCATTTGCACTTGACGAGACAAAGGATTATATAGCTCCATACTATCGTGATATGGGAGTTGTGCTGCATTTTGGGATGACAGCAAAGGATCTAATGCTTTCCGCGTTTGCAAAAGCCGAGGATCCAAACTCAGGTGGACGTCAGATGCCCGGGCACTTCGGTCAAAAGACAAATCGAATTTTAACAGGTTCATCTCCTGTCGCGACTCAAATACCTCATGCAGTAGGAGTAGCACTTGCTGGTAAAATGAGAAAACAAGATTATTTAGCATTTGTAACTCTTGGTGAAGGCTCTACTAATCAAGGAGATTTTCATGAAGGGGCTAATTTTGCAGGTGTTCATAAATTACCAGTCATTATTATGGTTGAAAACAATCAATATGCGATCTCTGTGCCAATTGAAAAGCAATTAGGTTGTGCGAAAGTATCTGATCGAGCGATCGGCTATGGAATGCCGGGTGTTACAGTGGATGGCAAAAATCCATTAGAAGTCTACCAAGTGGTAAAGGAAGCAGCTGATCGTGCAAGACGCGGGGAAGGACCAAGTTTGATCGAAACAGTTACTTTCCGTTTGACAGCGCATTCATCAGATGACGACGATCGTCAATATCGAACGGCTGAGGATATTGCAGAAGGTAGAGCCAAAGACCCGATTAAGTTATTTGAAAACTATTTAAAAGAGTCAAAGGTAGCAACAGAAGACGATTTTAAACAACTTAATGAGAAAGTGATGGCTATCGTCAATGACGCTACTAACTATGCGGAGAATGCTCCGTATGCAACTCCAGAGCATGCACTGAAATATGTGTACGAGGAAGGAGAAGAGAGCTGATGGCAGTGATTTCATTTATTGAAGCAATTCAAATGGCAATGAAAGAAGAAATGGAAAGAGACGAAAATGTCTTTATATTAGGGGAAGATGTTGGCCTCAAAGGTGGTGTGTTTAAGGCCACTGCCGGGCTGTATGATCAATTTGGAGAATCTCGTGTACTTGATACACCTTTAGCAGAAAGTGCGATTGCCGGGGTTGCAATCGGTGCAGCGATGGTTGGAATGCGTCCTATTGCTGAAATGCAATTTGCTGACTTCATCATGCCAGCCGTAAATCAAATTGTGTCAGAGGCTGCAAAAATTCGCTACCGTTCAAACAATGATTGGCACTGTCCTATTGTTATACGTGCACCTTTTGGTGGAGGAATACACGGAGCGCTTTACCATTCTCAATCGGTGGAAGCGTTATTTGCTGGTACTCCAGGTCTAAAGATTGTTATTCCTTCTACACCATACGACGCAAAGGGTTTATTGAAGGCAGCAATTCGAGACGAAGATCCGGTACTATTTTTCGAACATAAACGTGCCTATCGTTTAATAAAAGGTGAGGTTCCTGCAGATGACTATGTACTGCCAATAGGAAAAGCGGAAGTAAAACGCGAGGGTGACGATATTACTGTGATTACCTATGGTTTAGCAGTGAATTTTGCTATCCAAGCTGCAGAGCGACTTGCAGATGATGGTATTCAAGCACATATCTTAGATTTGCGCACAGTTTACCCATTAGATAAAGAAGCAATCATTGAAGCAGCAAGCAAGACTGGGAAAGTATTATTAGTTACGGAAGATAATAAAGAAGGTAGCATTATGAGTGAAGTAGCAGCAATTATTGCAGAACATTGCTTATTTGATTTAGATGCGCCCATTAAGCGCCTAGCTGGTCCTGATGTTCCTGCTATGCCCTATGCACCAACAATGGAAAAATATTTCATGATTAATCCTGAAAAAATAGAACAAGCAATGCGAAGCTTGGCTGCGTTCTAAAAGGGGGATATTAGATGTCTATTGAAAATATTTTAATGCCGCAACTGGGAGAAAGTGTGACCGAGGGTACAATCGAAAAATGGTTAGTCCAACCAGGAGACAAGGTCAATAAATACGATCCGATTGCAGAGGTAGTAACTGACAAAGTAAATGCAGAAATTCCTTCCTCATATACAGGGACGATTAAAGAACTGGTAGCAAAAGAGGGCGAAGCATTACAGGTTGGCACAATCATTTGTTCTGTTGATGTAGCGAATGAGGCAATTGGAGATACCACAGCCGTTCAGCCACTAAATTCTAATGTCAGTTCAGCTAGCGTAGATGCAACTGATCAGGTGCAAACAGAAAAAGCGGAACCAGCCAAGACGGTATCAAGTTCAACTTCAAAAAAACGATACTCACCAGCTGTTTTACGATTAGCTGAGGAACATAATATCGACTTGCAACAAGTAGAAGGTACTGGTTTAGAAGGTCGAATTACTAGAAAAGACCTGCAGAAACTTATAGAAAATGGCCAAACACCACAGACAGAACCTTTCACTAAGGCACAAATTGTACCTGTACAACAAGTGGAAGAAAAGCAAACAGCAACAGTTAAAGAAAATGCCGTTGCTTTTGAAAGTACTGCGCATGATATTGAAATCCCCGTTTCATCAGTCCGCCGAGCAATTGCGAAAAATATGGTGCGGAGCGCACAAGAGGTACCACATGCTTGGATGATGATGGAAGTGGATGTAACAAATCTTGTAGCTTATCGAGATGCCATCAAAACTGAATTCAAAGGAAAAGAAGGATTTAACTTAACCTATTTTGCATTCTTCATTAAAGCAATTGCAAGGGCATTGAAAGAGTTTCCAATGATGAATTCAGTTTGGGCTGATGACAAAATTATACAAAAGAAAGACATTAATATTTCTATTGCAGTAGCAACAGAAGATGCCTTATTTGTTCCTGTTATCAAAAATGCTGATGAAAAATCCATTAAAGGCATTGCAAAAGAGATTCATGAGCTTTCTACTATTGTAAGAAGTGGAAAACTTCGTTCTGAGCATATGCAAGGTGGGACGTTCACTGTAAATAATACGGGTTCATTTGGTTCTGTTCAGTCGATGGGAATTATTAATTATCCGCAAGCTGCAATTATACAGGTAGAGTCTATCGTAAAAAGACCGGTAATTATGGAAGGTGGCATGTTTGCTGCACGTGATATGGTAAACTTATGCCTATCTCTTGAC
This sequence comes from Ureibacillus sp. GCM10028918, assembly GCF_042666115.1. NCBI lineage: Bacteria > Bacillati > Bacillota > Bacilli > Caryophanales > Caryophanaceae > Ureibacillus > Ureibacillus sp. GCM10028918. The sequence continues at coordinate 458,494 of NZ_JBHTFK010000002.1, forward strand.
CATAGAATTTTAGATGGACTCATTTGTGGGAAATTTCTGAATAGAGTGAAAGATATTCTCGAAAATGCAAATAAAGACACGATGTCCGTCTACTAAAAGTAAAAGAAGCCTTGTTTTATAAGGCTTCTTTTACTTTTTTTACTTTATTGGAAAGCTTTTCTAATGTAGAATTAAATTAATAATGATACTTTAATTAGTTGAGTTACTCATGCTCAACTAATTATTGTTAATTTTAGTGGGGCATTAAAGAGGGAGTCCCACAGCTCATTACTACGGGATAATAGTTAAAGGGGGAAGCTTTTTAGCGAGAATATGTCAATTCAAATGAAGGATATTCAATTTCCATCAGTTACTTATGATGAGTGGAAAGCAGAGGCAATAAAAGCATTAAAGGGGAAACCGTTTGAAACGTTATTCACTAAAACAATTGAAGGTGTAATACTAGAGCCTCTTTATACGCAAGAAATGTTAGTGGACAAATTAGGGGAACAATTAGAAAAACAGATTTCGACGATTCGATCATTTAAGGCTACAGATGGAATCAAAGTATCACAACAAATATATGGAGAAACTGCCTCACAATTTTTCACTTCACTCCAAGAAAGTATTGAGCGAGGAAATGATTGTATAGCAATCGATAGCAAGGGAGTTTCTTTTGGTTGGGATGATGAAAATTTAATTCGATTAGCAAAACACTTAATTGAAAATCAGTTCAAGCTATATGTGGATAATAAACTAGACCCTATTTTGGATGTTTTTAATAAAATAGATGAACCAACTTTAAAAGGCTTTATCGTTTCAAATGAGCCCTTAAGATTAAATGGTTTCGAGAATGTAAGAACAAATTCAGTAAATACGGTTCCTTATCATTATGAAGGGGCAAATGCTATTCAAGAGTTGGCATTGGCTCTGGCATTGGCAGCTAAATATGCTGAGGCAGAAGGCGGATTTGAAAGCTTAACATCTAAATTCTTTGTCAACTTTGCCATCGATACACAGTTCTTCTCTGAAATTGCGAAATTACGAGCTTTTAAAGTATTGTGGAAAGCGTTTACAAAAGCGTACGAAGTTGATAAGCCTACCGCAATTCCTGTGTTGGCAGAGACTTCTTTAAGAAGCTATACAAAAGCAGATCAATATGTAAACCTATTACGAGCTGGAAACGAAGCGCTTGCTGCCTTAATCGGAGGGGCAGATTACTTTACTGTACATCCACATGATTGTTTAATAAAGCCAACCGAAAAATCAATCCGAATCGCACGTAATGTTTCATTAGTTTTAAAAGAAGAATCATATGTCGAAAATGTTTTAGATGCTTCTGGTGGATCCTACTTTATAGAAGCTTTAACAGCTGAATATGTAGAAAAAGCTTGGGAGCTATTTTTAGAAATTGAGAAGGTTGGGGGCATTGATGCATATACCCAATCAGGTAAGCTAAAAGCTGATTTAGATGAAGTATACAAGAGTAGACTAAAAGAGGTGGAGACTCGGAAACACTCGCTTATTGGGACGAATATTTATGCAAACCCAGTTGATGAAGTGCCTGCTGAGACAAATGGCCAATTTGCACAAATAAAGCGTCTAGCGATTCCATTTGAAAATTTACGAGTGAATTATAAAACGATTCAGCCGAAAATTGCCATTCTAACATACGGAAAATTAAAAGACTTTAAACCGCGTGCAGATTTTGTTGAAGGATTCTTTGCAACTGCTGGTATTGTACCCGAAAAGTCAGGTGATATTTTTACCATTGAATCTGCGAAGGACTGGATTGAAAAGGCTGATTGTGATTATGTAGTCATTGCTGCAAAAGATGAGGATGCAAGTACGCTTGTCCCTTTTATTCTTGAAACTAAACCTAAATCCTTAATAGTAGATGTAGCAGGCAGGTTTAAACAGGAACAAGAAGCATGGTTAGCTAAAGGTTTAAATGGCTTTATATTTGCTGGTCAAAATATTGTTGAAAAGCTGACGGAGATCTTTGAAAGCTTGAAGGGGGTACAACAATGAGTAAGCGTAAGCCGAATTTCGAATCCGTCCAAATACAGGATGTCTTAGTAAATGAACACTTGCAATCAGAACGCAATTTTATGACGAATGAAGGAATTGACGTTCAAGATTTTTATAATAAGGAAGATATTGAACATCTCAATCATTTAAATGACGTTTCCGGTGTTGCACCAAATACACGGGGGCCATATCCAACAATGTATGTTGCCCGACCATGGACTGTACGTCAATATGCGGGATTTTCAACGGCAGAAGAGTCAAATGCATTCTACCGTCGAAATTTAGCGATGGGTCAAAAAGGGTTATCGGTTGCATTTGATTTAGCTACACACCGTGGATACGATTCCACACATCCTCGTGTAAAGGGGGATGTAGGTAAAGCAGGGGTTGCCATTGATTCAATTGAAGATATGAAAATTCTATTTGATGGCATTCCTTTAGATCAAATGTCTGTATCAATGACAATGAATGGTGCAGTATTACCCATCATGGCCTTTTATATCGTGGCTGCTGAAGAACAAGGTGTTACTCCGGAGCAACTTGCAGGTACGATTCAAAATGATATTTTAAAAGAATATATGGTACGAAATACATATATTTATCCACCAGAGATGTCCATGAAAATTATCGCGGATATCTTTGAGTATACAAGTAAATATATGCCTAAATTCAATTCCATTTCGATTTCGGGATACCATATTCAAGAAGCTGGCGCTACTAACGACATCGAATTAGCATACACTTTAGCTGATGGACTGGAATATGTACGTACAGGTTTAAAAGCAGGCATCGATATTGATTCATTTGCACCAAGGCTTTCATTCTTCTGGGCTATTGGTATGAATTATTTTATGGAAGTTGCAAAAATGCGTGCTGCTCGCCGTATCTGGGCACAGATGATGAGTACATTTAATCCGAAAAATCCAAAGTCTTTAGCTTTGCGTACACACTCTCAAACTTCGGGATGGTCTCTAACTGAGCAAGATCCATTTAATAATGTAACGAGAACATTAATTGAAGCAAATGCGGCTGCAATGGGGCATACGCAATCGCTGCATACTAATGCGCTTGATGAAGCAATTGCTCTGCCAACTGATTTCTCTGCTCGTATCGCACGGAATACTCAATTGTTCCTGCAAGAAGAAACGGCAATGACAAAAGTTATTGATCCATGGGGCGGCTCTTATTATGTTGAGAAATTAACTGAAGAACTAATTGAAAAAGCTTGGATATTAATCGAGGAGATTGAAGAACTTGGTGGAATGGCAAAAGCGATTGAAACGGGCTTGCCTAAAATGAAAGTCGAAGAATCTGCTGCAAAACGACAAGCAAAAATTGATTCTAAATCAGAAACAATCGTCGGGGTCAATAAATATCTGTTAGATATAGAAGAACCAATCGACATTTTAGATATTGATAATTCTATTGTTCGCCAAAAGCAAATTGAGCGATTAGAAAAGCTAAAAGCCGAACGTAATGAAGAAGAGGTCCTAAAACATCTAGCTCGCCTAACGAATGCTGCAAAAACAGGTGAAGAAAACCTATTAGCAGTTGCAGTTGATGCTGCTCGTGCACGTGCTTCCCTAGGTGAAATTTCAGATGCCATTGAACAAGTATCAGATCGCCATAAAGCAGTAATTCGTTCTATTTCCGGTGTGTATTCATCTAATTTCTCGGACGATGAATTAATTCGAGAAGTAAAACAAATGACAGAAGAATTCTTGGAAAATGAAGGCCGCCGCCCCCGAATTCTTGTTGCAAAAATGGGGCAAGACGGTCACGATCGTGGAGCAAAAGTAGTAGCAACGGGCTATGCAGACTTGGGTTTTGATGTAGATATTTCTCCTTTATTTATGACACCCGAAGAAGCAGCACAAATGGCGGTTGAAAATGATGTCCACTGTGTGGGCGTATCTTCTCTTGCCGCAGGTCACAAAACGTTAGTGCCTGAGCTAATTGAAGAACTCGCAAAACTTGGTCGGAAAGATATAATTGTCATTGTAGGGGGCGTTATTCCAGCTCAAGATTATCAATTTATTTATGATGCTGGTGCTGTAGCCATCTTTGGTCCGGGTACAGTTATTCCAGTGTCTGCAATAAAAATCATCGAAGAAATTTATCGACGTTTAGGCTATGAGGAAGTGTAAGTTTAATGGAACGAAAAGAAAACTTGCAGGAAAACAAGGGCGCATTAAATGTCAGGCATGGAGTAGAAGGTGGTCATGATGGGATGACCATTAAACCAAAAAAATTCAAGAAAAAGCAGCAGGACCCAATAGATATTGCTAAATTAGCAATTGAAGTGCGCAATGGACAGCGAACGTCGCTTTCAAAAGCCATCACCCTCATCGAAAGCTCGAATAACGAGCATAAAGAACAGGCTCAAAAGCTACTGCAAGAGCTCCTCCCATTTACGGGGCATAGTATCCGAATAGGAATTACCGGAGTCCCGGGAGCGGGTAAAAGTTCTTTCATTGAAGCTTTTGGTACGATGCTTTGTAATATGGGGAAGAAGGTCGCAGTTTTGGCAATCGATCCTAGTTCAACCCTTTCGGGGGGGAGTATATTAGGAGACAAAACCCGAATGGAGGAATTGAGTCGTAATAAAAGTGCTTTTGTACGACCTTCTGCCAGCGCCGGTACTCTAGGTGGAGTGCATAAGAAATCCAGAGAAACGATGCTTCTATGTGAAGCTGCAGGTTATGATGTCATCCTGATTGAAACGGTTGGAGTTGGGCAAAGCGAAACTTATGTACGAGGGATGGTTGATTTCTTCCTATTGTTAGTATTAACAGGTGCAGGTGACGAATTACAAGGAATGAAAAAAGGCATTATGGAATTGGCTGATGGTATAGTAGTTCATAAAAGTGACGGAGATAATGTTCAAAAGGCGAGAAAGACGGTTCGTGAATATATGCAAATTCTTCATTTTCTACAACCCGCAACAAAAGGTTGGATGAGTAAAGCATTACCAGTTTCCTCAATAGAAAAAGCAGGTTTGACGGATGTTTGGGAAATGATCTGCCAATTTGAAACAACCATTAAAAGTACTTCTATTTGGGAAGCAAGACGTCGCGAACAAACGAAAGAATGGTTCCATACAATGATTCGCGATACATTGATTGATGCGTTTTTCCAAAATTCGGATAGAAAAAGTCAAGTAAAGTCGATTGAAGAGGCAATTCTGCAAGGAGAAATTACTGTGACACAGGGAGTATCAAAATTGTTTTCATAGAGAGCAAGATAATCTGCAAATTGATTGCTTTATGTTAAAATGAATAGTTGAGAGGAGCGATAAATCATGAATATGGATTACGATTTATTTATGGAAGAGATTAAAAGAACAGCACGTGCTGAAATTGAAGGTGCTGGCTATGAACAATTAAAAACACCGGAAGAAGTTGAGGAAGCATTTGCACGTCCTGGAACTACACTAGTAATGGTGAACTCTGTATGTGGCTGTGCAGGAGGTATTGCACGTCCAGCAGCTGCGAACGCTATTCATTATGATAAACGTCCAGACCATTTAGTAACAGTATTTGCTGGTCAAGATAAGGAAGCGACTGCTGCTGCACGTCATTTCTTTGGGGATAATCATATCCCATCATCACCAGCATTTGTTTTATTAAAAGACGGAAAAGTAGTTGCTGATGTTGGTCGTCATGAAATTGAAGGACATGATCCGATGTCGGTTGTTGCAAATCTTCAAGGCAACTTCGAAGAATATTGTGAAGAAGTGTAATCGAATATCTTGTAAGTATCAGTAGAGTTCCTGATGAAAATATGTAACTCATTGTAAAAAAGTCCTTAAAGCAATAGCTTTAAGGACAAGTTTTATTTTATATTATCTAAATCTTCATACTACTTTATTGTCATGATGTTTGAAGGAGGAAGTCGATATTAAAAGGTATAAAATCGGCTATCGAACAATTAAAACTGCTGTAGGTGCAACAATTGCCATCGCAATTGCGAGTTATTTTAATTTGCAATTTGCATCCTCTGCTGCTATTTTAACAATACTTTGTATACAGACTACCAAAAGGAAATCTGTCCATGCAGTGTATACAAGATTTGTAGCTAGCTTGGTAGGAATGGCTTTTGCCTATCTATTATTTGAAACATTCGAGTACAATCCTATTGTGCTTGGGATTATGATTCTATTATTTATTCCGACAATTGTCTCAATAAATGTCTCGGCGGGTTTTATCTCAAGTGTTGTAATAATTATGCATGTCTATTCAGAAGCTAATTTTACAATCGATTTATTTTTAAATGAGCTAGCTTTAATGGCAATCGGCTTTGGTACAGCACTTGCTGTGAATATGTATATGGGTGATTATCAGAAGGATTTGGAACGTTATATCGACGAATTAGAATCAATTTATCGTTCAATTTTTTCAGAAGTTGTAAAGTATTTGCGAAATGGAGATACATCCTGGGATGGAAAGGAAATTATTGAAGCTGAGAATCTGCTAAATCGAGCAAAATCTTTAGCCTTCAAGGATGTTGAAAATCATTTAACGCGTAAACAAAATGAATTTTATCTTTATTTTGATATGCGTGAGAAGCAATTTGAGATTATTGAACGAGTACTTCCAAAGATTACAACATTGCCTGTTATGGTACAACAGGCGGAATTAGTAGCAGAGTTTATGGAGGATTTAGCGGAAAACGTCCATTCCGGAAATACCGCAAAGAGATTTAGAGAGAAATTAGAGATCGTTAAAGAAGAGTTTGCAAAAATGCCTAACCCGGAAACGCATGAAAAATTCCTTGCAATGGCATCACTTTATCAATTTATTGAAGAGATGGATGAGTATCTAATGATTAAACAGTCATTTAAAGGATTTAAGAAAAAGGGAAAAAAGAAGGCGATTACAGATGAGGTGTAATCGCAAAGGGCAGAATTTAGAAGAATGATAGTCCAAATGCTAAAGTAGAGATTACCATAATAGCTATCATACTATATACAACGACTTTTTGAAATTTTTTATTACTCATATTCTTTTCTCTCCTTTGTTTCTTATTTTTAAGTTTATCAAATTTAAAAAATAACACAAGTACGTAGCGAATTGTTTTCAAATTAGTTAAAATATATATGTACTATAACAGAGGGGGAGCTATGGTGGAGAAAATCGATCATATTGGTATTGCTGTTAAAAACTTGGATGAGCAAGTTACATATTATACGGAAACACTTGGACTGAAATTACTGAAAATTGAAGAAGTTCCGTCTCAGCATGTTCGCGTAGCATTTGTAGATGCTGGTAATGTTAAGCTTGAATTATTGGAGCCGACAAGCGAGGAAAGCGCAATCTATAAACATATTGAAAAACGAGGAGAAGGTATACAACACTTAGCTTTTGGGGTAACTGGCATTCGTGAGAGAATGCAGGAATTAAGAGAAAAAGGGGTTCGGATTCTGTCGGATGAACCACAACCAGGTGCAGGAGGAGCGGAAGTAGCCTTTTTACATCCTAAGGATTCTTTTGGTGTTTTATATGAACTTTGTGATAAAAGTGGAAAAGGGGATAAATAAGCCATGGATATGTTTGAAAAAATTAACGAAATGTATGACCGTAAGCGCGAGATCGAGCTTGGTGGGGGAGACAAACGAATTGAAAAGCAACATGAAAAAGGGAAACTAACAGCTCGTGAACGCATTGACTTATTACTTGATGAGAATACATTTGTAGAAATCAATCCATTTATCACGCATAGAACAACCGATTTTGGAATGGACATGCAAGTTGGGCCAGGAGATGGCGTAGTAACAGGATTCGGAAAAATTAATGGACGTAATGTCTATCTATTTGCCCAAGACTTTACTGTATTTGGCGGTGCCCTTGGTGAAATGCATGCCATGAAAATCGCTGCCGTAATGGACTTGGCAGCAAAAAATGGAACGCCATTCATCGGTATTAACGATTCAGGTGGAGCTCGTATACAAGAAGGGGTACTATCGTTAGATGGGTATGGTCATATTTTCTACCGCAATTCAATCTATTCAGGGGTTATTCCTCAAATTTCGGTAATTATGGGGCCTTGTGCTGGAGGAGCAGTTTATTCACCAGCAATTACTGACTTCATCTTAATGGTTGATAAGACTTCACAAATGTTCATTACTGGACCAAAAGTAATCGAAACTGTAACAGGCGAAAAAATTTCTTCCGAAGATTTGGGTGGGTCAAAAGTGCATAACTCCATTAGTGGGAATGCCCATTTCCGTGCACCTTCCGAAGAAGAATCTATTGAACAAATTCGTAGATTACTAAGTTATCTACCCCAAAGTTATAAAGAAAAAGCACCAAAGCAACCAAGACCACAAACTGATGATTATCGTCCAGATATCATCGACTATGTACCAATTGAACCAACAAAACCGTACGATGTTCGTAGAGTAGTAGAACAAGTAGTAGATGAAGGTTCATTTATGGAGGTCCACTCTGAGTTTGCAAAAAATATCGTAGTTGGTTTCGCCCGTATTGCTGGGGAGTCTGTTGGACTAGTTTGTAACCAACCTAAAGCACTTGCTGGAGGTTTAGATATTGATTCGTCAGATAAAGCATCTCGTTTTATTCGCACATGTGATTCCTTCAATATACCGATTATCACATTCGAGGATGTTTCTGGTTTCTTCCCAGGTGTAAAACAAGAGCATGGTGGAATCATCCGACATGGGGCAAAAATTTTATATGCTTATTCAGAAGCGACAGTTCCAAAAATTACAGTTATTTTACGGAAAGCATATGGCGGGGCATATGTCGCATTAAACTCAAAAGCCATTGGTGCAGATCTAGTATTTGCTTGGCCAAATGCTGAAATTGCTGTAATGGGTGCTGCTGGAGCAGCGAATATTATTTTTGCAAATGAAATTGCCAAATCACAAGATCCAGAGGCAACTCGTGCGGCAAAAATAGAAGAATATAAAGATAAATTTGCCAATCCATATGTAGCCGCTTCGCGTGGCATGGTAGATGACGTTATCGATCCTCGTGAAACTCGCATCAAATTGATACAAGCTTTAGACATGCTTTCAAACAAAGAGGAAACAAGACCAGCGAAAAAACACGGAAATATCCCGCTATAAAAAAGTAAAAGAGTTGTTCCAAATTGAATTGGGACAACTCTTTTATATTACATTTTTTCTTCTTTTTTATTGTCTTCTTCGTCGTCTAAAACACCTTTAGTGGAATCTTTGAAGTTTTTCATCGATTCACCAATCGAGCGTCCTAATTTTGGTAGCTTAGAAGGACCAAAGATGATTAAGATTATCACTAAAATAATGATTAAACCAGGAATTCCGATTGAATTTAACATGAGATTTTTCCTCCGACTTGAACAGCTGCTTAGAAAGTATAATTCCTATTAATCCCCTCTAGATAATAATGGCACATAAGGATCTCACTAGTATCTAGAGGGGACAAACGTTTTTATGTTTGATAGGAATTATTTTTTTGCACTGTCTTCTTTTTTGTTATCTACTAATGTGAACTCTTCTTTTACTTCTTTGAACTCACCAGTTACATCATCGACAACATCTTTTGTAGAATTTTTAAATTCTTTTAAAGTTTGTCCAACTGCTTTACCAAGTTGTGGCAGTTTAGATGGTCCGAATAAGATTAACGCAATTACCAGGATGATAACTAATCCCGGTACTCCAATGGATTGTAACATAAGAGAACCTCCTTAAAAGTTAGTGTGTAACTTCTTCAGCATTTTTTAATTGCTTTTTATAAGTTTTCTCCGAAACTATAATACTTATTTCAAATAAAAGCAACAATGGAATAATAATTAAGAAATCTGAAACAAAATCAGGTGGAGAAATCATAACCCCAACCACAATTAAGATAAAGTATGCAACTTTTCGCATTTTTCGTAAACGAGCAGGAGTGACTATTCCTAACTTTGTTAAAAACAGGATAACAACTGGCAGTTCAAATACAAGACCTACTGGAATTAGCAGGTTAAACATAAGTGTAAAATATTGCTTCATCCCGTAAGTTTCGGTTGCACCGATAGATTCATTAATATTCGACATAAAATTTAGCATAAGTGGAAACAAAATAAAGTAGCTAAATGAAACACCTATTAAAAATAGGATGAACGCAGCAGGGATAAATGTTCCAGCGCTAGCTGCTTCCTTATTAGTTAATCCAGGTTTTGTAAATTGCCAAAGCTGATGCATCCCGACTGGTAAAGTGAAACATATTGCAACAAGAAGCGCACACTTGACATAGATGGATATACCATCAGTGTACCCAAATACGTTCCAATCAACGTGTTTAGCAACATCTTGCGATTTTAAGAACTGTAAAATATCAGGTGCGAATATGAAACCTATTAATAGTGTGATGACGAAAATTATACTAATAATTATAAGTCGTTTACGTAATTCTTCTAAGTGTTCTACTAATGTAAATTCTTTATCCTCCATATTTTCACCCCCATACAAAAGATTACAAAAATAAAATAAAGATTTGATTTTAATTACAGATTTGTTATAGAATATAGTAGTTTCATTGGAACCATGTAAATTATACACGCTTAAATTGAAAAGTAAATAGATTAGTATAGTATTTAAGGTGTATTGAAGGGGGGATTAAACCTTGACTGAATATAACCGTGACGAATTGAATCAAATTATACAGGTATTAGCAGGACTACTACTTTTCAGTGGGTATGCCTTAACGCTTGATAACTTTTTTGGAGATGTGACGACATTTTCACTTTTTGGCTCAGGTTTGGGATTAGCTATAATACTAGCTTGCTGGATTGGTAGAAATCATCTAGCATTCATTATTAGTTCTGTCTCTATGTCTTTAGTTTTATCAATTTTTTTCATTTTGGGAGCAATTTAGTATTTTATTGGAGGAGTCATTATGTCAGAAAAAGAACAAAATTTTACAGGAAAAAAATCCACTAGACGTAATTTCTTAAAAAATTCAGGGTTAACACTTGGAGGTCTAGTACTAGGTGGGGCAGTAACAAGTTTAGTTGTAAAAAACAATGATGAAAGTATCACAACTTCTGCACCACTACATTCAGAAAACAATCATGAAGCGGTCAACTATAATAAAGCTTTAATGTTCTTTACACCAGAACAATATTCAACTATTGCCGCTGCAACTGAACAAATCTTTCCTAAGACAGAAGTAGGTCCTGGTGCCGAAGAGTTACTAGTTCCATATTTTATTGACCATCAATTAGCAGGGTCATATGGCTTGATGAGTAAAGAATATACAAAAGGTCCGTTCTATCCTAATGAAGCAACGCCATTATTCGGTCATCAATCACATTTAACTCGTCAAGACGTTTTTGTATTAGGAATTAAATTGTTAAATTCTGAAGCAACTAAAAGATTCGAGAAAAAATTCTATGAACTTGAAGCTGAACAGCAAATTGAAATTCTGACAGCGGTAGAAGCAGATGAAGTTGAATTAAAAGCAACAATAACACCTTCTTATTTCTTTAAATTATTACGTTCAGCAACACTTGAAGGTGTATATTCTGATCCATTGTATGGCGGAAACAAAGATATGGCTGGTTGGAAGATGAAAAAATTCCCAGGTCACCAAATGTCATATGCAAACATGGTAGAAAAAGAAGAATTTGTTGAAATTGAGCCGCAAAGCTTAAATGCACAACATAATCACTAATCGGAGGTTTAACAATGGCAACAACATTACCAAAAACAGATATAGTATTAGTAGGAGTAGGTTGGACAGGTGGAATTATCGCTGCTGAGCTTACAAAAAAAGGCTATCAAGTTGTAGGTCTAGAACGTGGTAAAACACGTAGTATGAATGATTACTTGATGGTGCATGATGAACTTCGTTATGCAAATCGAAACGAAATGATGCAAGATTTATCAAAAGAAACTTGGACTGTTCGACATGACCCAAGTAAACGTGCACTACCATATCGTAACCATGGTTCTTTCTTGATTGGTGACGGATTAGGTGGTTCTGGTGAACACTGGAATGGTTTAACATATCGTTTTATGCCGTATGATTTTGAAATCCGTACAAAAACAATCGAACGTTATGGTGAAGATAAAATACCAGCAGATATGCCGATTCAAGACTGGGGAATTACATATGATGAAATGGTTCCTTACTTTGAAAAATTTGAAGAGATGATTGGTTTATCTGGGGAAGAAAATCCACATCCAGACGCGCCAAAAGTTAAATATCCAACAGCTCCGTTAAAAGAAACTCCAGCAATGAAGATGTTTAGAGAAGCAGCAACTAATCTGGGATATCATCCTTATACTGCACCTGCAGCGACTTTGTCTGAAACTTATACAAACAAAGACGAAATTACACGTGGAGCATGTCAATATTGTGGTTTCTGTGAACGATTTGGTTGTGAATATGGAGCAAAAGCATCCCCAATCGTGACTGTTTTACCAGTTGCTGAAAAAACAGGTAAGTTTGAAGTACGTACAGAATCTTCGGTTCGTCGCATCATCCACGAAAACGGGAAAGCGACAGGTGTTTTATATATCGATACAAATACTGGTGAAGAATTTATTCAACCAGCGACAGTTGTTGCAGTAACAAGTTATATTTTGAACAACGTTCGTCTTTTATTATTATCTAATTTAGGTAAACCATACAATTATGAAACAGGTGAAGGAATCATTGGTAAGAACTATGCATATCAAATGACTTCAGCATCATCTACTGGATTCTTTGAAGATAAAGAATTCAACTCATTTATTGGTACAGGTGCACTAGCTGGCGTATTAGACGACTTCAATGGTGACCATTTCGACCACTCTGATCTTGATTTCATTCACGGTGGTAATATCGCACTAGGCCATTACGGTAGACGTCCAATTGCAAATAACTCAACACCGAAAGGAACGGCTACTTGGGGTAAAGAGTTTAAAGATGCATCGATCTACTGGGCAAATAAATATATGAGCGTTGGTTCTCAAGGTTCAGTTATGCCTAATAAAAACAACTTCTTATCGTTGGATCCACAGTATACAGATCAATATGGCGATCCACTATTAAGTATTACATTTAACTATAAAGAAAACGAAATTAATCAACAAAAATATATCCGTGAAATCACAACGAATATCCTAAAAGAAATGGGTGCAACGGAAGTTACGACACCAGGAGATCAAGGTGATTGGGATACAACTAAATATCAAACAACTCATAATACCGGTGGAGCTATAATGGGTGCTGATCCAAAAACTTCTGCGTTAAATAGTTATCTTCAAATGTGGGATTGTGAAAATGTATTCATTCCAGGTGCAAACGCATTCCCTCATAACTCAGGTATGAATCCAACTGGTACAGTTGGAGCGTTAGCTTACCGTGCAGCCGAAGGTATTGAAAAATATCTTACAAACGGTGGCGGATCATTAGTTTAATCTGTAATTTTTTAGATGAATGAAAAAAATTTCTGCATTACTAGATTAATATATTGCTTTTAGTCAACGTTGAATGGGTTATCTCTTCTATGAGATAACTCATTTTTATAATATTAATTAACTAAAAAAAAAATAATTTTAACTATTTTATAGAAAAAGGGTAGAAGGAGAAGTTTCCTTCTGCCTTTTTCTATAAAATCTAACATATAGAAATAAAACAAGATCTATTTTTAAAACTTAATCCTAATCCTACTATGAAATTGTGAAGGTGAATTTTATTAAATCAATTACATTTTTTCTTTATTTTTATCGTCTTCATCTTCTAATACCCCTTTAGTGGAATCCTTGAAGTTTTTCATGGATTCACCAATTGAGCGTCCTAGTTTAGGTAGTTTAGATGGGCCAAATATGATTAAGATGATCACTAAAATAATGATTAATCCTGGAATTCCGATTGAGTTTAACATAAAATTATTCCTCCATTTAAAGGACAGTGCCCTAAGTTAATTCCTATTAATCCTCTCTAGATAACAGTGCCACTAAAAAGTATCACTACTATCTAGAGGGGACAAACGTTTTTTGTTGTTTAATAGGAATTATTTTTTTGCAGTGTCTTCTTTTTTGTTTTCTACTAATGTGAACTCATCTTTTACTTCTTTGAACTCGCCAGTTACATCATCTACAATATCCTTTGTAGAATCTTTGAATTCTTTTAAAGTTTGTCCAACTGCTTTACCTAATTGTGGCAGTTTAGATGGTCCGAATAATATTAAAGCAATTACCAGGATAATGACTAATCCCGGTACTCCGATGGATTGTAACATAATAAACCTCCTTCATATTTAGTGAATAACTTCATCAGCAATTTTTAATTGCTTTCTATAAGCTTTCTCCGAAACGACAATACTTATTTCAAATAAAAGCAATAATGGAATAATAATTAGGAAATCTGAAACAAAATCAGGTGGAGAAATCACGACCCCAACTACGATTAAGATAAAGTATGAAATTTTTCGCATTTTTCGTAAACGAGTAGGAGTAACTACTCCTAACTTTGTTAAAAACAAGATAACAACTGGTAGTTCAAAAACAAGACCTACTGGAATTAGCAGGTTAAACATAAGTGTAAAATATTGCTTCATTCCGTAAGTTTCAGTTGCACCGATAGATTCATTAATATTGGACATAAAATTTAGCATGAGTGGAAACAAAATAAAGTAGCTAAAAGATACACCTACTAAAAATAGGATAAATGCAGCAGGGATAAATGTTCCAGCGCTGGCAGCTTCCTTATTAGTTAAGCCAGGTTTTGAAAATTGCCAAAGCTGATGCATCGTAACTGGTAAAGTGAAACATATTGCAACTAATAGTGCACACTTTACATAGATTGATATACCGTCAGTATATCCAAACACGTTCCAATCAACATGTTTCGCAACATCCTGGGATTTTAGAAACTGTAAAATGTCAGGTGCGAAAATGAAACCAATCAGGAGAGTCACTACAAAGACTGCACATATAATGATCAAGCGTTTACGTAATTCTTCTAAGTGTTCTACTAATGTATATTCTTTTTCCTCCATGATTTCACCACACTTTCATCAATATATAATAAATAACACCGATTTACGAAAAAATATTTATTTTCATAAAAAAACTTTGATTTGTATACAAAACTGTTATAGAATGAAATAGTTTTTGAGAGGAACAAAATTAAATTATACACGCTTTATTAAAAAAGTAAATAAATAATCTGGGTATAATCTTCGGGGAGGGATAAGATGACAGAGTATAACCGCGAAGAACTTTCGTTGATAATTCAAGTGTTGGCTGGGATTACTTTAACGGTAGGATATGCATTCGCTATTTCTGTATACAATACTGTGGTACCATTTTTTGCTCTTATTGGAACAGCTGTTGGTTTAGCTACGATAATAGGATGTTGGATTGGAATTAAACATTTAGGTTTTATGCTAACGCTAATTATGGCATCAATAATTTTCGCTATTTATTTCAATTTTGGAGCTATGTTCAGTTAATTAAGGAGGACTCATTATGGCAGAGAAAGAAAACTTCACAGAAAAAAAGTCGACAAGACGTAATTTCTTAAAAAATTCAGGGTTAACACTTGGAGGGTTGGTTCTAGGTGGTGCAGTAACAAGTTTAGTAGTGAAAAATGATGATGGCACTACTACTACTGAAACAGATACACAACATGCTCAACATGGTACAGGTGCTACCAACTTCAATCGCGCATTAATGTTTTTTACACCGTCAGAATATCAAACGGCAGCAGCTGCTGCAGATCGCATTTATCCAGAAGATGAAAACGGTCCTGGTGCTAAAGAGTTATTAGCTGCAGTATATATCGACCACCAATTAGCCGGCCAATGGGGTAACAATGTAAAAGACTATCGTTTAGGTAGTTTCTATGCTCCAGGTGAAAACCAAGGTCCACAAACGAAATTATTGCGTAAAGATTTATTCCGTGCTGGATTAGAAGCATTAGATACTTATTCAACAGATAATTATGAGGGTGTATTTACGACATTAGAACCTGAACAACAAGACGAAGTGCTAACTGCATTTAGTGAAGGCAAAGCAACATTATATGGTAAAACTAGTTCTTCAGAATTCTTCAGTCTATTGCGTACAATGACAATCGAAGGTGTTTACGCTGACCCTATGTATGGTGGTAACAGCGATATGATTGGTTGGTCAATGCGTAAATATCCGGGTTCTCGTATGCAATATGTAAACGAGATCCAAAGTGAAGAATTTATCGAGTTAAAACCAGAGGGTCTAAGCAGCCACATGAGCTAAAGATTTGATTTTGAACGGAAGAGAAAGGATTGACTAATAAATGGTAACAAAATTAGAAAAAGCACCAGTAGTAGTAATCGGTATGGGGTGGGCTGGTGGTATCGTATCAGCTGAATTAACAAAAGCTGGTATAAACGTAGTGGGTCTAGAACGCGGTAAAGACCGTACAACTGCGGACTATACAATGGCTCACGATGAATTAAGATATCAACATCGTACTGAATTAATGCAAGACTTATCAAAAGAAACAATAACATATCGTAGTACACTTGATCAGAAATCGCTTCCAATGCGTCATTATGGTACATTCATCGTTGGTGATGGTGTTGGTGGTGCAGGTTCTCACTGGAATGGACAAACTTATCGCTTTTTACCATACGACTTTGAAATTCGCTCTATGACAGTTGATCGCTATGGTGAAGATAAGATCCCGGAATGGATGACTCTTCAAGACTGGGGGATCACATACGAAGAAATCGAACCATATTATGAAAAATTTGAATATATGGCGGGTATTTCTGGGGAAGAAGTTCCTGAGTTATGGGGGAAACGTGCTAATCCATACCCAACAGGACCATTAGTAAAAACTCCTTTAATGAAAACGTTTGAGGAAGCTACTACAAGCCTTGGGTACAAACCATTTGTAATTCCTGCAGCTAACCTTTCTGAAACCTATACAAATCCAGACGGTGTTCAACGTGGTGCATGCCAATATTGTGCATTCTGTGAAAACTTCGGTTGCGAATATGGCGCAAAAGGTGACCCGGCTGTAACAGTAATCCCTGTTGCAAAACAAACAGGTAAATTAGATTTACGTACATTTGCCAACGTATTAGAAATTACATCAAACGGTGGTAAAGCAACAGGCGTTATCTACGTTGATATGTTAACAGGTGAAAAATTTGAACAACCTGCTGATGTAGTAGTTGTTGCTTCATACGTATTTAATAATGCACGTTTATTATTAAATTCAAACCTAGGTACACCTTATAACCCAACAACTGGTACTGGGACAATTGGTAAAAATTATTGCTACCAAGTAACAGGTGGTACAACTCAATTATTCTTTGAAGATCGTGAGTTTAACCTGTATGGTGGTGCAGGTGCACTTGGTATTGAGATTGCAGAATGGATGGGTGATAACTTCGACCATTCTGATGTAAACTTTATTCACGGTGCTGGTATCCGATCTACACAATATGGTGACCGTCCTATCGCAGTAAACCGTGTTCCTAAAGGAACAGCAAACTGGGGTGCAGATTTTAAAGCGCAATCCATTAAATATGCGAACTCTAACTTCCCAGTTAAAACACAAGGTGCAAGTATGCCATCTAAAACGAACTTTTTAGACCTTGATCCAGAATACAAAGATGCTTGGGGTTACCCACTGCTTCGTATGACTTACGAGTATACAGACAATGATCGTGAAATGGTAAAATTCATGGCGCAAAAAACTCGTGAGATCGGTGAAAAAATTGGTGCTGATATAATTGAAACTTCTGAAGAGCAAGGGAATTTCAGCGTTAACAAAGATACAAATACGCATAATACAGGTGGCGTAATCATGGGTGCCGACCCAGCCACATCAGCTTTAAATACTTACTTGCAAATGTGGGAAGTAGAAAATGTATTCGTTGTGGGTGCGTCTGCATTCCCTCATAACTCAAGTTTCAACCCAACTGGTACACTTGGGGCATTATCGTACCGTGCTGCTGAAGGTATTCAAAATTATATTAAAAACGGCGGCGGGTTATTAGTATAGTAAATATTAAACTCTATCATTCTTCTACAAACAAAATAGACTAGTCTATTTTGGACCATTAATACAACTTTCTAGTCAACAACGAAAAAAGAGGTTGTCTCACGTATAGTGAGACAACCTTTTTTGATGCAAGAGAAAAGAATGGACAATTAGAGATCATGTTCCAAAAATTAATAAGTTACAAAAAGCTTCAGTCCATTTTCCCAAATTTTGATGAAGTAAAGTCAGCGGGTAGTGAAGCAATCAATAATTAGATGGAGCAATTAACTCGTTGGATTCAGCGAAAAATTTGACGATTACTTTTTTGATGATATTTTTTGGGCTCGGTCAATTCACTATAATATTTTTTTATCGAAAGAACATGTTTCAAGAGTTATTGCAGATATACGCAATACAATGTTTAAATTAGACCCGAAACTAGTTTTACTTGAAGAAACGTTTAATGAAATTTATCCGAAGAAAATGGAATTATGGGGATATGGAAATAGAGCTGTCTTGTCTTCATTCTTTTTGAAGCGTAAAATAGAAGAATATTGAAGGATAAGGGAGTTTTAACATGAACAATCGTTTAGTAAATGAATTTTTAGAGCTAGTTCAAATTGATTCTGAAACAAAACATGAAGAAATCATCGCGCCAATCCTTGTCAAAAAGTTAAAAGATATGGGATTTGAAGTTTATCAAGATGACGCTCATACACGTAATGGTCATGGTGCGGGCAATATTATTGCAACTTTAACAGGTACATTAGATGTTGAACCCATCTACTTTACTGTTCATATGGACACAGTAGTTCCAGGAGTTGGCATTAAACCGGAAATCCGTGAGGATGGATATATTTACTCCGATGGAACAACGATACTAGGAGCGGATGATAAAGCAGGGATGGCGGCATTATTCGAAATGGCACGTCGTTTAAAAGAACAAAATATTGAACATGGAACAATTCAATTCATTATAACTGCTGGTGAGGAAAGTGGCTTAGCAGGAGCAAAAGAATTAGATCCGTCTCGTATCCAAGCAAAACTAGGCTTTGCTGTGGATAGTGATGGAAAAGTAGGCGGGATTGTTACGGCTGCACCATTCCAAGCAAAATTGGAAGCAAAGGTTTTTGGTAAAACCGCTCACGCTGGTGTAGCCCCGGAAAAGGGAATATCTGCAATTACTTTAGCGGCAAAAGCTGTAGCGAAAATGAATCTTGGAAGAATTGATGAAGAAACAACAGCAAATATTGGTCGTTTTGAGGGTGGCAAGGCGACAAATATTGTTTGTGACGAGGTCTATATTTTAGCTGAAGCACGTTCCATCAATAGAGAAAAATTAGATGCTCAAGTGAATCATATGAAAGAAACATTTGAAAGTGTAGCGCAAAGTCTGGGTGGCCGCGCAGAGGTTGAAGTGAAATTAATGTACCCAGGTTTCTCGGTAACGGAGTCTGATCGCGTTGTACAGATTGCAATGCAAGCTGTAAAAAATATAGGACGTGAAGCATTGCTTGGAATTTCCGGTGGTGGAAGTGATGCAAACGTAATTGCTGGATTTGGTATCCCGACGGTAAATCTTTCTGTTGGGTATGAAGAAATTCATACAACGAATGAACGCATGCCTATTGAAGAATTAGAAAAGTTAGCCGATTTATTAGTAGAAGTAGTCAAATGTTCTTCTAAATAGAGCACAAACAGGGTTGAAAAAATGGCATTTGTAGATAATCAAGGATTTACAGAAATACTTAAGGATTAGAAATATGGTATCGCCTATAAATTGGCTAATTGGGTAAAGTATCCGATTAGCCTTTTTTCATTTTGGCATCTTAGTTTTGGAGGTGTATAAGGCAGAGTATTAAAATCATATTGAATCTTTAAACTCTTTGAATGTTTGTCCAACAACACCAACAAGTTGCGGAAGTTTAGTTGGTCCAAAAAGAATTCATGCGATAACAAGAATTATAACTAATCCTGGAACTTCGATTGATTTTTTTGTGATGTAATGAACTGCAGGAGTTCAGCCGCGAAAAGGAAACCAATAAGTAGAGTTACAAAAAACACCATACTTTATTATAATTAGCTTTTCCGAAGTTCAATCAAATGCTTAATTAGAGGTAATTCTTGTTTATCCATATATTCACCAACTTTTTCAAAAACAATTAAGTATATAAAATTTATAAAAAAAATAAAGTGTATACAAAAGAAGTTGTATAATATACTAATCTGTTATGGAATGAAATATTTTTTCAAAGGACATCAACAGATTATACACTATTTTAAAAAAGTAAATTATCGAGTGCAAAAGGGAGGGATTTATGTGACAGAATATAACCGTAATGAATTATATACAATCATGCAGGTATTGGCAGGAATCACGCTAATAACTGGATATGCACTAGCAATTAATAACTACAACGGCAATGTACCTGCATTCACTTTAATTGGGGCGGCATTAGGCTTAGCTATAATACTAGCTTGTTGGATCGGTAGAAAACATCTGGGTTTCATCATTAGTTTAGTCGCAATGTCTGTCGTTTTATCAGTCTTTTTTATTGTAGGCGCAATTTGATTAAGGAGGATTCATTATGTCGGAAAAAGGTCAAAGTTTTACTGAAAAAAAATCAACAAGACGTAATTTCTTAAAAAACTCTGGATTAACAATTGGTGGGGTGGTTCTTGGAGGAGCAGTTGGTAGTCTACTAGGAAAAGATACTACCAATGTAACGGAAGAGTCAGTGCACCAACAGCATAATGCTGCTGAAACATCATCAACAAATACAAATGCAGCATTGATGTTCTTCTCACCTGAACAATATCGTATTACAGAAGCGGCAGTAGAAAGAATTTTCCCTGCAGATGACAATGGCCCTGGTGCGAAAGAATTATTAGTGGCTTATTTCATTGATCACCAATTAGCAAGTGGATGGGGAACAGGAGCAAAAGAGTATACACAAGGACCATTTTTCCCAGGTGAAGATACACAAGGTTATCAAAGTTCATTAAACCGTCAAGATGTTTTCACAATTGGTTTAGCAGCACTTGAAAGTCATAGTAAATCTACATATGAGAAATCATTTACAGAGTTAACGGAAGAAGAGCAAGACGCAATTCTTACGGAATTTGACGATGGTAAAGTAAAAATGAAGGGTGTTTCTTCAGACTTCTTCTTTAGCTTACTGCGCTCAACAACTATTGAAGGTGTTTATGCAGATCCTCTATATGGTGGTAACGCAAATATGGCAGGTTGGAAAATGAAAAACTTCCCAGGACATCAAATGAGCTTCATGAGCATGATTGAAAAAGATGAGGTTATCAAATTGGATCCAATTCCGTTATCTTCACAACATGGTCATTAATTTCAAATAGAATAATAGATTTAAAAAATTATGTATTATTAGATACTTAGGAGTGGAATATAATGGTAACAACTTTACCTAAAACAGACGTCGTAGTAGTCGGTGTTGGTTGGACAGGCGGTATTGTAGCTGCAGAACTAACAAAAAAAGGCTATAAAGTAGTTGGGCTAGAGCGTGGTAAAGGTCGCACCACATCAGATTACTTAATGGTACACGATGAACTGCGTTATACAAAACGTCATGAAATGATGCAGGACTTATCTAAAGAAACAATTACATTCCGTAACCATGAAAAAATGCGTGCATTACCAATGCGACAACATGGAGCGTTCGTTGTTGGTACTGGTGTAGGTGGATCTGGTGCTCACTGGAGTGGTCAAAACTACCGTTTCCTACCATACGATTTCCAAATTAAGACTTTAACAGAGGAAAGATATGGTAAAAACAAGCTTGATTCTAACTACATTTTACAAGACTGGGGAATTACTTACGATGAGTTAGAGCCGTATTTCGACACGTTCGAGAAAATGGCAGGTATTTCTGGTGAAGAAAACCCACTTGGTGGATTTAGATCAAATCCTTATCCAACAGGACCGATGAAAATGACACCGCTTCTAAACACATTTAAAGAAGCAGTGACAAATTTAGGATGCCATCCTTATATGGTGCCTTCTGCAAATCTTTCTGAAGATTACACAAATCCAGATGGAATTAGCCGAGCGGCATGTCAATATTGTGGTTTCTGTTCACGTTATGGCTGTGAATATGGGGCTAAAGCAGATCCTGCAGTGACAGTGGTTCCTACTGCTCAATCTACAGGGAACTTTGAACTGCGTACACATTCACAAGTAGTAGAAATTCTTCACACAGGTAATAAAGCTACAGGTGTACGTTATGTAGATGTTCAATCAGGTGAAGAATTTATCCAGCCTGCAGATGTTGTAGCGGTAACAAGTTTTACACTAAACAATACACGTTTACTATTATTGTCTAATATGGGTACTCCTTATGATCCAAAAACGGGTAAAGGCGTAATCGGTAAAAACTACGCATACCAAAATAACTGTGGTGAAACAGTTGGGTTATTTGATGATAAACAATTTAACTTATATATGGGCGCTGGTTCATTAGGTGTTGCAATCGATGACTATAATGGGGATAACTTTGACCATACAGATTTAAACTTTATTCATGGTGGTAGTATTTTCCTATTGCAAACTGGTAAAGGACCTATTGGATTTAACCCAACGAAAGATGGTACGAAAAACTGGGGTAAACAATTTAAAGAAGAATCGATTAAATATTATTCTAGTCAAGTTGCTATTGATGCACAGGGTGCGAACCTTGGTCACAGATATCACTATCTAGATCTAGATCCTACTTATAAAGATGCTTGGGGTATGCCGCTTTTACGTATGACATATGATTACGAAGATCAAGATCGTGAAATGGCTAAATTTATCGGCGATCAAACTGAAAAAATTGTAAAAGAAATGGGCGCAACTCATACTTATACAAACAGAGAGCAAGGACCATTCGATATCGTTCCTTACCAATCTACACATAACACTGGTGGCGTAATCATGGGATCTGATCCTGAAACAAGTGCATTAAACAGCTACCTACAAATGTGGGATTTTGAAAACGTATTTGTTCCAGGAGCAAGTGCATTCCCTCATAACAGTGGTTACAATCCAACAGGTACAATCGGAGCATTATCTTACCGTGCTGCTGAAGGTATTGATAAGTACATGAAAAATGGTGGTTCTTTAGTTTAATCTATTAAACTATTGATTAAAATAAATCTATTAAGATTCTAGTCAACAAAAGTTAATGATGATTCTCTCTAGGTAGAAAATGAAAGTACGCTATGATAAAAATAGCTATTACATCTTTACTTAGGGGGGATTTTTTAATTGAAAACCAAACATAATCGCATGAATCTAGAATTATCGGCAAAATCTGCTATATTTTTCAGCCGATTATCAGCATAAGTAGTATAATATTCTTCAAAGCAGCTTTTATGAGGTGAAAGAATGTCATTTGAAAAAGTAGTTATTTTTAATTGTGGAAAAGAAGAATACGCTGTACCTGTAGAACAGGTCGTATCCATTGAGAAATTGAGTCATATTACACCTATTCCTCATCTGCCAAATTATTTGCTTGGTTTTGCAAGGGTTAGAGGAGAGCTAATTCCAGTCATTGACTTTAACCGTATCTTGTATAATCAATCGAGCCAGGGAGATTTATGTCGCATTATTGTGTTGAATACGGATATCGTAAATTATGGTTTAGTTGTTAGTGAGGCAAAAGAAATCATAAATCTAACAGAGAATGAAATTAAACAAGTTGGGCTAGTAAATTATACAAAAACACGTTACTTTACTGCAGTAGCGAATCTAGAAGAGCGCATGATCGCTTGTGTGGACCCAAAAATCTTAGTAAATTCACTTGATGGCATACGAGAAATCATAGAGTATTTACATAAGTTACTTGAGGATGAAAATAATCAACCGAATTCATAATAATCGAAGCTAGTAGGATTAAATTAGTCCTTCTAGCTTCTTTTTTTTAGGATTCACTATTTTTTGTGATTGTTGAATTCTTTTTGTAGAAATGAGCGATAAATCCATAAATACTTGGGATGAACATAATTACGGTAATTAGAGCAAGAGTAAATAACAAGTTTTCTTCAACCCAAGGAATATTTCCTAATCCAAAGCCAGTACCTAGCCATACAAATGTCCAAATTAACGCACCGAGCACATTATAGCGAACAAAATTTGTGTAAGAATGACCGGTAAAGCCAGCAATAAACGGAATCATCGTACGCATTAAGGGAATAAATCTTGAGAAAGTAATCGCAACTTTTTCATATTCATGCAAGAAATCGCTTGCCTTTTCAATGCTTGATTGTGGAATAAGTTTTGCTAGGTAATTTTTATCAGCAGGTATTCTTTTAAATGCGCTTCCAATCAAAAAATTATTGCTATCGGCTAATGAGGTTGCAATAAAAAATAATAAAAATAATCCGAAGATATTTAATTCACCAATTGCAGCGATTGCACCACTGGCAAACAAAAGGGAATCGCCGGGCAAGAAGGATAAGATAACAAATCCAGTTTTGCAAAAGACAATTAGAAAAAGTAATAAGTATATATAGATTCCAAACCGGTCTATGTAAAAATAAAGTTCAGAATCAAGCTTTCGCAGTACCTCAAAGATATCAGATATAATCAATGTAGCTAGCTCCATTTCTGTCATTTCAAAATATAACTTATTAAATTATATTCTTAAATTAAAATAATTAACCTGCATTTACCCTTTAATTTGTTAATTTTCATCAAAATATTATCTTAATGCAAATTCGCTTCACTTGTTATTTTCACGTAAAAATAGATTTTGAAACTTTTACAAGGATAAAACGTATAGTAAAACGAACAATGATTTGTAATTTTCGAGGTGAAATGATGAAAAAATATTTACCACATAGACCGATTCTTCATTTACCAAAAACAAAATTTGAAATGATGATGGATGCGATTGGAATTGTATTATTTGTTGGTTCCATTGTCTTTTTAATAATGAATTGGGATGGGATTCCTGATAAAGTGCCTGTTCATTTTAATGGAGCTGGAGAGGTGGACCGCTTCGGGTCAAGGGTTGAGTTAATCATCCTACCGATCATCGGTCTCTTCATTTTTGTGCTCATGAGCCTATTGGAAAAGGTGCCTCATATGCATAATTATCCAAATCGTATCAATGAATCCAATGCAGAACTGTTTTATTTGCCTAGTCGGAAATTACTAAATGTCATAAAAAATATATGTTTAGTGATGTTTGCATATTTAATCGTCTAAATTGGGCGTGTATCCTTAGGAGAAATTCATTCCTTGAGTATCGGGTTTGTTCCGATCATTCTGATAATATTATTTGCGACCATTGGAATTGGCTTATTTAAGCAATCAAAAATTAAATAAAAAACTACAGGTCACAAGCTTTTTAATTTGCTGGGAAGCAATGCATAAATATATTATAATATAGGTAAAAATGTCAATTTAATGAGACAGATAAGTGGATAGAGAGAGGATATAAAGAATATTTTAATATGAATATTTTATTAATCCGAGATTCGTTCCCGACTGGAGAGAACGTTTTGAAAAATTATATTCAAGTATTTTTAGGTGGTATGGTAGGAAGTCTTTTGCGATATCTTGTTCAACTTTATACAAGTACCTCGGTAATGCTATGGATCGTCAATATTATAGGCAGTTTCGTGCTTGGTAGTTTAAACGGGTATTTTTTAAAGAAGGGCAAGCAGGCAAATTTATTTTTAACAACCGGGATGCTTGGTGCATTTACCACATTTTCTACATTTACAGGAAATTGGTTTAATCAGCTACAAGAGCATTTTTTATTAGGCATATATTATGGAGTTGCCATGACCCTAACATGTTTTACAGTTGCTTTTATTGGGTACGTTCTGAATCGGGGTAAACTAGCATGGAATGGATAATTATAGCTATTGGAGGAGGCGTAGGGGCAACAATAAGATTTTTGGTACAATTGTGGATAGGAAAAAAATTGATTTCTTCTTATTGGGCTACTGCTTTGGTCAATGTATTGGGATCTCTTATGCTTGGTATTACAAGTAATATGGCAATTGAAACAAGTTCTCTATTGACTTTTATAACTGTTGGCGTTTTAGGAGCATTTACTACATTTTCGACATTTGCATTTGATATTGTTAAATTAATCGAAATAAAAAAATGGGGAACAGCACTTTTATTTATAAATGTAAATTTAATGGGTGGGATAATGGCCTTTTGGTTGGGTTGGATAATTTAGTACTATATAAAAAAAGAAATACATACATTAGAGGCGGTAATAATATGAAGGCATATTTAGCAAATGGATTATTTTCTATTGGCGACCGATTGGTAAATGAGATGCTTGCTAAGGAAATTAGGCAAGAAATACCGGAAATCGAATTATATGTTCCACAAGAAAATGATGCAATTAATGATAAACAAGCATTTGCAAATAGTTTAGCAATAGCGGAAGCAGATATGAAAAAGTTGCATGAAAGTAAAGTGCTTATTGCAGTATTGGATGGGATAGAAATAGATTCGGGTGTAGCAGCAGAAATTGGCGTATTTTCTACTTATAACCGACCAATCATTGCGTTATTTTCCGATGTTCGACAACTCGGTCGAGACAATCATCAAAAAATTAATGCTCTAATTGAAGATGGAACAGAAAATCAATTTATTTATCGCAACTTATTTGTCATAGGGATAATTAAGAAAAGCGGTGTTATTGTAAGTACAGTGAAAGATGTTGTTGAAACTGTGAAAAAATATTTGAGGGAGGAATAACGTTGAAAAGAACCGGAGAAAAAGTATTAAGTATCATTGCGACTATACTCAATGTATTATCAGTAGGTTTTTTGATTTTAATATTATTTAGCAGCAAAATGCTGATTGATACGGGTATGAACGATCCCATTTTTCAAAGTGAAATTGAAAGCCAAATGGCTGCGAGTGGGCTAACAGAAGCCGAAATGGATGAAGCTTTACTATTAATGGGAGATTTTGTATCCTTTATTAATGGTATCGGTTGGTTATTTGTTGTATTAGGCGTGATTGCAATAGTACTTGGAATTATTGGTGCTGTGAAAGTAAACAAAAATGCAAAGGTAGCAGGAATCTTATTTATTATTGCCGCAGTTTTATCGGGCATCATTTCATTACCTGGTATTTTACTGATTATTGCAGCAATTATGTGCTTTGTACGAAAACCGCAATCACAAGAATTAGCACTGCAAAAAACCGATGAAAATGGTTACATCATCGATTAATGTAGAGTGAAACAGTACACTATAGAAAAGCTTGCCATGTTGATATAAGGCATTCGGAATGTTCTATTCTGAATGCCTTATGTCATTTTATACAATTATTGTTAGGTCGTCTAATTAAATCAAAAGAACTTGGCGTTAATTCTTTATTTATATGAAATTTTCTCAAGTGACAAAAGCTTCTCTTTCACATCTAATCCACCACTAAAGCCGGTAAGGGAACCGTTTTTCCCTAAGACACGGTGGCAGGGAATGACAATTGCAACTGGGTTAGAGCCGATTGCAGTTCCGACAGCTCTGACTGCCTTTGGATTTCCGATTTTGTTGGCGATATCAGAATAACAAAAAGATGCTCCATAGGGGATTGTGCTTAGGGCCTTCCACACGTTCATTTGAAATATTGTCCCACGAACATCGAAGCTAAACGTAAATTGAGTTCTTGACCCATCAAAATATTCTACTAATTGCTCTTTATATAGTGATAGCTCATCCTCAGCTTCTAAAAGTTTGCAATTTGGAAATTGTTTAATGCATGTTTTCCATAATTCATCCATTGATGAGTGCTCTGTCCCTAGAAAGCACATTCCCTTTTCGGTTGCTGCAATATATACTTTCCATTGTTTATGTAAAAGTAATTGGTAATGGATTACCGTTTTTTTATCCATGAACACACCTCCATTTTCTATATCTTATCATGGAAATGTTAACTTATAGTCTAATTTTCTAATTCTATACATAATAAAAAATTACAATTAAACCTTATGATATAATTAATCTTAGTAAAAATCGTTCTGTTCTTTTAAACAAGAACTGAGCGATTTTTGTTATTTGAATCCTCGATAACTGATGTGTAAATACAAAGTCTAAATTAGGGGATTCTAACTAGATAAATTTATTGCAAGGAGAGATTTTTATGGGGGAAACAAAAGTAGCAACATCATCCATTTTTAGACAGGCATTAACAGTTAATAAAAAACCGTTTCCCTGGTTAAAAGCTTTTTTAGCTGGCATAGCAGCCGGACTTCCTATTGCGATAGGCTTATTATTTGGCAGTTTGCAATATGGATTGATTGCTGGGTTAGGAGGTTTTACATTTTTGTATGTATTTCCAATTCCTTATGCACAGTTAGCAAAGAAACTGGCATGGTGTATTTTAGCAATTACAACCTGTGTATTTTTAGGTACTTTATTGGCCCCATATCCACTTGTATCAGCGATTATGATGGGGATTATTGGAGCTATCGGCATATTTATATTTGGGGCATTTAGATTAGTGGGGCCTTCTGCTTTCTTTTTTGTTCTTATTTTTGCAATGGTTACCGGAATGCCGGTTGCACCAGAAGAAGCATTTAACAGAGCAGGATTGGCATTTCTAGGTGGCGTCTTATCATGGGGAATAGCTATGAGTGGTTGGTTATTTAATCCTCATGGACCCGAAAAAAATGTTGTAAAAAGATGCTATCTCGAATTAGCTAATTATTTCGAGGCAATCGGAACTAGTCGTGTAAATGAAGCACAACATCGAGTAATGTCAACCTTGAAAGAAGCTAGTGAGACAATGGCATCAGGGTATATTGCTTGGCGTGAATCGGATAGCTATAATAATTTATTTGTATTAAATAATTTTGCGCATAAAATTTATCTATTTTCTGTAGAACAACAGTTTACAGGACGAAAAAGTTCAGTTCCCGTTGAATTGGGGCAATCCTTACGCAAATTTGCGGAAATAATTGATTCTAAAAACATGTCCGATGCAGCAACAATAAATTTACCACACCCTAATGAGATGGATGAAAAAATTGCGCAAGTTTATATTGAAATGAATGCTGTTAAGAATACTTTAGTGGATTCGAGTGTTTCATTAAAAAATCAAGTCGTTATTCAAAAAAACTCAGCTAAAAGAATTTTACTTGGGGCATTCGATAAAAATTCCATTATTTTCATCAATGCAATAAGATTCGGTGCGATTACAATTTTTGCAGCCATTTTTGCTTTTGAACTAGAATTCGATCGTTCCTTCTGGGTTCCTCTTTCTTGTGTCGCCGTATTGTCTGGTGCGACTGTAATCGCTTCTCTTCACCGTGCAATCCAACGTAGCTTTGGGACCATTTTTGGGATATTAATAGCAAGTGTAATTCTTTTTTTTCAACCATCAGGTTATTTTATTGCTCTTCTAATCTTCCTTTTAACCTTTATTACCGAGTTATTTATTGTGAAAAATTATGGATTAGCAGCACTATTTTTCACTCCTGCAGCACTAATAATGGCTGAAGCAGGATCAAATGGAGAAGCTACTTTTACATTTATAGCGTCAGCAAGGTTAGTTGATGTAATAATTGGTGTTATAATCGGATTAATCGGAGTTTGGTTTGTTGGACGGAAATCTGCCTCGAGTAAGACGCCACATTTAGTTTCAAAAACGATTCGCTCACAAGCTCAAGCATTTTATGCACTTTTTTCAAACCAGGAGTTACATCAAAATGAATTTAACAAAATGGCGACAAATATTCAAAATTTAAGAACAGTTTTTGATACAGCTACAGGGGAATTTCCAAAAGATAAAGAAGCAATCGACTATTATTGGCCAATTATTCATGTCTTGGAAGAACTTGGGTTTCTATTAGAGAAATGTGCAAGTTCAATTACAAGACCAGTTCTCGAAGATAACGTGCTTGCTCAGTATTTGTTAATTTTTGAATCCATGGCGATTGCGGCTGATCGAAAAAAATATGTAGAAAAAAGATATCTGCCTGAAATTGAGGGTTTCCAAATTATTGTAGAAAAAATCGAACAGTTGGAACAGAACTTACTCAAGCAATAATTAGTAGAAGCTACTCTCTAAAAACGTAATATGAATTAAATACTAAGTTTAAAAATAGAATACTTGGAAAAAGTAATAATGGTTAGTACTTCTAGCTAATCATTATAAAAACTTGGTGGATAAAGTGATGGATTTTTCATCATATTATTTAGTAGCTGTGAATTATATTGCCTACAAAATGGAGGAAAGCAAATGTTAAAGATTGGTATCATTTTAGGTAGTACACGTGAAGGAAGAGTTAGCCCTCAGGTTGGAGAATGGGTGAAGAAATTAGCTGAGGTTCGTGGAGATGCAACTTACGAAATCATCGATATTGCGAATTTCAAATTACCCTTACTAGGTGAGCCGGGGGGAGATGCTTCAGGGGTTAGCGACTGGTCAGCTAGTGTTGCAAGCTGTGACGGTTTTGTCTTTATAGTACAAGAATATAACCATTCTATTACTGGAGCATTAAAAAATGCTTTAGACTTCTTGCGTGAGGAATGGAACAATAAAGCAGCAGGAATCGTAAGCTATGGTTCAGTTGGTGGTGCTCGTGCCGCAGAACATTTACGTGGGATTTTAGGCGAGCTGCTTGTCGCTGACGTTCGTGTTCACCCAGCATTATCTTTATTTACAGATTTCGAAAATGGTACTGATTTCAAGCCAAAAGAAGTACAAAATCAATCAGTTAATGATATGTTAGATCAACTCATTTCTTGGAGTACTGCATTAAAAACTATCCGAAAGTAAAACTAGTATGTGGGTCAGAGTGTAGAAAAAGTCGATATCCGACTTTTTCTACACTTTTTTAGTTAAATCTATATAAAACAAGGCACCTAGACTGACTTGAAAACGCTTGTTAAACAAGGCGGGAAGCCCGACTGAAGAAGGGAATAGAACATGACGATCATGAGGGGACGACCGTGCAACCAACGCTGTTTGCGAGCGTTAGTCAAAAGTCTGGAGTTTTTTTTCCTAGCCTCAATTTTATTTCCCTCTGCTTTTATTGCATTTTTTCTATACAGTAAGGGTTCAAAGGTATTAAAATAAAGTTAATAGTTAGAAGATTGTTATAACGGAGATTCTTAAGGATTGGAGGCAAAGTTCTTGATCAACCTGTCTAATGTAACTGTTACGAAAAATAAAAAGGTTATTTTAAAAAATATTAATTGGCAAGTGAAAAAAGGAGAGCATTGGTCAATATTGGGATTAAATGGTTCAGGAAAAACAACTTTGTTAAATGTAATCAATGGGTATATACATCCAACAAACGGCCAAGTAGAGGTATTAGGTGAATTATACGGAAAGACATACATACCTGACCTTCGCAAGCAAATAGGTTTAGTCAGTGCTTCTATTCAACAACAAATTCAAAATTTTGAAGGTGTTTTAAGTATTGTCTTAAGTGGAAAGTTTGCATCAATTGGACTTTGGGAGGCGGTTGAGAGGGAGGATGTCGATATCGCCAAAAAGTATATGAAACTATTAAACTGCGATTATTTGCAAGAGCGTGAGTATGGAACTTTATCGCAGGGGGAACGTCAAAGAGTATTGATTGCACGGGCATTAATGGCCAAACCAAAGTTATTAATATTGGATGAACCATGTAACGGTTTAGATATTATTACTCGAGAAGAGTTGCTAAAAATTATAGAGAATTTATCTAAATCGAAAGACTGTCCAATAATTATATATGTCACGCACCATGTAGAAGAAGTTCTTCCATGTTTTACTCAGACCCTTTTATTAAGGGATGGGGAAGTATTTGAACAAGGATCATCTTCCGAACTGCTAACCGAGAATGCTTTGACCAATTTCTATAATCGGCCTGTAGCAGTTCAAAAAGAACAAAATCGTACTTGGGTTGCTCTAAAAGAAATTGTCGATCAAAAGGCCTGACACGATCATCAGGATATTTCGATCTTGTCTGCATGATGGATTAAAGTGAACATATAGTTTATAATAAGCGAGAAAAATAATTAATTTTAAAGGAATATCATAAAAATAAAGCATTCATTTGAAATGTAATTTAAAAGGGGAGATCTAATGACACAACCACAACCAGCAAAACCAAAAAATGAATTTATGTCTTGGTTAGTTGCGATTTTATTTGGAATTGTCATTTCGTTTATTTGTCGTGAATTTCTTTTTTCCCCACTTATTGTTAAAGGGGCTTCGATGATGCCTACATACGAAAATCAGGATGTTATTATAGTTAGTAAAATAAGTGAAATTAATCGATTTGATCAGGTGGTCTTTGAGGCTCCGTATGAAGATGAGTATTATATTAAACGTGTCATTGGTTTACCTGGCGATACAGTCGAAATGAAGGAAGATATTTTATTAATAAATAATGAAGAGTATGAAGAATCATATGTAAACCGGGATAATGACAATCCATTTCAAAAAAGAGTTACTGAAAACTTTACTTTAGAGGAAATAACAGGGTATGATACTGTTCCTAAAGGTTATTTATTTGTTTTAGGGGATAATCGATTAAGAAGCTCGGATAGTCGACATTTTGGATTAATACCGGTTGAATCGGTATTGGGTGAATCCAAAATAAGAATCTATCCATTAAGTGGTATTAAATTATTTAACTCGAATAAAGAATAAAAAGGTGAGACTGACATTATTTGTTAGTCCCACCTTTTCCATTATTAGAATCGGCATCCAATTAATCTATTCCCAAGTGTATCTTTATTGAACCTATTTTTTGATATGGTACTTTTTTAACTATAAAATAGGAGAGGTAGTTACTAAATATTCATCCTTTAGGAGGTATTTCACGTGCTGGCGAAAATTTACAAAGACGATACAGGCTATACGGCAGAATATGAACATGTATATAAGGTTTCAAGTGAAAGTGTTTGGTCTTCATTAATCAGCAATGAAAACTTTAAATTTTGGATGGAACATCTTGAGATAACTGATTTAAGTAAAGGTGGGAATATTAATTTTCATTATAACGATGGGTCTGGTACTATTGAGAAAATTAGTATCACACATTATGTCGAAGGGAAGGTCCTCCAATTTGAATGGGGTGAAGACACTGTTCGTTTTGAAATAAGTCCAAACAACACTGGTTCACAGTTAACTATGAAACAATTTCTAACTAATCTGACGGACCATACGCCCAAAGATCTAGCAGGTTGGCATGTTTGCTTGTTGCATTTCGATAATGTTGTAACCGGTGAATCCCATTTAATAGCTGAAGATGAATGGGAAAAATGGTATGTAGAATACAAGTTGTTAGTAAACAATTTAGATAATAAATAACTGGCTTGGATTTTTGATATAAAAAAAGTAGAATTTCAATTTCTGAAATTCTACTCTTTTTATTTTTAATATACTTTATCTCCATTGAAAATCGAGTTTTTAACCACTACGTAGTCAACTGTACGGATAGACTCTAACTTACTTCCGCCAGCATACGAGATAGAGGATTGTAGATCCTGTTCCATTTCCACTAAAGTATCCATTAAAGATCCTTTGTGCTCAACGTACATTTTTTTACCTTCAACGTTTTTCTTTTCACCTTTTTGGAATTCAGACGCTGAACCAAAATACTCTTTGAACATTTTGCCATCTTTTACAACCGTTTGTCCTGGTGACTCTTCATGGCCAGCAAATAGGGAACCAATCATGACCATTGAAGCACCGAAGCGTACTGATTTTGCGATATCTCCATTTGTACGAATGCCGCCATCTGCAATAATTGGTTTTGTTGCCGCTTTAGCACACCAACGTAGTGCGGCTAGCTGCCAACCACCTGTACCAAATCCTGTTTTAATTTTCGTAATACATACTTTACCTGGTCCAATACCAACTTTTGTTGCATCCGCCCCAGCATTTTCAAGTTCACGCACTGCTTCAGGAGTTCCAACATTCCCGGCGATAACAAAACTTTGCGGTAAATGCTGTTTAATATGTTTAATCATATTAATAACGGCGTTTGAATGCCCATGAGCAATATCGATTGTAATAAATTCTGGTATTAATTCTTCTACGGCTAATTGTTCAATGAAAGCATATTCCTCTTCTTTTACACCAACAGAAATAGAGGCAATTAGTTTTCGAGAATGCATATTTTTAATGAATTCTGCACGAGTTTCTGGATTGAACCGATGCATAATATAGAAATAACCATTTTCTGCCAAGTTAATTGCAATCGATTCATCAATAATTGTCTGCATATTTGCTGGTACTACTGGTAGTTTGAATTTAAAGCCACCAAACATTATCGAAGTATCACATTCTGAACGGCTGTTTACGATACATTTATTTGGAATTAATTGAATATCTTCATAATCAAATACGTTATCCATTTAAGAACACCTCTAAATCACGAATATTTTTTTAATAATGGGCATTAATTGTTCGCCCTTTGGTAATTTACCTTATTTTTGGGACTATGTCAAAACATTTCTCCAAAATTTATATATTTTTTAGCTTCTCCAAAAGAAAATGAAATATTATGTGAACTTTTTATGTTAGAAATTTTGACATTAAGTGCTTTTTTTTGAATAAAAATAATCCATTGTTGTCATATTAAACAACGAAGGAGATGAAATGATGATGCCAAGAAACTCAGAAAATCAACATGTAGAATCTACACCACATTTCGATGGCGAAGAAACTTTAAATAATCCGCCAGGTACAGCACATGAAAAGCTAACTTTCTCAACTCAACTAAAACCACGTGTAGAATTTGGAATGGAGAGAAATCCTTTTAAATTTACTCCGAAAGTAGATCCAATGATGCAGCGATTCGAGAAGCTGATGAGAGGGACAAAAAAAGGTAATGATTATATGTTGTTCATAATTAGCACGGGACTATTTTAATTTAGTTAAGGTATGTGCCATTAATTTTTTGAAACTTATAATATTGAATTTGCTTTTTCAAAAATCAAATTTAACATATAAGACAAAAGCACAATAGGCTTTCATCTCTCCTCATAAAATAGAGGAAGGAGGGAGCTAATCGATGCTTGATAAAATCAAACTATTAATTGGTCAGCCGATTGGCGTTGCATTTAAGAATGGGCTTAGCGTCTCGGGTGTATTATGTGATGCAGATGAAGACGAAATTTGTTTATTGGAGTATTTATATCAAGCAAAATTTGTTCAAAAGTATTACAATTATGATCTGATACAAGGGATCTATATTTTCCCTAGCTGCGATAATGATATGCTAAATTAATAAACCAATTAGAATATATAATGGGGTATCCTTTATTTTGGGGTATCTCTTTTTTTATAGACAAATAGCGTGGACAAGTCAATTTGACTATCTCCACGCTATGAGTATCGTTAAAATATAAAATTTTGTTGTGAGGATAACTTTCTGAAGTAGTTATTAACCTCTAGCGCAAGCAGTTTGAGTGTTGCACGATGTAAGTCATATTGGCGTTGCTACATAATGTGAGGTTTTCATCACGTGGCGCTAAACCTATTATTTAAAGATAAGAAAGTATAAATTTTCGAAGTATGACAGCTCCAGGCGAAGGTATAAGTCGATCGCTTCGGAAGGTAAAGAGCGCCTTCTGTCAGCTCTCCACTTATGCTTGTCGCTGATAAGCGGGCGCCTTTCGCTTTTCTAGTTACTCTTTTAGTTTCCTCCATAATGTTGCTCGGTTAATGCCAAGTCGTTCCGCTGTTTTAGACTGGTTAAAATTTTCTTCTTTTAACACAAGATCGATTATTTCTTTTTCAATATCCTTTAAAGTGCCCTTAAGGGAAAGTGCTTTTATGGTAAGCTTTTCTTCGTTTAAAACTTTTTCTACAGTTTCCTGTTGAATAACAATATGATTTTCATTTAAAGCAATTTGCTTGACGATAAGTTGTAAGTCATCAATGTTGATAGGATATGTAGTTTCCTTTAGTAAAGATAAAGATTCTTCTTTAATCTTGACTGCAATTGTTCCATATTTTTCATGGTAAGCAGATAAAAAATAATGTACAAAGGAAGGGATATCCTCTTTTCGTGCACTTAAAGGAGGAATTACTACTGGATTGGAAATCTTGCAAGAAAAAGCTTCAATTTGATTGCAATTTTCCAATAGAATAAACACATGTATTTTTAATTCGATACACATGTTGATAAATGCGGACACCTTGTCATGATTTGTTTTTACACGCGATAAATTTTGAAATTTAATAGTACGAACACGTTCTAGTGAAATTCCATCTAACTTATTCACATCGTATTTCTCAAAATTAATGGTCAAAAGTAAACCGTCTTCAAATTGATAATGTATATAGGTAGAAATAAAATCTTTACCGGTTCCTTTTTCGCCAAGCAAAATAATAGGTTCGTTTTTTTGATAAAGGGTTTTTATTTGCTGTAAAGTGAATTGCATTTTACCTGAATCGGCAATTAACGGTTTATATACATTATCTGTATGAACTTTTAAGCCTTCTTCATTCAATAGCTTTTCATGTTTATTTAAAAAATATAATTTATATGAGAAATCCGGTAAATAACAGCCATTGATTTCGATTAGTACATCTTCGGCTACATATTTTCTTGAAGCTTTGTCTTTGTTTAAGTCTATGTCCGTATTTAAGATGTACAATTGCCTCTTTAAATCATCTGTAAACCGTAAAGTTGTAAAATGTTCGTAGACTATATTATTCTGCTCGTCGAGAAGAACTATATTTTTATATTTGTTTTGTACGATGATTTCGAAAATTTTATTGGGAATGTTAACTTTATTAATGTAATTATATAGCTCTGTAGCTTGTTCTAACGCTTTAATGATCGTCATTTTACTTGCGTGGATTAAAAATCCTTTTAGACCATATTCTTCACAGGTTTTAGTGGTAATCGTATCACCAATAATTTGTTTATAGCCATTGTTTTTTAGATCGACAACTAAAGAAGCTACTTCATCAATGTGGTCAATGGTAAAAACGGAAATCGGCAGTTCCATTAAATCAATTATTGAGGCTGCAAAATTAGTGATATCCGGAAAACTAATAAGTGCTGACTTATTGCTTAAATTCGAGGCTGACGAAAGTGAACGCATCATATCGTAACCTGAAATATTCATGTCAATGACAGGTGTTTTTATTGCCTCTTTTATAAGCTTAGCAGTAGTACCTCTACTAATGAATAGATCTGTATTGCTTTCTTTAGATAAAGCGATATCAACGCCTGCTTGTAATTCTCCAACTGAAACGGAGATATTTACTTCGGGAAAAAATGGAGTACATTCTTTTATGGTAGGTAACATTGCTTCATATGGAGCAATAATATGTACATTCATTTGCATACGTTAAGCCACCTTTTTAGTTTTAAGTGCAACTGTACAAGAGCTATGTAGTAGATCGTAACAATTTTATATTAATTGTATCATGAAGTTAAAATAGTAGAAATGAATTGTAAATAAAAAGAGTAACTAGTTTTATTTGGTTATTATTCTCTATTATTGTAGATAATTAAATCTCCTAAATGACTGGTTTAGAAGCAATAATTGCTTTTAAATCAGTTTTTTGCATTTATATAAGGTTAAAGTTCCTAGTGTGTCAGACTAAGAGTAATGGTATTATAAAATATTTCATTTATTACAAATATTACATTTTATTTCTATTTTTATATCAATATGTATATTTTTGTAAGTCCCTGGACAGTACTTAATTCGTAATTTCAATACAAATTTCGAGATTAATTGTCAGGAGGACGAAAAAAATGAAAAATAAACTAGCATTCATAATTTTACTAATCGTATTTTCGATATCAACTACCAATGTATATGGGATGGAAATTGACAGAGCTGCAATGCATACGGACGATGTAAATGAACGATTATTCATAACGGACGAATATGGTGGAGAATTGTTTGATGATGCATTAGATCGAGATATTGTTTTTTATAAAATGTTGCAACCAGAATTATATAAAGTACAAGAAGGGGATAACCTTTTCCGAATCGCTGTAAATAATCAAGTAGAATTAGAGGACTTAATGGAATGGAATGATCTAACAGACTATACGATCTATCCCGGTAAAGAATTGCTTCTTTTTGAGGATGGGAGTAAAAAGGAAGATGACACTGTTGTAGCCAATGCTTCAATAACTAGTCAAAATCAAAATGACGAAAAGAATAGTGACAATCAACAATCTAATAACTCAGAATCTAGCCAACCAAAAGTAGTGCAAAGTACAGTGGAAGAACCTGCTTCTGGACAGGAATTAATGGTTACTGCTACTGCTTATACTGCCTATTGTGAAGGATGTTCCGGTACAACGGCAATTGGTATTGATTTGCGTTCTAATCCAAATCAAAAAGTGATTGCTGTAGACCCAAATATCATACCGCTTGGTTCCAGGGTTTGGGTCGAGGGATACGGTGAAGCGATTGCAGGAGATACTGGTGGTGCAATTAAAGGAAATAAAATTGATGTTTTCATACCAACACGTAATGAAGCTTTACAATGGGGTCGAAAACAGGTAAAGCTAAAAATTCTTAATTAATAATATTGATAAGAAAAGTAGAAGCTCTAGAGATTTGACTCTCTAGAGCTTTTGCTATGTTAGCAATAAAATGAAAAAACTTTATAAAGCGATTTATATTTATACATAGCAAATCTGGATATTGTAAAGAAAAGTTACATGTCTTGATTCGAAATATTTTTTGTTTTCCATTTTCTGTATGATCCTTTTTCCTCATTGATGTGTATAAAAGACATTGTGCTACGTAAGGAAATATCATTAATTTTAATGTAATCGCATACAAATTGCACTCGTGAAATGCTTTTTAGAATAACAAAATGCCTATTCAACTATCGGATGTACAACTATGTGAAGTTTCCTGACATTATTTATAAAAAATGTATTGACATAAGGGGAATATAATGTAAAATTAATTTTAATAAAACGTGTTACTTTTCCTAACATCATAGAATAATATAATGTAACATGATGAATTACTTTTGAAGGGAGAATGAAAATTATGGAAGCTGTTCAAGTGCTGATGGATAACCTGTGGGTAGCGATTGGTGCAATTTTAGTATTCTTTATGTTAGGTGGATTTATTTTACTCGAAGCAGGTTCGACAAGAATGAAAAATGCCGGTCACGTAGCTGGTAAAACAATTTTTACAGCTGGTCTGGGGACCTTAGTTTTTTGGGCTGTAGGTTATGGCTTTATATACGGTGAAGGAAATGCATTCATCGGATTATCGAATTTTTTCTATGGAGATACAACGACTGCAGAACAAGCAGGTGGATTGACTCCGGCAGTTGACTTCTCTTTCCAAGTAATGTTTGCGTTAGTTTCGCTTACAATTGCTTTTGGCGGGTTTGCTGAGCGTGCAAAATTATCAGTCTATGTAATCTTTGCAATTCTGTTCTCTGCATTCATTTATCCGGTAGTTGCTCACTGGATCTGGGGCGGTGGCTGGTTAGCTGAACACGGTAAACAAGACTTTGCTGGTTCGACTGTTGTTCACTTAACAGGTGCTATGGCTGCTTTAGCTGCAACAATGATTTTAAAACCTCGTATTGGTAAATATAACAAAGACGGCTCATCCAATGTCCTAGCTGGTCATAACCAAGTTTATACTACTTTGGGTGTTCTGGTTCTTTGGGTAGGTTGGTTCGGTTTTAATGGTGCTAGTACATTCGGAGTTGCTGATGGATTCCTGGGTTATGTCATTTTAAATACGCAATTAGCTGCTGGAGCTGGTGCAGTTGCCGCAATGTTTACAGCTTGGGTTAAAACAGGGAAAGCAGATGTGCCAACAACTTTAAACGGTGCACTTGCTGGTTTAGTAGCAATTACTGCATCTTGTGGATTTGTAGCTCCTTGGGCTGCGGTAGTCATCGGATTAATTGGTGGTATGATGGTTGTATTCAGTATGCAATTATTTGAAAGACTAAAACTGGATGATCCGATTGCTGCATTATCAGTACACGGTACTGTTGGGGTTTGGGGTACACTATCAAACGGTTTATTCGCATTACCTGCATTATCTACCGATATTGATTGGGGTCAAGCAGGATTGTTCTATGGCGGTGGCTGGGAACAATTGGGCGTTCAAGCTTTAGGTGTTGTAGCTTCTGGTGCTTATGCATTTGCAGTGGCATTCATTCTTCTTAAAATTATGGATAAAGTTATGGGCGGTCTTCGTGTTACTGAAGAAGAAGAAATCATGGGCCTAGATATTTCGGAACATGGAAGTTATGGATATCCAGAGCAAATGGCTCTAGAAGAAGCAAAATTAGCTACTGCTGCAACAAAAGAAAAATTCTCATAAACTAATAATCTAAAAACATTATACTTAAACAAAAAGCCTCTGAATCTCAGAGGTTTTTTCTATAAAGGAAGTGTTCTCTTGGAAACGTATCAGTCAATAAAAGATTGGAAGGATGCTCATATTTCATCCTTCTTAGCAAATAACGTTTCACTTAACACGTTTCATGATCAAGTTATGCTAAAAGTACTGGAAGTGGCAAAAGAAAAATCGAAACAAAAGAAAGCACCTTGTTCTTATACTTGGTTTATAACTGGCAGTGGCGGTCGCTTTGAACAAGGATTAATTAGTGACCAAGACCATGGCATTATCTATGAGCAATCAACTCCAGAGAATGACATATTTTTTAAGGAGCTTGGAGAAGAGCTATCCTATGGGTTGGATTTTGTCGGATACCCCTATTGTAATGGAAACATTATGAGCTCAAACCCGATTTGGTGTAAATCCTATAAAGAATGGGAAGCGCAGCTATATAAATGGATGGAGGATGAGAGCTGGGAATCCATTCGATATTTGCAAATTTTTTATGATGCTAGAGCCTTATTTGGGAATAAAGAAGATATAAAACAATTAAAAACAATGATCTATCAATATCAAAAAGAGCATCCATCATTACTTAGGCGTTTTATGGAGAATGTTAAGCATCTTAAAAATTCAATTGGTCCTATGGGTCAGATTCTAGTAGAACAACATGGAAATTACCAGGGGTATATTAATTTAAAATACGCTGCTTTCTTGCCCTATGTAAATTCTGTTCGACTCCTTTCAATTAAAGAAGGTCTATGTGAAACTGCAACATTAGAGAGAATCAAGGGATTACAAGGCAAAGGGGAATACGAAACACTGCTGACATACAGTAATGAAAGTTTTTCTTTATTGATGAACTATCGATTATCTTTATTTCATGTGAAAGAGTACGATGATACTCATTATTTAAATATAAAATCCTTGACCAAGGAGCAAAAAAAAGAAATAAAACAAATTTTAAAGGGTGGAAAAAAACTACATGATGCAGTTATGGAATTAGTTAACAATCATGAGAAATAAAGAGTGTCTAAGAAAAGGGTGTTGTAATGGCATTTGAACCATTTATGCAATTATTAAGAGGGATTCAAGGAAAACGTGTGCATGATGGCGTTGGTGGCATTCAGAATTCTCATCAAATGGCCTATTTAAGACATTTGCAAAAAGAGATCAATAAAGATGATGCCATGAATACCCCATTGGATAAACTAAAGGTAGTGGTCTTTGACATCGAAACGACGGGGTTTAGTCCTGAAAAAGGGGACTGTATTTTATCCATTGGCGCCATTAAAATGTACGGGACAAAAATTTTGGAAGAAGAGCAATTTTATACTTTAATTAATTATGATCAGGAAATTCCGGAGGATATCGTTCAGCTGACAGGAATTACAAATGAAGCAGTCCGCGAAGCTCCTCCCATATCCAATGTTTTAATGAGTTTTTTTGAATTTGTAAAAGATTCAACTCTTGTTGCCCATCACGCAACACATGAAAGAAGTTTTATGCAATATGTAAGCTCGAAGTACTTTAAAACGCAGTTTAAGCATCGAATTGTGGACACATCTTTTGTTTATAAGTTAGTAGATCGAGATGTCCATAATGTTTCATTAGAGCAACTTTGTGAACAAAACGATATTCCAATTATTGAACGTCACAATGCTTTGGGAGATGCTAAAATGACAGCTCAAATTTGGCGTATTTATGTAGAAAAGGTGCTGGATTTGGGTTGTGAATCATTAAATGACGTCTATAACCATTTTGCGAGAATTTAATAGGTGTTGTATATAAAGAGTGTCTCCAAAGTTATTAAACTTTGGAGACACTCTTTTAACTCAGTAAGATAGAATTGATTGCATGGATGCGCAAAAAATATGCGACTTTAATATTGAGGCCAATTTTTTTATTTTAAATCATTTGTGTGGAAGCACTGCTTTTGATTTCATTTCCTACATAAGCTATATTTAAAGTGCAAAGTCATATATCATATAAAAACAGTAAGAATTAAATGAAATGGAATTGACCTTTGTGACTTATTATTATATATTTAGTTACGAAAAGTAAGTTGTTGTAAAAAAGTACCTTACGAATGATAAAGAAAAGATAGGTGATAGGGAATTGAAGAATTTTTCAGATGCCAATAAAATTTTAAAAGATAAGATGAACATTGTTTCATTTAATGATAAAGAAAATTTAGCTGTGGTGGGTCCGGTGAAACTGCCAATAAAGCAAGGGGAATTCGAGACGACTTTCCAATGGTATACATGGGCAACAGTAAATAATGAGATGAATACTAAAGAATCGATACTGCAGTCTATCGTAAATGCGGATTTAGCTTCAAAGCAACAATCATCTGTACTAGTTTATGGAGATTTTGCAAATGCGGATGATGCGATTATTCGTATGCATAGCATTTGTCATACAGGTGACATTTTTGGGAGCCAACGTTGCGATTGTGGCTATCAGCTCCATGAATCAATGAAGATGATTAAAGAACATGGCTGCGGAGCCATCTTTTATTTAGCAAACCATGAAGGTCGAGGAATTGGTTTGTTCTCTAAATCATTGGCCTATATTTTGCAGGAAGAAGGCTATGATACTGTAGAAGCGAATAATGCACTAGGGTTTGAAGATGATACACGTAATTATGAGGAAGCAGTTCGAGTCTTGGAAACACTAAGAGCAAAACCGGTTACATTAATCACAAACAATCCTAAAAAACTTGCTGCCTTAAAATCTCATGGTTTACTTGCGCATAGTCATATTCCACTATGGGGTGGCTTAACTGAAACGAATCGTCATTACCTTGAAACCAAGGTGAAAAAATCGGGTCATATTCCAAAAGAGCAATTAACTGTATAAGGAGTGTGTAAGCAAGTGATGAAGAGTGACCGTGAATACATGCAATTAGCTTTAGATCTTGCTGCTTCAGCTAAAGGAAACACAAATCCAAATCCTTGTGTTGGAGCAGTTCTTGTAAAAGATGGTGTCATTGTTGGGACAGGCTTACATCGCAAAGCGGGAGAACCGCATGCCGAAGTACATGCCTTTAATATGGCAGGAGATCATGCCAAAGGAGCTACTTTATATGTTACGTTAGAGCCGTGTTCCCATTATGGAAAAACACCACCTTGTGCAAAGTTAGTAAAAGAATCAGGAGTTAGCCGTGTAGTAGTGGCAACGATGGATCCAAATCCATCTGTTGCAGGACGTGGGATTAACTTATTGAGAGAATCAGGGATTGAAGTTGAGGTAGGTTTATTGGAAGAAGAGGCCCGTAAATTAAATGAGCGTTTTATTTACAATATGCTTACTAATAAACCTTTTGTTATTTCGAAATTTGCGATGACGATGGATGGAAAAATTGCGACTCATAATGGTCATTCAAAATGGATTACAAGTGAAGAAGCACGATTGCAAGTTCACAGGCTTCGTCATGAAATCGATGGTATTTTGGTAGGTGTGGGGACGGTGTTAGCGGATAATCCATCCCTTACAGCAAGACTTCCACATCGAAAGGGGAAAAATCCCGTCCGCATCATTTTAGATAGCGAATTGAAAACACCCTTAAATTCCGATGTTGTTAATACAGCAGAAGCACAAACAATTATTGTTTGTGGTAATGATGTCGATGGAACAAAGTCTAAGCAACTATCCGAAAAAGGTGTTCAAATCCTAACTGTTTCAAAATCAGAACAGGGGTTAAACTTGAGTGAAATGCTCGATGAACTTTATAAACTGGGAATTACGGATGTACTAGTAGAAGGAGGAGCAGAAATTAATGCCTCCTTCTTAAGAGCGGGGTTAATTAATAAAGTTCTTTTATATATGGCACCTAAAATATTAGGTGGAATACATTCGAAAACCCCGTTTGCCGGAATGGATATAGATGGTATCGATGAAGCGCTTCAGCTAGAATTTGATTCGATTGAACAAGTCGGGCCGGATTTATGCATTACAGCTT
The DNA here is from genome assembly GCF_042666115.1 of Ureibacillus sp. GCM10028918. Lineage (NCBI taxonomy): Bacteria > Bacillati > Bacillota > Bacilli > Caryophanales > Caryophanaceae > Ureibacillus > Ureibacillus sp. GCM10028918. The sequence continues at coordinate 502,723 of NZ_JBHTFK010000002.1, forward strand.
ATCCTACGGGAGAGGCGAGATGAATTTAAAAACGGATGTCTGCATAGTTGGTGCTGGACCAGGTGGAGCCTTACTCGCATACTTATTAGCAAAAAAGAACGTATCTGTTATTTTAATAGAGCGTAGTAAAGATGTTGCAAAAGAATTCCGTGGTGAACATTTAAATGAGGAAGGCGAAGGAATATTAAAACATCACGGTTTATTTGAAAAAGTTGAACGATTAGGATTGCTTAGAATGGAAACTTTGGAGTATTGGGAGAATGGGAAATTATTTAAATTGATTAACCCTAATCCTGATATAGGCCACCTAGGAATTCATGTTCCTCAAGCACATTTGCTTTCGGTCATTATCCAGGAAGCAAAGAAATATTCTAATTTTTCATTAATGACAAATACAAGACTTATAGATTTAATAAAAGATGAGGCAGATGGTTTTAAGGGGATAAAAGCGATACGTGAAGATAGAGAAATTGTTATTGAAAGCAACTTGGTTATTGGTGCTGATGGCAGGTTTTCAACGGTTCGCAAAAAATCGGGAATTGATGTTACAGTACGAAAACATGGGTATGATTTGTTATGGGCAAAGATTCCTGCACCACTAAATTGGGAACCGTCTATTAAAATGGCACTAATTGATGAAATGCAGCTATCGTTATTCACCCAAACAAAAGGCTATATTCAGATTGGCTGGAATATAAAAGAAGGATCTTATTCCGAACTTCGAAAGCAACCCTTTACCCCCTTTATTGATAAGTTAATAAAAGCCTTTCCTCAGGTAAAAGAAACTGTTCAACGTCACATTACCTCATGGCAGGATTTTGTTTTATTGGATGTGCATAGTAATTACACAGATACATGGGGGAAAGCTGGATTAGCTTTAATTGGCGATGCAGTACATACGATGACACCTACTGGAGCATTTGGACTGAATAGCGCGATGAAGGATGCTGATACACTGGCGGCTATTTTAACGCGAGAGACCATTTCAAATATGGATTTAGTGAATTGTGCTGCACAACGAAAAAAGGAAGTAGAAAAATTACAAGTGATTCAAGTTCAAAAAGAACAAAATTTTGCAAAACAATTTGTAATTTATTCATAGGAAAGTAGGAACTTTTTGTGAGATTTGGTTTTGATATAGATGATACACTCATTAATTTAAGAGAACATGCATTTCACATTTATAATCGAAAACTCAATCAAAATATAGGGATTGAAATATTTCGCGAATTAAAAACAGTAGAAATACATGAAGCATTTGGTTTGGACAAAGTAGCAGGTGGCCGAATGTGGAACAGTTTACTGGAGGAAATCTATTTTACAAATTGTCCTGCTTATGATGGGGCAATTGAGTTGTTGAATCAACTTGATAGAGAAGGGCATGAGATTTTCTATATTACATCTCGTCCCAAACAATATTGCCAAGAAACGCAAGAATGGGTAAGAGAAAAAGGTTTTCCTGTTCGTGAGCAACATTTTTTCTGCGGTATGCAGGACCAAGAGAAAATCGATATTATTAAACAACTAAACCTGGATTTCTATTTTGATGATAAACCTGTAGTGCTTGAAACATTAAAAGACATAGCAACAAAAGTCTACGTTAAAGATCAATCGTATAACCAACATGTCAGCATTCCAAGAATTAAGGATTGGACAAGTTTTTCTTATTGAAAAAACCGGGCTATTCTTTTCTGAATAGCTCGGTATTTTTTTGAAATTTTTTATAGTTGAGTCTATGCCAGTTGTTTCAGCAATTGAGCGCTTTCCAATCGATTGCGAACAATAACCCCAATCCAGGCTGCTGCTACTGCTTTAATAATTCCAACGATTATAAATGGATAAACCCCACCCATAAATGCAGCAGTCCAAGATAAATCTCCGACGATTTTTAACCAAGTAGTACCAAATGCAAGCGTAATCACCATTCCAATTAAATTGGCAATGATTGAATGGGTATAGTTCACACCGAATTTATCCATATATACGCCCATTAAGTAAGCCTGTACTAAAAATCCGATAATATAGCCACCTGTTGGTCCGACGATAACCCCAAGTCCACCGGAGAAGCCTGAGAAGACAGGCAAACCGATTGCTCCAAGCAAGATATATAATAGAACGGCTATTGTCCCGTTTTTCCTGCCTAAAATCGTTGCAATTAGTCCGACAGCCAGTGTTTGACCGGTAATAGGAATTAGTGGTAACGGAATTGTGATTTGAGCAAGAACGGCAATGATTGCTGCCCCGAAAGCGGTAACTACGTAAGAATATGTTTTAGTTTGCATTTTTTATCCCCCTCTTGCGTTAACTTGTTTTATTTTTAGGTTTACACAAAAAAGAATAGTATAAAATGGTAAAAATGTCAATCGGATTTTTATTCAAAAATACCTGTTAATATAAATCTTTGAAAGAATATGAAATCAGACTTATTTATGATGGAATCATTAATATTTTTATGATATATTTGATACCTGGTGTCTTTAAACGGAAGTTTTCTTGCATCTTTGGACAGTGTGATATATAATTATATCCGCTGTTTTTATTTGGTTTTGTCGTTGCGATGAAGCCTAAAACAAAAGATATACTATCAATATATCTTGCAAATATACATGATAGGTGGAATATAGATGGATTACAGAGTTTTACTTTATTATCATTATACAACGATTGAAGATCCAGCTGCTTTTTCAGCTGAGCATTTAAAAGCGTGTAAAGAGTTAAATTTAAAAGGACGCATTTTAGCAGCGTATGAAGGTATTAATGGTACTGTTTCAGGAACAATTGAAGATACAAATGCCTACATGGAAATGATGAAAAATCATCCATTGTTCGAAGGAATCGTATTTAAAATTGATGAAGCAGAGAAACATGCTTTCAAAAAGATGCATGTGCGTCCGCGCCCGGAGCTAGTTAATCTTAGCTTGGAAGATGATATTAATCCTCATGAAATTACAGGTCGGTACCTTTCACCTGAAGAATTCTTAAATGAAATGCAAGATGAAAATACAGTCGTACTAGATGTACGAAACACATATGAATATGATGTTGGCCACTTCCGTGGTGCGATTCGTCCAGAGGTAGAAACATTCCGTGATACACCACAATGGGTACGTGACAACCGCGACTTATTTGAAGGTAAACGTGTATTAACATATTGTACTGGCGGTATTCGCTGCGAGAAATTCTCTGGTTGGTTAAAACGTGAAGGAATCGGTGAGAATGTGGGTCAATTACACGGTGGTGTAGCTACTTACGGTAAAGACCCTGTAGCAAAAGGGCAACTTTGGGATGGTCAGATGTATGTATTTGACGAGCGCTTAACTGTACCAATCAACCAAGTTGAACATGTGGTTGTCGGAAAAGATCATTTCGATGGCACACCTTGCGAACGTTACATTAACTGTGGAAATCCTGATTGCAACAAACAAATCATCAGTTCCGAAGAAAATGAATTAAAACATTTAGGCGGATGTACGATTGAATGTTCAAAACACGAACGCAATCGTTTCATCGCAAATCACAATCTGTCTGAAGAATTTGTTCAACAACAGTTAAAATGGCTTGAAGAGAAAGAAGTAAACGCCTAAGCATATTGTATAGATTGGTGAGGAGAAGAGTGACTTTTCCTCACCAATTTTTTTCATCTAGTGATATAGTTTACCGGAATGAATTCGGGCGTTAGATCGATTTATAAAGGTGTTAAAAGTTTAAAGAAGCTCAGTGCGTGGGTTGATTAAGTTAAGGAAGTTCAGCATAAGAGTAACGAAGTATTTTCGAAGTTTTGAATAGTTACGCATCCAGATGTAAACACACAATAACCAAAAAAGAACCTCATCACTCCAAAGATTACAAAGTAAGAATAATTCCCAAAACAACTATCTAAAACACCTACTAAAATGCAACTACAAAAAGAGTATGCTACTATTTAAATTAGTATCTGAATATTATTTGGAGGTGAGGACATGGGTAAGGCTCGGATTATTTTTCACGTTGATATGAATAGTTTTTACGCATCTGTTGAACAGGCACATAATCCTGATTTAAAAGGGAAGGCGATAGCCATTGCAGGAAATCCGAAAGAACGCCGCGGGATTATTGTTACTAGTTCGTATGAAGCGCGTCATAAAGGTATTTATACGACGATGAATGTAGGAGAGGCACTTCGCAAATGTCCCGATTTAATTCTATTACCTCCTGATTTTCCAAAGTATCGAGCGGCTTCGAAGGCGATGTTTACAATTTTAAGAAGTTACTCAGAATTAATAGAACCTGTATCCATTGATGAAGGATATATAGATATTACAGATATTGGAACAGGGCGTCATCCGATTGACATTGCGAGGGAGATTCAAATGAGGGTTTTCAATGAACTCGACCTTCCTTGTTCAATCGGCATTGCACCGAATAAATTTCTTGCTAAAACTGCTTCTGATATGAAAAAACCAATGGGTATAACGATTTTAAGAAAACGGGATGTCCAAAATAAGCTATGGCCTTTACCTGTTATCGAGATGCATGGTGTGGGAGAAAGTACCGCCAAGAAGCTTGCAACACTAAAAATTCATACAATTGGTGAGCTTGCCAATGTTGATGAGTATCTCATTCGGCAAGCTTTAGGGAAAAATGGTAGCCGTTTAAGAATGCGTGCAAATGGTGAGGATTCTCGAGAAGTGGACCCCAATTCAATTTATGAAACGAAAAGTGTTGGAAATTCCACTACCCTGCCAGTAGATGAAACAGACATAGAAGAACTCGAAAAGACTTTTTTAAAATTGTCCGAAAGAGTAGCGGAACGGTTGGATGCAAAAAAATTATGTGGTTCTACGATCAGTATCCAAATTCGCGATGCAGATTGGCACAACCATTCAAAGAGTAAAACCTTTCAAAATCCTATTTATAACAAAGAGCTAATATATGAAGAAGCAATCAATTTATTTCATAAATCGTGGAATGGAGCACCAATACGACTTCTAGGAATTACGGTTTCAAATGTATTGGATCGAAAACAATCGGTTGAACAACTATCTATCTTTAATTTCGAACAGTTTGCTAAACAAGAACCAATCTATGAACTAATCGATGAAATAGAAAAGAAATTTGGGAAAGGTGCGATTCAAAAGGGAATCGAAATTGACAAATCCAGTTATGCTTCTAAAACGAGTTTTAGTAAAGACTTCTTGGAAGATTTAAAGGATTGATAGTTGAAATTTGGAAAAGTCATTAATGAAATTTAGAAATAAAAGATGATGAATGGGAGAATATCAATGCAGCTACAATTTCTGGGAACGGGCGCGGGAATGCCTTCGAAAGATCGAAATACAAGTGCCCTTGTTTTAAAATTATTAGAAGAGCGCGGCACAGTTTGGCTTTTTGATTGTGGGGAAGCTACACAACACCAAATATTACATACATCAATTCGTCCAAGAAAAGTGGAGAAGATATTTATTACCCATCTACATGGGGATCATATTTTTGGGTTGCCCGGTTTCTTAAGCTCCCGCTCCTTTTTAGGTGGGGAAGATACTTTAACGCTTTATGGTCCAAAAGGGTTGCAAGAATGGGTTGCAACAACTTTAAATGTATCAAAAACTCATTTAACTTATGCTATTGAATATGTCGAAGTACAAGAAGGAGTAATATTTGAGGATGATCAATTTATTGTTCGTGCACAGTTACTGGAACATGTAATCCCTTGTTTTGGCTATCGAATTGAACAAAAAGCCTTGAAAGGGGAGCTTCTCATCGAAAAGGCTAGAAATCTCGGAGTTCCAAAAGGCCCATTATTAGGGAAGTTAAAAAATGGTGAGGATATTACATTAGAAGATGGCAGGAAGGTATTGAGCCAAGCAGTTACAGCACCACCTAAAAAAGGATTTACGATAAGTATTCTAGGGGATACGAAATACTGTGAGCCCGCCAAAATTTTAAGTGAAGGTGCCGATATTGTCGTACATGAAGCCACATTTGATCATGCAACAGAGCATTTGGCAGCAAGCTATGGCCATTCAACAAATGTTGAGGCGGCAAAAATAGCGAACGAAAGTAAAGCTAAAAATCTAATATTAAACCATATCAGTTCACGTTTCTTGCCCCATGATATTGAAGCGTTATCTGAACAAGCAAAAGAAGTTTTTCCCAACACTTTTATCGCTCATGATTTTTCGCAATTTGAATGGAAAAATGGGACGCTAATTGAGGCTTAAAGTTAAAGTAAAAACGAGCAAATGAAAGCTCGTTTTTTTATATAAAATCTTTCATTTCGCTTAAGTGCATAAGGCAAATCGCATAAAAGTTTAGCATTGCATTTTTTTGTAGTAAAAAATGAAATTATTAAGGAAATTATAGATTATTCGAGAATTATTCTATATGATTGTCCTTGGGGAGGGGTTTGATGAATCAACCAAAAATAAGTCCTGCTGTTTTACGTTTGCTAGTAATATTTCCAAATATACTAAGTTATTTATTATTAGTTGGAGTATTAGTATATATTGCAACGAATTTTACGGGATTAAAGGCAGCGGAGGCGCTTAACTTCTGGCTATTATTAGCAGCAATTTTATGTCCAATGGCGATTTATACGACATATTCCATCGTTAAACGTATTCGAGCGGGTGTATTATAATAGGAAATAAAGAAAAACGCGTGTACAAATTTCAACATTGTTCACGCGTTTATAATTGAAAAAAATAGATATTTGTAAAATGATGAAATTTAAAAATAGGAAAAAATACACTTTTCGACAAATGAAAAATAGTAAAAAACGACATTTCCTAGGAAATATTATGATTAAATGAATAATATGCAACAAAAACATCAGATAGATAAACAATCGCTTTAAGTTTGAAATAAATTAACTCTTTAAGAACTTAGATTAAATCAATGTTATTGACCTTTTGCTAATTCTCTCGATCTTGCTTCGGCACTTTTGATGCAAGCATAGATGGCTTCATTAAAACGATTATTTTCTAAAGCTGTAATACCAGCTTCAGTGGTACCCCCTGGACTTGTTACTTTCCTTCGTAAAACGATAGGTTCTTCTTTCACTGATTGAAGCATGGCAGCAGAACCAGCAATTGTTTGTACCATTAATTCGCGAACTACCTCTTTTGATAATCCAAATTCAGCTCCCACTGCTTCCCAAGCTTCAAGTAAATAATAAAGATAAGCAGGACCACTCCCAGAAAGAGCTGTTACAGCATGTAGCTTATCTTCTTCAACTTCAATAACAATACCGATCGCTTCTAGCAGCTGTAAGTACAGGACTTTTTGATAATCATCTACTTGTTCGTTGAATGCTATGCCACTTGCGGACATGCCTATTGTTGCAGAAGTATTAGGCATTACTCGTGCGATAGGTCGATTTCCAATGCCTTCTTCAATCGTTCGGATAGGTATACCGGCGAGTACAGAAAGGATTGCGGTATCTTTGCTTATAAATGGTTGTATTCTTTCCATTGCAGGCTGAATGTCTTTTGGTTTCGTGGCTAAAATGATTAAGTCCATTTCGCAAATACACTCATGATTATCCAATATATTGACTGCATAATTCTCACTTAATTCAATTAATCTTTCGAATTTCGAACGGTTTGTTACATAAATGTTTTCGCTTGGTATTACTTTTTGCTCTACCCAACCTTGGATTAGTGCTTCTGCCATTGAACCAGCGCCAACAAAAAGTATTTTTTGCATAACGATCCCTCCATATATTGATATTTATCCTGTTTGAACTTCTCTTAGAACCATTAAATTATAAAAGGACTAAACAAAAGAAGTTATAAGTTCTGAGGGAGTAAAAGTCCTTTTTGTTATACATGGAACTTGCCTAAAAATTACTTTAATAGCATCTGAAATTGGGTATTCTTAGTTCAGAGTGGAACTTTAAACTTCACTAATATACCTCTTTTAATGAACGGCGCAATTATTTAAAGGACGAAATAACGGTCATTAAAATGTGAACAAAAATAGAGTTCTTTTTCAATATAAAAAGCGTTCTCATCCTTATACTAAGGACGAAAACGCTTGAGAGCTCTTTTCCGCGGTACCACCTTTGTTTGCCTAATAGATAATAGGCACAACTCGAATCCTCCTTATCGCAGAGGGGACGGTCATGTTTACATGACTACTCCGAAGTAGGTTCAATGAATTTAGCGGGCTATGCTGCTTGCAGCAAATGCAGCACTCTCTTTAACCTTAAAGTCATTTACTTGTCTTCATCATCGTTTTAATAATTTTTGGAATTATGAAAATTATATGCACTCTTTTCGGTTCTGTCAATTACATACGTGACGAAAAACAAAAAAAGAGATAAAATGAATGAATACTGATTCATTATAGAAGGAAAATAGTTTTATTTAGAATATAAGGAGAAATGTCCATGAATATACATAAAATTGTCATACCTACACCATATCCAATAGGGGATGTGAATGCTTTTTTAGTCAAAGGAGATAAATTATCACTTTTCGATGTTGGGCCGAAAACACAAGATGCATTAGATGCATTAAAGAGAGGAATTCATGAGGCAGGATTCAAATTGGGAGATATAGAGCAAGTTGTGTTAACTCATCATCATCCGGATCATGCTGGCTGGGTGGATGCATTTTCACAAGCAGAAATCGTAGGGCACGAATATAATGACCATTTTTTACGTAGAACACCCGAATTCATGGCTTATCGATCCAACTTCTATCGTGAGCAGCTGCAATTACAAGCTGTTCCTGAAAAGTATCTTGACAAAATAGTTGAATCTAAAGAAGCGCTGAAATTATACGGTTCAACTCCCTTAACAAAGTACATTGAAGATGGGCAAGAAGTCCCGGGACACCCTGGCTTAAAAGCAATTTATACACCTGGCCATGCACAAAGCCATTTAATTTTTCTAGAAGAATCGACAAATGAAGTGATTGGTGGAGATCTGTTGCTGGATAAAGTAGCAGCAAATCCATTAGTGGAACCGCCGACGGATCTATCGACTAATCGACCAAAAGCTTTAATCCAACAACAAGAGTCGTTGAAACTTTTGCGTGAGTTAAACGCAGCCAAAGTATTTGCAGGTCATGGAGAAGATATAGTGAAAGTAAACGAACTAATCGATAAACGTTTACAAAAAGATCAAATGCGTTTAGAACAATTAATTAAACATGTTGATACTCCAAAAACTGTCATTGAGTTGACTATGGACTTATATCCGGCAAATTATAAGTCAGAATTAGGGTTAACATTGTCGAAAACAATGGGTTACTTAGATTGTCTAGTAAGAGATGGTCTTGTAAGTGAGGAAATCGTAAACGAAGTTATCGTTTATCATCGAAGTTAAAAAAACCACAGGAAGAGTAAAGGCTCTACCTGTGGTTTTTTTATAATTAGTTAGCGTTTGCTAATGCATCCAGTGACATTGCAGGGCCGAAGAATTCGAAGTGAATGTTCTCGCCAGGAACACCAAGGTCACGAACAATTGAAATGACTGTTTCCATAAACGGAGCGGGTCCACAAATGTAAACTTCAGTATTTTCCTTAACAAATGGAACTAAATCTTCTTTTGTCACATAACCATTTTCATCTGAGAATAAGACACGATAAGAACCATTCAATTCATTTACTTTTTTATCAATTTGCTCTTTAAATGCAACAGCCTTTTCATTGCGTGCACATTGTATGAACGCAACCTGTCTTCCAAGGTCCATTGTTTGAAGCATTGTATTTAGTGGTGTAACGCCAATGCCACCGCTTACAAATAGTACAGGGTTGCTGTTGTCTTCTAATGTAAATAATCCTGCTGGAGCACTTATTTCAATTGTATCACCTTCGTCTACTTGATCGTGAAGGTAATTTGAAACTACGCCTTTTGGATCTACTGCATCTTCGCGTTTAACACTTATACGGAATTCGTTTTCATTTGATGGCTGTGATAATGTATAGTGACGGTTTGAAGTATATTCGTCACCAGGTACTTTTACACGAACTGTGATATATTGCCCTGCTTTATATTCAGGTAATTTTTCCCCATCTTCCGCTACTAAATAAAATGAAGTAACAATTTCGCTTTCTTCTACTTTTCTAGCTACTTTGAAGGATTTAAATAACCTCCAGCCGCCATCTTTCTCAGCTTCTTTATAGAGATCTTCTTCAATCGAAATAAATACATCTGCAATAACGCCGTAAGCTTCTGCCCATGCATTAATGATTTCATCTGTAGCAGCATCACCGAGTACTTCTTTAATCGCTTCTAATAAATTTTCACCAACGATAGGGTAATGTTCGGGCAAGATTCCAAGGCCACGGTGTTTGTGTGAAATTTGCATAACGGCAGGCACAATGGCTTGGAGATTATCGATGTACTTAGCTGCTGCTAAAACTGTATTCGCTAAAGCCGTTTGCTGACGTTTTCGTGCTTGGTTTGCACGGTTAAAGTAATTAAATAATTCAGGGTGTTTTCTGAACAGATTACTGTAAAAAGTTTTTGTAATGGTAACTCCGTGCTGTTCTAATACGGGTACGGTTGATTTAATAATGTCAATTGTTTGTTGTGATAACATAAGATCACGTCCTTTCAAAGTCATCTTACGCCTAGCAAAATTTAAAAGCAATATTCAGAATGCATGTTTAACAAATCTGACACAAAGTAGTATGTAGAATACATGTTTAACACATTGGACACACAAATAATTATGTTAAATACATCCTAAATATTGTTTCATTTCAAGTTATTTTTGTAAAAATTAAAAATCAAAGTGATATAATAATGATAAGAAAGAGTGGTGTTTTTTAGTTGCGCTTAACTTTATATACAGATTATTCCCTGCGAGTGTTATTATATCTTGGGATAAAAGGGAATGAACGTTTATCAACTATACAAGAAATTGCTGATAGCTATCATATATCAAAAAATCATCTTATGAAGGTTACCTATGACTTAGGCCAACTTGGCTTAATCGAAACGATTCGTGGCCGAGGCGGTGGTATTCGCTTAAAAGCACAGCCGGAAGATATTAATATCGGACAAGTCGTCAGACATACCGAAGAAGATTTCCACCTTGTAGAATGCTTTGATTCAGAAAATAATCTTTGCAAATTATCACCTGCCTGCAAGCTGAAATTTGCACTCAACGAAGCATTAAATGCCTATTTGCAAGTTTTGGATCGCTATAGTTTAGCCGATTTCTTGATATCAAAGGAAGAGATGTTCAGATTACTCGGAATGGAACCTTCATAAAAGGGTATAGATAAAGTCTATACTTTTTTTTAGGTTTTCTTCTAAACTGTAATTTCAACATTTATGAAAGGAATATACATAATTTATGAATAACAAAACAGTTTTTATCACGGGGGCAACAAGTGGAATAGGGCGCATTATTACAGAACTTTGTATTAAAAAAGGTCATATTGTGTATGCTACAGGTCGAAATGAATCTTCCCTTGTGATTTTATCAAAAATGGGGGCAAACGTACTTCAAGGAGATCTATCGAATATACAAGACATTAATCGAATTTATGGTGAACTTCCATCTATTGATATCGCCATTATTAATGCTGGAGTTGGTTTTTTTGAGAATGCTAGTGATCTTTCAGATGAAGATGTCGATAATATGATTGATATAAATGTAAAAGCACCAATTTACTTAACAAAAAGACTAGCAAATCAAATGATTCAACGGGAGACTGGGCATATTATTTTTATTGGTTCACAAGCAGGAAAAGTGCCAACAAAAAAAGCGAGTGTTTATGCAGCATCAAAGCATGCAATTACAGGATTTGCAAATGGCCTAAGAATGGAGTTATCTCCATATAATATCCACGTTACTGCCGTTTATCCAGGTCCAATTGATACGCCATTTTTATTAAAGGCAGATTCGACTAATAATTATAGAGAATCAATGAAGAGATTCTTGTTAAAACCCGAAAACGTCGCTAAAGAAGTTGTTAAAACGATAGAAAAACCAGTTAGAGAAGTAAATTTACCGAGGTTTATGTCAGTTACCAGCAAACTTTATGCAGTAGCCCCTAGATTAATCGAAAAGCTAGGAAGCGGTTTCTTTAATAAAAAATAATACATGAAAGAGTAGATATAAGCGCCTAAGATTTGGGCGTTTTTTATTTTTTATAAAAATCTAACATTTTATAAAAATACACTTGAATTTATTTTTATAAAATGTTACCATTCGTGTATAAACAATTAATCGAGTGTATAAAAATACATATTAAGTGCTGGAGGTAAAAATAATGGCAAATAAAAAAGTAGTATTGGCTTATTCAGGTGGACTTGATACATCAGTTGCAATCCCTTGGTTAAAAGAGCAAGGTTGGGACGTAATTGCAGTTTGTTTAGATGTAGGTGAGGGTAAAGACCTTGAATTTATCAAGAATAAAGCCCTTCAAGTAGGGGCGATTGAATCGTATATGGTGGATGCAAAAGACGAATTTGCGGAAGAATATGCACTGATCTCTCTACAAGGCCATACTTGGTATGAGCAGAAGTATCCATTAGTTTCTGCACTTTCTCGTCCACTGATTTCAAAAAAATTAGTAGAAATTGCAAATGAAACGAATGCAGATGCTGTAGCCCATGGCTGTACTGGTAAAGGGAATGACCAAGTTCGTTTTGAAATTTCGATTAAAGCTTTAAACCCTGATCTAGAAGTTCTTGCACCAGTACGTGAATGGGGTTGGAGCCGTGATGAAGAAATTGAATATGCAGAAAAACACGGTGTACCTGTTCCAGCAACAATCGATTCACCATTCTCGATTGACCAAAATCTTTGGGGCCGTGCAAACGAAGCTGGAGTAATGGAAGATCCATGGGTAGCTCCCCCGGAAGAAGCATATGGATTGACTGTTTCTCTTGAAAATACACCAGACATTCCGGAATTCATTGAAATTGAATTCGTTGAAGGGAAGCCAGTTTCATTAAACGGTCAAGAAATGAAGCTAGCAGATCTTATCGAAGAGTTAAATGAAGTAGCAGGTGCTCATGGTATTGGACGCATTGACCATGTGGAAAATCGCTTGGTTGGAATTAAATCACGTGAAGTCTATGAAATTCCTGGAGCAAAAGTGCTTCTAACAGCTCACAAGGAATTAGAAGATATTACTCTTGTAAAAGAATTAGCTCATTTCAAACCAATTATTGAACAAAAGCTTTCTGAAGTAATTTATGAAGGACTATGGTTCAATCCAATCCGTGTAGCATTGGAAGGTTTCTTAAAAGAAACACAAAAATATGTAAACGGTACAGTGCGTGTGAAATTATTTAAAGGTCATGCAATCGTTGAAGGTCGTAAATCTCCAAACTCATTATATAGTGAAGAGCTTGCAACATACTCAAAAGCAGATCAATTCAATCATGCATCAGCTGTAGGGTTTATTGAATTATGGGGTCTTCCGACAGTGGTTGCTGCGGAAGTAAACAAGAAAAAAGAAGTAGAATCTAAAAATTAATTTTTATCGAAATCGATTCATGCTCTAAGTTTTCATTAGGGTCTTGATAGAAGTAGGTGTTAGGATGACAAAATTATGGGGAGGTCGTTTCCAAAAGTCCGCTGAAAGCTGGGTAGACGAATTTGGAGCTTCCATTGGTTTTGACCAACAATTAGTAATGGAGGATATCGAAGGCAGTGTTGCACACGTGACAATGCTGGGGGCACAAGGAATTTTAGACTCTAAAGATGTAGAGCAAATTCTTGGTGGTTTAGCAGAGTTAAAACTTCTGGCAGAGGCTGGAGAACTCGAGTTCAGTGTAGCAAATGAGGATATCCATTTAAATTTAGAAAAAATGTTGACGGATATTATTGGACCGGTTGGAGGAAAACTCCATACTGGCCGTAGCCGTAACGACCAAGTTGCAACAGATATGCATTTGTTTTTGAAAAAACGTGTTATTGAAGTAGTAAAATTGATCGAAACATTCCAAAAAACTATTTTGGAAAAAGCAGAGCAGCATGTAGAAACAATTGCACCAGGTTACACACACTTACAACGTGCTCAACCAATTAGCTTTGCTCACCATCTAATGGCGTATTTCTGGATGCTGGAGCGAGATAAAGAACGTTTTAATGAATCGATGAAACGAATTGACATCTTACCTTTAGGTGCAGGAGCAATGGCGGGAACAACTTTCCCGATCGACCGCGTAAAATCAGCGGAGTTATTAGGATTTAGCAATGTGTATGCTAATTCCATGGATGCCGTAAGTGATCGTGATTTTATTGTGGAATTTCTTTCAAATTCATCGCTTGTAATGACGCATTTATCACGTTTTGCAGAGGAAATTATTATCTGGTCTACAGATGAATTTAAGTTTATTGAGCTTGACGATGCTTTTTCAACAGGTTCATCGATTATGCCTCAAAAGAAAAATCCAGATATGGCAGAACTTATACGTGGCAAGACTGGTCGCGTTTATGGAAACCTTATGGGATTGTTAACGGTGTTAAAAGGTACGCCATTAACTTATAACAAGGATATGCAGGAAGATAAAGAAGGTATGTTTGATACAGTTCATACAGTCCTTGGTGCATTGAAAATCTTTGAAGGTATGGTTCGTACAATGACTGTTAAAACAGAAAGGCTTCACCAAGCTGTTCATAGTGATTTTTCTAACGCGACAGAACTTGCAGACTATTTGGCAACAAAAGGAATGCCATTCCGTGAAGCGCATGAAGTCACGGGAAAACTTGTCTTTACATGTATTCAAAGAGGCATTTTCCTATTAGATTTACCTCTTGAGGACATGCAAAATGAAAGTAAGTTGATTGAGCAAGATGTATATGACGTGTTAGCGCCAGAAGCTGCTGTAAGACGTCGAAATTCCTTAGGGGGCACTGGCTTCGATCAAGTTCGCCTTCAACTTGAAAAAGCAAAAACCTGTCTTTAAATAGTGGATACAAACCTAAATTTAGGATTTGTTATAAAAGGCGCGCTATTAATGTTGTACAGGGATGCACAATAGTTTGCCGACTTTTATCTGGAAGCCAGAGGGTAACTTGATAAAAGAAGAACTTTATAAGCAACCATTACTTTTTTAAGTATTGGTGAACATATAAAGTTACATAAACCGTTCTCGGGGTCGCGAGGCGGTTTTTTTGTTTTATGGGACTAAATTGGTTGAGTTGAGCAGAATTATTTTGTTTACTGGCGACATACCGGAGTATATAGGCGGATGTTGTAAATTTTCTCATGAGTTAACTCCATTTATTTGGGAATTTCACCATAAATTTAGCTCATTCTTTATTTAAAAGAAAATGACCTTCACCATATAGATAAAGGTCATTAGATTTTGCGATTTGAACAGGCTCGTCTAATTTAAAAAGGATATTCTCTTGGTTTTGTCTGTACTGAAATCCACTTTGTGACTGTAAATTCATCTACAATCCAAGGATTACCGAAACGTCCTACACCACTATCTCGCATACCCCCAAATGGAGCTCTAGGTTCATCGTTAACGGTTTGGTCGTTTAAATGGGTCATGCCAAATTCAATATTAAGTGCATATTCTCGAGCGCGATCCAAGTCTCCAGCAAAAATTGCCGAACTTAATCCGTATATTGTATGATTCGCAAATTCGATTGCTTCATCATCAGATGACGCTTTGATAAGTGGAACGATGGGACCAAATAATTCTGTTTGAGCTAGTTCACTGTCATTTTTTACATTTCCAAAAATAGTTGGTGTAAGGACATTTCCAATTAATTCTCCATCTAATAACACTTCTGTTCCTTGCGCTTTCGCTTTGGAAATATTTTGTAAGGAGAATTCTAATTGTTTTTTATTAATAATTGGTCCAATGATTACTTCATGATTTCGTGGATCGCCATATTTTAGAGATTTTACACGTTCCACAAATTTTTTTGCAAATTGTTCATATAAATCTTCATGAATAATGATACGATTTGTAATCATACATATTTGACCTTGATGAAGGAATTTGCCGAATACCGCAGCCTTTACAGCTTGATCTAGATGTGCATCCGATAATACTACAAACGGTGCATTTCCTCCGAGTTCAAGAGCAACTCGTTTAAACAAACCTCCTGCTAAGGTACCAATATGGCGTCCAACTTCTGTCGAGCCGGTAAAGCTAACAAGCCGAACAACAGGATGCTCAACCATTAAATCACCAATGATGGACGTTTTTGTCAGGACACTCTGGAATACACCTGCTGGAATTCCACCTTCTTCAAATGCTTTAGCAATTAATGAACCTGAAGATAAGCTTACTTGTAAATCAGCTTTGTGAACTACTGTATTTCCTAATGCTAAAGCTGGCGCTATAGTACGCATTGATAAATATAATGGAAAGTTAAACGGAGCGATCGATGAAACAACGCCTAAAGGTATGCGATGTATTTCATTAACTTTATTCGGAATAACTGATTGTTCAGTACGAACTTCGTGGACTTTATCGATTGTCGTAAGTGCTTCTTGCAATACGCCAACAGTGCTTCCATATTCTACATTCGCTTTAATGAAGCTGCTGCCCGACTCGACAATTAATAACTCTATAATTTCGTCTTTATTCTGTTCAAAGTAGGTGATTGCTTTTTCAATAACACTTCTTCGTATTTCAGGCGATTTTCCCCATTCTTTTTGAGCTTTCTGTGCTTCCTCGAATGACTGAATGACTTGTTCTTTTGACGCCATATTAACGGTCGCTAATACTGTATCATCAAATGGGTTTGTAATATCAAAAGTTTTTCCTGAATCACCATCAACCCATTGTCCATTTAAAAAGCTTTTATTTAACGATGTGAATTGGTTCATTTATATTCCTCCCAAGAACTACCTGTATGAAGCATTTGTTGTTGGATGATACTTATTTAGATTGCTCATAAATTTGCTGATTATGAATGCTTTTATTGTTAATTAATACATATGTGAAGGGCGAATATCCTTTTTCGATTAGAAAAGACTAATCGAAAGGAGGATTGAGGTCGGTTGAAAACAAAACTTGCTGTTTCTGTGCTCTTGGTTTTAAGTACGATTGCGGTTGGAAAGATATTGACGGTACCTCCAGAAAATGAAACAACGAGTGCACAAGAGGTTGCCCCTGCTTACGCCAAATGGGGAAGAGTTGCCATGAAAAATGTGATGGCGAAATATCCAACCTCGGATGTAATCGACTATTTGCATATCGGGAGAGAAGTTGGGAGCGTCACTTCTGTTGAAAAATTTAAGCTTTGGTTAAGAGCAGAAGACAATAGTGAATTTGGCGTCTTTGTCGATATTACATTTAACAACCAAACTGAAGAAATTGTTGATATTAAATATACGGAAACAAAACAATAAAATTTTAAAAGAGGTGCGAATTTGGCACCTCTTTTATTTATCCACTTCAATTTTAAATACGAATGTACTGTCTCCACTTGTACCGGAATCGTCTTTTTCCCATATTGCATAGTAAGCAATTATATAAACCCCCTCCGTGTCAGGTGCTTTAAACTTGTTCTCCTTATTTATAGTAAACTCTTCACTTTGATTGGAATCAGCATTTGTAATGGTAAGGGTTTGCTGTGAAGGTGGGCGTAGCGTAAGTATGGAGATTGTTTTTTTTTTCGTAACTTTTATTGGCTCAGTAGATTCAACAATTTCAGTAGGGGAGGGAACACTTAAACATTCTGCTGAGTTCACATTCCTCCAACAATAAGAACCTTGTTCGGTAGTATATGTTGTATCTTCTATTTGAAAGTGCACAGGTGGGGGGAGGAAGTTATGGCTAGAAATTTTATTTGATGGTTCCGTTTGTTCTCCATTAGAACATCCTGCAATGAATAATAAGAGACATAATGAAACTACGTTTTTTTTCAAAAGCAAGCTCCTTCCTGTGTTCCATATTCATTTACGTTCAAAATCAAATAGTTATGCTTATATATACAAGTTTATTGCGAAATTTTATGTTTTTTGAGTAGTTCTTCCATCATAATTGTCTATAAAGGTAAGGTGGTGAAAATGTTATCTTTCAAATTTGAACAAGTAAATGAATTGAATTCAAACAAGTGATTACGTCATAATTTGGAACTATCTCTTATGAATATTAGTTTTTAATCTTTCTTATATTCTTCATTTGATTAAATAGAATTATTCGCTCATAACTTATTTCAACGGTCATATTGATTATTTACGACTAGTAAATCTTCAGGTAGTTTAAAAGTTTATTGAAGAAAAGAGGTGTACCAATTGGCTATACTCTATAAAGAATACGGTGATAAAAGTGCTGAATTGATGGTGTTTTTACATGGCGGGGGAGTAAGTGATTGGATGTGGGATCAACAAATTCAGTATTTCACTAACTATCATTGCATTGTACCAATCCTACCTGAGCATGGGATAAATAATAATGTGATTAATTTTTCTATTAAAGGCAGTGCAGAAGAAGTAATTCGATTAATCGAAGATAAAGCTAGTGGAGAGAAGGTAATACTCATTGGCTTTTCCTTGGGCTCTCAAGTCATCATGCAAATTTTAAGTATGAAACCTAATTTAATAGATTATGCCATTATAAACAGCGCTTTGGTGCGACCGATGGCATACGGCAAACATTTTATAAAACCCATTATCAAATGTTTATTGCCATTAGTTAAAAATAGATTTTTTTCCAAACTACAGGCTAAAACATTGTATGTAAATGAAGCCTACTTTGAAAAATATTATGAAGAAAGTTCCAAAGTAAGACCTGATACACTGATTAGAGTATTAGAAGAAAACATGTCGTTTGAAATACCTAAAGATTTCGAAAAGGCAAGTACCAAGATCTTGGTTACTGTCGGTGAGAAGGAAAAAGCTATAATGAAAAAGTCTGCAAAGGATATTGTGGAAGCTAACTCAAATTGTATCGGCATCATTTTACCTAAAATTGGGCATGGAATTCCTTTAGCAATGCCGGCCTACTTTAATCAGATGGTAGAAGCGTGGATAGAGGAAAGTAAACTACCAAAGGATTGCAAAGTAGTTAGCAATTTATACTTGGAATCTTGATTAAAGTAAAACCTAAAAACAAGACTATCTCTCTAAGAAGACTGAAAAGGCACTTCAAACAAGTAAAACAGTTTAAAGTGCCGTTCTACTAGTCTCTTATTTGACCATTTCCGTAAATGAAGTATTTTGTCGATGTTAATGCAGGCAAGCCCATTGGACCACGAGCATGCAGCTTCTGGGTACTGATTCCAATCTCTGCACCGTAGCCATACTCAAAGCCATCTGTAAATCTTGTGGAAGCATTGTGATAAACGGCTGCTGCATCGACAGAGGTTAGGAAAGTTTTTGCTGCCAAACTATCTTCCGTCACGATGGATTCGGAATGGTTCGTACCATATAGATTAATATGATCAATCGCTTCATAGACATTTTCAACAACTTTCACACTCAGTGTTAAGTTTAAGAACTCCGCTGCATAATCTTCTTCTGTTGCCAGTGTTGCTGTTGGGGACAAGTTACATACATGTTCGTCGCCAATAATTGTTATGCCTTGTCCTTCTAAATCCCCTAATAGCTTACCGCCGTGTTGTGAAAACCAATTACGTTGTATAAGCAAACTTTCCACAGCGTTACAAACAGATGGTCGTTGTGTTTTTGCATTAAGAATGATTTTTACCCCCATTTCATAATCTGCACTAGCATCTACATAAACATGGCAATTTCCCGCCCCGGTTTCTAATACAGGAACAGAGGCTTCACTTACAACTAAGTCAATTAGCCCTTTGCCGCCCCGAGGGATTAATACGTCTAAATATTCTTTTAAGTGGAATAATTCCTTTGCCGTCTCGTGACTCGTATCTTCGATTAACTGAACAGATTCTAACGGAAGGGAAGTGTGCCCCAATGCACGGTGAATTGTTTCGACAAGTACAATGTTCGAAAATTTAGCTGATGAGCTTCCGCGTAAGATTACCGCATTTCCAGTTTTTAAGCTGAGTGTAGCCGCATCAATTGTTACGTTTGGTCGAGCCTCATATATCATGCCGATAACACCAATTGGCACCCGGCGTTTTTCTATCAGAAGCCCATTTTCCTTTGTTGTCTTCTCAAGTAGTTCGCCAACTGGGTCCTCGAGTTTGATAAGTTGGTGAATTCCTTCTGCCATAGCTCGAATTCGGGCTTCGTTCAACATAATTCGATCAAGTGTAGATCCTGATAGACCTTTTTCTTTCCCGGCAAGTAAATCTTTTTTGTTTTCGTCTATGATAGTGACTTGATCAATTAATAATTGATCTGCGATTTTTTCTAGCGCTTCATTTTTTTCAAGAGCAGTTTTTAGATTCAAGATATAGCTTGCTTGTTTTGCTAGTTTTCCTTTAAGCCGTACTTCACTTTCTGTTGCAATGTTCGTCATATATAAATGCTCCTATCTAATATTATATTTTTTTGCCAAGTTACTATGCTTTAACCCATTTATCACGATGAATCACTTCGATTGAAGTGGTGACAATTTCATTTGTTCGCTTTCCTAGTGCAAGGGCAAGTTCATTACTGGAATATAAAACCTCACCTCGTCCCAGCAATTTTGTTTCGCTATAAACCTCCACAACATCCCCTTTGAAAAAGACACCTTCTAATTTATATATCCCTGCTGGAAGCAAGCTTTTTCCTTTAAGTAAAATTGCTTCAGCAGCTCCTTTGTCGATATAAAGTTTTCCTGAAACTTCAGTAAATGAAATCCATTGTTTAGGAGTAGGAAGGGAGGAGTTCTGATCATTTCCAATGTAAGTCCCATCACCCAGACCGTTCAGTATGTCCAGTAATTTGTTTTCTCCTTCTCCATTACCAATGAAGACTTTAACGCCAGCTTGCAGAGCAGTTCGGGCAGCTAATAATTTTGACTGCATCCCACCTGTGCCAATTTTAGAACTTGAACCGGATGCGATTTCCAAGGCATCATCTGTAATAGTAGATAAATACCGTATTTGTTTGGCATTTGGATTTTTGGGATTATGATCATAAAGCCCATTAATATCCGTTAAAATGATGAGGTGGTCTGCGTGAATAAGTCCACTGACTAAAGCTGAAAGCATGTCATTATCTCCAAATGTTAATTCTGAAACCGAAACCGTATCATTTTCATTGATAATGGGGATAATATCTCGCTCTAGAAGTTCAGTAAAAGTCGCATAGGCATTTCTATACCGATCCTTTTTCGAGAAATCAGTGCGTGTAAGGAGTATCTGGGCTGTGGTAATTTGATGACTGTTAAAAAGCTCTGAATAATATTGGATGAGTAAGCTTTGACCAACCGCTGCTGCTGCTTGTTTTCCTTTTAATGTGACAGGACGTGATGGATAACCTAATTTGCGAAAGCCTGCAGCTACCGCTCCTGATGAAACAAGCAAAACATCGTGGCCATGCTGATTTAATGCTGCAAGTGATGAAATATGATCACAAAGTTTGTCATGATCAATTTCGCCTTTAGTGTTGGTAAGGGAGCTACTACCAATTTTGACAACAATACGTTTGTTTTCCACGTAAGTTCCTCCTATATCTTTTAACATCGTTTTGGAAAATGACTGATTTTTAGTAGGGGTTACACTAATTTAAAAAATAAAAAGCCCTTTTCACCCTATAAATTAGGGCGAAAAAGGCTACTTTTCCGTGGTACCACCTAGATTGGAATGCAAAAAGCAATTCCCACTTGTGCTCATAACGCTTGAGTCTGCGTCTAGTTTTGCTAGAGGCTAGCGAAGTAGGTTCTGTAATCCTTTTTGTACGATGTCTTTCAGCCGGTGAACATCGCTCTCTTGCCAATAGGGTTTTACGTACTAGTCTTCGATAAGCTGATTTATATTGAATCTAATATGCAATAAATTTACGAAATTGTCAATAGATTTACACGAAAGTTCTGAATATTTAAAAGTGCAGAAAAAAGAGACATCTACAATAGTGATGTCTCAGATGTTGTTAAGCTACTAAAGTTAACTTTGTATAAGAAAGAATTGCTGGTGATTCGATTTTTTGTAATACCGTCATCGCTTCTTCTTTTGTGTCAAATTCAAAAATTCGATAAGTTTTTTCCTCAAAAATTGTTACTACCCACATGGCTGGCCGCCTCCTAATTTTTTGATTAAATTTATCTTCAAAAACCGTTGCAATTTTGTTAATAATACATAATTAAAGAACTAAAGGTTAATTTGTAAAGGATAAGATGGCGGAGCTTTTGAAACCCTTGAGGGCTAGACTTGCTTCCATTTTGTCTTCAAACTCAAACATACGATACCTATTATTCTCAAATACAGTGATCACCCACATGATAGAATCTCCTCCATTAAATAGTATCATTTGTTATATAACAAAGCGTGTTGCGTTTGAGTTTTTCGGTTGTTGTTATATATCAACTTGAATTCATTGTACACCTAAAATTAGGAAAAGAAAATAGCTAGTGAAACATTTCACATATTGTTCATATTGAGTACGGTTTCATAAAATTTTGTAATTTATCCAGAAGAAATTAGGTACTATTTAATGAAACTCATTGTTAAAGCAACCTTAATTCCTGGAGCAGAAATTATTGAAGAGGATAATAAAAAAATCTTTATAGAGGGGATTGTAGTGGTACATGGGGTTATTAACTTTGCGAAATCAAATTTAGTGAAAAGTTAAGAGTCGGTAAGACAAGACCAACTCTTTTTAAAAAAACTATTTAGTTCAGACGTTCCCATTCTTCTCGTAGAAGCCCCATTCGAATCGAGTCGTAATACGTATCGTTATAAAAACGAACTTTACGAATGCGGGCCTCTAGTGTCATACCGAGGTTTTCGCCAACACGAATCATCCGTTCATTTCCTGACCATGTTGTGTAGCCTACTCGTACAAGTGGCATTGTTGAAAATAGATGATCGATCCATAATTTCATGGCCCTAGTACCAAGACCCTTACCCCAAGAAGATGCTTCATGGAAAACAATGCCCATTTCAAGCCACTTGGATGGCTCATGCTCCCAATAATAAGAAATGGTTCCTCGAACTTTACCGTCTACTTCAATTGCCCAAAAATGATTACTATTAACTAGTGTTTTTCCCTCAGGCAAAAATTCCTCATAAGTCATCGCTTGATGAGGGTAGTATGGTGCGTCCCATTTTTTCCATTCAGGCTGTTCTTCACTGTAAATAAGCTCCCATAGCCTTGATAAATCACTTTCTTTAATTGGACGGATTGTTAAATTTTTATCTGAATACATGATTAACCTCTTTTCAGGTAGTAGTTAGGCTTGCATTTGTGGATTAAAAAGAGTGTTTGCTTCTTACTTTTCAATCACTTTTTCATTTGTGGTCATTTGCATCACACCTTTTATAATAGTAATTCAATTATAACTTAGGATTACTATTTTTTACTACATTCTTCCAATAGGTTACTAGATTGATAAAATCATTTTATTTGCTTTTAAAATGAAAACAAACTATATTATTGAGGGGTCAATGATTGATGCCTCAAACAATATATAGTAGCAAAAATCGAGTATGTAAGTTTAACTAGGAGGGATACGAATGAAGTTTACAGCTTCAGAGCAGGAAGAGCTGTTGTTTTTATTTAAGACACTTAGCAATCAGCTAGGTCCCAAGTTTGAGAAAAATACTAACTTTAGCTTATCTCGCTTTGAGCTTTTGTATCAACTAGTGCAATATGATGAAATTTCTCAATCTCGGTTACAAAAAATCATTAATATTGATCATGCCGCTATTACACGTCACCTCAAACAATTAGAGGCGGATGGATTAGTATCCAGAAGGCGAAATCCGACTGATAACCGTGAAACGATTGTCCATTTAACAGATGAAGGCTACAAACAGATCATGAGTTGTCAAAAGGATAAATCAAGTTTTGCTAACCAAATGTTTCAACTATTTAGTAATGTAGAATTACGGAGTTTAATGGGTATGCTGAAGCGTATCCAAGAAAATATAAAGTAAAATTACAATCAAAGGTATACCCTTTAAGATAGGAGTTTTTGAATATGAAAGATTATTTAGTAAGAGCAGTAGGATTTAATGGACAAGTTCGTGCATTTGCAGCACGTACTACAGAAACAGTTGGAGAGGCACAAAAAAGACATAATACATGGCCAGTAGTTTCAGCTGCACTAGGTCGCTCTATGACAGCAAGTGTGATGATGGGTGCGATGCTGAAAGGTGAAGACAAAATTACTGTTAAAGTAGAAGGTAATGGTCCGATTGGCGCAATGGTGCTTGACGCGGATGCAAAAGGGAATGTCCGTGGTTTTGTCACAAATGGTCAAGTTCACTTTGATTTAAATGCACAAGGAAAATTGGACGTACGTGCCGGAGTGGGAACGGAAGGCTTCTTATCTGTTGTCAAAGATCTAGGAATGAAGGATATGTTCTCGAGTCAAGTTCCCATTGTATCTGGTGAAATTGCGGAAGACTTTACTTACTACTTTGCTACAAGTGAACAGGTGCCTTCATCAGTAGGATTAGGAGTTCTAGTAAATCCTGATAATACAATACTAGCAGCTGGAGGGTTCATTATTCAGCTTATGCCAGGTTGTGAAGAGGATACTATTGCTGCATTAGAAAAGCATTTAGCAACAATTGAACCTGTTTCAAAGATGATTGAAAAAGGAATGACACCTGAAGAAATATTAACAGTAGTCCTGGGTGAACAAGGAGATGTACAGTTTTTAAATACAATGCCTGTACAATTCCAATGTACATGCTCAAAAGAGCGTTATAGCAGTGCTCTGATTGGATTAGGTGTGCAAGAATTAGAAGAAATGATTGAAGAACAAGGAAGTATCGAAACACAATGTCACTTCTGTCTAGAAACTTATGATTTTTCAGAAGCAGAATTACAAAGCTTAGTAAATGAAATTAAAACCCAATTAAATTAATTTTGAGCCTATTTTAATCTTTAAAAGATAAAATAGGCTTTTTATTGATTATTAAAATCCATTATTATGTAAATAATGCAGAATAAGTGAGATTGTGGGAGGGAGAAGTAATTTTGAGAATTATACTGTTAATGGTAAGCTGTACGATATTTCTTCTAACTGGCTGCTCATTCTTTAACACTTCCAATTCTTCTGAACAACTGAAGAGTGAAATGATCGAAGTAACAAAGGTAGAGAATGAAGAGCTAGAAGTGATTGCAGATCGTCTAAATATTCCGTGGTCAATCGAAAAAGCAGGGGATTTATTTTATTTATCAGAAAGAACAGGTGGTATTGCCAAGATTCAGAATGGAGAAGCCGAAAAGCAGACCGTTGAGCTTGAAAAAGAGTTGGCCACCGCTTCAGAAGCCGGATTATTGGGGTTTGTCCTTTCACCTGATTTCGAGCAATCCCAAAGAGCTTATGCTTACTACACTTATGTTGATGAATCTGGTCAATTTAACCGCATTGTAACACTACATCATGAAGGAAACACTTGGAAGGAAGAATCACTTCTTTTAGATAAAATTCCTAGTGGAACTCGACATCACGGTGGTCGTATTGAAATTGGTCCGGACGAAAAGCTTTATGCAACAGCTGGTGATGCAGGGGATACAACAACTCCGCAAGACTTGAACTCTTTAGGCGGCAAAATTTTAAGAATGAATCTGGATGGCTCCATACCAGCTGACAACCCTTTTCCTAATTCATATATTTACAGCTACGGACATCGCAACCCTCAAGGAATTACTTGGTCATCTGATGGTACTATGTATGCAAGTGAACATGGAAATGATGCGAATGATGAAATCAATGTGATCGAACCCGGTCAAAACTATGGATGGCCAATAATAGAAGGTAACGAACAAAAAGAAGGAATGGTGACACCACTCTTTACTTCAGGGCCTGAATCGACTTGGGCGCCTTCTGGATTAAGTTATATTGACGATAAATTATATGTTGCCGCCTTGAGAGGGCAAGCAGTTTTAGAATTTGATTTACAAAAGAAAAATGAGCATGAATTTGTTAAAGGTCTTGGTCGAATTCGCGATGTGTTTGTGGATGGCCCATTTCTATATTTAATTAGCAATAATACAGATGGACGAGGAACCCCGGCTGAAAATGATGATAAATTATACCGAATTCGGCTTTCCAGATAAATTGATGCATAAGTAGAATAACTCAGAGTGTAGACAATGTCGATTAGTCGACTTTGTCTACACAATCTTAATACATTCTCTAAATATACACTAGACTGTCTTGAGGGCGTTTGTCGACAATTACGATGAATATCATAGTAAGTTGCTTTATATTTGAATTTAATCATTATTTATATTTAAAAATTGATTGACCCTATCAACAAATGGGTCAATGGGGTAGCTGTTATAAAGAGCGCTAGATAAACGAATTGGATCACCAAAAAAATATCTTTCATACTGTGTTTGTCTAGTTCCAAAAGCACTCATAGATAAATCCCATGCTAACCGAAAGACCTTTACTCTATCAAATGCAGGTTTAGTTGCTGCCTGAAGATATTGATCTAAATCCTCACGAATAGTAGAGTGAAATGCATTTTCTGTAGGTAAAGTAATCATTCCACTTGCACCAATCAGTTGAATAATTTCAATAAATCGCGGATAGATTTTAGGGAATAGATTTCCTGCTACCTTTAGTGGAAGAATATCTGGTCTCATGTATCCCCATTCATCTAGGGAAGCGTGGTTTTCTGATTTCTCCAGCAAAGCTTTTAATGTCTCAACACCCACAATTATTTCTGACATTTTTTCTTGAATATGATGGTATTCTCTAATCTTAATAGTATCTATAAGTATTTGAGCAAGACCTAGGATAAATTCGCTTTTCGCGATTTGCCGGGTTAAAGCCTGGTGTTTTGCGAAGGCATGGAAGGAGCACCTCTCTAAAAATTCTTCTGCGACATCTCCATTGTTATAAAAGAATACTCTATCCCAAGATACTAAAACATTATCAAAAACAACGATGGAGTCCATTTCCTCATACCTGGAACTTAAAGGATGATCATATTCAGACTCTCCGCCAATAAATGAATCTCTACAAATAAATTTTAACCCTTTTGTGTTCGAAGGAATTGAGAACGCAAAGGCTTCATCTTCTTCAGTGAAAAGGGAATTCACAACACTAAAAACTAATACTTCATCAGTCAAACCACCTTGAGTAGCGAGGAGACGAGCCCCTTTAATAACAATCCCTTGCTCATTTACTTCAATTACTTTCGCTGCAATTGGCAAATTGCTATTTTCAACATAAACATTAGAACGATTCACCTGTGGGGTAATAAATGTATGTGTAAAAGATAAGTCTTTTTCTCTTGCAGTTTCATATAATCTAATCAAATTTTCAGGAAAGCTATTCTTTTTTCCTTTTAAGTATTCAGCAGAAGTAGCAAAGCTCATTAACACGGTGTTAAGATAATCTGGACTTCGACCCATAATACCATTTGTGTAAGCTGCCCAATGTTCAATCATTTTCCTTCTTTTTAGTAAGTCTTCTTTTGATTTCGGTGCAAGAAATGAAAGACCAACAGCATTTCCTGATAGTGGAGATTGAAAGGTCATTTCATCTTTTAATTTGGGATTATGTTGTAAATCATAAAGTGAAGCTTTTGATTGCAGTATCCCTTTAAACTGTTCATGTTCCGAAAGCAAACCGGTAATTCGTTTTCCATCAACCCAAATTTCAGGGTTCAATTGATTAATCCTATTAATAAATTCTTGCCCATTAATAGCCCCCATGTTTTACACTCCCTAAAATTAATTTCTAAGATTTAGATATATTCAAAAGCTGTTAACAAGTTCGATATCGTTTTATTTTATTTGAATAAGATCAAATTCGTACTTTTTCTAGAGAGGATTATAAAAATTTTAACAAATATTTTCAGTCTTACTGAGGGTTCAGCAACTAATAAGGTCTGTTGAAAATTTTTTTGAATATAATAAGAAAAAGTTCAATGTCATGAAGTATGTTGGATTTTTACAAAAAAATTCAAAGTAATTTCATAAAAAATAAATTGAGATTGCTATGTAGAAATTTTGGTAGATTACAAGTATAATAAAAGTATAACGTGACGGTTTGGAGGGAAGTAAATTGGGATCGAGAAACTGAAAATTGGCGAATTAGCAGTAATAACTGGGATCACTAAACGCACAATCGATTATTATACAAATCTGGGGTTGTTAAAAGCTGAACGTTCTACTTCAAATTATCGTTTCTATACTTCAGAAACAATCGAACGTATTCGTGTCATCGAAGAAATGAAAGCACAGGGCATGTGCCTAAATGAAATAAAAATATCATTAGAAACAGAAAATGTGCAAAATGAAGAAATGGATTTACAAAATATATGTCTTCATATGAAAACACTACAAACAGAAATTTCAAACCTTGTTGAAATAATGCAACAACAGGAACAATCGAAAAAGGATTCGATAAAAAATAAAGTCTCTTCTGAAAGTGTTGCTTTAATGCAATCTTTATTATTACTTATAACCTAGGAGGTGAAGTCTTACTTTTTTAAGTAAGACGATGATTGACCGCATTAAATTTAACGATATTTGCAATTTTAATTGCTTTAACTGCATTTTTTGTGGCTACTGAGTTTGCCATTGTAAAGGTAAGGCAGTCAAGGATCGACCAATTAGTAGCTGAAGAAAGGAAAGGAGCTTTAGCTGCTAAACATGTAACTACCCACCTGGATGAATACCTATCTGCCTGTCAATTGGGGATTACTGTAACGGCGCTGGGTATTGGTATGGTTGGTGAATCAACGTTTGAGTTTATCTTGGAGCCTTTCTTTGGAATGTTCGGAATTGGTGAGCAATATATCCATTATTTCACAATTGCTGCAGCCTTTATAATTGCAACATTTTTGCATGTTGTAGTTGGGGAACTTGCACCAAAAACTGCCGCCATCCAAAAAGCAGAAACAATTACACTTTTATTCGCAAAACCAATTATGATTTTCTATAAAATTCTTTACCCTTTTATTTGGTTCTTAAATGGAGCAGCCCGTTTATTAGTTGGGATTTTCGGAATGAAACCTGCTTCGGAACATGAACTTTCACATACAGAAGAAGAACTCCGTTTATTAATGACGGAAAGCTATAAAAACGGTGAAATCAATCAAAATGAACTAAAATATGTTAATAAAGTATTTGAATTTGATGATCGAATTGCTCGTGAAGTTATGGTACCCAGAACCGATATTATCGGATTTGACAAAAATGCAACCTATGACGAAGTATTAACGACGATTCAAGAAGAGCGTTATACAAGATATCCTGTATACGAAGATGACCGTGACAATATTATTGGGTTTATTAATATTAAAGACTTCTTGACTCAGGGTTTAAGTAATCGTATTACTGTAGAAAATTTTACTTTAGAAAGATTTATTAATCCCCTGATTTACACAACGGAAATTACACCTATTCAAGATCTACTAACGAGAATGCAAAAAGAACGCACGCATATTGCCATCCTCTTGGATGAATATGGCGGCACTTCTGGTCTTGTAACCGTTGAAGATATTTTGGAGGAATTAGTAGGAGAAATTCGAGATGAGTTTGACGATGACGAAGTTCCTGAAATTCGCAAAGTAAAAGATGGTCATTTTATTGTCTACTCAAAAATATTATTAGGAGAAATATCTCGATTTTTAAAGATTGAGATTGATAACCCGGATGTCGATACACTAGGTGGTTGGTACTACTCGCAAGATGTGGAATTGAATCAAGAACAAGTGATCGAACATGGAGGCTATACGTTCTCGATACACGAAATTGACGGACTTCAGTTACGCTATATTGATATAAAACAAAATTCTAACTTAACTGTTTAAACCATTATTCAACCTCTTATGTCTTTTTTAGACTTAAGAGGTTTTATATTTCCAGCAACTTTTGTAAAGAATCTTTGGATAGCGTTTAGTCCTTGGATAATAGCTAGAGGGGGAATATTTTGCGGAATCTATATTCGATTTTGTTTCTTTGTTTTGCCGGACTCATACTAGTTGCTTGTTCAATTGATGATGATAATGATGATAAATATTTGACAAGAGTAGATATTCTTGTTGTAAATGATGAGGCTATGGAAGAAGAAGACATGATTGTCGACCTAGTAACACTTGACTCTATTAAAAGCTTGCTGGAAGAAATACGATGGGAACCAAAATCAAAACCAGAAATAACAGGATCGGAAGATTTCGTCGCTACACTTTTTTATACCATTAATGAGGATAGGCAAGATCAGCTTTATCTATACCGAATGTGGATTAATTCAGATAACTCCCTAAGCATCATCAGTAATAATGAAGATGAAGGGTATGGTACTTTGAATGAGGAGAATGCGGACAAATTGAAAAATCTTTTTGAAAGCTATTTGTAAAAAGGATTGTTCTTAGTATAGGAGGTGTTTCCATGTTGGAGCACCTCTTTTATTTATGTTCGGTAATTTCTAAGAATAAATCCCGCTTAGTTTTTAATCTTGCATTCCTATAGAGAGGGCGTACTAGCACGATTAAGACAAGCATATATTGGGGCAATCAATGTTATCAATAGGCGAAAAACGTGAGCTGCACATGAATGTTATATTTTAAATAAGCAGGTGATTGGTTGAAAAAGTTAATGATTGATGAAGGATTGTTGTTAACTGATATGGAAATTCAATATAGAGGAAGAAAATTACATTTAACACGCGTATTAATCGATACTGGTTCATCCAACTCAATTATTTCCTCAGATATAGCAGAAACAATTGGAATTATTCCGGAAGCACACGACCCTATTTACCGTATATGTGGTGTGGGTGGGGCTGAAATTGTGTATTCTAAAATGCTAGACTCCATTACAATCGGACATATGAAAGCAGAACAAGTACAAATAGAAATAGGATCCATGAATTACGGAATCTATTTAGAAGGTATTATAGGTTTGAATTTGTTAAAGCGTGTCAAAGCACTCATTAATATTGAAAAACTGTTAATTCATAGTGAGAGTTAAGATATTTCAGCCCTGATACTAAATCAAGGAAGGGATTGATAAAAATGTGGACTCAGAAATTAATAGAAACCGAAAGAGGAACTTTTGAATATTTTGAAAAGGGTGAAGGAGAGCCTCTAGCAGTTACGCATTTATATAGTGAATATGATCAACGAGGGAATACCTTCGCCACCCCATTTACTAACTATTATAAAGTGCACTTAATAAATCTGCGAGGAGCTGGAAATTCCATCAGTGCTACGAGTGAGGAACAGTACAGTATGGCCCAAAGCGTCCTGGATCTAGAGGCAATTAGAGCAGCTTTGAAACTAGAAAAGTGGAGTTTTGCTGGGCATTCTGCCGGGGGAATGCTTGCCTTGAAATATGTAGTCATGTTTCCGGAATCATTAATAAAGATTATTGCTGGAGGTGCTGCTGCGAGTTTTGAGTATGCTAAAGATCCCGGGAGTATTTATTGTTCCAAAAATCCAAATTTCACTCGTATTATTGAGTTAATGGAAAGCTTAAATAACTCGGGTACTTCAGTAGAAGAACGACGGAAACTAGGTTATGAATGGAGCTTAATGTCTTATGTTAGTGAAGAAAAGTTACAAGAATCATTAAAGATACCAAACAGCGGGAAAACTGTAGGACCGCGTTTGGATTATTTCAGAAAGATTGAATACCCTACATATGACGTAAGAGAGCAATTAAACGCTGTTTCTAAACCATGCTTCATTTATGCAGGGAGGTTTGATGCACAATGCCCGATGAAATACGGTAAAGAAATTGCAAGCCTAATACGAAATTCACAATTTACTCTCTTTGAGCAAAGTAATCATAATCCATTTAGTGAAGAGCAGGACAAGTTCGATGAATTTGTCCTGGGAACAACAAAAGAAACAGTCTTACAAGCAAATTAAGTCCATCCAATTTGTGCTTTCTTTTGACGTTGTCAAAAAGGTTTTTAGAAGAAAGTGTCGAATAAAGTATTATTGCTGTTTTGTTCTCTATACTAATTTACTAAAGGAGTGGCATTGACTATGGAATTTATTCGTATTACTAACATAAATGACCCTTTATTTGCTAAATTGCATGAACTTTTAGGAGAAATATTCCCACCGGAAGAAGTATTGGAATTTGAACTTTGGAAGGAGCCATTAGAGGATCCGGGAATTCGCGTTTTTGTTGCCGTTCATGAAGGAGAAGTAGTGGGTGCTACAGAATACCGCTATTATCCAGGATGGTCAATCGCAATGACAGACTTTACGATTATAGGTAAGCCAGGACTTTCTATTGGCCGTTTTTTAGCCCAAGAACGTCAAAAGGACTTAATCAGATTAGCAGAAGAACAAGGCGAAGTGTTAAAGGGTGGCTTTGCAGAAATCTATAATCCTTACATGATGAAAGAGGATTTCGACTTTGGAGGCGTGATGCCCATGAATCCTTTCGTACGTCGTGAAGTATTATCCCATTTAGGCTACAAACGGATTGATTTCCCATATTTTCATCCATCATGGAAAAATGATGGAGAGGCAGTATCAGGATTGGATTTCTGTTTCATGCCAACTGATGATAACTTAAATGAAATTCCTTCATCATTAGTAATAGATTTCTTGAAAAATTACTATTCAGTCTTACCAAATAAACCTCAGCAATGGCTTGATATGATTGCGAACTTAGAAAAACAAGAGACATTAAACTTGCTTCCTCTATAGGATAGCAATCGAGATTAACTTATAGGAAGTCAGAGAATAGAAGAGGTCGTGCCGTGTCGCGGGAAAACTGTGCGCAGGCGGAGGTCAAAATAGCATAGCAAAAAAGATCAAATTTCTCAGTGAAAATTGATTTTTTTTGTTTTGTCATAGGCTCTTTTAACATTTTGTATCTTTTTGGAAAATATGCTTTTTTTTAAAAAGAAGAAAATCTCGAATTATTTTGTCAGAATTTATTGATATTTAAGACTAGTATGTTAGTCAAAAAAGTGTAATATTAATCTATGGGAAGTTTAATACTTAAAATTTCCGAATTTTTATGAATATCGGAGGCTATAAACAATGTTTGACATCAAAAATGAATTAACAACAAATCCAAAAGAAAAACCTGCTGTGGAAAGCTTAGGCTTCGGTCATTACTTCTCGGACCATATGTTTATCCTTGATTATACGGAGGGTGTTGGTTGGCACGATGCTCGTATCGTCCCATATCAACCTATTACTTTAGATCCTTCGGCGATGATTTTCCACTATGGTCAATCCGTCTTTGAAGGCTTAAAAGCTTATGTTACTGTGGATAAAGAAGCATTATTATTCCGTCCAGACCAAAACTTCAAACGCTTAAATAGATCAAATGAACGTCTTTGTATTCCAGCAATAGATGAAGAATTAGCTTTAGAAGGATTAAAGCAATTAGTATCAGTTGATCGTGAATGGATTCCAAGTGCGCCAGGGACTTCACTATATATTCGTCCATTTATTATTGCGACAGAACCTAATTTAGGTGTACATCCTTCAAAAAGATATCAATTTATTATTATTATGTCTCCTTCTGGTTCATATTATAAAGAAGGCATTAATCCAGTAAAAATCATGGTAGAAGAGCAGTTTGTCCGTGCCGTAAAAGGTGGAACTGGGGAAGCAAAAACTGGTGGAAACTATGCAAGTGCCTTAAAAGGCCAAGAAATCGCAAGTCGTGAAGGCTATGCCCAAACTTTATGGTTAGATGGTAAAGGAAACAAAAATATTGAAGAAGTCGGCAGTATGAACATCTTCTTTAAAATTAACGGTACTGTTGTAACACCAGCTTTAAATGGCAGTATTTTACCAGGAATAACGCGTGATTCCATGTTGCAAGTTTTAAAATTTAGAGGTATTCCAGTGGAAGAACGTAAAATTTCGATTGATGAAGTAGTAGAAGCGTACCATAGTGGAACTCTAGAAGAAGTATTTGGAACTGGTACGGCTGCAGTAATTTCACCAGTTGGAGAATTAAAATATTTAGATGATAAAATGATTATTAATAATGGTGAAATCGGAGAAGTTTCACAAATGCTATACGATACATTAACAGGTATCCAATACGGAACCATCGAAGATACTTTTGGGTGGACGATTAAATTATAAATTCAAAATCGCGGGCAGCTCTTTTTTGCTGTTACGCGATTTTTTAGAAGTAGTAATTAATAAGCTTCCTTATGTGGAACTAAAACTCTTGTCGAGTGGCACCTTTTAAAAAATTGTTGTTAAATTTGTTTTTTTGCTATCTTGTTTTTAACAATAGGAATATCAATTAAAACAAGGGTCAAACTAAACAATGACTAAATCACGAGAGGAGTGTTTACACATGAAGGAGC
Source organism: Ureibacillus sp. GCM10028918 (assembly GCF_042666115.1). Classification (NCBI taxonomy): domain Bacteria; kingdom Bacillati; phylum Bacillota; class Bacilli; order Caryophanales; family Caryophanaceae; genus Ureibacillus; species Ureibacillus sp. GCM10028918. The sequence goes on from NZ_JBHTFK010000002.1 coordinate 536,948, forward strand.
ATAAGCAGCCACATGAGCAGTTAACGGTTCAAGACAACCAATTGACGGCAACTCAAGAAGTTCTGTACCACGATGAATTTAAACGTGCAGACAACGCAACAAAAAAGAATAATCAAAGTCAACATAAAAAATAATATCTAACGGATTACTCCAAGGTAGTTAACTACTTTGGAGTTTATTTTTTGCGGAAACAAGCTTATACATACTGCTTTTTTGTTTTCAAAGAAAACTTCGGAACAGAGAGTCTGAGAGTTGACGGAATAAAGATTATTGGAACGCCATATATAAGTAATAAAGAGCTAGTAGCATTTTTGAGAAAAAGTCGAGGATAAACTAAGAGATTCATAATTTTTTATAAGAAATTTTTAGTCGATTTAAATAGCTGATCGGTATCGAATGCTATAAAAGTGAATAGGGGGAGTGGGATAAATGAATTTACTAAATAAAGTAGCCATTGTAACAGGGGGAGCATCAGGGCTAGGTCTTGCAACGGTTATAAATCTTCATCAAAAAGGTGTCAAGGTCGTACTCTTTGACGTGAATGGAGATAAAGCAAGGGAAGTCTCGGAGGTATTAGGAGAAGGTGTATCCTACTCATGTGTAAATGTAGTGGATGAGGATTCGGTAAAAGTTGGAATTCAACAAACCATTCAACAGTTTGGTGAGCTTCATATCTGTGTAAACTGTGCTGGAATTGCACCTCCTGGTAAAACGATTGGCAAGAAGGGTGTACACTCATTAGATCACTTTAAGAAAGTAATCGATATTAACTTAATCGGTACATTCAATGTCATCAGATTAGCTGCCGAACAAATGATTAACAATGAGCCGCTTACCGAGGATGGAGAAAGAGGCATTATTGTGAACACGGCTTCCGTTGCTGCTTTTGACGGACAGATGGGTCAAGCTGCATATGGAGCAAGTAAAGCAGGGGTTGCTGGAATGACATTACCAATTGCTCGTGATTTATCCCAATTCGGAATACGCATTAATACCATCGCACCAGGACTATTCCACACACCTATGGCAGCTGGATTATCAGAAAAGATCGTAGAAAAATTAAGTAATATGGTAGAGTTCCCCAAGCGACTCGGGAAGCCAAAGGAATATGCCGCATTAGTACAATTTTTAATAGAGAATAACTATATAAATGGTGAAGTGATACGTCTGGATGGTGGAATCCGTTTGGCTCCAAGATGACAGATCAATGAATTATTATTTAAGTTAAAGAAACTTAGAGATAAAGAAAGAATGCAACAAGAATTCATGTTTTAAGACCATATCGATTTGAAAGGGGCGGTGTTAGGGAATGAGAGAAGTAGTAATTGTTGAAGGCGTTCGAACGGCAGTTGGTCGACGTAAGGGGGCACTAGCAGGATACCGTGCTGATGAACTAGCTGCCGTCGTGCTAGATGAGGTTGTGAATCGAGTTGGTGTTAATAAAAGTGATGTAGAGGATGTGATTTTGGGTTGTGTCACCCAAATCGGGGAGCAGGGGGCAAATATTGCAAGAACTTCTTTATTAATTGCCGGGTTTCCGATTCATGTGCCAGGTGTAACAATTGATCGACAATGCGGCTCTAGTCAGCAAGCAGTTCATTTTGCCGCTCAGGCCATAGCATCAGGGGATATGGATATAGTGATTGCCGGCGGAGTTGAGTGTATGACAAGAGTACCAATGTTTTCGAATAGCTTGGATGTAAAGCCCAGCGCAAAGCTAACGGATCACTATTTAATTATAAACCAAGGTCTGTCCTCGGAGTTAATGGTGAAAAAATATGGATTTACGAGGCAGCAACTTGACCAATATTCGGCAAATAGCCATCTCAAAGCATTAGCAGCCATCCAGGATGGTCGGTTCGAAAGTGAAATCGTTCCGGTTGAAGTAGAGAATGAAGATGGATCAAAAAGGGTCTTTTCAGTGGATGAAGGACCACGTGAAGGTTCGACAGTTGAAATTCTAGGTAGGCTAAAAACTGTCTTTGATGAAAATGGTGTGATTACTGCGGGCAATGCTAGCCAAATAAGTGACGGAGCATCAGCTGTGCTTCTGATGGCACGTGAAAAGGCGGAAGAATTAGGATTAAAACTTAAAGCACGTATACTAGCACGCAGCGTTGTGGGATCAGATCCAACTCTCATGTTAACAGGACCAATTGAGGCAACAAGAAAAGTTCTTGCAAAGGCGGGATTATCTATAGCGGATATTGACACATATGAAGTGAACGAGGCATTTGCACAAGTACCCCTTGCTTGGTTAAAGGATATAGAAGCCGATCCTGAAAGATTAAACCCCGATGGAGGGGCAATTGCACTCGGACATCCATTAGGTGCAACGGGAACAAAACTTTTGGTTACACTATTAAATAGATTAGATCGTACCAATACCCGCTATGGATTATTAGCGATTTGTGAGGGAATGGGTATGGCAAATGCAACCATTATTGAGCGAATATCCCAGGGAAGTTAAATTGTTTGAGATGTCTTTTTTGGGCATTTCAAACAATTTTTTTGCAGTAAGGCGTTTTTATGGGAGATTGCTTAGTCTATCACTTTCCTGTTCCAATAACTACCATTCCTTTAAACGATAATTTATAATTTAAATATTAAATAAGAAATATGAAGGTGAGTTTTATAATAATGATTAAGCATGAAGAAATCTTACTTAAAAATTTTTCTATCGGTTTACCAAAAAAAATGACATATGAAAATGAACGTCAGTTAGAGACAGCAATTTGCAAGGAATCAATTTACGAAGCTTTCCTGACAAAGGAGGGGTTTGTGGGTGATGGCGTTTCGGATTTGAAGCATCATGGTGGTCCAGATCGGGCTGTGTGCGTCTATCCATTTGAACATTATATTTTATGGGAAGAAGAATTCGGGATTGGATTGCCGGATTCAGCTTTTGGAGAAAATATCACTGTGACAAACATGCTGGAGTCAGATGTATGTATAGGAGATATTTATCAACTAGGTGATGCGGTAGTCCAAATAACACAAGGTCGTGTTCCTTGCAGTACAATCAATAAACGGACAGGTCTTCCAACTTTGATGAAACGTATGGTAGAGACAGGACTGACCGGCTATTTTTGACGAGTGCTTCAAGAAGGAAAAGTCCAAAAGGATTCACAAATTACCTTGATTGAAAAAAATCCAAAAGAGATATCTATTCTTTGGAGCAATGAAGTGTATTTCCACCGACCAAAAGATATAGAATCGATGCAAACTCTACTCTCTGTTGAGGCTCTTGCAGAAGAGTGGAAGGGGTATATGAAGAAAAGATTATCAAAATTAATCACATCATAAAAAATAAACTCTTAGTCCGATAACGTATATTGAGTCAGTGTGTAGACAAAGTTGATAAACGACTTTGTCTATAAGTATTTTTTGACGCTTGGTAAAAAAGTCCTGATTTCATAAATGGATTTAAAAAATTCAGAAAAACTGTAACCTTTTTGACGTTTTTATAGTCTATACTTTGAGAGGATTTACATAAAAATTTACCAAAATAGAATTAATAGTTAAAAATTTTGAGGTGATACAATGGATCGTGATTTTATTATCCATATTGTTTCTGAAAATTTAAGAGTAATAAGAAAGGAGAGTCACTATACTCAGGATAAGATGGCTGAAATAGTTGGAGTCTCAAAGAAACACATTATTCAAATAGAAAAAGGAAGAGCATTGGCAGATTGGACAACAACGATTGCCATTTGTGCGATATTCCGTGAAAGTACACTTTTACATAAACATTTTGGAGGAGACCCAATCGAGGTAATAGAACTCACGGTGCAAGATGTGACTATTAGACCGCAAGAAAAAACATTGGGTGGTCATGTAATGTGGAAGAATATCATTGAGCATAAGGGTTTCAAGCTTCAAAGAAATCTAATAAGCAAACATTTTCGTATTTTAGATGAAGAAAACTATCGATTATACAGTACTTTTGATGAAGAAGTAGCACATGAAATGTGGAAAGATATAGAAAAAACAATCTAGAGTATTCATGCAATGTAATTGTGATAAAGAAGTTTTGCTGCCTAATCTACAAAACTTCTTTAAAAGTTTGAAGTGGATACTAAATTACTAAAAAATAAAACCTCACAAAAATTAGTAGAAATGGTTCGTATATCGAGCGTGAAGGAAACTAAATGTTAATTAAAACGCATCATTTATAATAATTTATATAAATAGTATTCGTTCCTAGGTTCTCCGTTAATCATCAAAGAGTGTACCTTTTCCCCTTCTAATACAAAACCAACTTTTCGATATAAATTAAAAGCGTTATCGTTTTCTTTGATTACTGTTAGTTCCAAACGTGTAATACCCATTTTTTTGGCCCAAGTAAATAAATTCTTAAATAGTTCGGTAGCAATGCCTCTTCCTCGAAACTCTTCATGAACACCAAGTACAATAGATGCTCGATGTTGTGTTCGTTTTAAATTACTTCCAATGGCAGCGATAAAGCCTGCAAGTTGATGATCTACCTCAGCTACCAACATTGTGGATTTGTTATTCGATAGGATATTCTCTATAATCTTTTTTTGTTGTTCATAAGAAATTTGCTTTTCACCAGGTTCATATAGCATATAGCCAGACTCATCTATTTTTTTATTTAATTCCAGATATTTTGATGTATCACTTAATTGAATTGTTCGAATTATCACAAAAACACCCCCTATTCTGCCAGTTTACCATATTCAGTTAGTAGCGAGTTATTGAAATTTCGTGAAAAATAACGTGCTATTTTAGTCATACTAATTAGTATGCTATAAAAGGGAGAGGGTTTTGATGCGTATTGAATTAGGCTATGGTTTGGATATTATAGGAGATATCCATGCTTGTTATGAAGAGTTCATAACATTACTAGAAAAATTAGGTTATCAAAAGAACGAAAAAGGCCTATATATTCATCCAGAGGGAAGAAAAATCCTATCATTAGGTGACGTAATGAGTAGGGGACCCCAATCTATTGAATCTATGTTGTTTTTCCTAAACCACGTGGAAGCTGGTTTAGCCTTTATGATTGATAGTAATCACGGATGGAAGATTGCACGCTGGTTAGATGGACGGAAAGTTCAACTGAGACATGGTGATGAAAATGTCGAAGAAGAATTTAAACAATACGAGAAGAAACATGGTGGAAAAAAAGCAAGTGTTTTAAAAGCTAGGCTGAAAACATTATTAATGGAAGCCCCATCTCACTATATCATTACGGATGAGGGGAAAGACAAAGTCGTCTGTACTCATGCCGGGATAAAAGACGAATTTATAGGAAGAGAAAATTCAAGGATTAAAGATTTTTGTCGATATGGAGATGTGGCTGGGATGGATGAAAAGGGAAAGCCCATTAGAAAAGATTGGTTTAAAAATCATCAAGGAGAAATGCTCATTGTGTGGGGACATGATCCAAAAGCTGAACCCATGATGATAAATAACACGATCAATATTGATCAAGGGGCAGTGTTTGGCGGAAAGTTAACATGTTATCGATACCCGGAAAGAGAATTTGTTTTCGTGGATGCATTAAAAAACTATTCGGGTAAAATCGGAGCAGACAATCCGATTGGGAAATAATATGTGAATGTAAAAAGGGTCACCTCAGGCAAAGAAGGTGACCCTTTAATCAATTACTATGCTTCTTTCACGACGGTACCGGCAATTCGATCGTGGGGTAGTATTTCGCCATTCTGACTTTCGAAGGATTTTCTTTTAAATACATAATCGACAGTACCAATGAAATCACGGTAAGCCATACGTTTAACAATTTGGGTAGGTGTTACTTCCGCGCCATTTGCATTTTCAACTACCAGTCCTGCAGCTTTGTATCCCAGAGTTTGTCCGCTATTACGTAATTGTACATACTCCAGTGTCCATAATACTGCAGTAGGCGTCACAAGAGCGTGAAAAGCTTCATTTTTTATTTTCTTTCTTAATAAGTATTCGACCCCGACATTCACGACACCAGATATAGCTAAATCAATTAAAAAAGCATTTCTTCGTTTTTTTGTAATGGCTTTCAATAATGTCACTCCTTTACGTCTGATTGCACCCTTTTCATTTATACGAAATCTATTCGTTAAAAGTTTCAATTACCCAAAAGATATGGAAAAGAAATTTGAATTTAAAAGTCCTTATAAATGTCTTATAAACATTAGGTATTTCTTCGAAGAAAAATGATCATACCCAAGCGATTTGAGAGGGAGCCATAGATTAAGCTTGAAAAAGCATTGCAAAGCGAAAAGGCGCTACATAAACAAATAGCTTTTGTTTCATTATTAACTTAGATACCTTGTAGGTGTTAGAGGGATAGCGATAGATATAGACATTAATATAGTAAGCCCAGACCATTTTAAAAAAGATGTGATATATGGGGTTGTTTTCAATCATAATAAACTCTTTTTTATTCTCCAAGTGAGTTGATTTAAAAAAGTATAAGAATTCAAAAAAATAAACCCAAGTTAGACAGATTAACTCATGTCTAACTGGGTTCATAATCGGATAAATATTGTATTGTCTTAATAAAAACTCCTCCTTGACCCTTATGCTGCTTTGTGACTGTATATATTCAGTAATACATCTAATTCTTGACTGCATGTAACAGTTTCTGGATGTGTAAAACCTAAATCGTTTGCTTTTTTATACATATCTTTTCTCTTCATTTCAATTAATAGTTTTAAAATTTGTCTGTAAAATCTACTTCTCATTCTAGTAATCCCCCATGATTTAGTATTATATTAATTGCTTAATATAATTTGTTTTTACTTAAGTAATTGTATATTAGTTCTCATAAAAATTATGTCGGTTCGTGGTTGTTAATTGGAAATTCACAAATTTGTCACAAGTTGTACTAATATTCTATAATCACTGTCAGAAACAATCGAGTTTTTATATTTATTATGTTGCGTAAATCAAGTAAAACCGTGATAGAAAAGAGTTGAAAGAATATTCAAGACTTGATTTCATCTTGAGTAGAAAGTCAAATTATTTTGTCAAAAAGCAGATTAGGATAGTCGACAAAAACTCGAAAAATGACGAATTATTTAGAAAAAAATGGGTTGAAAAATGAAAAATTAAAGCGACTTAAATAGTTGGAAAATTTAAAATTTTTCATCGCATTTATTATGTTAATATATATTTTGTGCACAAATATATAGCATTTACTATAGTGTTTTCATATTGTTGATAGAAATTGATATTGTTCGGTAAATAAATAAACAGTGATTATATAGAATGTATAAAATAGTATACAAAGAGTGTACTAAAATATTTTAATAGATAGGTTCAGAATTTACAATATTTTTCTTTTTTTATATACTTAGGTAGTTTTAAAGTAGAATCAATTACTCAAAATTAATTTTCTTATCATAAGATTATGTTAAAATTAATAGTAAAATGTGATGTTTAAGTAGTTGACAACTATAAATTGGAGGTAATAAATGAAATCTTGGACGAAGGATATTGAAATTAAAGCACCAATTGAACAAGTATGGAATTTATTAGATGGAAATTTAGAAGAGATGCAAAAAATAATGCCTCAAGTAGTGGCTAATGAACCAATCAAACTTACACCAGAAAAGATCGGCAGCATTTACCTTCAAAAGTACCGCGAAGGAAGCCGAGTACAGGAATATGAAGTGGAAACCCTTGCTTATGTTAATGGAAGCGATTACAAGATGTTAAAAGTTGGTTTTATTTTGGCTAATATGTTTGAAATTACAGCGGAATATGAGTTGAAAGAAATCGATTTTGACACAACTTATTTTAAATATACAACGACCAATAAGCCACTAAAATGGTTCTTGAAACCACTAGTAATGCTAGGTTCTAATAAAGTCGTTATTCAATTCGTGGAGCGAGTAAAAAAAGTAGCCGAATCTCAAAAATAATAACCCAGTGGACAGTTTTAAACTGTCCTCTTCCTCATGATTTCCTCCAAATAGCAAAATCCCAGGACACAGCATTGAAGCTTCATTGAATGCACTTATCAAATGAAACTTCATTAAGAGAATGTGTATTTTTTTGCTAACATACAATACTACTCAAAATACCTCTATCCTTTTTTATTTTCGAAAATTCATATGTTTTCAATTTTTGGACAAGCTAAAATGTATAACAAGCGAGGTGTCGTTATGATTATTGAAAGGTCTTCAAACTGGCGAGAGGACTTTATCGAACGTTTTGAGCAAGATGGTCCATGGGATAGTTGGACACTTTACAACAAAAGCTATGAAATTGAAAAGATGAATTTAATTCCTGAATTCTCAGGATTACAAGCTCTCAAATTTTTAACCAATATACAGCTGTTGCCGCATCAAGTTGAAGCAGCTCAAACTGTTATTGAAAAAATGAATGGTAAAGCGATTCTTGCTGATGAAGTAGGATTAGGGAAAACCATTGAAGCAGGACTCATCATGAAAGAATATATGATTCGTGGAATTGTTAAAAAGGTACTTATTTTAGTACCAGCTTCCTTACAAAATCAATGGGTAACAGAATTGAATATGCGTTTTTTTATTCCGGCGATTGCCTATAGAAAAAATACGCCTATTGAGCATTATGATGTAGTTGTTATGAGTATGGATACGGCGAAAAAAAGTCCGCATCGAGAAAAAATATACGAACAAGATTATGACATGATTATTATTGATGAGGCACATAAACTAAAAAATCATAAGACTCAAATCTATGAGTTTGTTCAAAGCTTGAAGAAGAAATTTTGTTTACTATTAACAGCTACTCCGATACAAAATGATGTCTTTGAAATCTTTTATCTTGTTTCTTTATTAAAGCCGGGACATCTCGGGAACTATGAGTCATTCCAAGCATCCTTTTCAACTACTAAAAATTCGATGGATGGAGAAAAATATCTAAAAGAATTAGTCAATCAAGTGATGGTCAGAAATCGAAGACAGGATACCGGAATTGAATGGACAAGCCGAAAAGTAGAAACCATACCAATTCAGTACACCCCGGAAGAAAGAGAAGTCTATGACATGATCAGCGATTTGAAAACGGTTTCATCAATCTTTTCTAGTTCCTTTACAATGGTAACTTTGCTTAAGGAAATGTGCAGTAGTAAAGAAGCAACATACCTAACCCTTAATAAAATGATTCAAAAATGTGCGACAAAAGAAGAAAGTGACTTTATCGAAGCAATACTGGCGAAATTAATAAAGCTTGAAATCAATTCAAAGGCAGAGAAAGTAATAGAAATTATCGAAAAAGCAAATGATAAGGTTATTATTTTCACAGAGTACCGTGCTACTCAAGCTTATTTACAGTGGTACTTATATACAAAGGGAATTACGAGTGTTCTTTTTAATGGTAAGTATAGTAAAAGCAAACGAGACTGGGTAAAACAATTATTCCGTCAACGAGATCAGGTCCTGATTGCCACAGAATCCGGCGGTGAGGGGATCAACCTCCAATTTTGTCATCACGTTATCAACTATGATTTACCATGGAATCCAATGAAGCTTGAACAAAGAATCGGACGTGTGCATCGTCTGGGACAAGAAGAAGACGTGCATATATACAATTTAGCAATTGAAAATACGATAGAACAAAAGATATTGGACTTATTAGGTAGTAAAATTGATGTCTTTGAAAAAGTAGTTGGAGATTTAGATGATATCCTGACGCGAAAGGCTAAATAGCAAAAAGCGAATAAATAACAAACACTTGATAGTTTAATGAACAAAAGGAGGAAGCATCAAGATGTATGCAGAACAAGTTCATGACTATTTAAAAATATTCTTTAAAGAAACAAATTGTGAGGTCCTTTCTGACGAGGGACATATGCTTTCCGTACAACTAACTGCTGATATGGATAAAAGAATAATGAATAGGCCATTTTATTGGCAATATATTGAAGCGACCAATAGTCCTGCAAATCCGGCGAGACTAAATTTAATTACGGATCGGACGAAAATACAAAATCAATTTATTGGTGAAATTATTCATTTCGGTTCAGGGCGGCTGCATCAAATTTTTAAAGCAACGAAGGAATTAGGTTCCTTTGTCAAAATGTATCACCATAGCGATGGAAATGAAGGGAAAGGGATGCTAACCCCATATTTCTGTGTGAATTATAAAGTTTCCTACTATTCTGATCAAACAAAGGAAGTCCTGTATTCTCTAGGAATTAATTTAATTAATGGTGAGATTGAAGATAATTTTCATGAATATGTCAGTGAGCTTAATCTAAAGACTGATATGCCGGATGAAAAATTTTGTCTTCAATATATAATAAAGCCCACAAGAGCATTAGAACGTCTTGATTCCATGATTCAGAACATTATTCAAAATGATGACCATTCATGGGCAGAAGAGGCAAGAATGAGATGGGAAAAAGAATTGGAAGTACTGGACTTCTTCTATGATGGAGTTGAAGAAAAACCGGAAAGCTACGAAATTGAAAAAAAAGGTTTAAAAGAAAGATTTAACCCGCGTATTAAAGTGGAAATCATAAATGGCGGCCTGTTTTACTTACTCTGATCAGAACGATACAGGATACGAAATCACTTATTTAAGTAGTAAAATTCTTTGAAGACTGGGATTTCTTCTAAGAATGTAGAAACCTGCATTAAGAAATTGATACTTTATAAATTGGTTGGAGAGGAGGGGCGACTGCAAGGGGAACAGCACGAGTGAGAGACGCTCGTGTCGAGCCGTGCCAGAGGATGCGCGTCCCCGCAACGGAAATCAATTTTAGCTACATCGAGAAAACACCATTTTCCTTCTCTAGGAAAATGGTGTTTTCAGGTCTTGTCTCACCTTTTTTAATAAAGATTAAATCAATATTAAATTTCTCCAAGGGTGAATAGAAAAGCGTATAAATTGGCTACCTTGATAAAAAGAGCATTAAAAAGGAGAAATAAAATCATGCGTAAAAATTACATCTATGCCTTTTTATCACTTGTTGTTGTTATAGGTGTCATTGGATACTTTGCAATTGATACGACAGAGCAGGCGCCTGTAGAAAATAAACAACAATTAACTGCAGCTGATGTTTATTGGTCATATACAGGTGAGAATGGCCCTGAACAATGGATGAATGTAAATTCAAATTACGAAGCATGTGGCAGAGGCGAGCTTCAATCACCTATTAACATCGAAATAAAAGAAGGGGTAGATCAACAGGAAGCGGTGAAATTAGCAGAACAAATTTCACTTAATTATGATCAGGCAATATTCACAGTTGAAAATATCGGGCATACAATTGAGGCAAATTCAACAACCCTTGAAAACTCCTTGTTAATTAATAATAAAGAATACAAATTGACAGGTATCCATTTCCATTCACCAAGCGAACATCAGTTAAATGGTCAATACTTTGATATGGAGGCTCATTTATATCATAAGTCCGAAGAAGGGGAAATGGCGATCATTGGATTGTTTATCGAAAGTGGAGAAGAAAACCTTGTGTTAGCCGAAATGTGGGATGAGATTCCAACAGATAGTGTTGAGGCTGCAAAAGTATTAAAAAATCCGGTTGATTTGCAATTATTATTACCTGAACAAAAAAGTGTTTACCAATATATGGGCTCGATAACAGCACCACCATGTACAGAAGGTGTGAATTGGTTTATTCTAGAGCAGCCAATTGAAATGTCTGATGATCAAATTAACCGTTTCAGTTCAATTTTCTTGCAAAATAATCGACCGATTCAAGAATTAAATGGTCGAGATGTTTATAAATTTAATCTAAATTAAAAAAACGCGATTGGGCAATCTTCCAATCGCGCTTTTTATTTTCATCAAATTGTAAAAAAAGACTGATACTATTACTTTGAAAATTTATCTTTATTAAATACTTCGACATCGATTAGACGGGCACCAACTTTATGAAGCAATTCTTCAATTTCTTTGATTGTCGTTTGATTGGCGTCTTTTCCTAGTGTTAGAATCACTCTTCTTAAATACCAATTATCATCATCAATGGTAAAAACACTATGAACAGATGTTTTTTTCTTAACAAGTGTAAGGACTTTTGCTAATATTCCTTCTGTATCAGGCAAAGCAATAGTTAGTGCACAACTTCCCGTTTTATATCCCCAAGCTTCTTCCAATAGTTCAAATACCTTTGAATGTGTTAGGATTCCTGCGAAATTTTGTTCTTCATCGAGAACGGCGAGATAGGGCAGTCGCTTGATGGAAAAAAAACTTTCAAAAAATGAACTCTCTTCGAAGATCGTTCCATCTTGATCTCTTGCTAACTCGGCAATCGGTACTTCTTCTTTTTCATGCTCCAACATGTGCTCAAGAATGGCAACTTTATAAGCGTTTCCGACAAACTTTTGTCCATTATTATCCAAAATGGGAATACACCGATAGCCGGAAGTCTTCAGCTTTGCTAATACTTGGGTACTATTATCCGATTCCTTACACCATATAACGTCGTTTTTCTTTAATAATCTTTGTTTAATAATCATTCAAAGTCGTCCTTTCTAATCATAGCGAACATTCCCATACAAATATTATAAACAATGTAAATTTGGGCAAATGAGTTTCAGTATATTTTATAGTATGAATACACTTTTGGAGATATACATATTTAAGTGTATAAATCAAAAAGAATTGCAAAAAATAAATGAACACAATAAGAAAAAAATTGTGTAAGTAAGTAAGTAAATAAATTAATTATAGGAGGGGAAACATGGGAATCATATATCGACTTGCTTTAGTTCTTGTCATTGTAGGCGCTATTAATTGGGGATTGATTGGTTTATTCCAATTTGATCTTGTGGCAGCACTGTTTGGTGGCCAGGATTCGGCTTTATCAAGAATTGTCTATAGTTTAGTCGGGTTAGCTGGATTACTTAGTATCCCATTACTATTTAAGGCTTATGATGAAAATGATGTAGAAATTGCCAATAACAATCATAGCAATGCCTACACAAATATGAATTATCAAACTGAGTTTGGTGAAGAAGCTGACTTCTTAGAAGTACAGAAAAATCGAACTACAGACTCTGACCAATCATCAAATAATCCAGAAGTTCGAAACAATCGAGCTACTGAATTATATGAGAATGATGGTAAAGGCAAAAATGACAAGGATAATTTTGTTTAAGTCTTTTTGTTAGATTGATGATTACTTTTAGAGTGTAGACAAAGTGGCAATTCGACTTTGTCTACACTTTTTAATTCCTACATAAAAAGAAGGTACCCTCTAATAGAGAATACCAAACTTCACTTTTTTATTGTGTTAAGAACTCAAACTTTTTAGGGAGACTTACACCCAGTTGTTCAAGTTCAGATTTCGCTTGTTCCACACGTTCTTTAACTTTTGCTTTAGTTGCATCATCTAATTTTTCAAAACTTTCATTCATTGGATGCTTAGGCATTTCAATTCCAAGTTCTGCGAGTTTTTTATGAGCTTCCTCTTTCGTTATGTTGCCTTCTTTTTGATCTTTAAAAATTGCTTTTACTTTTTCTTTTGTTTCTTCATCAAGGTTCTCGAATACTTTACATTCTTTATGTTTGGGTGGGTCAACACCTAGTTCAGCTAGCTTTTTATCAGCTTCTTCTTTAGTCATTTTATTTTCTTTTACTTGTTTAAAAATTGCTTTTACATTTTCTTGGGTTTCTTTATCTAAATTCTTCATTTGTTCATGGAATTTGTTCTGAGGAACCTCTAAACCCATTTCTTTTAAATCAGATTTTAATGTGCTTAATGACTCATCCACTTTTGCTTTTGCTGCATCATCTAATTTATCATACTCTTCGTGAAATTTGTGCATGTCTTCATGAGCGTGGACGGGAAGAATGCTTGTACCGAATAACCCGATAGAAAGCAAAACAGTAAGGAAATAAATCCAAACTTTGTTTCCTTTTTTCATTGTTACTCACTCCTAATGTTTATTTTCATAGTTGATAGGGAAGTGAAAAGAGAATATAATATCTCACCACCTTGATTTCTTTTCAATGAGCTGCTTTTCCCAATATAAAAAGTGACGAAATTAGTCACTCATCACCATTCCTATTCTGTGTCGGAACAGCTTGAATAATGTAACTAAATTGAATTTTTTTTGGTAAATATCAATTTAAAAGACCAGGTTGAGGTTACAGACGGACTCTTTGTCCTGGGTTGGTTGCCTCGCTCGTCCCTCATGAAGATATTGTACTTTCGGGTTAACGTTTAGGCGACCGCATTGTTTTCAAGTGTTGTCAAGACGGTCTAGGTTTGCATTAATTTTTTAAAAATAAAACATATAGTCAATTTCGAGTAATTGACCTTATCTACACTCTGTAACCTGTTAAAGGTTTTTTTCTGTGCCATGAATACCAAAAAGGTCTGTATTGTTCAGAATCCCCACCATTTGAATTAAAAACCAATTGTTAGGTAATAATTAATATAATTGGAAAAAGAGGTGAAATAATGAGTTACCCATATCTATTGCTTATTTGTTTGTTAATGATGTTATCTATTGCTATCGTAATGTATTATCTAGGCACAAAGGTTTCATACAATTACATCCTGTATAACGCTTCAGTCAGTACCGGCTCCGGTGTAATCTTCTTTTTGTTCAAGATGATTTTTACAATGGATAAAATAAGTCCTGTTGAACAAATACTAGACATTGTCATTACAATGCTGCTCGTAACAGTTTGGTTTGTCGCCTTGATAGAAACATTTACAGTAGAAGTTATGGAAAATGGCCGAGAAATAAAAGGCGATATTATTTCTATAGCGAAAAAGGTTAAAACAGTCGAGATTAAAACCGTTCCTTCTAGAATTGCAAAGCAAGTTAATATAATTTCAGTTAGAGCGAAAACTTACTTTTTGAAAAATAAGCTCACTTTAAAAATTCATAGATTGATTGGTGAGTACAGTAAAAATAGAGAAGTAAATAAAAGGGTGTGATGAATGTGAAAAGGGCAGTGTTTTTAGATCGAGATGGTGTAATCAATGAGGTTTTAACCAATCGAGTAAAATTTGTTAATCAACCAAAGGATTTTTATTTTCTGCCTGGTGTACCTGAAGCTATAAATAAGCTAAATAATTATTTTGATCATATCTTTGTTGTAACCAATCAAGGTGGCGTCGGGCTTGGATTTATGAAGGAAGCTCAACTCATTAAAATTCACGAACATATGATTAAAGAACTAAAAAAATCTGGTGCAGAAGTTCATGACGTTGCTTTTTGTCCACATAAACCAAAAGCGGGTTGTGAATGCCGGAAACCAGGAAGTAAAATGATTGTTGATTTAGGGAAGAAGTATGAGATTGATTTACCAAGGTCATATATGGTTGGTGATACCGATACAGATATTCAGGCTGGGAAAAAAGCTGGAACCAAAACGGTGTTTTTAGGTAAAAGCGATCCACTAGCTGATGCTATTTTTCCGGATTTGTTTACGGCTGCAGATTGGATCATTGAAGATGCAAATAGAAATCAATAAAATATTCAGAGTTTGGTTAGAAGTAGAAAAATCTTTGAGTGATTAAGAATCTTTGCTAAGGAATTAAAGCTTGAATAGATTTTCGTTTCGGGGCGAGTATAGATTTCGGCTATGCCTTTTGCTGCAGAGCATTGTTTTTGTTGCACCGAAAGCGAAGCGACAGGTGCATTGTTTTTTTGCGCCGTAATTCAATTTAGCAAAATCAAAAAATATCAAATTTCTCAAAGAGAAATTTGATATTTTTTGATTTGTCCCAGCCTTCGAGAAGCTTTGTACACTATTTTCTTTTCTTTTTATCAACAGCACCAACTAAAGGAACTTTCTTAATAACTTCTAATTCAATTTGTACATGAAATCTATTTTCCTCGATTTCGGCTACATCTGTAATTTTACCTTTACGTCCCTTCAGTTTAATCTCAGAACCAACTGCAGGAACTTCATTTAATAATTTACTAATAAATAGTGTGTTTCTTTCGTAAAAATGAACAGCGAACATAAACTATCTCCCTTCAACTTAATATACTTACATTCTATGAAGTAAAATGAATTGTAGAAGGAAGGAAAATGTAAATAGAAAATAAAATTTAATAAGTTTAGATTGAAAAAGTTGGGACTTAAGTAGAAATTTCAATAAAACTAGCGAAATAAATGATAACATACGGATACTTTATAAATTGATTGCAGATTAAAGTGTTTACTAAAAAGATGACGATACTTGAGACTGCAGACTTTCAACATGCACGCAAAAAGATCAGTTTTCACACACTGAAAAAAACCATTTTTCTCGAGAAAAATGGTTTTTTGGGTTTTGTCCCAGCAACTTCTTACTAGTTATTTTGATTTATGACAGATTCCTTATAATATTTATTTAAAGTCATTAGTGCACTTCCAATTCTTTCGTCCTGAGGTACAATCATTCTTTCTACACCTCGATCATGTAATGCTTTACCTGTAACTTTCCCGACAGGAAGAGCAAGTACTTGATGTTCAAACGCTTGTAGAAGCTCAGATTTCTGATTTTTCTCTATTGCGTGGTTGAAAAGGAACCGAACTTGCTGGATACTTGTAAAACTTACTGCATCAACTTGATTTGTTAGTATTTCATCCATTAATTGTTCCAAAATATCCTTCTTTGGAGGAATATGTTGGTAAGGAATAATTTCTTGATAATTAGCCTGCTGTTCTTTTAACCAATTAATGAGTTCAACTGCGGGATCACCATAAAGTTGAACTGCCACGGTTTTATCCTTCAAATCATATGACTGCATTTGGCGAATCAGACCAGAAATACTTCCGTCATCATCCCTTACCATAGGTACTAAGCCTCTCTTTTTTAATGTGTTAGCTGACTTATAACCACGTATAGCAATATTCATCTTTTGGAGAGCCTCTCTTAGGCCTTCTTCATGGTCCATTTCTTTGGCAACCTCGAATAATTTCTCAATTCCAATACCAGTAGTGAAGAGGATCCATTCAAATTTTCCGTTGATAATCTCTTTAACTTCATTTCCAATAAAACTAGAATCAAAGAATAAGGTTCCTTGAGCGGGGCGGTGTACAGCAGTTCCACCGAGTTGCTTGATAATATTTATTTGCTCATCTATTTTTCTTGTTCCTAATAAAGCGATGCATTTGTAATCTAATCCACCCATCTATATCCTCCTCCTTATTTAATAATTCTATATTAACAGAAATTATGTTGAAAAGTACTTATGTTAGAAAAAATAACACAAAATAACTTAAGATAGCTATTTGGAGCTCGTATTTAACTTATTTTTGTATAATTCGTGTTTAAATGTAAACGTTAACAATAATTTTTGTATAAAAAGACGCTTTACAAATGAGTCTTATGTGATATTATCTGACATATAGGTTTTAGAATTTTCTGTCAAATCAATCGCGATTTCGAGGAGGATTATATATGAGCAAAAAAAAATTAGTTCTTATAGGAAATGGTATGGCTGGTGTAAAAACGATTGAGGAAATACTACATGTTTCGAAAAGTAGTTTCGAGATTACGATTATAGGAGAAGAACCCTACCCAAATTACAATCGAATTCTTTTGTCCAAGGTGCTGCAGGGTGATACGACGGTAGATGATATCACATTGAATGATTGGTCTTGGTATGAGGAAAATGATATTCAGTTATTTGTAAATGAAAAAGTTGTTGGAATTGATATTAATACAAAAGTGGTTACCACGAATATAGGTACTGCAATTCCTTACGACGAACTAATAATAGCAACAGGATCAAAGCCATTCATTTTGCCGATTCCAGGTAGCGATAAAGAAGGCGTTACGACATTTCGAGATATAAAAGATACCGATGAAATGGTAAATGCTTCGAAGAATTATAGCAGGGCTGCTGTTATTGGTGGTGGATTGCTAGGTTTGGAAGCAGCGAGAGGTTTATTAAACTTAGGAATGGAAGTAACGGTTGTCCACCTTGGTAATAACTTAATGGATCGCCAGTTAGACGCTACTGCTGCTTCTCTACTGAAAACAGATTTAGAAAGACAGGGAATGAAATTTTTATTAGAGAAAAACACAACTGAAATAATTGGCGAAAACCGAGTGGAGTATTTAAAATTCGCTGATGGAGATGAACTGGCTTGTGATTTAGTTGTAATGGCAGTGGGTATTAAGCCGAATATTGAGCTAGCCCATAAAACTGGGCTGAATACAAATCGAGGTATCATCGTTAACGATTACTTACAAACAAGCATCCCCCATATTTATGCAGTTGGTGAGTGTGCAGAGCATGATGGAATTGCATATGGCTTAGTAGCACCTCTATTTGAACAGGCAAAAGTGCTGGCAAAAGCAATCTGTGGATTAGAATCCTCCCCATATGAAGGTTCGGTTGTATCTACTCAACTAAAAGTTTCTGGTGTGGAAGTGTTCTCGGCAGGGGAGTTTATCGAAGGTGGCGAGAAAAAAGCGCTAAGGATTTATGATGAACAAGATGGTCTTTATAAAAAAGTGGTTTTTAAAGGTAAGAAAATAGTTGGTGCAGTGTTGTTCGGCGATAGCAGAGAAGGAACGCGTCTTTTCTCTATGATAAAAAAACAAGCAGATATTTCAGATACGGTTAAAGTTAGTCTGCTACAGCCAGTTGGAGGAGATACTGGTGAAAGTATTGTTGCATCCATGGAAGCTGATGAAGTTATTTGTGGATGTAACGGGGTATCCAAAGGATCCATTGTACAGGCTATCCACGAACAAGGCTGCAATTCCGTTGAGGGCATAAAAGCGTGTACTAGTGCATCACGATCGTGTGGTGGCTGTAAATCATTAATCTCTGAATTACTTGAAATTACTTTAGGAGATAACTTTGATCCTGCAACTCAAAAGGAAACCCTATGTGGTTGTACTAGTCTATCACGGGACGAGGTCATTGAGGCTATTCGTGAAAAACAGTTAATGCATACTCGTGAAGTAATGAATGTATTGGAGTGGACTACTTCAGATGGATGTTCGAAATGTAGACCAGCATTGAATTATTATTTAGGCATGATACATCCGCTCGAATATGAAGATGAAAGTGAATCACGCTATGTGAATGAACGTTTACATGCCAATATTCAAAAAGACGGTTCTTTCGGAGTTGTTCCTCGTATGTATGGAGGAGTAACGAACTCAGATCAATTACGCAAAATTGCCGATGTGGCAGATAAATATAATGCAAAATTGCTGAAAGTTACAGGTGGTCAACGAATTGATATATTCGGTATTGAAAAAGAGGATTTACCAAAGGTTTGGGAAGAGCTTGATATGCCTTCGGGTTATGCCTACGGGAAAACATTGCGTACTGTTAAAACCTGTGTAGGTGAGACATTCTGCAGATTTGGCACACAGGATTCTATGAGTCTGGGAATTGCTTTAGAGAAAAGATTAGAACGTGTTGGTTCACCACATAAATTTAAAATGGCCGTATCGGCGTGTCCTCGTAATTGTGCAGAATCCGGTATTAAAGACTTTGGGATTGTTGGGGTAGAAGGAGGCTTTGAAATGTATGTAGGTGGAAATGGCGGGACACATTTACGTGCTGCCGACCTGCTCGGCAAAGTAAAAACCGCTGAAGAGGTGATTGAATATGCCTCAGCCTACTTCCAGTATTATCGCGAAACTGGCGTTTACTTAGAGCGAACATCAAAATGGTTGGAGCGTATGGGCCTGGAAAATATCAGAGTAGTTATGGAAAATCCAAAAGAACGAAAAGAACTAAATGAACGCCTTAATATAGCAGTTACAGTGCAAGAAGATCCTTGGAAGAAAATTATCGGCAATGAAAAAATTAAAAATGAACTATTTGAAAAAGTAACGGTACAACAATAACAAACTGGAGGGAAAGCAATGAAAAAAATTGCAGAACGTATAAAGGTCGTTAAAGTTGATGAGGTTGCTAAGGGTTTTGGAAAGACAATACGAATAGGAGAGGTAGAAATAGCACTTTTCTGTTTAAATAATGGAAGCTTTCATGCAATTGAAAATCGCTGTCCTCATAGAGGTGGAGTACTGGTAGAGGGATTAGTAAGTGGACAGCATGTATTCTGTCCAATGCATGATTGGAAAATTGATATTACGACAGGAAAAGTACAAGAGCCTGATCATGGGTGTGTAAAAACCTTTGATGTTGAGGTTGAAGGTGACGATGTATATATTCTGCTTTATTGATTTCTGCGACTATAAGAAAGTTCACAAAACGATTTCCTTTTGAGGAGGATGCAAATGTCTTATATTAAACCGGATATAGTTGTTGAAAATATGATTCAAGCTGGAGCAGATAAAGCGAAAATACCAATAAAGGATTTAGTTATTCGTGGTATTTTATCTGGTGCATTATTGGGTTTTGGAACAACTTTAGCATTTACGGCTGAAATGCAAACAAAAATAGGAATTGTTGGGGCAGTTCTTTTTCCAGCTGTCTTTGTCATTATCATCTTATTAGGACTTGAATTAGTAACGGGGAATTTTGCATTAATTCCCCTAGCTGTAATGGATAAAAAAGCAACAGTAAAAGAAATGCTTAATAACTGGTTTTGGGTTATTGCTGGACATTTAATTGGAGGGTTAATTTACGCTGTATTATTTGTAATAGCAATTACGAATCTTGGTACAGTCACTGACCATGCAGTAGCCCAAAAGATTATTAATGTGGCTGAAAGTAAAACGCTCACTTATCAGGCATTGGGTGCTACAGGGCTTATTGTAGTAATAGTTAAAGCGGTTCTTTGCAATTGGATGGTTACACTAGGTGCAGTTATGGCCATGACTTCAAAATCCACTATTGGCAAAATCGTTGCAATGTGGTTACCGATTCTCATTTTCTTTGCACAGGGATTTGAACATGCTGTTGTAAATATGTTTGTTATTCCGGCGGGTATATTACTAGGTGCTGATGTGGGAATTGCAGATTGGTGGGTATGGAATCAATTTCCTGTATTAATCGGCAATATGATTGGAGGATTTATTTTTACAGGGCTGGCACTATATTTAACCTACCATAAATTACCAAAAAGCAAACATGAACGTCATCAAGTGAAAAATACCAATCCGATAAGCGAAGTGGAGGGGTTCTAATATGAGCGTTGTTTATATTGTTGGTGCTGGGCCAGGAGATGAGGAGTTAATTACAGTAAAAGGGTTAAAATGTATTGAATTAGCAGATGTCATTTTTTTTGATCGTTTAGTAAATAAAGATTTATTAAAACATGCAAAACAAGATGCAAAACTAATTTCTTGCGGTAAGTTTCCTAATTGCCATACGATGCAACAAAACACAATTAATCTGGAATTAGTGAAATATGCAAAACAAGGAAAAGTTGTAACACGCTTAAAAGGAGGAGATCCATTTATCTTTGGAAGAGGAGCTGAAGAAGCAGCAGCTTGTCGAGAAGCTGGCGTACGCTTTGAAGTCGTACCTGGTATCACATCAGGGATTGCCGCTGCAGCGTACGCTGGCATCCCGGTGACTCATCGTGAATATAGTTCTTCATTTGCAGTAATTACTGGGCACCGAAAGGAAGGGGAAACTGATAATATTCACTGGGCGTTATTAGCGGAAAGTGTTGATACTTTAGCCATTTATATGGGAATGAAGAATTTGAATTATATTACAAACCAATTACTGGCCCACGGAAAAAGTAAAGAAACACCTGTAGCATTAATACATCAAGGAACAACAAATCAGCAGCGTACGATAATTGGAACGCTTGAGACAATTTTTGATATAGCCATTCAAGAGCAAGTGAAAAACCCGAGTATGATTATAGTAGGAGAAGTTGTACGTTTAAGAGAAAAATTGAATTGGTTCGAAGAAAACAATGAATATCTTGTAGCTAGTGCCCTGTGATGGAAGCAGGCCAGTAGAGCAACTCCTTTATTAGGCACGATTTCTTCAAAACGGAAGTGAAATGTTACTTATCACTCAAAAGAATAGAAGGAAAACGAAGTCATCTTATGGAATGTGGTTTTTAACAGGCAGTAAATATTTCCCCAATGTAACATAATTGTATAGTGTATATTGATTGTACCAAGTCATAAGCAATATTGTTTATGGCTTTTTATTATTGGATGTCTCTTTAAATTCTATCAATTCATATATATTAATAGAGGAAGTATTTTCAAAACACAGTCAATTGTTCTAGCAGTTAAAGACCTTTAGCATATACTATTTCCAAGGGTGATAAGAAATGATAAAAGTTGGATATGATGCTGGACATGGATTGCATACAGCAGGTAAACGGACGCCAGATGGAGAAAGAGAATGGTCATTCAACGATAAAGTAGCCCGTGCATTTGCAAAAGAATTGGCTCTATATAAAGGAGTAATGACTAGGAGATTTGATGATCCCACAGGACAAAGAGATGTTCCGTTAAGAGAACGTACAGATGGGGCAAATAAATGGTCTGCTAATTACTATATTTCATTTCATCACAATGCACTTGGGAGTCGGTGGGGAAATCATACAGGTGTTGAAACCTTTGTGTATACAAGTCCTCAACCTCGAAGTGTTGAATTAGCTAATGCAATCCATCCTGCAGTTGTTAAATCTTATGGTCTTAGGGATCGAGGAGTAAAACGCGGAAATTTACACATAGTTCGCGAAACAACTATGCCTTCGATTTTAATTGAAGGCGGCTTTATGGACAGTTTAATCGACATAACAAAACTTCGTAATGATACTGTTTTAGCAAATGCTGGTAGGTCTATTGCGCAAAATTTTGCTAAATTTGTTGGTTTGACTAGAGCGATACAAAGTCCCAAGGAGGAATTAACGTTGGCACAATATGAGGAATTAAAACGTTTAATAAATGCTCAGGCTAGGAGAATACAAGAGTTGGAAAGACTGATTGGACTAGTAGAACGTGAACCGCTTGCTGAGCATGCAAAAGAATGGGAGTGGGCAACGAATATTGGACTATTAAGTGATGTCTATCCGAATCGTCCTCTCACAAGAGAGCAGTTGGCAGAAGTTGAATACCGGAAAGCTTCAGGTGAAATTCAACTAGTAGTGGAACCAGAATAAAGCAATGGTAAAGAGATATAGGTGTTCTTTTAGGAAATAATTACCATTTTCTATAGGTCTGAATTTAGCATCGGCTAAATTCAGACTTTTTTATTACACATAAACTACGTGATAAAAACGCATAATGAAGATATTACTTCAAAATAGGTGAATTTATGAAAAGAAAAATTTTCAGTTTTTTATTGGTTTTAGTCTTTTTACTAGCGATTGTTATCATGTCGATATCGGTAAGCCCAAGCAAAAATTTGAATGAACTAGAAGTGAAATCCTCTGAGAAGCCTGTCATTCTTCTTACTATTGATTCCTTAATGAACGAACCACTCAAAAAAGCAATGAAAAATGGCCAGGCACCAGCTTTTTCTTTTTTAATAAAGAATGGGCAATATATCCCCGATGTCATTAGCTCCTATCCAACGATGTCTGTCGCAATTGATAGTACGATATTGACCGGTGCTTATGCAGATCAACATAAAATACCAGGTCTTATTTGGTTTAACCAAGAGAAGAATCGAATGATCAGCTATGGGAGCGGAATGAGGGAAATTTGGAATAATGGTGTGAAAAATGTAGCAAAAGATAGTGTTATTCGGTTAAATAATGAACACTTAAGTTCAGAAGTGAAAACCATTTATGAACAGCTTGCGGAAGCTCAAATTCCTTCTGCTTCAATAAATGGATTAATCTATAGAGGAGATGCAATCCATCAATTATACGTGCCCAAAATCCTTTCAATGATGCAATTACTTCCTAAAGAAATCGAAGTTGGTGGACCGACGATTTTATCGCTTGGTGCGCTATCTCAATATAATCCTGATAACGATAATCATAAATTTATTTGGAATCGGATGGGCGTAAATAATGATTTTACGGTTAATGAGCTAAATTACTTAATTGAACATAACCAATTGCCGTCCTTTACACTTGCTTATCTTCCGGATCTCGATGCCCAGGTGCATCGAAAAGGAATAGAAGAGGGGAGTGCAATTGAAGAAATAGATCAAACAATTCAGAAATTATTCAATCAATTCAATTCTTGGGAGGAAGCTCTTGAGGAAGTAACGTGGATTGTGATGGGGGATAGTGCGCAATCTCCCATAGAACAGGATAAAGAAAAGGGTTTAATCGATCTTAATGAAATACTTAAGAATTATTCATTTTGGAGTGGAGAAAATCCTGAGGGTCAATTAGCGATTGCTATTAATGAACGTATGGCATATATCAACCTGAATGATGAAAAAATTGAGATGAATGAAATAATAGATCAATTAAAAGAGGATAAGCGGATTGGTTTTATTGCTTGGAAAGACAAGAATTTCAATTATGTAATAAGTCCAGAAAAGGAAAATGTCCTTTCATTTTCAAAAACCGGCCAATATAAAGATTCATTTAACCAAAGTTGGAATCTGGAAGGAGACTTTTCTATTTTAGATTTTTCCATCTCACAGGATAGATTAATTCAATATGGCAATTATCCTGATGGTCTTTCGAGATTGTATGGAGCCTTACATTCACATGAGGGTCGTTATATTATCGTAGATGCTAAACCATCCCATGAATTTATCGAAGAACATAGTCATGACCATGCAGGGGGAGGTGCACACGGCTCACTTCATGAAGTTGATTCCATTGTACCCCTTATTGTTTCAGAATCGGATACAAAGCCTAAATACAACCGGCTTGTAGATATTAAAGAATGGATACTCGAAATCGTTCGTTAAGTGTCCCGCCTCTAGTTTTCGATATTTAAAGAATATCAGATTGAATAATTGTGTTAGTGAATTTTCATACTATCATTTGTATGAATAAAATTTGGAGGCATAAAAAATTGACTACAGAACCCATTACGGTAAATGCGATTATAAATGGTGAAAAAATACAGACAGAAAAGAAAATAGCGCGTGAAAATCCAACTCATCCAGAAGAAATTGTTGGTTATGCACCAAACAATACAAGAGAAGAGACTATGAAAGCAATTGATGCGGCATATGATGCATTTAAGGATTTTGCATGGAGTGATGTGGATGATCGCATTAACCGAATGAAGAGAGCGATTCAAAAAATTAAGGATGCGAGTTCAGAAATTGCCGAGTTATTATCCCGTGAGCACGGAAAAGCACTATATGATGCACAAGGAGAAATTGCAATTTCCCTTATGTGGATGGAATTTGCTTGCGAGCATGTTAAAAAAGTAACTGCACCTGAAACGAAAGAACATGAAAATGGCAAAACAATTATCACCCATGATCCAATCGGAGTGGTATCTGCCATAACGCCTTGGAACTATCCAATTTCATTATCGACCATTAAAATTGCACCCGCTTTGTTAACAGGAAATACGATGGTACTAAAACCAAGCCCATTAGCTCCTTTAGCTGTAAGTCGTGTGACTGAACTTATTGCAGATGAGTTTCCCCCTGGTGTATTAAATGTCGTTAATGGGGATGCAGAAGTAGGTGTGGAACTAACATCGAATGAAAAGGTAGCAAAAATTGCCTTTACAGGTGGAACAAAGACAGCCAAACATATCATGAAAGCTGCATCAGAAACGATCAAGAAAATGACGCTGGAGCTTGGAGGCAATGATGCGGCAATTGTACTTGAAGACTTTGATGTGAATGATGAACGTGCATTACGAAGAATGGTTATTTCCAACTTCTTAACAGCTGGCCAAATATGTATGATTGCCAAGCGTGTGTATGTTCACCGCTCCATTTATAATGCATTTGTTGAAAAATACATTGAAGCAGCAAATAAATGGATTCGCATTGGGGATCCATTTAATCCAGATGTAACGGTTGGTCCTGTAAATAATAAGAATCAAGTGCAGTATGTACAGAGTTTAATCGAGGATGCGAAAAGTAAAGGGGCTAAAATAATTCCTCTCGGGAAAATCTTAAACCCGGAACTTATGGACAATGGCTATTTCCTGCAACCAACCCTTGTTTTGGATGCAAGTTACCAAGATCCAATTGTAGTTGAAGAACAATTCGGTCCAACGGTTCCAATCCTTCCATTTGATGATGATGAGCAAGTCATTGAATTGCACAATGAAAGCATCTATGGATTAACCAGCTCTGTCTGGGGAGAAGAGGAGCATGCAGTTAAGGTTGCCCGTCGAATAGAAGCCGGTACAACAATGATTAACACAGCAGCAGTACAAGGACTGGATGTTCGATTCCCGTTCGGTGGAGTCAAACAATCTGGCGTTGGGAGAGAATATGGAGAAGATGGTATAAAATCCTATACTGAAACACATGTAATCAACTTACCTAACAACTTGGAATTGCCGTATATTCCGGAATAGACAACCAACCATTTTTCTATAATATATGTGAAGAAGAAACTCCTGTAGATTTAAAGGAGTTTTTTTGTATCAGCAATTTGTATTTTTTCGTATATTTTGTTTGTAGTCCCACAATATAAGTAATAGTTATGAAAAATAGTATTCCGTTTTGAAGCTCACCTGCATTTCGAAAGGAAGTTTTACTGTGAACCTGTTTCGAGGCGATGCGCATAAAATCTATTGTCACTTAAAGAAAAATTCGGCTGATATACCCAATTCAAAGTATTTGAAAGAAATGAAGGAAGTGCGAGACTTTTATCAATCCATCGAAAGTGAGCTATTAAAGCTAATTTTTTATCGATTGATTAAAGAGAAAAATGGTTCGGGAATGATTCCTGTGTATGTTTCATCGATTCCGTTTTTGTTTCTAATTTTTTCAAATAATCTACAAGAGATTTTATTTGCACAGGGGAGTAAGTATTGGTTAATTTTTATCTTGATTTATATCGGTGGGATTACCTTTAGTTTATTTCTCCATTTTCGAGAGAAGGCATGGGCCGCTTCCCATATCGAAATCATTCAAGATCTATTAACTGAAAGAAAGGATAAATAGAGCCGTTCTACTAAGTAGAACGGCTCTATTTTTTTACTAAAGCGCTTTTTGCAGGGATGCAAAATAAGGTGTTTGTCCATTACGGAAATAAGTGAGTAAGTAGCCGTCTTGTTCAACGACTTGTCCATTTTGTAAAGAATTATTATCAATTGAAAACTGAATGATGAGCGAATGCTTATAGAATTCTTTTTCATTTAGATCTAATTGGGCAAATTCCTCACCAGCAAGTGTCGGCGTTTCTTTTAATAAGTTATATATTTCTCTTTGTACTTCTCGAGATACCCGATCTTCCCACCAAAGTTTTCTTGGTTGGAATTGTTGTTTTGATAAATAATCCAGCTGCATTAAACTACGGACAATTTTTAGATTTACATTTGGCTGAGTAGATAAGAATTCTTCCAATCGCTTAAATAAATCCTCCAGCTGATGACCGATCCGTGACCATCCTTTGTGCTCCCAGTACGTACCAAAGTTCTGGAAGAAATCAAATGGCGTTTCAAATACCTCTGTAACGAGATACTCGATTGTGTTGTCCATCCGATGATCATTCCAATACTTTTCAAGTACATCTTCTGCATGTTTAATGCGGATAATCTCATCGAAGGTTAAAACGTTATTTGAAAAAATCTCATAGGGTGCTAAGTCTACATAAGTGTATCCATATTGCTTTGCTTGAACGCGAAGTCCTGTGCCGCGTAATAGTTTTAGGAAGCCAAGTTGTAGTTCTTCTGGGCGCATAGCAAAGACGTCATTAAATGTTTGACGGAAACTATTATAATCTTCTTCTGGAAGGCCGGCGATTAAATCTAAATGTTGGTCGATTTTGCCGCCTTCTTTAACCATTGTCACTGTTCGTTTAAGTTTTTCAAAGTTTTGACGACGTTTCACAAGTTCATTCGTTAAGTCATTTGTCGATTGGACCCCTATTTCAAAGCGGAATAGCCCACGAGGAGCATTATCATTTAAGAATTGAATGACTTCCGGACGCATAATATCGGCTGTAATTTCAAATTGGAATACAACCCCCGGTTTATGCTCATCAATTAGGAATTGGAACATTTCCATGGCATAGCTGCGACTAATATTAAATGTACGATCGACAAACTTAATCGTTTTGGCACCATTGTCCATTAAATAACGAATTTCTTCTTTTATTTTATCTCGGTTAAAGTAACGAACTCCAACTTCTATAGAAGAAAGACAGAATTGACAGGAAAATGGACAACCACGACTAGTTTCGATATATTGAATTCGCTTTCCTAAAGAGGCACGGTCCTCTTCGAAACGGTAAGGACTTGGAAGCTCCCGTAGATCAATTTTCTTAGGTTGAGCATGGATTTTCATCTTGCCTTCCTGTAAATAACAAATCCCCGGAACATCTTCTAGCGGAATTTCTCCTTCAAAATGTTGAAGTAATTGTTTAAAGGAAAGTTCGCCTTCCCCCATAACGATAAAATCCACTTCTGGTATACGACGCAACCAATCATGGACATCATAAGACACTTCCGGACCACCCAAAATGATTTTCGTATCAGGAGAAACC
Organism: Ureibacillus sp. GCM10028918; assembly: GCF_042666115.1. Classification (NCBI taxonomy): domain Bacteria; kingdom Bacillati; phylum Bacillota; class Bacilli; order Caryophanales; family Caryophanaceae; genus Ureibacillus; species Ureibacillus sp. GCM10028918. Next base: position 565,331 of record NZ_JBHTFK010000002.1, read on the forward strand.
GTTTTGAGCATCCTGATGACTCCGATTGTCTCTTCTATATTCCAAATATAACAACTAAATCCAACAACATCCGGTTTATGTTGATACAGGTCTGAAACTATATTAAAAGCGGGGTCTTTAATTGTATATTCAATAATTTTAGGGTCAAACTCAGGTTGTGCAGCACCCTTTAAATAACGCAACGCCAAGTTTGTATGGATATATTTGGCGTTCAAAGTTGTTAAAACTATATTCATGAATGAATCTCCTTTATCGACACTTATCAAGATATAACTATACGATTTTTAACGGGCAACGTCTAGATATTATGCGTTTTTAAAGGGGGGGGAAATTTTGTCAATAAATAATCCGTATTTAAGGATCTATTTGTTTGATTTATCATATATTTGCATTATAATTGACTAGTCAATAATTGATTGGTCAATGAATGAGGAGGGAAGATATGCAACAATCATGTGAAGAAATAAAACATATTTTTCTTACGTTCAAAACTATTGATCGGCAGGTTACTCAAAATTTTGAAAAACGAACAGGGATTAGCTTAACTCGTTATGAAATGCTATATACATTATCTAATAGGGGAGAGCTTTCACAAATAGAGTTACAACAAGCTTTGAGAATTGACCAAGCGGCTATTACAAGACACTTAAAGATTCTGGAAGAAAAGTCTTTTGTTAATCGTTATCGTAATCAACAGAATAATCGAGAGGTCATTGTGCAAATTACGGATGTTGGTATAAAAGCTTTAGATCATTGTGATTTAAGTAGAAGGCAATTTTTCGATGAATTATTTAATGGATTTACAGAGCAGGAAACTAAGCAGCTTCAATTTTTAGTAAGTAAATTGATGGATAATACTGAAAAACAGTTTATATAATTATTATGAAAGAGGTTACTAAGATGCCAATAACACAAACAATTCAACAATTAATGCATGAGAGAAAGTCAGTTCGCAGATATAAAGAAGGTGTTGCTATTCCTCGTGAAAAATTACATACTTTACTTCAAAACGCCATCACAGCACCTTCTTCCAGCAATATGCAGCCATGGCGCTTTATCGTAATTGAGGATCAGCAGGTGAAAAAAGAGTTGCGCCGGATTTCAAATGATCAAGAACAAGTGGAAACGTCTTCTGCAATTATTGCCGTGCTCGGTGATCTTGAAATGTACAAAAATGCACAACAAATCTATGATGCTAATTTTGAACAAGGTTTTATGAGTAGAGAAATTGCTGATTTAATGATAAAAAATTCGCTTTCCTTGTATGGAAACTTACCAGAAGAAAAAATAACTAGCATTGTTCACTTTGATGCAGGACTTATCACAATGCAAATTATGTTATTAGCTAAAGAAATGGGTTATGATACAGTACCGATGGGCGGTTTTGACAAGGTTAAATTTGCTGAAAAATTCAATTTACCAAAAAATGAAATACCTATTTTATTAATCGCTATTGGTGAAGCAGCTGCACCAGCTTATGGCTCATCACGTCTGCCTGTTGAACAAATTGCGAAATATATCTAAGTAAACTTAAACTTATTAGTTTTCTTGCGCTTTACATAAAATACGATAAACTTATAGTCGCCAGAATATAAATCGTTTTTATAATATTGTGATACAAATACTTTTAGCAGGTGGAAATTGATTCCACCTGCTTTTTTTATGAACAAATTATTTTTTGCTATTTCTAAGTTTTTCATTTTCGTTTTTCTATTAAATTACTATTTTTTCACAAAACTCCACGTTCACACATTCAACAAATAGAATTATCCATAAACTAAAATATCTCAACTAGGGAGGTGAAATAATGTCTTATAACTACGAAGGAGGCAGTTACAACCGTAACGGCAGTCAATTTGTGTTAATCGTTGTACTGTTTATTTTACTAATTATCGTTGGTGCATCGTTCTTGGGTAATTAGTATTTTCAGCTAGAAGACCAGGTGGTTTTTTGCCTGGTCTTTTATATTATACATATAATTGAGTTAATCCCATATACGAATTCTTGGAACACCTGCTGTTCTTAAATAATCCAATAGTTGGCCGGTATGAACTGATTCATGGTAGGCAATACGTAATAGCATGTCACCTAGATCTCTTATGTACCCTGAATCGGAACGGTCAATTTTAATATTCTTTAAGTCTTTTTCTGAAAAAGAATTTATCGTATCTAGGAATTGTTTTCTATAAGGTTCAGCAAAATCTAATTCGGCCTTTACCGTAGTATAGGGTTGATTTTCAAAAGGTGAGTCGAATGCAGATAAACTGCCTCGATTTTCAATCGCTAGATGGTAATAATGTTCGCTTTCTAGGACATGCCTAATCATTTCCAAGCAAGTCATTGCCTTGCTATCTGGCTTCCAGTTCAGCTTATCTGCCGGAATAGATGTCCACACCTTTATGCTTCTTCTTCTTACTTCAATCAAGTTTAAAATTATTAAATCAATAGAGTTCATAATATCCTCCTTTACTGGTTATATCGTAATTATACACGAATGAATGTTCGCGAAAAAGGGGAGAGGAAATATTTGTCTAATTTACCTGCTGATTAAATCTCGTCGAACGAAAAGAGGGATGGTTTAAAAAGAACGACTATCTTTTGAAATTTTAAGTTTTTACTTTTCGGAAGAGGGAAAATAAATAATCGAATCCTTTGTGGTTAGAAGTCAAAAAGAGAGAGAAGGGAACAACATATGATAGAGGATTTATTAGATCTCTATGATTTTTTAATCAAAAAAGAACGAAAGATGAATAACGCGCTTCAAATAGTTAGTAGTTTAAAAGGTAATCAATTTTTGGAAGAGCTGATTATTCGTACGGAAAAACTCATCGTCAAATCATTGGGCGGTGAAAATGTTCATTGGATTGAAATTAACCAATTCAATGACGCCTTCTTCCAATATAGGCAGGGTTTTATTAAAAAGGAACAGTTAATCTCGATCATTAAGAAAACAATCGACTAATCGTTTCAGGAATTAATTCTAAAAGTTTCATAAACGACAACCACCTTAATCATATGCTGATTTATGAATCCGCTATACGGGTGGTTTACAATAAATTAATAGAATACTGATGAGTTTCGCAGCATGGTTTGCTGTAGCTATTGGAGTAGCAGCTGCATTGAGTTTTTTGGCAATAAATCAGAAGAAGAAAATTAATAAGAGGGCCAGAAAATTTTAGGCGCATCAGGGTGAATATTCGTAAATATTACCATAATTATAAGTAATATGAGCGCGTGAGCTTCATCAGCTTTTCTCCAATGCTATTCTACTTAGCTTTTGAAATACATCAAGATATTTTGTTTTTAACAAACTTCAATTTCAACTCAAAAATTTTTTCATATATCACTTAACTTTTCTATACTTAATTTACTATAAAAAGATAATTTAATACTTATATTGGAAAAATAAACGGGAAGTTGTTGGCTTCCCGTTTTATTATTTTTTAGATATGCATTAAAGTAATTCCTTATGATTTTATTTAAATACAAAAAATGAATCGAGAGAATTATAGTATTCTTGTATATTTAACGATAAATCGTTTATGCAGAAGATTTCTTTTTAGAACAAGAATAATTCTGTTTAAAGCAAAAAAAAGCGATTGACTTAACATGTATTATTGTCTTACAATTTAGAAAAATTAGAATTATTGGAAATATATCCTTTGTAGCACTTTAATGTAAACACTTACATGCATTTCTACTGTTGAGTTGTACCTCTTCTATCAGTCTAAAGTTAGACGCGTCCTTATTTAGTAACGAGCAAGAGTATTGTATTATTCCCTATATGTTTTCGCTTTGTGAGGCAGCTTTTTAAACAACTGTCATCACATGGAGAATATACCCATGTATGTTATTAAAGTAATGGTTGAGTTCCCACCTAGATTGATCAGTCGCCTCCATTCCCTTACTTATTTGTAGTGTTCTTGTTGTTTTTTGTAAATTTCAGGGTTTTTACACGGTTTAGGAAAAGGAGGTGAACAAGATGCATGAAAATAAACTCGTAGACATGATATCAAGCCTAGTTTTGATAGCGGTTTCAATTATTCTATTTATCGCTACTTTTTCATTTAGGGAAATGACTGTTTCCAACGTAGGACCAGACTTCTTGCCAAGGATTGTAGCGATTGCATTATTTATTCTAAGCTTTTCCCTTCTTATCAAAGCATATGTGCAGAAGAAAAAAGAAGGAGAGATCCAAAAGGCTGTGAGTATTGAAAGTATTCCACAAAAAGAAAATAAAAAGGAAATTTATTTATTAGTTATTACTACTCTTTTACTAATTGTTCTCTATCTAATCGTAATGCCCTCTTTAGGATTTTTAATCTCTACTGCTGTTTACTTATATATTCAGATTTACTTAATGGCTCCTGCCGAAAAAAGAAGCCATATTAAAATAGGAATAGTTTCTGTGCTTACTTCTGTAATCGTTTACTTTATATTCAGAAATGTATTTTACTTAATGCTGCCATCAGGAATTTTAGGTTAAGGGGGGGAATTATGTTTGATTTAGTTATTGAAGGGTTTTCGCTTGTTTTGAATTTCCAGACGATGTTGCTTATATTAGGGGGTACACTTCTCGGTTTAATGTTTGGTTTGATACCGGGATTATCTGCTACTATGGCAGTTGCTATTTGTTTACCCATTACCTATGGAATGGGGCCGGTTGAGGGGTTTGCATTATTAATAGGACTTTATATTGGCGGATCTTCCGGAGGATTTATCCCGTCAGTGCTGCTTAATTTGCCGGGTACTCCATCTTCGGTCGCGACGACTTTTGATGGATATCCAATGGCCCAGAAAGGATTAGCGGGCAGAGCATTTGGGATATCCATAATCACTTCATTTTGGGCAGGGTTGATCAGCATAATTGTGCTTGTATTAGTAGCAGAGCCTCTAGCAAAGTTTGCATTAAATTTTGGACCTTTTGAATTTTTTGCAGTAGCACTCCTTGCTTTAACATTAATTTCAAGTCTTTCAGAGGGTTCACTATTAAAAGCGCTAATTAGCGCCTTACTTGGTTTAACATTTGCTTTTGTCGGCTCTGCACCAATAGACGCGTATCCAAGGTTTACATTTGGAATAAGCGAACTTTCTGCAGGTTTTAATATGCTGCCTGTATTAATAGGAATATTTGCGATATCGGAAATGTTGAAAATAATAGAAAACAAAAATCAAATCAATACGCCAAATAGTCAAGTTAATATGAAACAGGTAAAAATTAAAGGCTTAGGGTGGTCGCTTAAAGATTTTTGGAAACAGAAATGGAACTTCATCAGATCAACACTGATTGGTTTAGGAATTGGGATATTGCCTGGTATTGGAGGCGGAACCGCAAACCTAGTTGCATATGGGACTGCAAAGAAACAATCAAAGTATCCTGAAAAATTTGGAACTGGTATAGATGACGGTGTTGTCGCTTCCGAGGCATCGAATAATGCTACTATTGGTGGTGATATGGTTCCGTTAATTTCACTTGGCATACCAGGTGATACGGTTACGGCAATGTTATTGGGAGGGCTCATGCTACATGGTCTTCAACCGGGCCCCCTGCTTATAGAACAGAACGGTCCGGTTGTTTACTCTATTTATGCGGCTTTATTTATCGCTAATATTTTCATGGTAATCCTGTTATATCTGGGCATGCGTGGGTTTGTAAAAATGCTTAGCATAGAGAAGTATTACCTTTATCCGATTATTATCGCACTTTGTGTTGTAGGTGCGTTTGGGGTTAATAATCGTTTATTTGATGCATTTGCACTACTGGCTTTTGGAATCATTGGTTATTTAATGGTTAAAACAAAATTTCCACTTGTACCTCTTATTCTAGGATTTATTCTAGGACCATTATTAGAAACAAATTTGAGAAGAGGGTTGCAATTATCAGACGGAAGCTTCATGCCTTTTTTGACTGAACCAATTTCTGGACTGTTCTTACTAGCTACAGTTTTATCGATTGTGTTCAGCATTATAAAAGATAGAAAATCACGTATGGCTAAATCTGCTAAAATAGCAGGTTAAAAAATTATAAAGGGGACATGGAATATGAAAAAAAGTATCAGTAAAGCGGCAGTAAGTTTGGTAGCGCTGTCAATGTTGTTGGGTGCGTGTAGCAACAGTGATAGCGGCAGCAATAGCAGCAGCAATTCTGACGGTGGCGAATCAAGCTATCCAACAAAACCGATTAATATTATAGTTCCTGCTGGTGCAGGCGGTGATACAGACAGAAATACCCGTATTACGGCGGAATATTTAGCAGAAGAGTTGGATGGCAATTTAGTTGTTACTAACGTGAATGGGTCGGGAGGTACTGTGGGTGCACAGCAAGTAATAGATGCGGATCCTGATGGTTACACTGCTTTATCATTTCATAATTCAACTATTATCAATAGTTTACTAGAATTGGCGGACTTTGGTTATGAAGATTATCAATTAGCCGGCTCTGCAATCACAGACTTATCAAATTCCTTTATTGTGAGTGCAGATTCGGAATTTACGGATTTGCAATCATTAATTGATGCAGCAAAAGAAAAACCAGGTGAAATTACAATTGCAACAGAAACTGGCGCATTTACTCATTTACAGCTGCTTGCGTTCCAAAATCTAACAGATACAGAATTTAAAATTGTTGATGTTGGAAGTGCAGCAGAAAAAACTACGGCTTTATTAGGTGGACAAATTGATATTATTCCAACTCAGCTGGGATTGGTTCAAGAATATATCGAGTCTGGAGATTTCCGTTCTTTAGGTGTCATGTCGGAAGAACGCTTGGCTGGAGCACCGGATGTTCCGACTTTTGTTGAACAAGGTGTTGATTTGAAGTTTGATAAATTCTTCTATTGGGCATTCCCAAAAGATACTCCACAAGAAGTGGTGGATAAATTTAGTGAAGCTTTGGAAAATGTGACAAATAATCCTGAGTTCCAAAAGGAAATTGAACCTCACTTATTAGATACAAACTATCTAAGCCCAGATGACTTAAGTGCGCATTTTGAAAAAACAACAGAAGAATATAAGGCATTGTTAGACGCAGCTCAATAAAGAATTACGATAACCAAATTTATTGAGAAAAAGTTTGGCCTATTGTAGACTATCCAGATTTGGATAGTCTACTCTAAGTAACAAAATGCCATAAAGCTTGAGATTGGAAAATTGGAGTGTTTTAATCCGGAGTATATCTTAACTTGCTCAGTGGATACTTCAGGTTAAAGTGATAAAAACCTTGGTAAAGGTGGGATTGCAAGTGGTGGTAGGAACAAAACCGCTCTATATAAAAGTGCATCCACAAGATAATACAGCAATTGTTGTTAATGATCGAGGAGTAGATGCGGGAGCTAAGTTTGATAGTGGCATAGAAGCAATTGAAAAAATTCCTCAAGGCCATAAAATTGCACTAGAAGCAGTAGAAGAAGGCGGTATCCTTCGTCGATATGGCGAGATTATTGGCTATGCGGTTCAGCGAATTGAAAAAGGAAGATGGATTCGAGAGTCAATGTTGACATTACCAACGCCGCCTTCACTAGAAAACTTAAATATTAGTACCAATATTAAAGAAATAAAAGCTGAACAAACAAACCTCACTTTTAAAGGGTTCCGAAATAGCAATGGCACGGTCGGGACAAAGAACATTTTAGGGATTACGACGAGTGTACAGTGTGTTGTTGGAGTCCTGGATTATGCAGTTGCAAAAATAAAAAAAGAACTGCTTCCGTTATATGAAAATGTCGATGATGTTGTAGCACTAAAACACGCTTATGGTTGCGGTGTGGCAATTCAAGCGGAAGACGCGGAGATTCCAATACGAACGATTACGAATCTATCAACACATGCAAACTTTGGTGGAGAAATAATGGTCGTTGGATTGGGCTGCGAAAAATTACAGGCATCGGTTATTACCGATGACGCAAGAAATATATTGCTGCTTCAGGAAAAGACTGGTTTTCAAAATATGGTGGAAGATATTTTGAAAATGGCAGAAGAAAAATTAAAAAAATTAAATGTTCGCAAGCGACAAGATTGTCCGATTAGTGATCTGGTTATTGGTGTCCAATGTGGAGGAAGTGATGCTTTTTCCGGTGTTACAGCGAATCCAGCTGTCGGTTATGCTACTGATCTATTAGTTAAAGCTGGCGCAACTGTATTATTTTCCGAAGTGACAGAAGTTCGTGATGCCATTCATCTATTAACACCTAGAGCAGAAAATGAGCAAGTTGGGAAGGCTTTAATCAGAGAAATGAAGTGGTACGATCACTATTTAGCCAAAGGAAGTGCAGACCGCAGTGCTAATCCATCTCCTGGCAATAAAAAAGGTGGACTCTCTAATATTGTAGAAAAAGCGTTAGGGTCTATCGTGAAATCTGGTACTTCTCCAATTGTGGATGTACTTGGTCCAGGGGAAAAAGTGCGGAAAAAGGGATTGGTATTTGCGGCAACTCCGGCAAGTGACTTTGTATGTGGGACGCTTCAAGCAGCGTCAGGGATTCATTTGCAAATTTTCACAACCGGACGGGGGACTCCATATAACTTACCCGTGGTACCAGTCATCAAAGTTTCTACGCGAAGCTCATTAAAAAAAGAATGGCACGATTTAATAGATCTAGATGCTGGAACAATTGCTACTGGTGAAGAAACATTGGAAGAAGTAGGGCAAAAAATCTTCGACTCCATTATCCGTGTGGCAAGTGGTGAAGAAAAAACTTGGGGCGACAAGTGGGGTATCACTAACGATATAACATTATTTAATCCTGCTCCAATTACTTGAATTTTTGTCTTACAATATTACGATTTGAAAAGGGGAATGTAAATGACAGTTGAACGATCGATTCCAAGAGGAATTTTAGGCTTTCCGGTAACACCGATGAATGAGGACCTATCCATTAACTATGAGAGCTTCCAAGAAAATATTGAGTTTTTAATCGATAATGGATTAACTTCAGTGTTTATTGCATGTGGAGCAGGTGAGTTTCATGCCATTAATGAAAAAGAGTACGAACAACTTATTATTAAAGCGAAAGAAACCGTACAAAACCGCGTGCCAATTTATACAGGAGTCGGGGGCAAAATTACAGAAGCGCTGAGACAAACCGAGTTATCTGCAAAACATGGTGTAGAAGGGTACTTAATATTACCGCCCTATTTAATTGATCCTTCACAAGACGGCATCTATGCATATTTGAAATCAATTATTGAAAGTACAGATTTGAACGCAATTGTATACCAACGCGATAACTGCATTCTGACGTTGGACACATTGAAAAAATTAGCTGAAATACCTCAACTAGTTGGTTTCAAAGATGGGGTAGGCAATATTGAGACAAATGTTGAATTTACACAAGCGTTAGGTAATCGTTTGGCTTGGATCAATGGTATGCCATTAGCAGAAGTGACAATGCCTACTTATTTAAATATAGGCTTTGATACGTATTCATCTGCTATCTCAAATTATATTCCTTACGTATCAAGGCAATATTTAAATGCGCTCTTAAATGGTAATGAAGAAAAAGTTAAACAAATTTATGAAGACGTGATCTTCCCTATTCACAATATTAGAAAACAAAAGAAAGGGTATGCCGTATCACTCATAAAAGCAGGGATGAATATTGTCGGACTAGCGGTAGATACTCATGTTCGTCCACCTATTGCACCAGTAGAACAACATCATTATGATGCATTAACAGAAATTATTAATCTAGCAAAAGAGAAATATGTTGAAGTGCCTGGTGGGAGTGTAAATAGCAATTCATGATATCTGCATGAATTGTGAATGGATTTCTCATAAAAATACTCTAAGCCCTTATGGGTAAAGATTGAGCTGCTGAATATATGCAATGCATCAATTATTATCATTAATACATTTTTGTCAAGAAACGAATATAGTCACCAAGTGAAAGGAGAGATAATTGTATATCTCTTCTTTAATTATTAATAAGGATGTGGAAAAATGGAAAAGTTCAAGGTGTTAATTCCTTTGCCTGTTTCTCAAGAAGCGCTAGATATTCTTGAACAGAACCAATGTACGGTAATTTGTTTACCCAATGATTCTGAACAAGAAATTGAAAAATATATAGAAGAAGTCGATGCTGTGCTTCTTCGGACAACAAACTTCAGAAAGGAAATGATTGATCAAGCCAGAAATTTAAAAATCATTGCAAGGCATGGTGTAGGATTTGACCAAATCGATGTGGAGCATGCCATTTCAAAAGGAATTAAAGTGTGCTATGCGCCATTGTCCAATATTAATTCAGTAGCCGAACACACAGTTATGCTTATGATGGCGTTGGCAAAACGCGTAAATGAAGGGCAAATTGCAGTCAAAACAAATCAATTTAACAAACGTAATGGATTAATGGGTATTGAACTGAAAAATAAAACAGTAGGTCTAATTGGTATAGGAAATATCGGAAAGCTAGTTGCACAAAAGGCTCACTTTGGTTTTGGCATGAATATTATCGCTTATGATCCGTATGTCAAAGAATTGGATGAAGAGTATATTCAACTTGTCGATTCAATGGAAATGTTATTAAAAAGTGCGGACTTTATTTCACTTCACGTACCGTATCTGCCGTCCACCCATCACTTAATTGGTGAAAGTGAGCTTGCTCAAATGAAGCCTACTGGATATTTAATAAACGCTGCAAGAGGTGGTATTCTAGATGAGCAAGCGGTCTTGGATGCCATTAATAACGGCATAATTGCCGGGGCCGCATTAGATGTATTTGAAGGAGAGCCGTTTGACATTAATGACGGGTGGTATTCAGTTGATCAAGCAGTACTTACACCTCACGTCGCAGCTTTAACAGTAGATGCTATGAGGGATATGGCTATCGTAACGGCTACTCAAATTGTCGATGTGAAATGTGGCAAGCAGCCATCTTTCTGCCTGAACGAACAAGTGGCAAGGAGGTAATACATGGGGAAAATGCGAATCAAACAAAATCAATTACAATCGTTATGTACGGAAATTTTGGCAAAACGATTAGATCGTTGCGAAGCGGAAATCATCTCGGATTCTCTCGTTTTCGCGGATTTGTATGGTGTTCATTCCCACGGTGTTATTAAACTTAAAGCGAGCTTGGACCGCTTAAATAGCAAACTCATTGAGCCAAAAACCGAAATTCAATTAGAACGCGACATGAATGCAGTGGCACTCATTAATGCGAATAACGGCTGGGGGCAAGTGGCTTCTGTTTACGCAATGAATCTTTGTATCGAGAAGAGTAAGGAGTATAACGCAAGTTTCGTTGGTGTTAAAAATTCCAACCATTATGGGATTGGAAGGTATTATACAATGAGGGCAGCCCGTGAAGGAATGATTGGTTTTGCTTTCTCGAATGCCTCGAATTATATGGTGCCGTTTGGAGCTAAAACACCAAGTATCGGAGCAAATGCATTAAGTATGAGTGTTCCAACGAAAAATGACTTTATTATTACGCTGGATATGTCGACAAGTAATGTAGCAAGAGGTAAAATCGCGATTGCCCAACGGGATGGAAAACCCATTCCGAATGGATGGGCAATTACAATCGATGGTGAAAATACAACAGATCCAGAAGAAGCGATGCAAGGGTATTTGTTGCCTCTTGGCGCCAAAGGTTCCGGTATGGCAATCATGCTGGATATTCTTTCAGGCATATTAACGGGTTCTAACTTCGGTGCTAATATTCCATCCCAATTTGATGGAACTGAACCTCAAAAACTGGGTCATCTCTTTGCTGCTATGAATATTGAAAGTTTCATAGATACGAACAAATTTTTTGACCGAATAGAAGTCAAAGTAAATGAGACCGTTTCGACAGAACCATTAGAAGGATTTGATCGGGTTGTAATGCCTGGCCAGCAGTCGTACGAAACGTATCAGAAGAATAGTCTGCAAGGGATCCCTTTGGATAAAATTGTTTTAGAAGAATTAATTTCATTGGCGAAAACATATGAAGTTGACACATTATTCATAGAAGAATTACATTCGGCCATTGGAGGCGAAATCTAATGGGGAAAATCATTCTAAAAGAGGTTGTATTATCTGCACTTTGTGTAGAAGTCTTTACCTGTAAAGTCCCACAGCATGAAGCGAAAATCATCATTGATAATTTAATTGAAGCCGATTTAACAGGTGTCTCATCACACGGAGTGACCAAGGTGTTTGATTACCTAGTAAGACAAGAGAAAAATTTGATTTCAGCCTCTACTGAAATTGCAGTAGAACGCGATCAAATAACAACGTTTACTTGGAATGCCAATAATGGCTGGGGTGCCGTAGCAGGGAAGAAGGCCATGGAGGAATGTGTTGAACGTGCCAAAATATATGGCGTAAGTTTTGGAGCAGTAAACCATTCGAATCACTTTGGCATAGCGTCTTACTATACAAAAATGGCTGCGAAAAAAGACATGATTGGTTTCGCGTTTACAAATTCCTCTAGTCTTATGGTGCCTTATGGGGGAAAAACACCGTCTCTAGGGACAAATCCGATTTGTATTAGTGTACCGACTGGGTCAGATGTTATTGTAACGCTCGATATGTCAACAGCAATCACAGCGAGAGGCCGCATTAATTTAGCGCAAAAGTTAAATCAAAAAATTCCCGAAAATTGGGCCATCACGGTTGATGGGAATAAAACAACAGACCCGACTGAAGCATTACAGGGATATATTCTACCAATGGGTGCGAAAGGCTCTGGTTTAGCGATTATGGTTGATATATTAGCTGGCGTATTAACCGATGCAAACTTTGGTAGTGGTGTGCCACGTCAGTATGAGGAAGATATTCCTCAAAACTTAGGTCATCTTTTTGGGGCAATTGATATTTCTAAGTTTATCGATTTAGAAGATTTTTATAAAAATATGAAAGAGCGCATCGACCAAATTGTTAATTCTGAACCGATAGAAGGCTTTAATCGTGTCATGTTCCCTGGACAAATTGAACATGAGAAAAAATGCGAACAACTTGAAAATGGAATAGAGTTAGATAAGGAGATTTATCTAGAACTGATTTCATTAGCAAAGAAGTATAATGTTAACGTGGAACGCTATGAACAAATATTAAATGAAGTATATTAAGGAGAGTTTTTAGCAATCGGGTTTCATAACTAAAATCATACGTTTTTTCATTTGTATGAATAGATAATTACAAGAAGGTTGAGATAGCGGTTAGCTATGTCGAAAGCATTATTAACGTAGGCCATATCCCCCAAGAATGAGGGGGTATGGCTTTATTTAGTAGTATTGGCCTTCAGTTTTCCAAGGCTTTTAGTTATATCTTTAAGTTCAGATGTACAGACACTTTTTTCTTGTAATCTATTAATAGGAATAAATTTAAAAACAACAACGATACTAACATTGTTAAAGGAATTACCCATAAGTATGCATCATTTAATTTCATACCAATTAAAAAAACTAACAGAACCATTATAGGGGATAAGATATAATACACTTTTGTATTATATAGCCGACCATATGGAAAGAAATGTGCACTCGTTACCATGGCAAAAAATACAAGCGCTTCATTTGGTTTTGAAAAGAAAGCCCAAAATATTAATGGGAAATAAACAAACTGTGCTAAGTTCAAAATTAAACCTAGATTACCGAGTGGGTTGCTCTTAGCCTTCCAATCAACTTTCATAAACTTTGAAATCAAAACTGCTAATGGAAACATTAAACCAGTTGAATACAAGGCAAATATATTCTTCATATTGATTTCAAACGATTGCAAAAAGAGAATGGTGATGATGCCCCATATAATTACACCTGATAACAAGAATGAGGTACCATTTTTGCTTTTGAGAGATAATTCATTTTTCATTGCCATTAAATCCATATCTTTTCCCCTTTTATAATTGCTAATATTTCGCTCTTCTGTATTTTTTTATGAATCATTTATACACTACATTTTCTATTTCTCTTCCAATTAAATTAAATCTTAAGGAACTCTTTTCGGAAATGAGAATCTGATAAAAAAGGATGATGTATTATCTGCTATAGACACTATGAAGGTAGCTGTTGGAAGAGACTAGATAAATAACATGAAACGAAACATCGCTGAATCCGACTCATTCAATATGGAGGCGATTAAATTGAAAAGAATAATATTGCTAATGGTTGTTGCATTGGTTTTAACTGCCTGTGGACAAGGAAAAAGTAATACACTATCAAAAAAAAATCCAAACGAGGAACTGCCGGCATCCATTGAAGAAGTGGAGATTACTATCGCAGCAACAACGGATGAGGAAGCTGTTCAACTTATACGTAGTTATGTTGCTGATGAGCTTGAAGAAAAGGCTTACTCAGGACTCTATTTGGAACATGAACCATTTAAGCATTTCGTTATCTTGATACAGGAATTATATCCTCTCGAAGATGTAGCAGATGATATTGGAAAATATTCACTGCAAATGGGCAAAGGTGAAGGGGAATATAGGGTAAAATTAAAGTCTGCAACGTTTTCTTATCTAACACTAGAAAAGGTAGCGAATCAATTAAATACATCTCATGAGGCATTAATCGTTACAGAACGACCCGTATTGTCATTCGGCATCAACGAAATGGAAAATCGGATCGATCTTTATGTGTCAAATCGAGAAGATTTAAATGAGGAACTCCTTGCTGAAATTACCGTTGGAAACGAGGGGATTGTCCGCATAGAAGAAGGCGTTATGGGATCAGTCGATGAGCAGGGGATTCCAACAGCTCAACCTTATATTGTCGGTAATATTATGGAGGAAAAGGAAGCCGAGAACCTAGTTTTTTTGATTGACAATCAAATTTATGTATTAGTCAATAGTGCAACGGTGATTAAAGATCAGAATGGCAACACAATCGGAGCCGAACAATTAAATGTAGGGGACAAAGTAGCGGTTTGGACAGATGGCGGCATTGAGGAATCGCTGCCGGCTTCTGGTTATGCGGTTGCTATTCAGCTACAATAAAGGAGGTTTTGGGAGTATGGAAATATTAATAGATGGCAAGTAGTATTAATGGTAACCGTAAATCATCCTTAGTGTTCTTTTTGATAGAGAGCGTACCGTTACTATTATTTATAATTTCTTTCATCTTAGGCAAAAGAAGATTGGTGAGGACATTCAAAGAACGAAACACTGAAAATAAAATATATATATCAAAATGAAAATCTGTTACTGAACGATATGAAGCATTTATGCAGGAACTAGCAAGTATATAGAAACACAGTATTCAACAATCAGGCACTTTCCTATTCAAAAAGGAAAGTGTTTTTCATTAGGTCATTAAATTGAACAGAGATAAATAATAATTTCAATTTTGGATAGTTTAAGATTAACATCAATAAATCAACAAGGAGGATTTCGATTGGCTTATAACGAGAATAATAATAGCCCAAATTTGAAAAGAAAATCGAAACCAAAGTTGAAAAAAGAAGAAATTACTATTGTTGACACGGATTCCGCACGTAAAGCCGTTTTTGCAACTTCTGTTGGTAATGGAATGGAATGGTTTGATTTTGGAATTTACTCGTATCTAGCAGTTACAATTGGACAAGTATTTTTCCCTGAAGTAAGTGGACCGATGCAATTGGTATTTGCTTTTGCAACATTTGCAGTTGCCTTTATAGCTCGACCTATTGGCGGGATTTTCTTTGGAATGCTTGGGGACCGTTTAGGCCGTAAAAAAGTCTTAGCTATTACCTTAATGATGATGGCTCTGGCAACGTTAAGTATTGGCTTAATCCCAGGCTATTCATCAATTGGCACTACTGCGACAGTGCTTTTACTCATTGCTCGTCTAGTTCAAGGATTTTCAGCGGGTGGAGAATATTCAGGTGCTATGACGTTTATTGCCGAATCCACACCCGATAAAAAAAGAGGTTTTATGTCAAGTGGTCTGGAGGTAGGTACCTTAGTTGGCTATATCGCCGGAGCTGGTCTTGTTACTCTACTCACCTATATTTTAGGGGAGGATACAATGTTGGAATGGGGTTGGCGTATTCCTTTTTTCTTATCTGCCCCTATTGGTTTAATTGGCTTTTATTTGCGAAATAATTTAGAGGAAACACCTGCATTTGAGGCAATGCAGGAAAATAAATCCGACGATGATGATGAATCCGTAAAGCATATATTACAGTACCATTGGAGAGCAATCCTGATTGGTATGTTTGTTGTTTTCTTTTATATTGTTGTAAATTATATCGTTTTATCATATATGCCATCTCATTTAACCGCTGTTCTTGGTTATGGAGAAACAGAAGGACTTTTGTTAATTGTTATTGTAATGGTAATTATGATTCCGATTGTTCTGTTAATGGGCTATTTTAGTGACCGTATTGGAGCAAAGAAAGTAATTCAAGGCGGTTTAATCGGGTTGATTCTTTTAAGTATACCTGCGTTTAATTTAATCGGCAGTGGAAATACCATACATGTATTTTTTGGGTTAATGATTCTTGGGATATTTTCCGCTTCTTTCCAGGGGACAATGCCAGCACTATTACCTTCTCTATTTTTTACAAATGTAAGGAATGGGGCATTGGCGATTACATTTAATATTTCTGCATCGTTGTTCGGGGGAACGACACCTTTACTTGTATCTTGGCTAATTAGCAAAACGGCGAATCAAATGATACCTGCCTACTATGCGATATTTGCATCGATTGTTGGTTTAATTGTGGTAACCCTTTTTCTAAAAGATACTTCAGGAAAAGCTCTTCGAGGTTCACCTCCGGCGGTTGAAGAGAAAGCTGAAATAAAAGAGATTTTGGAAGAACCAGAAGAAGCATTATGGTGGACTGAAGAAAAGAAAGAAATAGAAGAGCGTATTGAAGATCGTTCGGAAGACGGAAAGTAAATTATGAGCAATTAAAAGAAGTATTTTATTATCTTATATTCGAAGGGCGCAATTCTAATGAAATTGCGCCCTTTCTTTTTGAATTCCATTAGTACCTTGAGGATATTTGATAAGCGACCCACAGTGATAAATAGCAATTAGTTAGATGAAACAGTGCTAACAAACTTCATAAAAAAGTTTTAGGTCAAAGTAATTGGAATACCAATTACTTTTGCTTTTTCGTAAAAACTATGATTTTGTTATTCAACAATCGGGCCAGATTGTTGAATAGTTCTTTTATAGATTCAGACTTAGAGAGAACCTAATAAAGATATTCATAGAACTAATTCTCATCCTAATCACATCAACTCATGCAAAAATGCATTACCCAGTAACTTCTCAGAAGATACTTGGGTAATGCATTTGTATGGATTTCTATTCAGTAAATAATTGTATGTTGCTAATATCCTTTTCTGAAAGCGATTCTTGCAAGATAAGATTTACCTCACTTTGTATAGTTCTTATATGCTGTTGACCACTGGGAGTAAGTACAACATAAACACTTCGTTTGTCATCAATATAACTAGCTCTTTCCACTGGCTGCAGGTGGTGTTGCTCAAGTCTTGAAACCAAACGGGATAAAGCACTTTGGCTAAGACTGATCATACTCTGAAGTTGCGATAGTCGGAGTTTCTTATCGCTTGTTTCATTTAGAAACATCATTAAGTAAAACTCATTCAAACCAAAATGGTATTTTTGTTGAAGGAAATAATCTAGTGATTGTGTAACTCTATTATGGAACTTTGAAAAGTTAACCCAATCATAGATTAATTGTTCAGGTTGATTCATGGTCATCACCTTTCAAAAATGCTAACCCAATTATATCATTCCCTGTTATCGTATTCCTCTACTATATTGAAATGGTGGGGTTACCTTCCGTGTAACTTCTCTTATTGCATGCAAACTCCAATAAGGATCATTTAACATTCCTCTGGCAACGGCAATTAGATCAGCATCTTTATTTGATAAGGTTGCCTCGGCTACTTGCGGATTATCTAACATACCGACAGCTATGACAGGGATTTCAAGTTTCTCTTTGAAAGCTCTGGCAAAGGGGATTTGATAGCCCGGATAATTTCCAGGTTTTAAGGTGCCTGGTACTCCTTCTCCTCCCGACGAAACATGGAAGATATCCACGCCAGCTAATTTATACTTTTCAGCAATATGAAGTGAATGTTCTAATCCATATCCACCATCGATATATTCAGTTGCAGAAATTCTCATGATTAAGGGCATATCTTCGGGCATTACGGATTTCACTGAGCGAATTACTTCTACACCAAATTTAGATAAATCTGTACCATATTCATCGTTTCTATTATTAATACTAGGAGACATAAACTGATGTAGTAGATAGCCATGTGCTCCATGAAGCTCTATTGTATCAAAACCTGCTTCGACTGCTCTTCTGGCCGCATCCTTAAATTGCTCAATCGTTTGTTTAATTTCCTGAATTGTTAAAGCACGAGGTTGTTTAAGACCACCATATTTTGTTTCTTCTGCTAAAGCTTCACCTTGTAAATCTGAAGGTCCAACCGGCTGGTCTGCATCTTCAGCTTTTCTACCTGCATGTGCTATTTGTATACCGATTTTTGAACCATGCTTATGAACCTCTGATACAATACGCTTATAGGCAGGAATTTGAAAATCATCCCATAATCCTAAATCTTGGTTCGTAATTCTTCCTTCAGGGGTCACACTCGTCATTTCCATAATGATGAGACCTGTGCCACCTACAGCTCTGGAGACGTAGTGAACAAAATGCCAATCATTAGGTACTCCATCTTCTTTTTCCACAGAATATTGACACATGGGTGCCATTACAATTCGATTTTTAAGTTGTAAGCCTTGAATTTTAAACGGGGTATTAATTGTTTTCATTATATTTTCCTTCCTGTACATAATTACATGTATGCACATGCATGTAATTATGATAAATCAATTATTAGATATAAGCAAACGTAATGGGAGGGGGTTACGGCATAGATAATGGTAGCTTTCATAATCATTATCTCTTTATTCAACAAACGGGCGCTATTCTTAAAAATGAAGAGAATGTACAGAAGCAGGAAAAAGCTATTGTTGAGGGTATTAAAACTTACGTTATTAGTTTACCACTTATGTTATAAAATCTTAAAAATATAAAGACACCGTCTAAGCCAGCAAGCGGTGTCTTATTTAATTAAACATCACCAATATATATATATTGGAAAATTCCTTTTTGATCGTATACAAAACTTATCAAATGCCTCTCTTCTTTTTCCAAGTCTTCTAAATAATAACCAATATCTGTACTGTCGGATTGAACATTTATATAAGCAATGAACATTGGGAGATTTGCTTTCTCAATTGGGAATCCTGCACTATTTGTATTGGCTGGGGTCTTGAAGTTTATTTCCCCATCTAAAACATTAAAATCAGTATTATAATCGGTTTTTATTTGTTCATATTGTTCTTCGTTGATCAACTTCATAATCGTTCTGGATGTACTGTCAAATTGTTGGAGATATACACTATAATCACTTTTCAAATTCTGCAATTCATCTTTTAATTTCTGATTTTCTTCTTTAAGATCGTTAATTTGAGTTGTGTTATCTTGAGCAATAGAAGCTATTTCTTCTTTATCTGAACAACCTATTAAAATTACAAGGATACAAAAAAATATACCTAACTTAATTTTTTTCATGCTATTCCCCCTTAATATGAATATACACTGCAACTGAACGAAGTTTAATGTAAAAATTCGAAAGCTATTAGAGAATTTGTTAAGAAATATTCTCAAAGTGGTTTATAATCTTCAACAATCTGGCGCTTTTCTTGATAAGGAATGCGTCTTTTTGGTTGCATTTTAACATAATTGTATATTTGTGTTAATATTAGAAATATTGATAGAATTTATACGACAACCGATAAGTACTTATCTGGAACAAAATTAACTGTGTTCTCTAAATTCTTTTTGTTTTAAGACATACCTTTTTGGGATTTGTTAAAGCAAATAATTAAAAAGGAGGAGGAGTAGTTGAACGAAAACAAACGAGACAAGATCTACATTCAAAAAAAGGTTCAAGGCTTATATAGAGAGCTAAAACACCAGCGTAGTGAAGATATGGACCATATGAATGATTACAATGATGATATGGTTGATTTGAATGATACTGAAAATAGTAAAATTGGTAGAATCTTTGTAGAGATATGTGTTGTATTAGGGATTTTAGTTCTTGTACTGAATGCACTTATTAAAGATTTTTAGATTGTTTTACTGGGGAGTTTTGATGAAAGAAATTGTAAAAGTGTACTTAAAATAATGGGGAACTTAGTTGAAAAACAATCTTCAACAATCGGGCGCTTTCCTTGAATAAGGAGAGGGTCTTTCTTCATGAATAGGGCCATTTAATTGAATAACAACTTTCTGAAAAAAAGTTGGATATTTATGGTAAAAAATAGTTGGAATTGTGAAAAAATAAACGTAGGAGGTAAAAATATGTATAAAGAAGCGGGTAAAAAAGAAAAACAGGATTTACAGCTAGCTCTTTATGTATTTCCTGCAGCTGGTATTGGTGCTCTTATTGGTTTACTAACATATGTTAATGGCTGGCTATAATTAACCAAAGACAATAACCTCATAAGTATTTAGTTTTTTATGAATGGTTATGATCGGGCGCAATAGTGAAGCACACAGTAAAACCGAAACTTAATATTAGTGTATGTAAGTAGGAGGAGAAAAATGGAATCGTGTATATTTTGTGAGATTATTTCAAAAAAAGAGAAGGCCTATATTATATACGAGAATGATTTTGTCTGTTGCTTTTTAGACAAATTTCCAATAAATAAAGGGCACGTTTTAGTTGTTCCCCAAAAACACTATCAAGAGTTTAGCGAGGTCGATTCAAATAGCCTCATAGAAATTATCCTCACTGCTCAAAAAATTGCTCAATCGCTCGAAAAATTACTAAATACTGATGGTATAACCATTATGCAAAATAATGGAATTTTTAAAGATGTGGAACATTATCATATGCATATAGTACCGAGATTTAAGGATGATGGATTCTCTTGGGTCGAACCAGATATTGATGTAAATGATGTTGATTTCAAATTACTAAAAATGAAGTTAATTGAATACCTATAATGCAACCAAAGTTGGATTTCAAGATTCCTTAAATCTTAAATCATTTGGAAAAAAGTAAGATTATTTTTATGCTCTTCAAAGTTAATTTAGAATCGAGTCTTCCGTTAAAGGGCGCATTTCTCGCATAGGGAATGTGTCTTTTCAATTTAAAGGCCAGCTTCATGGAAGAAGAATAGATGTAGTCAACTTGGAGAAAATACACGTATTAGTATTTATAGGAGTGATGGAATTGAATAAAATATTTCCACTTTCATTGTTATTATTTGCTGTCTTTATATTTGGAATAAATAAAGAAATAGCAAATGCTAATCAGAGTGATTCACCACAACCATTTGAAGAATTTTTCCCTGAAATAGGATACAAAACGGTAGAAGCTGCACATAAAGATTTTGAACAACATTTTAAACAAGAACTTAAGCTACCGTTAAGAGTACCACCAATTAGTTTTACGCATCATTTCGGAAGGTTTAGTAATTTAGATGGTGAAACGAACGATCAATTTGAAGTGACAATGATAAGTGATCAAGCTCCTAAAAATCATTATAAAATTGATGTTCGACCAGTTCAGCATAAAATTCCTTTTAATAAATATACTACACAAGTTTTGAAACTAAACAGTGGGCATGATGCATTATTTATCAATGATCCTAAATTTGGATTTAATATGTTAGTCTTTGAGAGAGAGCAGTGGCAATATGTGTTAAGTATTGATAAAGATGTTTCTGATAAAGTTACACCAGAGATGCTCGTTCAGATAGCGAATTCTATTGAATATGTAACTGAAAGTGAAAATTAACTAAAATGTTTATTTCCAGGGAGAGCTAAATCACTTTTATGAGGTTTTAGAATTAATGATGGTTTTTTGATTAAAGAGATATATGGTTATTCAACAATCGGGCCAGATTGTGGAGCAAACATTTTATGACATTTGATACAAATAAGAAAAACTAGAGAATTGTATCTATCCCTAGTTTTTTGTTAAACGTAATAACAAGACCGACCCTATTTAGGGTAAATAAGGTCGATTTAGTTCAATTATTTATTTTGGGTAATTCCATTTACAATTTGAGTAAGTGCCTCTTTGATTGGCGTAGCTGGACGACCAAGAACTTTTTCGAAATCCTTACTCTCGAAATCTAATGAGCCTTCTCGAATGCTTCTTTGGATGTCAACAAGTATAGGAATAACGAAATCCTGTATGCCAGCAGCCTTCATAATATCGGCATAAGTAGCATCATCTACTTGTTGAATAGGTATTTCTTTACCCAGTAAATCCCCAAGGACAGAAACAAATTCTTCCTGAGTCAAAGGCTTACCAGAAAACTCATATATGGTATTTTCATGCCCATTACTAGATAATATCGCAGCTGCTGCTTCGGCATAATCTTGTTGTAATACCCATCCGACTTTTCCATTACCTGCTGATGTCACCCAAGGAGCCCCTGCTAGGACACCTTGAATGCTTGGAATTTCATTCTCTAAGTACCAATTATTACGCAAGAAGGAATAAGGAATGCCTGTTTTCTTAATCGCTTCCTCAGTTGCCTTGTGCGTTGGTGCGAATAAATTTGTACTTTCTTGTGCATCTGCTATGCTGGTATACGCAATGAATTTAATCCCAGCACGTTCTGCCGCAGCCACTGCATTGGCATGTTGACGGATCCTTGTTTCATTATCTCCATCCGCAGAAATTATTAATAAGCGTTCAATTCCTGCAAAAGCCGAGTCCAATGTTTCCGGATAATCAAAATCTCCTTGTCGAACTTCTATTCCACGAGCCTGTAACCCTTTCGCTTTCTCTGGAATACGAACACTTACAGCTAGTTGACTGGCTGGTACAGTCTTCAATAAAGCCTCTACAACTTTGGTGCCAAATTTTCCTGTTGCTCCTGTTACTAATAATTTCATTAGTTATCTCTCCAATCTTTTTGTTTAATTATTAAGCTTAATCTAATATTATAGTGTTAGATATTTTTTTAAAAGTAGTCATTTTTTTATAACATAGTCACAAAAATAGTACCATAAAGAAAGAGAGGTATTTACTATGGCACGAAGTTGGTTCGTCGGCGAACCGCCAGAGGAACAAATAGAGGTTTGTCCTGTTACACAAGCTCAAGACATAATTGCGGGAAAATGGAAAATCATTATTCTATGGCATTTAAGTACAAAGACAAGAAGATTTAATGAACTTCAAAAATTATTGCCTAATATCTCAAAAGGAATACTGACACGTCAGTTGAGAGAGTTGGAAGAAGACCAAATGGTTCACAGAGAAGTATTTAAAGAAGTTCCACCTAAAGTCGAATACTCGTTAACACCTTTGGGGCAGAGTTTTATTCCTATACTTGATAGTATGGGTGATTGGAGTAAAAAACATTTAAAGAGTAAATAAATAGGTAATCCATCATCAAATAACTAAAAGCTTAAAGCACAAACTGGTCTTTAACTTTTTAGTTATGCTTAAATAGTTTCATTTTCAACTAACGAGGGCGTTAGTTCCAGAAAAAATAAGCTGATTCATATTCTTTTTTCTAATTTTCGTTATTCCGTTAAAGGGCGCAATTCTTGAGTAGAATTGTGCCTTCTTCAGCAATCGCGCCAGATTCTGGAGTAACTCACTTAAAGAGATATTTACGATTAGATTGAAAAGTAATTATGAAGAAGTATACTTAAAGTAATCGAACGAATTATTGAAGATGAAATGAATTATCTACCTTAGTTAAGAAAAAAGGTATTAAATAAGTTAGGAGTATTGGATGGAAAAATTAACTTTATTATTATTTGGAGAGAATCTTCCTCCACATCGACATTTACATAAACTATCAAATAAATTTATTAATCTTTTCCTTAAAGAACGTGAAAAAGAAAAATTTAGAGAATCGGATTATTATGAAATTTTTGTTGAAGAACAATATTTAGGAGATGAACAACGAGAATACTTATATGCCCCAGTCATCCCTATACACAAAGATTTTTTATATCAAGTAGAATCCATATATGCAAATTTAAATGCAGAAATGATCCTTTGCTCGATGGAACACGAACATCCTATCGTATATATAAATCAAATTGAATATGAAGGATATTGTTATTATGCAAAAAATTCTAATGAAAAAATTCTTTTTTTAGAGTCTGATATCGAGCATTTAAAAAAGGCTTTCATTAGAATGCCAAAAGACGTGAACGTAGAACAGGTTATGGAGAATTGGTTAGTAAATCCAAAATATAGTAATAATTCACTTAAATTTACTGGGGATTTTTCAAAATAACTGAGAAATGATTTTGCAGATTTCATGATTTCAATATTCAACAATCGGGCGCTTTTCTTGAATAAGGAGAGTGCTTTATTCAATTATAGGGCCATATTGTGGATGGATTTGTCATTTTATAAACGACTAAACCGATAATCGGAATTTCTACTCCATTGCTTAAACGTTTCGTTGGTTGATTATCACATGACCATCTCCCAATATTCTAAATATTCTTATTATAACAACTTTTTGTATGAGACGAAAATTCACATAAAAACACTTGCATTAAAACTAAAAACCGAATATTATTTATTTCGTTGTGTTAAATGTTCGTATTTAGGAGGTTGAACTTTTTGTTTCGACTAAAAGAAAATAATACTACTGTAAAAACTGAAATTTTAGCAGGTTTAACGACTTTCTTTACAATGGTATACGTTGTAATCGTTAACCCTTCAATTCTATCTATTGCTGGTGTGCCTAGTGAACAAGTATTTACAGCGACAATTATCGCTGCTGTATTTGGTACGTTATGGTTAGCACTATTTGCAAATTATCCAATCGCAATGGCTCCTGGTATGGGTCTGAACGCATTCTTTACGTTCACGGTTGTCCAAGCTTCTAAAGGTGAAATTGACTATATGACAGCATTTTCTGCTGTATTCGTAGCCGGTATTATTTTCTTCATTATTAGCTTAACGCCTTTACGACAAATGCTCGTAAAAGCAATTCCAAATAACTTAAAATTAGCCATTACGGCTGGTATCGGTTTATTCATCGCTTTCATCGGTATGCGTTCAGCAGGCCTAGTGACAGGTGACGAATCAAACTTAGTAAAATTAGGCGATTTATCAAGCCCTATGGTTTGGTTAACGATCGTAGGTGTTTTTGTTACTGCTATTTTAATCATGTACCGTGTATTCGGTGCAATTTTCTGGGGTACGATTGTCACTGCAATAATCGCTGCATTTACTGGTAACTTAACATTTGATGGTGTTGTTGCTATGCCAGCATTACCAGAAGGTATTTTAGTATGGAATCCAATTGAAGCATTAGGCGATGTAATTAAATACGGCTTATACGGGACAGTATTCTCGTTCATTTTAGTTACATTATTCGACACAACAGGTACAATGGTCGGCGTTGCCAAACAAGCTGGTATTTTAAAAGATGATAAATTACCACGAGCACGTCAAGCATTCCTTGGTGACTCATTAGCAACAACAATCGGTTCAATGTTTGGTACAAGCCCAACAACAGCTTACGTAGAATCTTCTTCTGGCGTAGCAATGGGTGGACGTACAGGTTTAACGTCGTTAACAGTTGCAGTACTATTTTTAATTACTGCATTCTTTTCACCATTAGCGGGTGCGTTAGCAAGTGTTTCTGCCATTACTTCACCTGCATTAATTATCGTAGGTAGTTTAATGATTGGTGCTGTTCGCGGTATCGAATGGGATAAAGTTGAAGAAGCAATCCCAGCATTTTTAGTTATTTTAATCATGCCATTAACATCTAGTATTTCAACTGGTATCGCATTCGGGTTTATTTCTTACCCATTATTTAAGTTATTCAAGGGTGAAGGTAAAGATGTTCACCCATTACTTTACTTCTTCGCGATTTTATTCATTATCCAGTTAGTATTTATGCCTCACTAAAAACTTCAAGCCTCTCGTTTAAAGCGAGAGGCTTTTTTATTGTGTGCCAGGCATGGCAACTATCTAGGTAGTGAAAGTCCACTGTGGAGGTACACATCAACCAACCACTAAGGAAGCGCAAGGTACTTATCGCGAGATAAGGGCTGGAGGAAGCGTGGAATAAAATCTTGGCTCGACGAACAGAAAGCTGATACCAAGGCTCTACAAAGGGATGAGACTCCAATACAAATCAAAGTACAAAAGATGTGCGTAACTTTGTAGAGTATATCAAGCGAGAAAAACAGGAAAGATAGCTGTCTTACCCTGGGACGTCTTGCGGATGTACATAGATACAGTCGAAAACGGTTGGTCGCAAGAAGTAGTTCAACAGGCAATTCATCAATTACTCGGTCCGATATTCGAAAAAGAGTTTAGTGAACATAGTTAGAGTTAACCTGAATTAGCTTCTTGAACCAATAACGTTCAAACCCTTGATACAAAAGGGATTGAACGTTTTTAATTGAATCCGCATTAACGAAAGTGTATTTAACACGAAAAGGCGATGTTCACATTACGAGTGGAGGGGAATCTCTTCAAATTAAACAGTAACAGTAATGGTATTTTTATATTGATAGAAGTAATAAAAAGAGGTCCTCTCAACTATGTAAAGAAGGACCAGTGAATGTAGCTTTTTATTTGATTAGTGGATGATTGACTTTTTTGTGAAACATTATAAACTTTGTCGTTTTGAAAAAAAAGTGTTATTCAGCAATCGGGCCATTTAACGGAATAGAACCATTATTTGGTTACGGATATTTATGTTAAAATTGGAATTATAAGAGTAATAGCTATAATTGAAATAAAGGCAATACGGAGGAGAGTTTTAATGACAGTGGCAGTACATTCTCAAAAAGTCCAAATCGAATTGAAGTCCTACATACTATTTGTCGGGTTAGGATTGGGGGCAGGCATTATCACTAGATTATCGGATTTTTTCCCAAATGATGATTTATGGAGTTTCAGCTCAATAGCAACTTTATTTGGTTTTTGGATGTTAACAGTGACATTAATTATATATTTTAGTTCTTCTAATAAAAATGCTGCTATTAACGTTCTATTGTACCTAATGGCTATGAATTTCAGTTTCTACTACTTAAACTATATACTGGCTTTTTTATTCCAAGATTCTACAATGAAGGATTTCAATGGGTCCTTTTTCTACTATATAGTGTTTTTGCCTTAGTTTGTAGTGCGATTAGTTTTGTGCTTTACTTTTGGAACAAAGATAACAAACTGAGTAATTTTTTGTACGCATTACCTGTAAGCGGATTAGCTGCCGAAACAATTGGTGTAAGTATTTATTTATATAGCAACCATACTTTTTTGTTTCAACTCATATTTAACTTCCTTAGTTTAGTAATATTAGGCTCTTGGTTCTATCAAAAAGCAAATAATAAGGTGATTTATATAGCGACCATTGTCGTTACAACTTTAATAGGCTTTTCTCTGGTATACCGTCCTTTTCTCTAAGTGATTGAATAGTGATTCGTTCTAGTTTCTTATTTATACTGATTTTCGAAGGCTTTAGAAAAAAAACAGAGGAACTAATTTGCAGCTTTCGGTGTTTTTCAATATTCAACAACCGGGCGCAATTCTTTAATAAAAGTGAAGTTATTAGATATTCAGTAAGGAGAAAAAGATGGAGCCAACAATCTGGATTGGTTTATTTTTTATTACTATATGTATTTTTGCAGTTAGTCTACTAGCTTTTCTAATCCCTAAGAAATTTAGGAGGATTGTTTGGGTTATATTAGGTATCGTTTTAATTAGTACATATATTTTTCAAGGTGCGATTAGACCAATGATTATAAATCAACAAACCGAGAAAGCTATGGAAGTATTAGAAGGTCATTTAGAAGAAAAATATCCAACAGATTCTTGGAAAGCTTATGATACAGACGACTCTAAAATAGAATCTATTATATATCTACATGTAATTTTCAATAGTGAACCAAAAATGGTGTATGAATATACAGTTGAAGATACAGTAATAAAGCAAGTAGGTTAGTGGACTTTATCAGGTGAATCCGTAGAAGAAATTGAAATTGAACAACATGCAGAATGATTGATAAAAGTATTTGATGCATGTTTGTACTTAAACTAATCAGGGCTTTAGTTTAACAAACAAAAGGCAGTAATCACTATCTAACAAACCAGCTAATATATGCTTAATCGTTATTCAACAAAAGGGCCAGATTGTTGAATAACATTTTTTAAATAATTGGTTATTTATGTTAAAAAACGATGATGGTTGTGAAATAATATACATAAATATGGCAGAGTAATTGAAGGGAAGAGAATTATGAAGAAATTAATTGAAATTCCCACTTTTTGGATTTTTGGAGTGCTTTTAATATTTATTGTTATAGGAATGGTATCTTTCTTCTCTGTATCCAAGACCGAAAGCCAAATACCAATTGAGATGGTAGCTTTCAATAGTTTAACGGATGAAGAAAACGCTCTAATACCAGTAAGCCCAAAGGATTCAATTGTAAAACAAGTAGCTGTTAATAATGATATAAAAGCATCAATTGATATAAATTATGGTAAAGACCAAGTTTATTCTGTTACTTTTAATAATACTGAGACAAATACTACTGGAAACCTTGTAGTTTATGTTGACTTGGATAAAAAAACAGTTCTTGGGAAGGGGTTTACCAGTAAATAAAAAGATTTCATTTTGCGTTAACGCAGGCTCTAGTTAAATAACCAACTTCAACATTCGGGTGCAATTCTTGAGGGCCATATTGCAGAATAACGCTGAATAACTAATTTGGATATTTATGTTAAAATAGGAAGAAGATATTGGAATTAAATGGCCAGATTATTTTTATAAATACAAAATAATACTTTTTTTGGAGGATTATTATGGATCACATAGGGTATACGGCAGGGGATTTGTTTATTCTTTTCAGTTTTTTACCTACTTTTTTTATTTAGTTCTTATAGTTTGGCTATTTATTTTGTAATCAAAGTAGTTAAGTTCACGAATGAAAAAACAAAATTAGACCGAGAGAAAAACGAAAAACTTACTGAAATTATTAACTCCCTTAATCAAGATAAAAGCATTAAATAATATTAATTTTGTTCAACAATCGGGCGCAATTCTTGAAAAGGAATTGTGCTTTTTCAGCAATCGGGCCATATAGTTGAATAAGGATAGTAAGAATTGACTTGGTTAAAATAATTCAAATAATAAATAAAGGGTGATTTATTTGAACAAGTTTATTCTACTTTTACTAATGTCTACCGTGTTTTGTGGAACAATATGTATTGGAAAAGTAAATGCCAATACTCACTACCAACCTCGAACTATTGAAGAAAGTTATCTTGAAATAGGATATAAATCAGTAGGTGAAGCATTAAGAGATTATGAACACCACTATAAAGAGAAATTACAACTTCCATTAAGAGTTCCACCTGTTGTCTATACTCACGTATATGCTCGAACTATTGAAGGAGACAAGGGAGATCTTTTTGAAATGGAATTTATAAATGAAAAACTAAATAAGAATAATTTCCTGATAAGTGTAGCACCAAAGGATAGTATTAAGATAGTGGATAAAGAAGTTATAAACAAATTTAAACTTAAAGGTGGAAACACTGCATACTTGTTGGACTATGGAAGAGGAATTTTATTGATCTTTGAAAAAGATAACTTACAATACAGGTTCAGTATAGATAAAAGAATCTCAGAAAAAATTACTCCTGAAATTTTAGTTCAGATAGCTAATTCTACTTATTATTGAATTAAGTCAAAAAACTCTTTTGTTTAACTAACGGGGCCTTTAGTTGAATAACGATATTCAACAATTGGGGCGCAATTCTTGAAAAGGAAATGTGCTTTTTTCAGTAAACGGGCCATTTAATTGAATAGGAAAGAAGTTATATACTTGCCAGTTAGACAATACTGTATGCTTTTGGTTATTCGTTGGAGGTTAACCTTTTACTTTTGAAATCAATCGCTCGCCAATTTGGCGCATGATAATTTGTAAAAGTAATAGACACTAAGTCATTAGGAGGATTGTGGGCACCTTCAAATGTAGTGACCTGCACATTAACATCAAAATAGCCATCCCTTTTCTTGATTTTAAGGATTTTTGCGTCTTCGTACTGCGTAGGTTTTCCATAATTTTTATCGAGTTCTTTAATAATTAAAGGAATCATTAAATAAAGGATTAAGTCATCACGCACTTGTACATCATCCACATTGACGGATTCAGCTTTTACTGATGAAAAAGATAAAAGGAGTATGCTGGTAAACAATATTGAAAGGCATTTTTTCATGAAGGTAAACCTCGCTAATCGTTTTCCTTTAGATTGTTCTAAAATACGAAGGAGATACAATTTTTTTCGAACTGTGTATAATGTATTATTTTTAGGTAAATACAGCAAAGGTAATTTAGTTGTTCTATTAACTGGCGCAATTCTACAATAAAGAAGATCGCTTTTTTCCTTTAAAGGACCAGATTGTAGAGAAAGTAAAACAAGTATTTATAACGTAAATGTTTTGAAGAATTGGACTTAAACTAAGGCTGGTGTTAAGTATAAAAAGAAATTGAAGATTTTTGAAACGTAAATTAAACGAAGACGTCTAATTCGTAAATTTAACTTGTGGAGGAATAATGAGATTAATACTATTGATAATGATGTTATCAATATCTCTAACTTCAATTTTTCCAATTCAAATTAAAGCGTTGAGTTGCGTTGAATTAGAAGGACCACCTATTAATCATTTTGATGCTGCGATTGTTGGGACAGTTTTAAATGTAAAAAATGATATTGAACAAAAAGGAATCACTGGTCCAAAAGAGACAAAAAAGTATGTTTTGGTAGACGTTGAGAAAAGTTGGAAAACTGAAGTAAATTCCCAATTAATTTTTGAAGCTGATTTTACATGGGCTTATAACTTTGAAAAGGGGAGCAAATACATTATTTATTTGAACGAAGAAAATGGGAACTATCTTAATAGTCCTTGTAGCCCAATTGTTTTAGTAGAATCAAGTAACGATTACGAACAATTACTTGGTGATGGTTTAAAACCAAAAGAAGAGGTTAACTTGGGCTATAAAATGTTGTTCAAGTATGACAAGGATTTAGATTTTGAACTTGCGATTTTAATTATAGCCATTTCGTTAATCATAATTTGGAAATGGAACTCAAAAAGAGTTAAATCATTTAAGAAAGAAGATTAATCTTATAGCGTTGACGAAGGTTTTAGTGATTTTCAACAATCGGGCGCGTTTCTTTAATAAAGAACGCGTCTTTATTCATGAAAAGGGTCATATTGTGGAACAACACTTTGAAGGGTGAATTTCTGTAGAATTCTACTTAATCTAAAGGGGCAGTTTTAGTGTAACAAGAATCTTTAAATATGGTATGATATTCCAATGTCTAAAAAACGGTAATAACGTTTAAAGGAGGAATATTATGTTAGGATTGCCAAGTGGTGAGGTCTTTTTAGTTCATTGGACAGAAGAATGGAATAAGGAATTTTTATCAGAAAAAGAAAAAATACAAGATAAAATAGGTGGATACATTATTAATATTCACCACATAGGAAGTACATCAGTAAAATATTTAAGTGCAAAACCTATTATTGACATAGCAATAGAGATCACAGATTTTAATGTTGGTGGGAAGACTTCCTCACTTTTAGAGGAGTTGGGATATTCTTATAAAGGAATAAACATTTTACCTGAGAGACATTATTTTAGTAAGGGTGAACCAAGAACCCATCAAATCCATATGTATCAATATGGAAATAAATATTTAATTGAACAACTAAAGTTCAGAGATTACTTGCGGGATAATACTGAAGCAAGAATTGAATACGAACAACTGAAAATTAACTTGGCAAAGTCAAACAAAAATAATAAACACAAATATGCTGAAGAGAAAACTGCATTTGTTAAATCAATTTTAGAAAAGATTTAAAGGTATATTTATTAAGCTTAAAGGGGTTTTAATTCAACAAGTAAAAGGTTGTAATCACTATTTTGATCTTCAACAATCGGGCGCATTTCTTTATTAGGAATGCGTTCGATTTGCATTAAATAGCCAAATTGTTCAATGATATATAGAAATAAATAAAATTGTTTTGACTTAAAATTGGGTTTAGAAAAGAGTGATAAAATGAAATGCCAAATCTATCAATCCTCTATGGAAGATTGGAAAGAGTCCCTTCCATTTGATATGAATGCAAATATTAGCTATGTTTATGATTGTTTTTTTCCAGAGGCAGATGGAATGCCGATCGATGTATTAAGTTGATGGATGAAAGAAAGCCAATCATTCCCTTTATACTTTTGTGTACAAGTACAAGAATCTTTTATAGAAATGTTTGAAGAAACAAGTATACAACATAAAATAAAACAATATACGAGTAAACAATTTAAAAACGGTTATTTAGTAACTATTATTGAAGTTAATAATGGCGAACAATTTTGCGGTATTTTCCCTTTATTAAATGTTATTAGTGGTATGGATGATATCGTTTTACGGTCAACACAAAAAGGCTGTTTTTCAGTTGGTGATGAATTTAAAAATAGGTCAGGGTTTACACTCGTTCCAATAGATATTATTCTCCAAGAGGGTCATACAGTATATTATTTACCGTATGCAGGAACTTCTCTTACTATTTTTTCGAATGATTTAAAGTTTTCTACATTTAAAAACGTAAGTAGCTTCTTACCTTCTTTTGTGGTTTCTATTTTAGATGATGAGGATTAACATAAAAGTGTTGAGCCTTATAAAATCGCGTTATAAAAAATAATAATAAAATTTAAAAGTGCCAATAATTAAAAATAGTTATTCTACAATTGGGCGCTTTCCTTGAATAAGGAGAGGGTCTTTCTTCATGAATAGGGCCAGATTGTTGAACAACACCTATAAATAAATTGGATATTTATGTTAAAGTATAGATAGGATTTGATGGACTTTAATTACCCTGGAGGTGTGTGGCTTCAATGTGCAGAGATAAAAAAACTCTATTAAAGCAAATCCCTATGATAAGTAATTGTAAGGACGTTATTCAAATTAATAAGGGGTATTCCTCAGATGAAAAATTTCTAGTACATATGAATGATGAAAACGAAAAGTTACTTCTTAGAACATTTCAGTTAGAAGAGTTTGAATCAAAAAAGAAAGAATATTCTATTCTAGAAAGAATGCTGGAATATAAAGTTACTTGTTCGCGGCCGATTTCTATGGGTGAGTTAGGAAGTCGGGGTTACATGATCACATCGTACATCGAGGGTAAAGATGCCGAGGATGAAATCCAAAAATACTCAGCACAAAAACAGTTTGATATTGGTTCTGAGGCTGGGAAAGAATTAAGGAAAATCCATCAATTTTCCGCTCCGAGTCATGTCACTCCGTGGTATTCAAGGAAAGAGAAAAAGCATAAGAAATATATTGACGACTATTTAGCATGTGGCATTAAAGTTGAAAACGACCAAAAAATAATGAACTTTATTGAGGAAAATATCCAACTCATGAAAAATCGCCCGAATTTATTTCAACATGATGATTTTCATCCTGGAAATATCATTGTTAACAATAAACAATTTGCTGGAGTTATAGATTTTAACAGGTTTGATTGGGGAGATCCTATTCATGAATTTCTTAAAATTGGCATCTTCAGTCGAGAGGTAAGTATACCTTTTTCTATAGGACAAATCAGGGGGTATTTTAATAATACTGAACCCGATGAATATTTTTGGAGACTTTATTCCCTTTATCTGGCAATGTGTGTCTTCTCTACTGTAATTTGGACCTTAAAAACTATTCCAGATAACATGGATGATATGTTAAGTAAAGTTTACACTTTTTTAGAAGATCATGATTACTTTAGTAAAATGAAACCTAAGTGGTATTCGGAGGAATGTACATTTGATTAAAAGAGCTGTTGCAAAATGGGAATTATTATGCAGCATTTTGTTATTGATATTCCACAATCGGGCGCTTTCCTTGGATAAGGAGAGGGTCTTTCTTCATGAATAGGGCTATTATCTTTAATAAGAAAAATATTAAAAATTGAAACTTTTACAAATTCTTATCGTCAAAAAGTACACAAGGTATAGTAATAGCGAGGGGAAGTTATGAAGAGCTTTTCGATAATCATATGGTTGTTATTTATCCTTTTGCTAGGGGGATGTTCACAAAAATTAAAGCAAGAACATTTAATTGTTGGAGGTATACACTATAATCACTTTTCAAATTCTGTAAATCATCTTTTAATTTCTGATTTTCTTCTTTAAGTTCGTTAATTTGAGGTGTGTTATCTTGAACTACAGAAGCTATTTCTTCTTTATTGGAACAAACTATTAAAATTACAAGAATACAAAAAAATATACCTAACTTAAATTTTTTCATACTATTCCTCCTTTCCCCTTTTTATAAATATACACTGCAACTGAACGAATTTTAATGTAAAAATTTGAAAACATTAGGGAATCTGTTAAGAAATGTTCTCAAAGTGGTTTATAATTTTCAACAAAACCAGCTAATAGTTGTCAAGATTTTTCAATAAAAATATTAAAACCTACATGCTATACTAAAAAAGGGTACACCAAATAAGCCTTCCTCTTTAAAATTGGAAGGTTTTGTTTAATGTGCTTAGATATACTTTTTAATCCTCGTTTTGGAAGGCTACTTTCCTTTTTAGTAGGGCATAAATCCAATGTAAAAGCTTATTAGCACAAGCAATTATGGCTACTCTAAAAGGTTTTCCTTCTTCGCGTTTTTTATCGTAGAACGCTCTTAATTTCTTATTTCTAGGGAGTATTTCATCACTTGTTTTTTGCTTACGTGCATCTCTAATACCGCATTGTACAGCCATAAACAATGCTTGCCTTAACCTGCTAGAACCTCTTTTGGTTATGCGATTTATGGAAGCAGTAAATCTACCTGAAGAGTAAACGCTAGGATCTATTCCAGCGAATGCTACTAGCTTTTTAGGATGATTAAACCGCTCTATCTCTCCAATTTCAGAGATGATTGTTGCCGCAATCTTTTCTCCAACACCAGGGATAGACTGGATTATCTCATATTCTTCAATTTCTTTAGCGAGGGCATCTATTTCTGCTGCTAACTTTGATAGATGCTCTTGATATTGAAGAACAATGTTAATAAACATTCTTAGGTTAAAGATATGGCTTTGGTACATGTTGTTTTGAAATGGATTACGTAATGCAGCTTCTCTCAATTTAATTGCTTTTTCTTTTGCCCATTTTTCTGAACGGGTTGTACATAATTCCGCAATTTTATTAGTAAGATCTGATTCGCTAACACTTAAAACCTCTTTGGAGGTTGGGAAGATTGATAAAATCTGTAACGAAATTTTTGAATAGAGATTCCCAAAGACACTTCTATATTCATGGAAAACCTGATCTAAAAAGGCTTGCACCTGACTTTCTCCTTTTGAAACACCAGACCTACGACTGGATTCATAATTAAATCTCCTCCTAAAGAAAACTAAATTCGTCGGTAACCCCTAAAGCTGCTTGTAATGTCATAGGTTCGCTTGTTAAACGGGATCCTTGTCCCAACCAGCTCGAAACATGTTTATACAAGTAGGGGGTGAACAGTTTTGTTGACGGGATTAAGTCCCACGGGCCAGACGTTCTACCCCGACTACCGTTATAATAAGACCTAAACGAAAAAGGTCAACCAGAAAAATCTGGCTAACCTCATATTACGATCGGGCCATATTGTTGAACAACACCACCAAGTCCCCAATCATTCAATTCGTCAGATAAAACCATTCCTAAAATTGCTCCGCCAGACACGCCAATTCATGTCCAAATTGTATAACCTGTACCCATAGGAAGTGTTTCCATTGACTAAGCAAGGAATATAAAGCTTGCTTCAAACCTAAGAATTGGAAGAACTAATGATTGCCAATTACGATTTCTGGGCAATTGATTGTTCTTAGCAACACCAAACATTTCCCACATTAATAGCTTAAATGTATTGAAATTGTATTGACAATCAGATGTTCACAACCTACTATTGATAATAATTATCATTATCAAATTGGAGGAACAACTTTTTATGATTAACCCAAAAAGTAAAAAACGATTTATACTTATGTCTGTAATGGTTCTTATTTTAACTATAGCTTTACTTGGTTGTTCAAGTGAATCCGTAGAAAATGAAAAATCTGAATCTACTTCTGACAGTGACAATATGATTACTTTTGCTTGGCCAAGGGATATAGGTGAAATGAATCCGCATATCTATAATCCGTCACAATTATTTGCTCAATCCATGGTATATGAACCATTAGTTAGCTACCAAGAAGGGGGAGAGCTAAAACCGCATTTAGCAGAGTCATGGGAGATTTCCGAAGATGGAAAAGAATATTTGTTCCACTTACGTCAGGGTGTAAAATTTACTGATGGCTCAAGTTTTAATGCAGAGATTGTGAAGAAGAATTTTGATGCAATATTAACAAATGTAGATTTACACAGTTGGTTAGGATTTATTTCGAAGATAGCAAAAACAGAGGTTATCGATGAGCATTCATTTAAATTAACATTAACTGAAGCATATTACCCTACGATTCAGGAGTTGGCTGTTGTACGTCCGGTACGATTCCTAGGGGAAGCTGGATTCCCTCAAGACGGCGACACCTCAAAAGGTGTAGAAAAGCCAGTTGGGACAGGCCCATGGGTATTAGAAGAGTATAAAGTAGATGAATTTGCTATTTTCAAACGTAACGAAAATTATTGGGGAGAACTGCCAAGTGTAGAAAAAATTAAAGTTAAAGTTATTCCTGATGCTGAAACACGGGTACTTGCTTTCGAAAAAGGTGACTTAGACCTTATTTATGGTGAGGGTGTTATCAGTATAGATTCTTTTAAGCAATTAGAATCCACAGGTTCCTATGAATCTAGCATTTCTGAACCAGTAGCTACTAGACAGCTAGTTATGAACACGAATAAAGATCAGCTTTCAGATTTACGTGTTCGTCAAGCATTACATTATGGATTTAATAAACAAGCAATGGTTGAGGGCGTGACATCTGGTATGGAAGAGAAGGCTGACTATATCCTACCAACAAACTTCCCTTATACATCAGATGTTGATGCAACCACAATTGATTATGATATTGATAAAGCAAAAACATTATTAGATGAAGCAGGCTGGAAGTTGCCAGAAGGTAAAAATATTCGAGAAAAAGATGGGAAGCCATTTGAAATCGAGTTAATGTATAACTCTGCTGAATCCATTCAAAAAACAATGGCTGAAATATTACAATCTGAGTGGGCAGGGTTAGGTGTGAAATTAAATATTGTTGGGGTTGAGCTTACCACTCAAGTTGAAAGATTTAAAGCGAATGAGTTTGATATGAACTTCTTTAGTAACTATGGATCTCCATATGACCCACATACTTTCGTAAACATAGTTGCTACAGAAGGGTTTGGATTTAGAGAAGCTATTTCAGCTTATCCTAATAAAGAGGAATTACTGAACCAAATTGCTAAGGTTAAACAAACAACTGATGAAAAAGAGCGTCAAGAACTATACACGGAAATTTTAGGATCACTACAAGATCAGGGTGCCATTGTACCTGTTTCGTATATTAAAAAAATAGCAGTTTATCAAAAGAATGTTTCTAATTTTAAATTCCCTGCAAACCGCGATGAACATCCTTTTACTGGAATTAGTATAAACAAATAAGCGACAGGAGAGTTTTCATGGGTACTTATGTCTTGAAACGAATAATCACCATCGTTCCAGTCTTTCTTTTGGCTTCTTTACTAACATTTGGAATGATTAACCTATCACCAGTGGATCCAGCTGAGGCATACTTTGCTGCGGCACATATCCAAGCAACAGATGAGATGTTAGAACAAAAAAGACATGAGTTTGGCTTAGATCAGCCTCTCCTTATCCAATATGTGAACGCCCTTAGTAAGATATGCCAACTTGATTTCGGCATATCTTATGTTACGAATAAACCTGTTTGGGAAGAGATTTATTCTCGAATGCCGGCAACTATTCAGTTAACTATAGGTAGTCTTTTGATTGCAATCTTAATAAGTGTTCCTATTGGTTTTTTAGCAGGCATAAAAAAGAACAGTGGAATTGACCATTTTAGTCGTTTCCTCTCTTTTATAGGGGCATCCATCCCATCATTTTGGCTAGGATATTTAATGATTTTTTTCTTTTCTGTAAAATTGGACCTTTTCCCAGTAGAAGGCACGGGCACTTGGAAACATTTAATTTTACCTTCAGTCACGTTGGCTTTTCCTTTAATAGCCTTATATACCCGACTATTACGTGCAAGTGTTCTTGGAAATTTACAAGAGTCTTATGTGCTTTTCGCACGGACGAGAGGGCTACATGAAAAAGTCATAATGGGCAAACATGTTTTAAGAATTGCCATTTCTCCTATGATTACTGGACTTGGGATGAATTTAGGAAACTTAATGACTGGAGCTATAATTGTAGAGGCAGTTTTCTCATGGCCAGGGTTTGGGCGGTATTTTATTGAGGCTATTTTTAACCGTGATATTCCTGTAATTCAAGGTTATGTACTATTAGCAGCTGGTTTATTTCTTATAAGCAACTTAATTGTCGACCTTATCCAAATGTATATAGACCCACGTATTTCTAGAAAAGGAAGGCAGTATCAATGATCGCAAAGTTTCGTGATAAATTAAAAAGTCAAAAAGTGATTGTCATTTGTTCTCTAACGTTGTGCGTGTTATTTTTAATCACAATCTTTGCACCGTGGATTGCACCTAATGACCCTATAGCCATCAATTTGGCTCATAAGTTACAGCCACCTTCTATGGATTACCCATTTGGAACAGATCATTTAGGTCGGTGTATGTTTTCTCGTATCCTATATGGTGCTCGTATCTCACTAGGGTTTGCCATGCTAATTTTTATATCAGCCTTAAGTATTGGTTTGATTATTGGTCTCATTGCTGGGTATAAAGGTGGTTGGGTAGATCAATTATTAATGAGATTCGGTGATGGTCTGATGGCAATCCCAAGCCTTTTGTTTGTTCTCGGTTTTGTTGGTATTTGGGGGGCTGGTCTTAAACAAGTGATTCTAGGATTAATTCTCGTACAATGGGTTTATTACGCAAGGGTAATTCGAGGAATGGTTCTAAGTCTGAAAGAACAGAACTATATTACTACAGCTAAAATCAGTGGCTCTTCTACATGGACCATCATGAAGAAACATATTATTCCGAATGTTCTTCCATCACTAGCGGTAATGGGAACATTAGAAATGGGTTGGGCGATTATGAATTTATCATCCATGTCATTTTTAGGCTTAGGTGTACAACCTCCTATACCTGAATGGGGGGCAATGATACTTGAGGGGAAGTCATTTATTAGAACAAATCCAGAATTAATGATTTATCCTGGCTTAATGATTATGCTAGTTGTTGTTACCTTTAATTTATTAGGTGAATCACTATCAGAACATTTTGGGGTTAAACGCCGCTAATGAAAAGGATTGATGAGAATGGAAGCTAATAATCGAGACATTTTAAATGTAAAAGACTTACATGTACAAGTAACAACCGACGAGGGTTTTTCCACACTTGTTCAGGACATTAACTTTGGAATAAAAAAAGGGAAGATTCTAGGTCTGGTAGGGGAAAGCGGTAGTGGTAAAACCATTACAAGTATGTCTATCCTTCAGCTACACGATAAGAAGCATATGGATATTAGAGGGAGCATTACATTAAAAGGTAGGGAATTGAATGGTCTAGAAAATAAAGAAATGCGGAAAATCCGAGGAAAGGATATTGCTTATATTATGCAAAATCCGATGAATGCTTTTACTCCCGTTTTCACGATTGGCCATCAATTTATTGAAACGATTAAATCCCATACTTCATTAAATAAAAAGCAAGCAAAGGAGCTTGCAATTGATATGATGGAAAGTGTAAATTTACCAGAACCCAATAAATTATTAAAGAGCTACTCTTTTCAATTAAGTGGAGGTATGCTTCAACGAGTGATGATTGCCATGGCTGCATGCTTACAGCCCTCCGTTATTATTGCAGATGAGCCAACTACAGCACTTGATCTTCATAGCCAATTATTAGTACTACGTCTTTTAGACAAGATTCGTACTGAATATGGAACTTCTATATTACTCATTTCTCATGATCTTGGAGTTATTTCAGAGATGGCTGATGATGTAATTGTAATGCAACATGGGAGAATAGTAGAAACAGCAAATGTGTTAGAATTATTTGAGACTCCACAACATGAATACACGAAGAAGCTGTTAAGGACAAGACCGACCTTATATTCTCAAAAACAACCTTATACATATATGTTGTGACAGTTAGATTGAATTTACCAGGGGTGAAATCATTGAGCTTATTACAAGTAAAACAAGTAAATTTTAGTTTTAATTCAAGAAAGCTTTTTAAAGGGAAGAATCAAACAAATAAAGTTCTTAATGATATTTCCTTTGCTATTGAAGAAGGAACATGTTTAGGCTTAATTGGTTCAAGTGGTGCAGGCAAAAGTACCTTAGGGAAAGTAATTCTCGGGATTCAACGTCCACAGCAAGGTCAGGTTTTGTTTAATGGCCACGACATTTATAATGCGGATAAAGCTACCCAACAAAAAATACGTCGCGATCTCCAAGTTGTATTTCAAGACTCATATTCAGCTGTTAATCCCCGAATGACAGCCGAACGTATTATAAGCGAGCCGTTAGAGAACTATGAAAAACTAACTCTAGACGAACAAAGAAGACGGGTTATTGAACTATTAGAAAGAGTAGGCTTAGATGAAAAGGATTCAAAAAAATATCCGTATCAATTTAGTGGTGGGCAATTGCAAAGGATAAATATTGCTAGAGCAATCGCACTAAAACCGAAGTTAATCGTCCTTGATGAATCAGTAAGTAGTTTAGATATGGTTACACAAAGCTTAATATTACAATTATTAAACGAATTAAAGAATGATTTTGGCTTATCTTATCTTTTCATTACACATGATATTAAAGCTGCTTTTTCAATTTCTGATCATATTGGCGTACTTGAAAAAGGAGAATTGATTGAACTTTACAATTCAAAAGACCAATTTTTCTCTTCCAAAAACCCTATTGTTAAACAATTAAGAGACTCCATTCTTGCAGAACACCCACGTTTTCGAACACTTACAAAACATAGCATAATAGAAAACAGCGAAAAGATTACCTAATTATCGGGGAGTCAGATTAAACGAATCCAAGATGTCAATGTCACAACATATTAAAATGCTGTGACATTTTTATTGTTTAAAGGGGAAGTAATATGAGTTTACAAAGTTCTACGTATACAAGCACTTTAAATCATCTCTAACGAATAAGCAATACATGGCTTTAGCCGTGCCAATTATTTTATCGCAGATGTCGACACCACTCCTTGGGGCAGTTGATACTGCGGTAGTCGGACAACTTCCGAATCCAATTTTTATAGGTGGTGTAGCCGTTGGTAGTCTAATATTTAATACTTTGTATTGGGTCGTTGGTTTTTTAAGAGTGAGTACATCAGGTTTTACCTCTCAGGCCCACGGTGCCAATAATAATGTTGAATTACTGTACTCCTTATTAAGACCGATGTTAATAGCAATGGTCATCGGTGGCTTATTAATTCTGTTTCAAGAACCTGTTAAATGGCAGCTTTAAAGATAATAAACCCTACTTCTGGTGTAGCTGACCAAGCCGCATTATATTATGATATTCGCATTTGGGGTGCCCCCTTTACGCTATCAACTATGTTATTCTTGGATGGCTAATCGGTTCGTCATATGTAAAATTAACTGTATATCTGCAAATAGGGATGATTGTAATAAATATATTCCTTGAATAAGGAAAGGGTCTTTCTTCATGAATAGGGCCATTTTCTGGAGTAATAATTATTGAGCTCCCTCAGTTAGTTGGAAAATATTACATATAATAACCAATATGTTAATATGAAGTTATTAGCAATATAAATGGGAGGGCGTAATAATCTGAATTTCGAAAGGTTGATAACGTGAATATTAGATTAAATAAGAAAACAGAAATCGATAAATTAGTAGAAATATGGTATAAAGGTTCTTTAATAGCACATGACTTTATTGATAAGGATTATTGGAAATCGCAGCAAATGGAGATGGAAAAAAAGTATATCCCAATGTCTGAAACCTATGTTATAAGTAATGAAAATGATGTTGTCGGCTTCGTATCAATGGTAGATAATTATTTGGCTGCATTATTTGTTGATGTTAAACACCAAGGTGGAGGGTACGGAAAGGGATTGTTAAATTTTATAAAAAGCCAAAGGGAAAATATACAATTAAAAGTGTACAAGAAAAATCACAAGGCTGTTGATTTTTATTTGAAAAATGGCTTTGTAATAAAAGAAGAATCATTAGATGAACATACTTCCGAAGAAGAATTTTTAATGGAATGGGAAAAAAGTTAGGTGTCGTTTGCAAGTTAGTTTATTACATGAAAATACAAAAGAATAATCTATCACAATCTGGCGCAATTCTTGAGTAGAATTGTGCCTTTTCAGCAATAGGGCCATATTGTAGGTAAAAGAGGGGGTTATTCTTTTCCACTTGAAATTGAAAAAAATTCCATATTAGGTTAACCTTCATTAAAGGGGTGTAATTAAAATGGACGGAGATTCTATTGTTTGGTTGATTATACTATTATCTATTGTGATATGTGATGGGATAGCAGTGTATTTATACCATAAAAAAAGAATCACTTTATGGGGTTCAGGAATTATTATAGCCCTGTTAATTCCAGTGAACGTTTATAGTTTTGTGGCTTTAGGAATTGATTATTTTGAAAAAAACAATACTGATCCGGATGACACAGGAGAAGGGATTGCCTTTGCAGGAGGATTTATAGCAATAGTACTGGCACTCAATGCAATAATTATGTTTGTTATAGGAGTTATTTTAAATATTTACACTTTCACTAAAAAGAAACAATGGGTATAACTGCACTTGAAAACGATCTTCCACAATCAGGCGTGTTACTGGAACAATGATAGTGCGGTTTCTTCAAGTAACCGGGATAAATTAATGGAAGAGGCTATGTGAAAATATAAATTTATGAGTTGATGTTAAAATGTGATTTAAAATAGTCAGGAGGTGATTATTTGGAAAAATCTATACATTATACGATTGAGCCCCCTGATAACTTTGAGCAATTACTAACTCTATATGAATCTTTAGGATGGAATTCACTTAAATTAACAGTTAATGAATTGGAACAAATGTGTAATCAAAGTTGGTATGCAATATATGCTTTTGATAAACAACAATTAGTAGGTATGGGACGTGTTATTTCGGATGGTGTAATTACTGGAATTGTATGTGGAGTGTGTGTGCTACCAAGCTATCAGTCTGAGGGAATCGGAAAAGAAATGGTGAATCGAATTATTCAACATTGTGAGCAAAATCGAGTAATTCCTCAACTTATGTGTGTAGAAAGTTTGGAAACATATTATGAAACTTTTGGATTCAAGAAATTTACCATTGGTATGACAAAGAATATAAATCGATAAATTTAAATTAATTTATTGAGGGGTTTTGGCTGAAAAACTGAAATTTTCCGCCAAAACCATTTGTAGAATTAACGGATGCTTATATTGAATAAGCAACTATCTTCAACAATCGGGCGCATTTCTTTAATAAGGAATGTGTCTTTTTCCATTATATGTACATCTAACGAAATAATAATTAATAGGTAATATATGGTTATATGTGTTAATATTTGGGTTGAACAGTGAATAAATACACTTAAACTAAAGGGGCAGAATTGTTGGACAAAGAATATAAAAGTCTATAAATATTGGGGGAAATATTCTTGGAAACAAAAAGGTTATTACTAAGACGATTAACTACTGATGATTCGGAGAGAATTGAAGAATTGGCTGGCGACTAT
This sequence comes from Ureibacillus sp. GCM10028918, assembly GCF_042666115.1. Lineage (NCBI taxonomy): Bacteria > Bacillati > Bacillota > Bacilli > Caryophanales > Caryophanaceae > Ureibacillus > Ureibacillus sp. GCM10028918. Next base: position 609,167 of record NZ_JBHTFK010000002.1, read on the forward strand.
GATGTAGCTAAATCTACTTTAAATATTCCTCATCCGTATCCTAAAGGATCTGCGATACAATTCATTGAAAATATCTTTAGTGCAGAAAAAAGTGAGAAAATTATAATGTTTGCGATAACAGAAAAAGAATCACAACTACTTATTGGCCTAATTAACATAAACTTGTCCGCACCATATAAAAGAGGGGAACTAGCCTATTGGGTTGGTAAGCAGTATTGGGGTAAAGGATATGGTACAGAAGCCACTAAAGCGTTATTGGAATATGGGTTTAATCAACTCAATCTAAATAAAATTTTTGCCGCATCATTTACTTCTAACCCTGGCTCGTGGAGAATAATGGAGAAAGTAGGACTGAAATATGAAGGTACATTAAAGCAACACGTAGCTCGATTTGGTCAATTTTACGATTTAGCTTACTATGGGTTATTAAAAGAAGAGTTTGAGAAAGAAATACAAAAGAAAAGTTTAGATAATAAATGATTACTTTCACTTACAAGGGCTTTAGTTGAGAAAGCAAAAGGCAGAAATCACTATTTGATAATCAAACAATTGGGTGAATTCTGGATAGACCATTTTTATACGTAGAACCGTATTGTGAGGTATGATTTCTATATATATAAAGATGGGTGGGGGAAAAATAAGCGTGATTTTAGACAAAGAACTACATATTAGACTTATGGACAATGGTGATTTTGATTTAATGGTAAAATGGCTAAATGACCAGAGGGTATTAGAATTTTATGAAGAACCACCTTCAAATTTAGATAGAGTGTTGAATAAATACGGTCCAAGGATAGAAGGTAAACACTATGTTACTCCTTGTATTGTAGAATACAATAATGAATCAATTGGTTATATACAATATTATGAGATTCAAGAAAATGAATTGAAAAAATACGGCTATTTAGGAAACCAAAATATCTATGGAATAGATCAATTTATAGGAGAACCTAATTTATGGGGTAAAGGGATAGGAACTAAAATGATAGAAATGATGTTAAAGTTCCTTTGTAATAAAGGTGCCTCAAAAGTTCTGTTAGAGGTAAAAAGTGATAATGTCAGAGCAATATCAAGCTATAAGAAATGTGGTTTTAGGAGAATCAAAGATCTTAACAATAATCTAGTTTTAATGGAATGGATAGCAAAAATTAAATAATACTTATACTTTATCATTAAGCTAATCAGATCTTTATCTTCCGCAAATCGGGCGCAATTCTTGAAAAAGGATTGTACCTTTTTCAGTAATAGGGCCATATTGTTGAACAACGTCTTATATAAAGTAAGGAACTTATGTTAAAATTTAGGTGATTTTGAAGTGATGTTCTTAAAGTAACAGGTAGTTAATGTAAGAAGGTTTTTATAAGACAGGAGGTTTAATGAATGAATATTTTAATTGATACGGCAACCTTTGAGGACTATTATGCTGTGAATTTGATAGTTAAAGAAGGTCAAGATGAACATTCGGAAGCATTACCACATATTTTTAATAAGGTTGACATAGTTATGCCAGAAAGCTATTTTCGTGAATTGTTAGAAGGCACTAATACTGAAATACTAATTGTTAGAATAAATGAAGAAGTGGTTGGATTTGCGGTTATGGAGTTAAGTGATTCTCCATCATTTGATTCTTTGGTACCTAGGAAATTTGCTTACATGAATGATTTTGGTATAAAAAATAGCTATCAAAGAAATGGAATAGGAAAAGTCTTATTTGAAGCTTGTATGGAATGGGCTAAAAATAAAGATGCTACATCGTTAGATTTAAACGTCTGGGATTTTAACAAGAAAGCTATTTCTTTCTATGAGAGTTTTGGAATGAAAACCATCAGTAGTAAAATGACATTACACTTATAAAGAGAAAAATTTATTAATATCGTTATTTTAATGAAGTTTGTGAAAAAGTCCACTTGTAAGTAACTGGGCTTAAGTTGAAAAGGATTTTCAACAATCGGGCGCATCTCTTTAATTAGGAATGTGTCTCTTTCCGTTTAAGGGCCAGAGTGTCAAGGAAAGCAAACATATATTTTTATTAGTACAATCGTGATTGTGAAGGAGTACACTTAGACTAACGCAACAGGATAATAGAACACGAAAACAGGGTTTATTAATAATTTTGTCGAATTAATTACATTAACGATAATTATGAGGTGAATTTTTTTATGGAATTTATTATAGACCATGAATGTTTTAAAAGAGCAATTTCAGATGTTAATAAAGCTGTATCCTTAAAAACGCCTTTCCCTATTTTGACAGGTATTAAGATAATAGCTGATGACAATTGTTTAATCTTAGTAGGAAGCAACTCAGACATAGTGATTGAAAAGATTATTCCTTTAACAATTGATGGAGCAAATGTATTAGAAGTTTATGAGACAGGAAGTGTTGTTATATCTGCTAAATATTTAAATGAGATTGTTAGAAAATTAACAGCTAAAGTACATATAAGAGTAAATGAAAAACATGTGGTTACAATTCAATCTGATGAAATTTTAACTAAACTGTATGGGTTTAATTCTGAAGAGTATCCGAATCTACCTCAAATCGACGAAGCTAATTACATTAAAATCCACAGTATGGACTTGATGGAGATGATTAAACAAACCGTGTTTGCAGTCTCTAGGAGTGAGTCTAGACCTGTTTTGACAGGAGTAAATTTGTCATTCGAAGATAACCAACTTAAATGTGTGGCAACAAATTCTCAGCGTCTTGCGTTAAGAATACTAACAGTAGAATCCAATATAAATGGATCTTTTATTGTTCCCAGTCCTAGTTTAAATGAGCTGACCAATTTACTAAATAAGGATAGTGGAGTAATACATATTTTTGTTTCAGACAGCTATATTGTATTTAAATCAAATACCACTTCTCTTTTTTCTAGGTTAATTGAGGGGAGTTATCCTAACATTCTAGGGTTATTACCTAAGGACTCGAAAACGACAATTACTCTTAATACAAATCAATTATTAAAAGGTATTGATAGAGCCTGTCTTTTTGCAAGTGAATGGAAAAATAACAATGTACATTTAGAAATCAAAGATGAGACAAAAATCAGGATTTCTTCAAATTCATCTCAAATTGGGACAATAGAAGAAACTCAAACTATTAAAGCTCTTAATGGTGAAGCCAATCTTAGTATCTCGCTTGATGGAACGTTTTTAATAGATGCCTTAAAAAAAATAAAAGAAGAAGAGATAAGATTAAGCTTTGGTGGTTCGATGAGTCCCGTCTTAATAGAACCTATTGATAATTCTTCTTATCTTCATCTTATTTCACCAGTGCGTTCATATTAAATAAAAGATTTTTATTGTACTTTTAGTGATTAAAATTAAATAGTATGACAATTTTCCACAAACAAGTAAATAACATTCTTCAACAATCGGGCGCGTTTCTTTAATAAGAAATGCGTCTTTATTCATGAAAAGGGCCATTTTGTTTCATAACAATTATTATGCAAATTAGATAATGTAGAGGTTTACACTTAAACTATTTGGTAACGGTAAATGCAGATTTACAAGTTATGCAATTCTGATTAGAACTGTTGTAATTACAGTTCCTTCTGAGAAATAAGGGATCATTAGTCGAATAAGTAGTCTTAAAAGCGACCTAACCTACCTACAACATTTTGGAACAATCTGATAAGAGGTTGTTCCTTTTTCCACTTATACTCCAGAATACAGACGGTCATAAAAAAATTATATTTTTTCAAACCGAATGAAGGGTAGCTTCGTCTAAGATATATGAGGTGGTGACAACTAGATGAATGAACTAAACCAATTGGCGGTGACAGATGAAATGATGCTGGATGAGCGTGAGCGGATCATTGATCAATTAATGCGTGAATACAGCGATGATATCCTGCATCTTGTATATACATATGTAAAAAACCGAACCATAGCAGAAGATTTAGCACAAGAGATATTTATAAAGTGTTATGAAAAATTAAATCAATTTAATGAGCAGTCAACAATAAAAACTTGGGCTTATCGCATTGCGAGTAACCATTGCAAGGACTATTTAAGAAGCTGGCATTATCGCAAAATAACGCTTAGCAATAAAGTATTTGACCATATCCCTTCTAAGTCAAAACAGGTGGAAGATGAGGTTATCAAGCATAGTGAAGAAAATAGCTTAACGAATGCCGTCATGAATTTGCCTCTAAAGTACAGAGAAGTCGTATTTCTACATTATTATGAAGAACTGTCTTTAAAACAGATAAGCAAGATTACTTCAGTAAATATAAATACATTAAAAACGAGATTAAAGCGTGCGAAGGAATTATTAAAAGACAAGATGATAGAGGAGGTTTAGGAGATGAATGATCCATTTAAGAACCTGAAGAGTTCGATGGAAAAATCAATATTCAAGGATTTTTCTTTTTCTAATGAAAGAAAAAATGCCGTGCGTGAAGCCATTCGTACGAATCAGCAATCTCAATTTCATACAGAAACAATTATAGCTATATTAGAATCTGTTCAGCATGAATCAAAGGATGGCTATAATATTTCCGTCCAACTTTTTCAAAAAAATGAACGTGCTTTCCAAAAAAATGAAGGGCAGCTTTATACACTGCTACATCTATTAGAAAATAAAGAAATGCTTACTTCAAATTGGATAAATAACAAGAAATATTATTCTTTAAACTCTAAAGGTAAAAAATACTTAGCTACTTATAAACAAGATACCACTAAACAAGGATTATCCCTTAATCCCTTTATAACGGAGGCATCTTTATGAGTTCCCCAAAATTTGAAGAATTTTTAAGCAAAGTCACTTCCAAAGTCAAATCTACGGAGGCCCACAACAGAATAAAAAAAGAGCTTACTCATCATCTGCAAGAGTTAAGTCAATCTTACAAAAAAAGAGGATTTTCTGAAGAAGATTCAGATGAAAAGGCCATTCAAGAAATGGGAAATCCATTTATTATTGGAGAGAAATTAAATCACCTTCATAAGCCAAAAATGGATTGGATTCTAATTGTTTTATTTGTTATTTTTGCTAGTATCAGTTTTCTCCCGTTAGTTGGCGGAATTCCTGGGATTTCATCATCAATCACCCATATTATGGGGAGACAAGCTATCTGGTACTCCTTGGCTGCTCTTGTGATTTTTGGGTTTCTTTTCTTTAATTATCAAAAATCAAAGAATTGGTGGATGCACTTTTATGCTATCGGCTTGTTTATTCACGTATTTCTCTATTTATTTGGATATACGGTCAACGGAGCAAAAAGATGGATTTCACTTCCAGGCCTGACGGTCGATGGCACTATATTGAGTTTATTTTTCTTTTTCCTGGCTTGGGCCGGTATTTTTAACAAAATAAATGAGTTTCGCAGTTGGAAAAAACAAGGATTTCTTCTTGTTTTATTTTGGATTCCCATATTGCTCTACATGATAGTGCCAAACTTTATGGTTGGGGTCATTTACTTTTTCTGTTTACTAGGAATGTTTACATTTGCACGTGTTCATAAGAAATTAGCTATCAACCTAGTCGTATCAAATCTAGTGGCTGGTATCATCTTCATCATTATGATTATTACTACGACCTCACACCAAAGTTATTTTCTTACTAGATTATCTACTTTTATAAACCCAAATGCCGATCCAAATGGAGACGGATATATGTATGTGGTCGTTAGGAATGTCCTTGCAGAAGCGGGATGGTTCGGTAACGGACTTAATAATGATTTGAAATTTCAATTGTTGCCAGAATCACATACAGATTTTGCTTTCCCCTTCCTCGTCTATTCTCTTGGTTGGACATTCGGAATCGGTCTTTGTTTGGTTCTGCTGATTTTTATTTTAAGAATCTCAAAAAATGCATTTAAAACAAAAGATCCTTATGGGAGATTAATCGTAATCGGTGGTGCTGTATTATTTGCCGTTCCTACAACTTGGAATATATTGATGGCCATTGGAATCGTGCCCATCATGGAAGTTTCCCTGCCGTTTATTAGTTATGGAGGAAGTGCAATCCTCTTTTACGCTGCTGTTTTAGGGTTCATTTTAAATATTTATCGAAGAAAGGATATTGTAGAACCCCGATAGCAGATGATATAAACATTTAAAATCAAAAATCTGAATGATGATAAAAAGGGCGACAGCTAAATAATAGTTGTCGCCTTTTTTTTAATCTCGAAGTACCGGTAATTTGATGAAATAATTGGTTTTATTAATGAGAACAAATTTAGTTATTCCATAAGAGGGCGCAATTCTTGAGTAGAATAGCGCCTTTTTCAGCAATAGGGCCAAATTGTAGAATAACAAAATTGAATGGATGTGGTAATTAGTGTTAAATTTAATTGAAATACTTTAGATTGCTAAAGGAGTCCAATTATGAATATTTCATTATTAATACGAACAGATGCACTCTATTCACTTAATTTTTTTATCTACTTGCAAAATATTTATCTTAATCAGACCCAAAGGGAAGAACGATTTAAATTCCCATACGTAACAGAAATGATTCAGTTTTATGATAACTTTGAAATGAAATTCAAACAGTTATGGGAAGGCATATTAATTAAATTTTATAAAGAAAAAGATAATGGTTTAGATTTAAAAATATTCTATGAGGAAAAGGATTTATTTTACGATAAACTTTTCATCCCTAATTCAGATAGTTTAAAAACATATAATGAAATTCACACAGGCTTTGAAGTGTGGTGGAGTAGTGTAGCAGGAAGATTTTCTGTAGAAAATGTTATTGAAAATCCGATGCATAATATATATATAGAATTAACTAATTCTTTAAAGAAAAATGAAAGAGAACCTAAAAAACAGTTGAACATTAGCTTAATTTACGATAAATGCATATTAAGCAATACCAAGTTTCATTCTTATTTTGCAGTGCTATTCATTATGGATATTTACAGTAATAAAGAAGAATTGATACTCAAATTACAGAGCTGCATTAGTTAAATTGATGATGAGATTTATTCAACAATCAGGCGCTTTCCATGAATAAGGAAAGTGCTTTATTTAATTAAAGGGCCATATAATTGAATAACGTCCTTATAGAAGTTTGGATAGTTATGCTAAAATTCAAGTAGTGTTATACATATTAATTACTAAGAAAAATGCGAGGTTTGTTGAGGAGGAGTATAAATGAGCTTTCTTTTTGGGTTAAGTGTTGTAATCTCGGGAATTGTAAGTGTTGTCGGTTTTGCATTCACTAATATGACTACTTCTTCTTTTGACCCCACAGGTGACAATTTTTTTGGAAACGGCAACCCAGGCTTAATGTTTGTTATGTTTCCGATGTTAATTATGCTTTATTTTTTCTTTGCAATGATGTTTGTTTTTGAAAAGTTACATGAACGTTTTTCAGTGAAAAGGAAACTAATTCAAGCATGCTATTCAGGGGTGTTTGTGTTGATTTCGGGAATGACGATTTACCGAATCGTTTCATTTCGAAATGAAATCAACCCATATTTTGAATACGAAATATCCTATTTAAATCCTTTTACAAATCATTTATTTTTTAACTTCTGGACGTTTATAGCCTGCCTTTGTGTTTCAGGATTTTGCTCATTTTATTTAAAGAAAAGAATGTGAAGGAAAGTACTTAAACTGTCAAGATGCTTTAGTTAAATAACAATATTCAACAATCGGACGCAATTCAAAGATGAATTGTGCCTTTTTTAGCAAAAGGGACAGATTGTTGAGAAACACTTTCACTTATTCATATAGAATATTAGGTGAGTTTGTGATAAACACTACTATGATAGGACATTATGCAGTAGCTTATTCAACAATCGGTCGCTTACCTTGAATAAGGAGGGGGTCTTTCTTCATGAATAGGGTCATTTTTGGAAATAATATTCTCTATACTTATACTGTTTATCTATGTTAAGATGTCACCTACAGAACTAAGGGGAAGAATTACAAAATGTATATTATTTTTGCTGCAACAATGATTTTGTTATCCGGAGTTACTTTATTTTTTTGGACACTAAATCAGTTAAATCTGGAAATTCATAAAAAAGAAAGCTATGTTAAAGAAACTTACAATCCTTCTTTTGAACAAATAATCATATTCGCCATAATTAATCGAGTGTTAAATGTCCTTCCACTTAAGTTAACGAAAGGAATATTGATTATTGTATCATTTGGATTAATACTACTATCGCTATTTTGGTTTTTACTTCTATTATAAAGTGCTGTTTTTCAACAATCGGGCGCTTTCATGGAATAAGGATTACAGAAATGATTAAAATATCACCAAATCAAATTGTTAACAATAACATCTCTTACAATTCTTTTGGTTAATTTACCCTCATTATGTTCTAAATAATAGTAGTCCTTATTCAAGTAATCTGCCCAATTAGTACAATAGATTCAATAAGAAAAGGCATCAACCCTTCTTGGATCAACGCCCTTTAGATTAATATCATTTCTTGGAATCAACTACATACCAGTTCCATTTCACAAATAAATATATCCAAAAATTATTATTGAATTTTGAGTAAATAAAAAAGCCGCTAACTAAATTGAATTACCTAAAATTATCGATTTGGCATATTTGGGTTTTGTTCATGAAGCTGCCAATAATATTGGACCAGTTGATTCTCATACTTAAAATGCAATTCGTAAAAATACATATGCAATTTCGGATCTATGTGTTCATAATATTTCGCTAAAGTACCATATAAACTTGTCATTTGAAGAAGTTGTGCTAAACGCGGATCCATTGATTCTCTCCTTTTTCTTTCCATCTATAAACAACGTATTCAAATGTCAGGAAGCCCATTAGGCTAATGTCTAAAAGAAAAAACTTACTGAATAATTGGACAAATAAAAAAGCGACCAGCTCTACTAATAAAAGGTCGCAATTTTATTTCAAATACTGGTACCCCGATTACTATAAAAGTATTCAGGGGTTGTACAATTAATTACTAACTATTGTCTTTTTTATAAAAACAAGATTTAAGTCTACTAGATAAGAATCCATTTTAATCAATTTTTTAAATTGGATTCTTTTTATTTATTCATTAATTAAGTTCATTTACAGCTCTTTCGCATTTTCTACTATTCAACAATCCGGCGCGTTTCTTTAATAAGAAATGTGTCCTTTTCCATTAAAGGGAAAAAGCGTCCTCCACAAATTAGATTGTGGAAGGCACTTTTACTATTATATATACTGTCACCATTAATTGCTGCTTACATATGATTCACTTAACCGTATAGAGATAAACTAAAAATCTTTTAGGCCCCCTACTTCCAAAAAGTACACCACCAATCCCTGCACCGATTACACCTGAGAAGATATTACCACTAAGGCCACCTGGAATATCTTTTCCCAAAAGCGTACCTGCAAGTCAACCGAAAATCCCGCCAATTATTATAGTCTAAAGAATTCACAAAATGATAAAAAAAAGGTTTGATACTTAAATATGCGGGTATGTATTAATAGTTGTTTTCATTATATCCCTACTTGACTATCTTATTGAAGTCCTTTTTGGCTAGTCGTGATTTGAAATATACAAATATATCGTGTTTAGTCACAAGACAAAGACCGGTAATTCTAACTTATTATAAGAATTTAGAGCTAAAGTTACGTAAATAACAGCGCAATGTAGTAATACAGTAGTAATGACGAAACGAAAGCTTGAATAAATGAGGGAATAAAATGAATACAAAAATACCGATTTTAAAATTATATAATTATCTGTTTGTTTCCATTCAGTGGGAGCTTGATGATCAAACAGCCTTACAATTTCAAGAATCACTGCTTCAAAGAATATATGAAACTGGAGCTAGTGGTGTAGTAATTGATTTAACGTATGTTGATATGATTGATTCTTTTATTGCTAAGGTACTAGGCGATGTGATTAGTATGGCCAAAATGATGGGTGTAAAAGTTGTATTAACCGGCATTCAACCAGCTGTAGCGATTACTTTGGTTGAACTCGGGATTCATCTCCAAGATGTCGATACAGCATTAGATTTAGAAAAGGGGTTAGAAATATTACAAAAAGGGTTGGGGGATTAAATCATGGATTACCAATCCTCTATAAAAATAGTATCAGAAAGTGATATCGTTAAAGCTAGGCAGCTTGGTCGAAACATTGCTAAGAAGCTTGGGTTTGGAACAGTTGACCAGACAAGAATCACTACTGTAATTTCCGAGTTGGCGCGAAACATCTATTTGTATGCCGGCACGGGAGAGATTCATATCGAGCTTGTCAGTGCTCTTGGGAAACAAGGTTTAAAAGTAATGGCTCAGGATCATGGTCCGGGAATTCAGGATATTAGGAGAGCCATAGAGGATGGATATTCCACATCTGGTGGTTTAGGGGCTGGGTTACCGGGGGTAAAACGTTTAATGGATGAATTTGATTTGACCACAACAATTGGGAAAGGGACAACTGTTGTGGTAGTAAAGTGGCTTCGAGGAGGGTTTGGGTAAAAATGGATTTTAAACAAATTTTAGAATCCGGTTATCGGGAGGTACTTTGCAGATATTTAGAAGAATCTTCTGAAGCTGCATTGTATCAAGGTCAAATGTTCAGCAGGAAATCCATTAAACAGCAGATATCCCCTGAAGAAATTATTAGTATCCACTGTAAAGTCTTAAAGGATTTATTTCCGGATATTAGTAAAGAAATTTTAGATTCATTTGATTTCCTTATTGAATTTATGATGAACTATGGCTTAGCTTATCATGAATACCAGAGTTTGAAGGACAAGCAATTTGAAATTAAGTCGGAAATTGAAATGGCTGCGAGCATACAAGAGTACTTTTTAGAAACGTCAATTCCGAAGGTGGATGAAGTTGATATTGGTGCGATTAGTGTAGCGGCAAAGAAAATAAATGGAGACTTTTATCGCTTTGTTGAGGATGAAAAAAGTATTAGTGTTGCAATTGCAGATGTAATAGGAAAAGGAATACCTGCTGCACTTTGTATGACTTTGATTAAATATGGAATGGATAGTTTGCCTAAGTCAATAACTAAACCAAATGATGTGTTAGGAAATCTAAATAGAGTCGCAGAAAAAAATCTTGATTCAAGTATGTTTATTACCATGTTTTACGGAGTATATGATTTCGGTAATCATACATTTACCTATGCTGCTGCAGGGCATGAACAAGGGTTCTATTATCATGCAGCTTCTCAATCCTTTGAGGACCTTACAACCAGAGGCATGGTTCTAGGTGTAGAACAGGATATTACATATGAGCAATTTGAAAAGAAGGTTAATCCCGGGGATATGATCGTTATGCTATCAGATGGTGTGACTGAGTCTAGGACAGAAAATGGATTCATTGAACGATCGATAATAACTGATTTAATTCAAACCTATATGCATTTGTCTGCACAAGAAATGGTGGAGAACATTTATCGTGATATCGAGAAATTACAAAAATACGAGTTAAGGGATGACTTTACGCTAATTATTTTTAAAAGGCTATAGTGGGAGTTCAAATCAATCATATCAAGCATCGGGATAACAAAAAATAACTAAAAATTTATGAAAGGCACTGGTAAAGATGATGGATAAAAATAAGCTTGAATGTGGCAACCAACATATTCAGGCAATTGCCTATCAAGTTCCTAAGAGTGGAAATGTAATAAACGGGGACAGCATTTATATGAAAGTAACTAACGAATACTTTATCTGTGCTGTTTGTGACGGGTTAGGCAGTGGGGAGTATGCATTTCATTCGTCAGATGCGGTTCGCAAGGAAGTAGAAAAAAACCATGATAAAGATGTAGAGGTATTAATTGAGTATTGCAATCAGGTCCTCAAAGATAAAAGAGGCGCCACTCTATGCATTTTAAAGGTACATTTTCTACAAGGGACTTTCACCTATAGTACGGTGGGAAACAATCAGTTTGTTCTTTCTTGCCCCTCTGGAAAGTTTATCTATCCACTGCCTATTCTGGGCTATTTATCTGGGAGGCCGCAAAAATATCGATGCGAAACATATTCTTATGAAAAAGGATCAAAATTTATTATCCACACGGATGGTCTAGTGATAACCGATATAAAGTCATTAGCAAGCTCCTCAAGTTCAATTGAAGAAATATATAACTATATAGATAACCATGCAAAAACAGGGAAAGACGACTTGACTTATATTGTAGGTCAACTTTTTTAAACAAGTCTATTTTCGCTTATAAAATTTTTTATCGTATAAGTCATATAATGCAAAATTAAATGCTTCCTGCTTTTTTTTAAAAGACATTTGCGATAGTTTGCCTAGAAACTGCAAATTTTAATTCTTTTTTAACATCAAATGTAACAAAGTGCATGAAATTAGCCGTAAAAAAGTTTAATTGCTCATAATTTGGGTATTAACATGAAGTTAACACTGTAAAGCGTAGAAGAGACTTAACTAAGGGGGACTAAAATTTGGAAACATACTATGATACTACACATATATCCCGATATATTACCGTTAATAAGCTGGAGTTTCAGGAGAAACTATTATCGGAGGCAGTCAATGTAGCCACTAATATTGAGAGTATATTAAAAGAAGGAAATATTGATTTATTGAAGAATGCTCAAAAGCTCGTTCTTTATGTAGTGGAAGATAGAAACGAAGAACTAATTGCATTCGCTAACGAAGAAGGCATTGCTTGGGCGAAATATTCATTAACTGTTGCGTTCAAACTAGAATGGGTACATGCAATTAGACGTACTTTATGGTATTTTATCAAACAATATGATCAAACAAATGAAGATGTTAATTTTGCAGACAATTTTTTCGAATTGGAAGAAAAAGTTAATGATGGGATTGATGAGTTTTTAAACTCGTTTTTTATTAGCTATTCACAATATAAAGATGAATTAATCCTTTCTCAAAGGAAATTAGTAGAACATCTTTCGGTACCTATCATACCAGTAAGCCAAACGGTAGCTGTATTGCCGTTGATTGGTACATTTGATGCTTATCGTATGGATATTATTGAAGAAAAAGTATTAACAGATATTGCAAAGTTAAGGATTATGACATTAATTATTGACTTGTCAGGAATATCAGACATGGACGAAGTAACAATCGCTCGTTTTCAAAAAGTGTTGATTGGTATCACGCTGATGGGGGCCAAATCAGTCATAACTGGATTACGACCAGAACTTGTTAGACAAATGGTTCATTTAGGGATCGATCTTACTAGTTATACAGAAACAAAAGCAACCCTGCAGCAGACATTAAATAATTATCTTGGCTAATCCTATAAATATATATATAACCTGGGAAGGTCTACTGCGCAGGGATTTTTATGATTAAAGTTAAGCTGTTATGGAGGATTGGATTCGGTATTGTGCCGGACTCAATCCTTTTAATTTACCTTTAACAGGTTTGTGACTTTAGTATTCGATATGGTTGGCCTTGAAAAAAGGGAAAAATTTCACTAATTACTATCTGAAAAAATTGAGATTGTTTCAACGATAAGGCTGTCCTTTATCCAAAAAGGCTCGAACCTGACTTTCTCCTTTTGAAACATCCAGATCAACGACTGGATTCATATTGAAATCTCCTCCTCTAAGAAACTGCTAAATTAGTCGGTAACCCCTAAAGCTGCTTGTAATATCATAGGTTCGCTTGTTAAACGGGATCCTTGTCCCAACCAGCTTGAAACATGCTTATACAAGTAGGGGGTGAACAGTTTTGCGGACGGGATCGAGTCCCACGGGCGCTACGTTCTACCCCGACTACCGTTATAATGTGACCTGAAAGAAAAAGGTCAACCAGAAAAATCTGGCTGACCTTATATTACGACCGGGCGCAATTCTTGAAAAAGAAATTGTGCCTTATTTAGTTAAAGAGCCAGATTGAGGAGAAAACTTTAAAGAGAATAGGTTTTAGGTTAGGTTGCTTATATAAGTTTTACTAATGATTTGGGATTAAATAATGATAATTTACCTTATGTTTCCTATATGGTAACTTTTAAGTAAGAAAGGAAATACGAGATGGTAATTTTTTTGTATTACATTTTCATGTTATTGACTTTGATTATCCAATTATTTGAGAATCACTGGTATAACCCAAGTAGAATAAAATGGTCGATTAATTAAGGGGGGATTTAATTGGAAACAGAAATCCGGTTTAGAATAGCTACTGAAAAAGATCTAGAAAGTATTGTTGCAATGCTTGCAGATGATGTTCTCGGAAGTAAACGAGAGCGATATGAGCATCCACTTCCCCACAGTTATCTGAAAGCATTTGAGGCTATTACATCTGATCCTAATAATGAGTTAGTGGTGGCATATCGGGGCGATGAAGTAATTGGCGTACAACAAATTACTTTTACACCATATATAACACATCAAGGTGGATGGAGAGCTACTATCGAGGGAGTAAGAATATCTTCTTCTGTGAGGGGAATGGGTGTGGGTACTAAACTTATAAAATGGGCAATTCAACGTGCAGAAGAACGTGGTTGTCATATAGTACAACTCACAACTGATAAAAAGAGACCAGATTCGTTAAGGTTTTATGAACGGTTAGGGTTTAAAGCTACGCATGAAGGTTTAAAGCTAAAGCTTTAATTATTTTTTATTAAACTGCCATGAAAGAAGAACATAATTATCTTTCATTCTGTGGTGAAATTTTGCCATGAGTGGCTAACTTGTAATTAGGTAGATACTGAACTTCAACAATCGGGCGCTTTCCTTGAATAAGGAAAGTGCTTTTTCCATTAAAGGGCCATAACGTGAAGTAAGACTCAATAAATGAATTGTATAATTATGTTAAAAATAAGGTGATATATATATAGATGTGTTAAATAATGGGAGTAGGTTTGTTTAAAAATCTAATAATTGAAGGGAGTCTGGTGTAATGAATTTAGAAGAAAAAAATCAAAAGAAAAGAAAAATTCAAGGGAATTACAGAAAGGTAATACATCAAAACAGAAAAGCTAATCACATTAATAAAAGAGAGATTTTTATAATTTCTTTGATTATATTCCTTTTTGCTTTGATTTATATTTTGTCAGGTCCAGGCTTTTGAAATTTACAGGCTTAGTCGAAAAACAATCCTCAACAATCAGGCGCAATTCTTTAATGAAGAATGCTTTTTTCCATTTATGGCGATAAAATTGAAAAACACTTTAAAAAATGTATATAGAAGTTATGATAGTTACTGGATATTTTTGTTAAATTAGAAAGGGAATTATGGAATTAATATAAAGTATAGCTAAAGCGGAAGCGGGGAAATCAATAAGGTGAGGAATTTTATATTTATATATAATACTATTGTCTGTTTTTATTATTGGTTGTACTGATAACACTAAACATTATGTTTTTAAGGGCGAAGGAGAATACTGGGAAGTAGAATATAATTATGAAATTACTGGTGAATCAAAAGATAAATATAATTTACTAATAAAATATATAGGCGAATTGGAAGAATTATCGGCTGTTAATGATTTTTCATATTCGTATACGACATCTGCTGGTGAAAGTAGTGGATCGTTTATATATGAAGAGAATGAAGTAACAAACAAAATGCAAATAGGAAAAAGTGGTGCATCTGAAGGTACCCCTATTCTGCAAAAAGATGAAGTAATCGAGATAATAATTAATTGGGGTGATAATGTAGAAGTTATTGAATTGAAAAACAAAGGAGAATAAAAAGATTTTTATATTTTTTAATGCTACTGTTATAACCCTTTGCACTAGGCAAGTAATTGCGTAAATTATAACCACCTAAGTACAGAAAAGAGCAGCCTTTTTATTCAACAATCGGGCGCTTTCATTGAGTAAGGAAAGTGCTTTATTCAATTAAAGGGCCATTTAATGGAATAATACTTTTATTTTCGAAAATACAAGAGCTTGAAATCTAATGTAGTAGTATTTCCTAAATGCGTCGGATACGTAGAAAGAGGGGCATTAGTTAAACGATAGGTAAATAAATATAAAAACCTCCCTACAAGTACGGAGGTTCAATCTCTTCAGTTCCGAGTATTTCTTCAATCTTAGTGTATAATATTTTTTCATTATGTGAATCCCAGTCATTATTGCATTTAATAACTAAATCGTAATCAGCTTTTGAGATTGCAACTAACTCAGATTAATTTCGCAGAAACCTAAAACGCCTCATTTGGGGATTATCAACAGTTAATGGTGTTCTACTAATCTATCAAGTAATTAAATTCATCTTGATGAACTCATCGAAAACAATATTACGAACTTTCCATACCGAACCATCTCTCTCAAGAACGAGTCTTCTTTCAACATTCTCTTTATTATCCTTACAAACGTTATATACATTTTGTTCAATATACATGATATTTGCGTTGCTTTTATTTTCTGTAGCCTTGTATTCTTTCACGTTCTTAAATAGTTTAGCATATTCGCTAATCTCATTTTGACGAATAATATCTCTTATATATGATTGAGTGAAGTAAGGTCTAAAGTAAGTTTGTTTTTGACTGATTGACAATAGTTTTGTCATATCATTTGCCTTATCGATAAGAGCCCATTACTCTATCATTTGTCAAATGACCTTATTTTACCGCTGGCAATTGCTATTGCTTGTCATCTAGTGAAACTTTATATTTACCAGTACCTACTATAACTTGGTAGTTACCAAGCGTGATTGTAGCAACTTTAGTTTTGTTGTTCCATTCAACCTGTTCATTATCATTAATGGGGAAAGCCGCAGCTATAGGAACATAAATCTTTCCGTTGAAATTTTTAACTGGCACATCAATAGTTCTAGTTGGCCAGTCATTAATCTGTATCTTATTGGAGTCTTGTGTCATAACTACTTCAACAAAACCATCTGTTAAAGTAACTTGCTTCTTCTTTTGATTCCATTTAACATCTAATCCTAATCCTTCTGAGATTGCACGTAACGGCAATAGAGTTCTGCCTTTATAAAGTTTGCCATCATTGATCACGGTAACTTCCATTGGCTTTGCTTCTGGCAGTGGTATAACCTCAACCGGTTTTTCTTCTGTTTTAGGAGCTTCTTCTGTAGTTCCAGTTTGTGTTTCTGTACCAGATTCTGTAGTAGCAGGTATTGTAGTTGTATCTTCGATTACTACCTCTTTTTGTTCAGTTGGAGTTTCTGCTAAAGGTTCTTCTGCATAAACGCCATTTACTGGCAATGTCAATCCGATCAATAATATAGGTACTAATAATATTCCTTTTTTCATTTCCTAATTTCCTCTCTTTGTAGAAGAATTTTACAATATAATAATAAGATAGATTACTCAGAAATGATATTTATTTATGATATTTAAGCCATATTTACTACCTATTACTTTATCCTTTTATCAATGTAGTTGATGATTTTATGTAGTTCCTTGAAATATTACCATATTTTACCTAATCCAATTTATAGATATTTCGAATGAAAATAAGGTTGATTCTTTTATATTTAACGGGGTATTTTGCATTAAGGATTAGCTTCTTTCACTAGGTCCAGGTTAGGTGAAAATTAACACTCATTTGTATTCCACAATCGGGCCAGATTGTGGAGTAAGACTTAATAATAAAATTGGATATTTATGTTAAAATATAAGAAGGAAATGAAACGTAACTTAGTTTAAATCAATTAATTAGAGTTGTTCTATAAAATTATAGCGGAGGTGTATATTTATTGAACAAAGAAACTCCAGGAGAAAGAAGAGAAAGATTGAGACAAGAAGAGTTGAAAAGAAACCCATCAGGAAGTATTCATGGTGGAGGACTTCAAGATTTTATTGGGAATCTGGGTTGGAAAGGTGCAGGAATACTCATCCTTATAATAATAGTTTGTATAATAATCTATTTAGCTTTCTTCAACTAAAGGGCGCTTTTCATTAATATGAAAAGCACCTTTTTTCATGAGAAGGGACATTTAGTTGAATAAGGTGTAAAAATTTTAATATTAAACAAAACTATTGATAATTTTGATCCAGTTGTTTAAATATATTGATTAGCCATTTGAATACCATAGCTATGACAAAATAAGGTATCAATGAATAGATATATTTCCAATGAGAGGGTTCATATATCCCTAACCACACCAAAAATGGTTCCAAAAGAAATGCGAAAACAAATGCATTGATTGTTGCGGCAATCAAAAATTTTTTCCATGGTGTAAAATACTGGTAGATCATCATGTAAATAATAGGCATTTGCAATCTATGTATTTCAATAGGTAAATGCATAGGTGTTATTGTAATTGGGTATTGCCATAACCCAAACCAAGCACCTATTAAGTCTCCATATATTGCTACTGTCCCTACAAAAAATCCGTATGTGATAATCTCAAATATTCTTTTTTTGTCTAAAATAATAATCCATACAATGAATAAACCTATAGATGTAACNTCTTAGTTATTGTCACTAAAAAGGAATCCTGCAATCTATCAAACTCAATTCACCATGGTTTCAATAAGGGTATTGCTGTAAAATTGATATAAAAGAAAAAGGGTGTGTTGAAAATGAAAATATTATTTACTCGTTCAATTGAGTCTCCTCTGTTGGAGCAAATTTCTGAAGAATATGAAGTGGTAATGTGGAAAGAAGAGAATAGCGTCATGCCAAGGAACGAACTACTAAAAGAAGTTGCAGATGCGGATGCTATTTTTACTAATTTAACGGATATATTGGATGCTGAATTTTTTGAGCATGCCAAGAAATTAAAAGTTGTGAGTACGATGGCTGTTGGATTTGATAATATTGACCTTCAAGAGGCAACAAAGCGCGGTATACCAGTAGGCCATACACCGGATGTATTATCTGAAGCAGTGGCAGAGCTTGCGTTAACACTGATGTTTGCTTGTGCTAGACGCGTTGGTGAAAGCATGCAATTCATTAAAGATAACAAATGGGAAAGCTGGGGCCCATATTTGTTTGCGGGGCAAAAAATCTCCGGTGCCAAATTAGGGATCATCGGAATGGGACGTATTGGCAAAATTCTTGCGAAACAGGCGAAGGCTTTAAATATGGAAGTAGTTTACTCGAATCGCCGACGTGATGAAAAAACCGAAATGGCCCTCGACATCGATTATCGGGATTTAACTAGCCTTCTAAAGGAGTCTGATTACGTGGTCATGTTGGCTCCTGCTTCGGCAGAAACATATCATATGATGGGTTATAACGAATTCTCGCTAATGAAAGAGACGAGTATATTTATTAATGTTTCAAGGGGTTCTACTGTGGAAGAGGAAGGTTTATATAAGATTTTAAAAGAAAATAAAATTTTCGCTGCAGGGCTAGATGTATTTGAAGTGGAACCAATTCAACAAAATCATCCCTTACTGTCTTTAGACAATGTAATTGCCGTGCCTCACATAGGGAGTGCTACAAAAGAAACAAGGGATAAAATGGTCGAAATAACACTAACAAATATTACAAATGGATTAAAAGGCGAACGGTTGCTGCATACAGTCAACGAGGAAGTGTATTAATAAGTTCATTTTTTAATCTAGAGCAATTTGGCACAATTGGCAGATTGCTCTTTTTTCTTACAATTCATTAAAAAGAATCGATAGTAAAAGTACAAATACTTTTAATTCGAAGTTATTTACTTAAGACTAAGAGTATCATAGAATAATAGACAGGCGAGAAAGACTAGAAATGATAAATTAAAGGGGAGAAGCATGATGAAATTAAATGAATGGTTAAATAATGAAGTTCCCAATATTTCGAAGTCACTTGAAGATATACATAAAGATTATTTTTCAATTGATAAGACAATAGGTTTTGAAGGGCAAGAGACAATCTATAAAATATTGAAAAATTTCCGTTCTGCACTTTTCCCATGCCTATGTGATAAAATCACGACTGACAATGTAAGATTAAATATTACAATCGGGAACAATTTAAGAACATCTGCCTTGAATTTAAAAGATCTAATTGAAAAGGTTCTTTTGAATAATAGTGATACTCCATTGAATGAAATTACTTCAAGATCAGAAGAAATCGTGATGAATCTAATCAATAAATTTCCGGAACTTCGTAGAATGCTGCAAACCGATATTCAAGCTGCATACAATGGTGATCCTGCAACAACATCAACTGAAGAGATTTTACTAAGCTATCCTTCTATTCAAACAATGAGTATACACCGAATTGCACATGAACTTTACAAAGAGGGTGTGCCAGTTATACCGAGAATTATGTCGGAGTATGCACATCAGCTGACAGGAATTGATATCCACCCTGGTGCTTCCATCGGAGAATTTTTCTTCATAGACCACGGAACTGGGGTTGTCATCGGGGAAACATGTACGATTGGCAAGAATGTTAAAATTTATCAAGGCGTTACATTAGGAGCGAAGAGCTTTCCGCTTGATGAATATGGAAATCCAATCAAAGGAATTAAACGCCATCCGAATATTGAAGACAATGTTGTCATTTATGCTGGTGCAACGATTCTTGGTGGGGATACAACTATTGGACAGAATTCGGTAATTGGGGGGAATATTTGGTTAACTCAATCCGTATCTGCAAATTCAAGAGTTTATCAAACTCAGCCGTCACCAAATATCAAAAGTTAACTAAATCCTAAAAATGTTCGATTCATACTTAAAAGCCTGTTGGGGAAACTAACTCCTTGACAGGCTTTTTCTATACTAGTTATTGGACACTACGAGCTACTAAGCCATGCCACCTTGATTATTGTCCATTTTCTTAATAACATCCTTCATCGACAGCTTTTCAGAGTTATTCTTCTCGGGGTGCTCAACCGTGATGAGCCCAAATTCTTCATCTTTACTAAAACGAACTTTTTCTTTTGAGACATCTAATGGATTATTATTGTTTTGATTTTCGAAATCTTTATTATTTGTCATACTTTCAGCTCCCTTCTTGACTAATATGAGTATTTTCAATTTGGTTTATGTACTACTAGTTGACTTTTAATATGTAGAAATAAAATAAAAACTACTTTATTTTATATCGTTATATACGATATAATCTGTATTATCGATATAAAAGAGGTGCACTATGGAACTAAATGCTTACTTTACAGATATTTATTATTATCTTCATCCGACCCATGAACAAACAATTTCACATCAAAGTATTCGAATTTTACAAATGATCCAGAAAGAACAAGAAGTTACCGTTCGATTTGTGTCAGAAGCTTTAAACATTTCCCATAATACCGCTTCCGAGCATGTGAAAAAGCTTGTGAATAATGGATGGGTCATTAAAAAACGCAGTAGTAAGGACCAACGAATCGTATTTCTGCTGTTAACATTAGAGGGTTTGCAAGTTGTGAAACAAAACACTGAATTGGACAAATTAAAATTGCAAGCAGCTATGAATAAATTAAGTGAGGCGGAAAAAAATGAAGTTATACATGCCTTTGGTTTATTAAGTAGGGCAGCAAAATGATGGTCTGGGTAAAACTTCTAACTTCCGCTTTAATTATTGCCTCTGTAACTGAACTGGCAAAAAAATTCCCCCTCTATGGGGGAATTATAGCTGCACTACCTTTAATAAGCCTGCTAAGTATATTTTGGCTAACTGTACAAGGTGAAACCGTTAAACAAATTCAGACGTTTACAATGGGTGTCATAATGGGATTACCAGCAACAATTGTTTTGTTGGTAGTCGTTTATATGATGATAAAACATTCATTTCCCTTTGTTTTATCACTCGTAGTCGGAATGATTGCTTGGGGTGTATTTTTAGGTATTCAAAAAATGCTATTTGAACATTTTAATATTCAACTCTAACTTTAATAAACTAAAAAATCACCATCAAATTCAACATTGATGGTGATTTTTCCATTGGGTCGAAAGAAGGGATACTGCTTCTTCAATTTCGTCATAAGAAATTGCTCCATATCCAATCATCACGCAATTATCAATTGCACTTAATTGATAGGAAGTTGAAATAGGGTCCAGAGCAATTCCAGCGTCTAGGGCAAGTTTAATAGCAGTCGTTTCTTTAAGCGATTCCGGTAACTTCAAGACGATATGCAGACCTGCTGCATCCCCAATGATTTCATAGTTACTCCCTAAATAAGCCTGTAAACTTTCGATTAATTTTAGTCTTTTTTTACGATATAATGTCCGCATTTTTGCAATATGCTTTGTGTACAAACCACTTTTCATAAATTCAGCAATAACTAATTGGTCGATTTTAGAAACTGTAGTCTTTTGGTCACCATAAAAAGTATTGAAACTTTCAACTAGGGTTTTAGGTAATATCATATAGCTCATTCGAACGGAAGGCATTAATGTTTTCGAAAATGTACCAAAATAGATGACCCTTTGTAGTTGATCAATTTGTGCTAATGGGGGAATAGGGCTTCCTTTATAACGAAATTCAGAATCATAGTCATCTTCAATTAAGTAAGCACCGTTAACTGATGCCCATTTTAATAAGTCAATTCTTCTCTCGATTGGCATTACGCCTCCTAAGGGAAATTGATGGGCTGGTGTTATATAGTAATACTGACACGGCTGTTTAGGGATAGTTGCCCCTTTAGCATCGATGGGTACATATTGGACATTTAATTGATTTTGTTGAAAAATTGAGGTTGCTCTTCTGAAACCAGGTTCTTCTATGGCTACAGGGACATTACCTAAGAACCTGCACATTTCATTGAGTTGATGTTGTGTGCCACTATAGACGAAAATTTGATCAACCCCACAAGTAACGCCTTTGGATTTTTTTATGTACTGAACGATTTGTTCTCTTAATGCCAACTCTCCTTGCCAAGGTCCGTTGGGCACGATATCAGACAATAATTGACTTTTATAAATCTTTAACCATTCTTTTAGTGGAAAGTATTGCTGATCAACCTGTCCATTCTTAAAATTGTAAATAACTTGGGGGACTGGCTTTAAAATTTTGTTTTCCTCATTCACACTAGGCAGTTCCCACTCCAAATCATAAGGTGAAATATAATAGCCAGAACGCTCTACACTATAAATATAGCCTTCACTTGCTAATTGTTCATAAGCTTCCTTAATAGTATGAATGCTAACATTTAAATCTTTGGCAAGGCTCCGTTTAGATGGAAGTTTTTCTTCGGTAATCAGTGTCTGGTTGACAATCATATTCTTTAATTGTTCATAAATATCTAGATACTTTGGTTGTTTGTGCGAAAAAATAATTGATATCTCCAAGAATCTCCACTTCCTCTGGTATGGTAAATAAATTCATTATTGATACTTTTTATCGTATCAAATTTACAGTTAACTAGAAATAGGGAGGGAAGTAAAATGAAAAAAATGATTTGCTTAGAAAATGAAGTCGTACAATTAAGACCTGTTGGAAGAGAAGATGTTGATGACATCCTGAATGCTGCAAAGTATCCTGAAATTTGGGAGCATATGTCGGTTTCGTTACTAACTAAGGAAGATGTCCGAAATTATGTTGAAAATGCAATTAAAGAACGTGATGCAAATATATCTTATAAGTTTGTCATTGTTGATAAAGCAGCCAATCAGATAATTGGTAGTACGTCTTTTTTAGATATTTCAGAGAATCATAAAAGAGTAGAGATTGGTTCGACATGGATCCAACCAAATTATTGGCGGACAAACATCAACACAAACTGCAAATATTTATTACTAAAATACTGCTTTGAAGAGATGGAGCTTAATCGCGTGCAAATTAAGACCGGCCATGAAAATCACCGTTCTCAAAAAGCAATTGAACGTCTAGGAGCATCAAAAGAAGGGATTCTAAGAAATCACATGATTCGTAAAGAAGGGAAAATTCGTCATACGGTTATGTATAGCATCATTAAGGAAGAGTGGCAACAAATTAAAGAGCGGTTTCTAAGAGAATTGCTAACCTTCAAATGAAACGATGGACCAAAAAGGAACGGGTTCGGTTTACTTTAGTACAAAAATCAAATTAGTGTAGTAAGTCCAGGTTCAAATCCAATTTGAACTGGACATTATATTATTATTGATATATAAGGATTTGTGTTAAAACTTGTATCAAACTAATTAACTATCTACTTACTCTAAAAAAGCTCGCTTATGCGAGCTTTAAATTATTAGTACCATTCTTACTGTCCTTAGGATGTAACCATCAAAATCATCATCAAATTCTGTGACAACTTTGAACCCCTTCGCTTCGTAAAATGTTTTTCCGATTTTATTTTCTTTTTCCACATTTATAAAGATTTCTTTGACACCATCTAAGTATTTAAAACCTTCTTTCAACAAAGCTGTTCCTATCCCTTTCCCTTGATACTCTGGGTATAAATAAATTGCAGCAAGTTCTGCTTTACCGTCTTCTTTTACAGGAGAGTAATTAGCAAAACCAACTATTTTTCCGTCAACTTCTGCAACAAATATGATAGAACGCTCTAAACGTCTTTGCATCATTTCATCGCTATAAGCAGATTTTAAAAAATTCTCTTGAATTTCAGAAGGAATAATCCCTTCGTATGTGTAATTCCAACTTGTTTTAGCAACTTGTTGCACTTGCTGAATATCTTCCTCTTTCATTTTACGAATAAAAAATCTCAATCTCAACAGCCTTTCTGTTTGTTAATTAATTCCAATAATTTTAAACATTATATCATTTCGATTAATAGAAAAGGACATTTCCTTCGAATATTTGGGAAAAAACGAGTAATAGAGGATTGCGGAGGACAATGCTTTTTTTCTATCGCCTAATTCTAATGTTGCTTACATATTAATTTAATTGTTAATTTCAATGTTCTTTCTATGTTTTGTAGTTTAAAACTGACCCCGTTAACCAAAAAGGTCAACATGTTTATAAATTTTCATAGTGCTTAACTTGAAAATGGTGTATTATAATTCGTAAATATACATAAAAATACATCATCTGGGGTGAAAATATGATTTTAATTTCTGAGTCTAGTAATCTAGAAGATTATCTGCTGGAGATGGAAGAAGTTAATTATTCTAATCCGATTATTCAGGAGAAAGTTAATGAACTATTTAACCATGAACAGACAGAAATCGAAAAAGTTAAGATTGCTTTTGAATTTGTCCGAGATGAGATATCTCATTCTTGGGATATTCAAGGAAGAAAGGTGACATGTGTTGCTTCAGACGTACTAAAGCATAAAGAGGGGATTTGTTATGCTAAATCAAACCTTTTAGCTGCATTATTGCGTTCTCAAGGAATTCCAACTGGTTTCTGTTATCAGCGTTTAATGCTGTTTGATACCCCTGAAAAAGGATATTCACTACATGCTTTGAATGCAGTTTATCTAAAATCAATAAATAAATGGATACGTTTGGATGCTCGAGGAAACAAACCTGGTGTCAATGCCCAATTTTCGTTGGATGAAGAAAAACTAGCTTTTACTGTTAATGAGGATTTCGATGAAAAGGACTACCCAATTATTTATGTAAAGCCAGATACCAAAACAATCAAGGTATTAAAAGAGAACACCGATGCATTAGAAATGTATAAAAATAAATTGCCTGAAAGTATATAGAGTCATTGGAATGATGATTGAAAGAAAAATCTCTGCTTGTAAAAAGTAGAGACTTTTCATATTCGAATCGTAAGATCTACATTTTAGATTCTAAGTTCTGGAGCATCTCTATATTTAGTAGGTTGCTCTTAGGCATAGCGATTTTATTCATACCGCTTCAGAGAACGCTGTGCCAGCAAACGTTATACCGAGGTTTTCCGCCTTTCTTATATCCAGCAGGTACTGCAATGCTTGGGTATCCCGCTTTTGAACAAATGGTTGAACCGACATAAGAGGGGAAGAGGATTGCATGTCATTAATCTATTCCAATTGCACTACTTCTTCTTTCAAGCAGTAGAGTATCCCTCCAAACACCCTCTCTTTTTGCGATTTTTTCACGAATGCCAACAATCTTGAAGCCGTTCTTTTTATGTAATTGGATACTGGCTTCGTTTTCAGTAAAAATTTTCGCTTCCAAAGTCCAGAATCCTTCAGCCTCTGAATTTTTGATTAGTTTATTAAGCAGCATATTGCCAATGCCTTTGCCTTTTGCCCCGTAATGTACATAAATGCTTAACTCGCCGACTCCTGCATACACTTGTCTAGTCGAAACAGGAGTGAGCTTGCACCAGCCCAAAATCGCTGAATCTTCTTCTGCTACTAATGTGCAGGGGAGAACTGCATTACCAAGCCACTGTCCAAATGTTTCGGGTGCGTGTGTTTCAAAGGTAGCATTTTTTGTTGCCATACCAGCTTCATAAATGAGTTTCACTTGATTCCAATCTTGATTTGTCGCTTTACGGATAATAATCGACATAAACAATACCTCCAGGAAGTTCATAACTAAATATTAAATAAAATACTTGCAATTTGCAATAAAAGAACGTATAAATAAATCAAGAGGTGAGAAATATGGAAAACAAAAGAGAAATTTTCCATGTGCTAACGAGAAGATTTGGTTTATTAAATAAAAATTGTTGTGTTGTAGGGGATCATGAACTTTCGATTGTTCAAAGCCATATTCTTTACGAAATTGATAAGCAATTTGAACCCTCCATGCAGCAAATAGCCGAATCCCTGGCAATGGATATCACGACATTCAGCAGACAAATCCAAACATTAGTCAATTTGGAATTAGTAAAGAAAACACCTTCACCACAAGATAAACGAGTATCCATTTTAAGTTTAACAGTACAGGGAAAATTTGTAGTAACAAATATAGACCATTCCATGAATGCATATTTAGACGAGGTATTTTCTCATATGAACGAATTTGAAAGAGAAACGGTTATTCGTTCTCTTAAATTATTAAACGAAGCCATGTCAAAATCCTCTGTATGTTGTAAACCGTTATATTAAGCAAGAGCAATCTTGCTTCTATTTTCAATATTTACTTGCAAATTACAAGTAAATTCGAATGGAGGGTATTATAGTGAAAAGTAAGAAGTGTTGTGGAAGTTCAAATTTTGAGGTTACATCTGTTCTGGAGAAACATGAAGATATAACAATCAATAAGTTACCTATAGCAGTTATTGGTGCGGGTCCTGTTGGTTTAGCGGCAGCAGCTCATTTAGCTGATTGGGGCCAGGATTTCATACTTTTGGAAACTGGATCCAGAGTGGGACAAAATATTATTGAGTGGGGACATGTGCGTCTCTTTTCACCTTGGCAATATAATATCGACAAAGTTGCCAAGAAATTATTGGAAAATAGCGGTTGGACTGTACCTTTAGCAGAAGAGCTTCCTACCGGGAAAGAACTTGTAGAAAAGTACCTAGAGCCTTTAGCAAATCTTCCTCAAATCAAAAAAAATCTACACCTTAATGCTAAAGTCTTCTCTATAAGCAAAAAAGGCTTGGATAAGATGAAAAATTCGGGAAGGGAACAATCTTCATTTGTACTTTATGCAAAACAAAATGGTATGACTAAAAGATTTGAGGCAAAGGCAGTAATTGATGCAACGGGTACATGGGCACATCCTAATCCGGTGAATGCCGACAATATTTGGACGACGGAAGAAAGAGAACTTAAAGAGCGGATATTCTATGCATTCCAGATATTCAAGGAAATGAAAGGGAACGATATATCGGAAAAAAAGTAGCAGTTGTTGGAGGTGGTCATTCCGCAATTAATACAATACTCGAGCTCTCTGAACTAGGTGAAAAAGTAGAAATTAATTGGATAATGAGAAAGGAAAATGTGGAAAGCGCATATGGAGGAGAAGAAAAAGACGCTCTTAAAGCAAGAGGAAAACTTGGAAGTCGCATTCATCAATTAGTTGATAGTGGACAAGTGAAAGTGTTTACACCATTTCTGGTTCATCAGTTAATTCACAATAATAATAGTCTTGAGCTGATTGGGGAAAGTAAAGGAGAAAAATTTACTCTTTCAGGAATAGATGAAATTATTACCAATACGGGAAGTAGACCTGATTTCTCATTTTTACGAGAAATTAGATTAAATGTAGACCCTGCAACCGAAAGTGTGGGGGCACTCTCTCCTTTAATTAATCCTAATCTTCATAGTTGTGGAACAGTTCGACCTCATGGAGAAGAAATATTAAGACAACCAGAAAAAAACTTTTATATTGTTGGAATGAAAAGCTACGGTCGAGCACCTACATTTCTGATGGCTACAGGTTATGAACAAATCCGTTCAGTTGTTTCGTTTCTTGTCGGAGATATTGAAGCTTCGAAAAAGGTAGAGCTTGAATTGCCGGAAACGGGTGTTTGCAGTATTAATTTAATAAACAATACAACCTCAACATGTTGCAATTAAAAGGGGAGTGATTTGACATTATGACTGTAAATAACGGGGGCAACTTATCTAAGGAATATTTTGGAGCGTATTTCAGGCTAGTAATGAATGCAAGGAACTGTTCATTGGAAGAAGCTCAAGAATATATAATTAAACATTTCTTTAACGGTAACATAAACTCATTTGGTAAGTATAGCTATACTAGTTATTTGAAAGCAGTTGAGAAACTTACTTTGAGTTAATTTTTTCGTGGTCAAGGGTACTTTTAATTTACATTGCATCCAATGTGTCCCTATGTTACTGAGTTGAAAAAAGGAATGAGGTAGGAGCGGAATTATCTTGGGCAATAGGGCAAATCGCTGGTTGACTTTCTCTGTAGTGACTCAAAACAAGCGGTAATAAGACAAAAGTTAGGGAGAAGGTATCTCAAGTGTCACAAAGACAGCGATAATATGACAAATCGCAGGTGGATAGTCTCCGAAGTGACTCAAAACAAGCGGTATTGAGACAAAAGTTAGGGAGAAGGTATCTCATGTGTCACAAAGGCAGCGATAATATGACAAATCGCAGGTGGATAGTCTTCGAAGTGACTCAAAACAAGCGGTAAAGAGACAAAGTTAGGTGGAAGGTATCCGAACTTTCACAAAGAAAGTGGTAATGTGACAATTAATTTGTGGGAAGTAAGAAATTGTCCCTGTGCTTCTCGCTGAAGCATAATAAGGAGCAATCTTAATGCTGAGATGCCGTGCATAAGTCTGAAGAAGCATAATTTTTCATGATAGTCGTTCTAAAACTCCCAAAAAAAAAAAATTAAAACCCGGAATAAATTCCGGGTTTTGATTACACTTACATAATGTTATCCACGACACACTGCCTCGCTTTCGCATAGAATCCTAAGATTTACCTTAAGAAAACCGTGCTTTCGCTTTTCAGTTAAATGTTCTTCAATGATAACAATGAATCCCATCCATCGGGTTAACCCTCCTAATCATTGGAGTCGAAGTGAAATCTTTAATAGTATAGCTCGGCATGAAGTTTTTATACGTTTTTTTTAACAAAATAAAAAAAGTGAAGATGGCGAGATACTTATGATAATCTAAATGTAAGGTGCAGAAATATTTCAAATTAATGTTTTATTAGATGGAAAAGTGGTGAATTTTATGATTTTAGGTGTACATGCTTATATCAGAACGAATGGTAACGGAAAAGAAGCTTTAAAATTTTATGAGAATGCTTTAGAAGCAGAAAATTTAGGAGTTCAAACTTACGAAGAATTACCTGAAAATCCTGATTTTCCTCTCTCCGAAGAAGCAAAAGATCGTGTACTCCATGCACAATTAAGAATTAATAATACTTTTCTGATGTTATCGGATACATTACCGGGCCAACAGTTCCATACTAGTTCACAAGTTGAAATTGCAATCCTCTTTAATGATATAAGAAAATCAAAAGAGGTTTATGGAAAACTACTTGAAGGTGGCGAAGAAATCATGCCTATTCAAGAAACTTCCTGGAGCCCATCTTATGGTCAAGTAAAAGATAAATTCGGAGTTACTTGGCAGATTTCTACGATTATACGAGGTTAAAGCTCGATATTTATAATCAAGTACTTCAAGTAAATTGCAATTTCTTTAATAATTTCCGAGCGGTTAACTAAAGTGTAAAAATATTAGTGTCTAACAAATAGAGAGGAAGTGCAGAGATTGGATTTCGAAACGGTTATGGAGGAACTGGAAGCCCTTGGTAAAGAAAGAACGAAAAAGACTTACATAAGCAATGGAGCACACGAACCAGTATTTGGTGTGGCAACAGGTGCAATGAAACCTCTTGGAAAGAAAAACAAAAATAATCAGGATTTAGCTGAACAGTTATACGCCTCGGGGAACTATGATGCGATGTATTTTGCTGGTATGATTGCCGATCCAACGATTATGACCGAAGCAGATTTTGAGCGTTGGATAGATGGAGCCTATTTTTATATGCTGTCAGATTATGTAGTTGCTGTAACATTGGCTGAAACTGATATTGCACAAAAGGTATCAGATAAATGGATTGAAAGTGGGGAAGAACTTCGGATGTCGGCAGGCTGGAGCTGTTACTGCTGGCTATTTGGGAATCGCCCAGATTATGAATTTGATCCCAGCAAAGTCTCAGATATGTTAGATCAAATTGAAAAAACAATTCATAACTCTCCTGAACGTACAAAATCTTCGATGTGTAATTTTGTCTATACAGCTGCAATTTCATTTGTACCTGTCCATGAAAAAGCGGTTGAAATCGCAAAATCAATTGGAACAGTTGAGATAAAACGAGACAACAAAAAAGGCAGCATTGTGGATATATCCGCAAATATTCAAAAGGATCTTGATCGAGGGGCACTTGGTTTTAAACGAAAATATGTTAGATGTTAAGGTAACAATAATTTTATTATGTAAACTAACGGTTTAATACATATAATTCCTCTCAAAGTAAGTAAAGCATCCAAGTAGTAGAATAAACTACTTGAATGCTATTTCATGTTTTTATTTCGAATGAATTTGCTGAACTCGACCAATCTGCCCATCCGTAAGCCGAACTTTAATTCCATGAGGATGATTCGGCGATTTGGTCAGAATGTCTTTTACAATTCCCCTGGTAAGTGTACCGGTTCTTTGATCTTTTTTTAAGACGATATCTACAGTGATGCCAGGTAGTATATCTTTACGATTTTGGCCGTTCATTAAACACCCATTTTTCTGCGGGTATTGCTAGCTTTCTTTGTTTGTTGGCTTTTCATTTTTTGGCTTGATAGGTCAGCTTTTATTTTACCCTTGCCATTATTGGCGTTGTTCTTTTTGTTCTCAAGCTGCTGCTTTACCAGCTCTTGCAAACTTTTCTTCTTCGGTGATTCATTTTGATTATTCTCTGTCATAGAAATTCCTCCTAAGGCATACGTTAGTCAGTCAAGTATAATCTATTTTCACGGCTTTGGAAAGAATGGTCATACAGTAAATGTGGAGTTTGATTTTCAACTGGAATTAGAAGCCGTAAAATGGTGAGACTAGTCCATGATAAGTGATTCCAACGAGAGTAAAACAAAAAGGAATGCTGGAATTGTTCTAAACTAGGAAATATGGAAAAAATGTATTGACTTCCTCCAGAATTTTCTTTAATATGATGAAGAATTAATTGCCCGAACGAATCGGGAGAGGTTCATAGCTGATACCCTCTATAAAAAACTATGGAAACATGACACTATGCCATGTCCATAAAAGGACGTGGCTTTTTTATTTGTTTCTTATTTTTTATATTGCGTGTGCTAAAGCCTCTCTTGATTAATGTTGGGATACATTTTCAAGGAGGTTTTTTTTATGTCTGGCCGAAAAAATACAGAAGGCTTAAATGATTTAACACTACTAGGAAACCAAAATACTCAATATGCAACTGATTATGCACCGGAAGTTTTGGAGGCAGTAGATAGTCTTCATTCGAACCGTGATTATTTTGTTAAGTTTAACTGTCCAGAATTTACTAGTCTTTGTCCGATTACAGGTCAGCCTGATTTTGCGACAATGTATATTTCATATATTCCGGATAAGAAAATTGTAGAAAGCAAATCTCTGAAACTTTATTTGTTTAGTTTCAGAAACCATGGAGATTTCCATGAAGACTGCGTCAACATCATTATGAATGATTTAATTAAACTATTAGATCCAAGATATATTGAAGTATGGGGGAAATTTACGCCACGTGGTGGAATCTCTATTGACCCATGGTGCAATTATGGAAAACCTGGAACAAAGTATGAAGAAATGGCGAATTACCGTTTAATGAATCATGATCTAAATCCAGAAAAAATCGATAATCGATAATTGAATAATCCTTCTTATAGGAAGGAAGAGGTTTTAGCTACCCTCTTTAAAAAACTAAGAAGAAACAGCATTTCTCTTAGAGTGCTGTTTTTTCAATTAAGGGAGTTTTATACATGAAGCGAGAAAAAGCATTGGTTGTGTTTAGCGGCGGTCAGGACAGCACGACTTGTCTGTTCTGGGCAAAGAAACGTTTTTCAGAGGTAGAAGCAGTGACTTTTGATTATGGTCAACGGCATAGTCTTGAAATTGAATGTGCAAAAGAGATTGCTAAGGAATTAGATGTGAAGCATCATATATTGGATATGTCGCTTCTAAATCAACTTGCACCAAATGCATTAACAAGAAATGATATTGAAGTAGCAGATGGAAATGATGGAGAACTGCCATCTACATTTGTTCCCGGCCGAAATTTGCTGTTTCTTTCATTTGCAGGTGTATTAGCAAGTCAAGTGGGAGCAAAACACATCGTTACCGGAGTATGCGAGACAGACTTCAGTGGATATCCTGACTGTCGCGACATTTTTATAAAATCCTTAAATGTAACGCTAAATCTATCGATGGACGATTCCTTTGTAATCGAGACACCGCTAATGTGGTTGAACAAAGCACAAACTTGGGAGCTGGCAGACAAATTAGGCGCTCTTGAATTTGTTCGTGAAAAAACGTTGACTTGCTATAACGGTGTGATTGCAGGCGGATGTGGGGAATGTCCGGCTTGTAAATTGCGTCAAAAAGGGCTTGATGAATATTTAAGCTTTAAAAAGGAGTGTTAAGACTTGGATGAATTTCGAATTGTCGACAAGCTCCAAAGAATTGACGAGGATATAAAGAGAAATGAATTAAAATATCATTCTAAGCGTGTTCTCGTCAGCAAAGAATTTACCTTTGATGCAGCACATCACTTACATAACTATGAAGGTAAATGTAAAAACCTGCATGGCCATACGTATCGCGCAATATTAGGGATAAGTGGCTATACAGATGAACGTGGCTTAGTAATAGATTTCAGCGATATAAAAGAAATATGGAAACAAAAAATTGAGATAGATTTAGACCATCGTTATTTGAATGAAACACTGCCTTCAATGAATACAACTGCAGAAAATATTGTAGTTTGGATTTATGAAAAACTTTCGCAAGCATTGCTTCAGCTACAGGAAGCAAACGATTTGAGAGTAGAATTTGTTCGATTATATGAAACGCCCACAAGCTATGCAGAAGTTAGACGGGAGTGGATGAATCTTGAGTAAAATTCCCGTTATTGAAATTTTTGGACCGACTATACAGGGTGAAGGAATGGTAGTTGGGCAGAAGACGATGTTTGTGAGGACTGCTGGTTGTGACTACTCCTGTTCATGGTGCGATTCTGCATTTACATGGGACGGTAGTGGAAAGCATTTAATTGCTCAAATGACAGCTGAAGAGATATGGGCTGAGTTGAAGCGTCTTGGAGGCGATGGTTTTTCATTTGTGACGATTTCAGGTGGAAATCCTGTACTTCTTCGAAATCTAGAATCACTCATTTCGATTTTAAATGCAAATGACATAAAAATCGCAGTGGAGACACAGGGGAGCAAATGGCAAGATTGGCTATATAAGATAGATGAATTAACAATCTCGCCAAAGCCTCCGAGTTCAGGAATGGAAACGAATTATTCAATCCTTTCTGAAATGGTAGAAAAACTTGAAACTCGAGACAGCAATCAGCATATTTCACTAAAAATAGTTGTCTTTAATGAAGAAGATTATGATTATGCAAAGAAAATTCATCTCAGGTACCCTACAATTCCTTTTTACCTTCAAGTAGGTAATGACGATATTGCACAGGGTAATAATAAGCAATTGATCAGTCATTTACTGGAGAAATACGAAACATTAATTGACAAGGTAGTTGCAGATGATGAATTAAGGAATGTTAAAGTTTTGCCACAACTACATACGCTTGTTTGGGGAAATAAAAGAGGCGTATAGTTATGAATCTACAAATATTTTAAGATGATTTAAGGAGAGACACATGAGAATAGTATTTTATTTATTATCAATTGTGATTGCCAATGTAGTCACAGCGCGATTTGCACCATTAGAATTTGGTATGTTCATCGTTCCAATGGGAACTCTTTTTGTTGGAGCTACTTTCATTTTCCGAGATCTTGTGCAAAATAAATATGGTCGAGGAAGAACCTATCTATTTATCTTTACAGCATTATTTTTATCAGC
This sequence comes from Ureibacillus sp. GCM10028918, assembly GCF_042666115.1. Lineage (NCBI taxonomy): Bacteria > Bacillati > Bacillota > Bacilli > Caryophanales > Caryophanaceae > Ureibacillus > Ureibacillus sp. GCM10028918. The sequence continues at coordinate 643,306 of NZ_JBHTFK010000002.1, forward strand.
AGTAGTTTCCTATTCTTTAGGTGACACATTAATGATTGTTGCAGCATCGGCAATTTCATTTTTAGTTGCTGAAACGGCTGATACAGAAATTTATACACGTTTAAAACTCCCAATGGCTTGGCGAGTATTCTATAGTGGAATTGTTGGAGGACTGTTGGATTCTGTAATTTTCGTTATTATCGGTTTAAGTCCACTTGGAGCAGGGTTTTTACCATGGGAAGCAGTGCCGGCTGCCATTATAGGTCAAGTAATCGTAAAAACGATTATTCAAACGTTTGGTGCTTTGATCTTAAATCAAATTCATGGAATAAAAGAGAAAGATATGATTACAGGGTAAAAGTTAAATAGAAATAACCAACCTCCTTTCTGCCATGAAGGGAGGTTGTTCTATTTTAAAAAAGGTATTAACTTTGGGATGTTTGTGTATATACCTCACATATTGAGTTTAGGCAGTATTCATGTTAAAGATGTAAATATTTTTGAAATTGAACCAAAGATTCTTGAAACCTAAATAAAAATTGTGGCAATTCTACAAAAATATAAAAAATTATCAAAAGAAACGTATTGACTTGTATTGTATTATTGTCTTACAATTAATTTATCAGAAAATTCTATAAAGATGAAGAGGATGAGATGTTTCATACGAAACCCTTTTTATTCATGTTAAGTATTGAGGTAGTTGCTGTCATCATTGTTGAAATCGCTTTCACGAAAGGTTTTTGATTGGCACCTATATAGCGGTATTACGAAAAATACACTAATAAGTAAATTGGTGTACTTAAGTACTTAGCATACTTCATAGAAATTTCAAGTTCTATATGACCATTATGGATAATTTGAAAAGTATCAGAAAAGGAGAGGTGACAAATGTGAAAATTTCAGTAACTGTCAATACAACTGATCTTTCTGATTTAGATTTACAGCAGATGGTGCAATTAGGGATTGATTGTGTAGACTTTGGTATTGGACATTCTTTTAAAGGAGTTAAAGAACAGGGGTTTCCTGATTTAGACGAACTTTTGAAGTTGAAAAAGCGTTTGCGCAGCTGGGGATTAGAAGTGAATCGTGTAACGCTTCCCAATATTACACAGGCATTTATGGAAGAACAGCCAGGTAGTGAAAAACAACTTGAAAATTCTATCAAAGCCGTTAAAACTTTTGGAGAGGCAGGAATTGGAATTGTACGACAACGATTCGAAGGTGATGTGTTCTACGGTCGTTCGCAAAGCTATAAGTCTATACAACGTGGAGGCTTGATTGGTAGAGGGGAAAGTGTGGGATTACTAAGCAAAAAGGATCCTACCCCTACAAGTGAGGAGCTTACGCGTTGGTGGGGTAATTTCCAACGTGCGTATCGAGAAATTGTTGACGTGGCACTAGATAACAACGTAAATGTTGCGATGCATCCTTCAGATACACCACACCCGGATTCTCCTTTTGGAGGGATAGGTCTTCACCGTATTATCGATGACTTCCCTCAAAAAAATGTTGGTTTTGTGTATTGTATTGGAACTAGAGCTGAAGCAGGAGGATCTTCCCTTGTTATGGACGAAATCAATCATTTTGGAAGAAAGAATCGTATCTTCTTAGTTCACTTCCGAAATGTTCGTGGCAGCCTCCCAACAGCAGGTGCTTTTGAAGAAGCGATGCTAGATGATGGGGATCTCAACATGTTTAAAATTTTGCTTGAACTTGACAAAGTTGGGTACCAAGGATGTATTAATCCGGATCATGTTCTTACTTTTGCAGGTGACACACCTGATTTAGATGACAAGTGGGCATTTTCGAATATAGGGTGGAAACATTCTAGTTTAGGCTTTGCATACTCTATCGGTTATATGAAAGCTTTATTAAATGCATTAGTGGAGTATAAAGGTAGAGCATAATGACGTAGCTTTATTCGACATAGCCCCATTCAATTAATAATTGTCTAACAATATTACAAAGGGGTATTTAAAAATAAAATATAACGAAAGAAGGTTAATAATATGCAAACAAGAGAGATTCCAAGAGGTATTTTAGGTTTTCCAGTAACACCAATGAATGATGATTTATCAATTGATTATGTGGCTTTTCAGCGCAATGTTGAATTTTTAATTGAAAATGGTTTAGAATCTGTCTTTATCGCTTGTGGTGCGGGTGAATTACACGCAATCGATAACGAAGAGTATGAGCAACTAATTATCAAAGCGAAAGAAGTTGTAAAGGGGCGTGTTCCGATCTATACAGGTGTTGGAGGGAACATTACTGCAGCATTACAGCAAACTAAATTATCGGCAAAGCATCATTTGGACGGATATCTAATTTTACCGCCATACCTGATTGAACCTTCGCAGGATGGAATCTATGAATATGTTAGAACAATTGCAGAAAGTACAGAATTAAATGCAATTGTATATCAGCGTGACAACTGTATTCTTACTGTAGACACATTAAAAAGATTAGCTGAAATACCTCAGCTTAAAGGGTTTAAAGATGGAGCAGGAAATATCGAAGTGAATGTAGAATTTACACAAGCGTTGGGTGACCGTTTCGTTTGGATTAACGGAATGCCGCTTGCAGAGGTAACGATGCCAACTTATGTCACGATTGGATATGACACATATTCATCTGCCATTTCGAACTATATCCCTTATGTATCGAAACAATATTTTGAAGCTTTAAAAAATGGGGATAAACAAAAAGTTAGTGAAATTTATGAAGACATTATTTTCCCGATTCATAATATCCGCAGACAAAAGAAAGGATATGCAGTTTCACTAATTAAAGCTGGGATGCAAATTGTTGGCTTACCGGTAAGGAATAATGTTCGACCGCCAATTGCTCCGGTAGAGCCTGAACATTATGAAGCACTTAAAGCGATTATTGCAAAAGCAGAGGAAAGATACGGAACTTTAAAAGGAGATGGATCATATGTCGGTAACTAATCAAGAACATGCTGTAAAAGTATATGGAAACTACATTAATGGTGAATGGGTGAATTCAGCGACTGGTCAAGTATCTGAAAGTACCAACCCAGCAAATCCTTCAGAAGTAGTAGGGATTGTTCAAAAATCTTCAGTTGAAGAAGTAAACGAAGCGTTTACGGCAGCAAACGAGGCACATAAATCCTGGAGTCGACTTGCTGCACCTACACGCGGAGATTACTTGCTGAAGGTATCTAATGTATTGGAAGAACGATTAGACGAAATCGCATTAACGATGACAAAGGAAATGGGAAAAACTTTCGCAGAAGCGAAAGGGGAAGCAGCGCGTGGAGTTGCCATTTTACGTTATTATGCTGGTGAAGGAATGCGTGCAAATGGAGATGTAATCCCATCGAGCGATCCAGATGCTTTAATGTTTACTAAACGTACTTCCCTAGGAGTTGTTGGTGTGATTACACCATGGAACTTCCCAATCGCTATTCCGATCTGGAAAATGGCCCCTGCACTCGTATACGGAAACACTATAGTTTTAAAGCCGGCAAATGAAACATCCGTAACAGCGGCAAAAATTATAGAGTGCTTTGATCAAGCTAATTTGCCAAAAGGTGTCATAAATTTAGTAACAGGTTCAGGTGCGGTAATTGGAGATGTAATGCTTGCAAATCCACATATTAAAGCGGTCACGTTTACTGGGTCAAACACGGTAGGCAAGCATATTGGGCGATTGGCATTTGATAGAGGCATCAAATATCAGCTCGAAATGGGCGGAAAGAATCCAGTTATTGTAGCAGAAGATGCGGATTTAGATCTTGCAGTCGAAGCGACAATTAGTGGAGGCCTAAAATCTACTGGTCAAAAGTGTACAGCAACGAGTCGCGTAATCGTACACGAGTCAGTATATGAGGAATTCAAAAAGAAATTAGTTGCAGAAACTGCGAAGATTACAGTTGGAAGCGGAGAAGATTCATCTACTTGGATGGGACCGTGTGCAAGTGCTTCTCAGCTAGAAACCGTATTATCTTATATTGAAATTGGTCAACAAGAGGGTGCCGAGCTTATACATGGTGGAGAACGTGTTGAAGGTGATGGCTACTTTGTAACACCGGCAATCTTTGATAATGTAACAGCAGATATGCGAATTGCACGAGAAGAAATCTTCGGACCAGTACTAGGTTTAATGAAAGTTTCAAGCATGGAAGAAGCTGTTGAATTGGCAAATGATTCTGAATTTGGTTTAAGTGCTTCAATCTTCACGACTAATATTCAAAAAATGATGAAGTTCATCAATGAAATGGATGCAGGTTTAGTACGTGTCAACGCCGAAAGTGCTGGTGTCGAGTTACAGGCACCATTTGGTGGAATGAAGCAATCCAGTTCGCATTCACGTGAACAAGGTCGTGCTGCCATGGAGTTCTTCACATCTATTAAAACTGTTTTTGTGAAGTAGTGTAATAATCTAGGAAGAAAAGAATCTATTAGAAAAATACTTTTACGCAGCCATGGTGCAACACCATGGCTGTCTATTACCTAGTAACAAAAAACGTATCGTTATTTTTGATTTATTTATATATTTATCCTGGAAAACAAACCCGAGGATAATAGATCATTTTCTTAAAACATAACGGAATTATTATGTTGTACTTTTCTTTATCATTGCCCATAGCTCACTGGGAAATGTTGGTTGGTGTCTTCTTGTTAATGAAACCCGAGAGTTTGAGAATAAATTCAAGATAGTGGAGGGATTGTAATGGAAACGGCAAATCTTACAACAGTTGTACCTGTTATTAAGGATATGAAAGTGTTCCCTGTAGCTGGATATGACAGCATGCTATTAAATTTAAGTGGTGCTCATAGTCCATTCTTTACACGTAATATTTTGGTATTGGAAGATAGTATGGGGAATATTGGGGTTGGAGAAGTCCCAGGTGGTGAAGAAATTACCAAAACACTTGAAGAAGCAGCTCCACTAATTGTAAACAAAAAAATCGGACAATATAAAGCAATACTTTCGTCGATTCGCCAGCAATTTTCTTTTAAAGATAAAGGAGGTCGTGGTTTACAGACTTTTGATTTACGTACAACAATTCACGTCGTAACAGCAGTAGAATCAGCGTTGCTTGATTTACTTGGGCAGCATCTAGAAGTTCCTGTCTGTGACCTATTAGGAGAAGGCCGTCAACGTGAAAGCGTTAAAATGCTGGGTTATCTATTTTATATTGGAGACCGCAACAAAACGGCTTTACCTTATTTATCAGGTGAAGGGGCGGAAGATGATTGGGCTTACTTGCGTCACCAAGAAGCGTTAACGCCTGAAGCAATTGTGAAATTAGCGGTTGCTGCGTATGAAAGGTACGGATTTGAAGATTTTAAGTTAAAGGGTGGTGTCTTGTCACCGGAAGAAGAAATGGATGCCATTGAAGCTCTTGTTCATCGTTTCCCAAATGCAAGAATTACGCTTGATCCTAATGGTGGCTGGACACTGGAGCAAGCTGTAAAGGTGATGAAAGAACGTGGCCATCTGCTTGCATATGCCGAAGATCCATGCGGTGCTGAAAATGGCTACTCTTCTCGAGAAATAATGGCAGAATTTAAGCGTCGTACAGGTTTAAAAACAGCTACAAATATGGTGGCTACAGATTGGCGTCAATTCGGCCATGCACATAGCTTGCAGTCAGTTGACATTCCGTTGGCAGATCCACACTTCTGGACAATGGAAGGCTCTGTTAAAGTAGCACAACTTTGTCATGAATGGGGTTATACATGGGGGTCGCATTCCAATAACCATTTTGATATTTCACTCGCTATGTTTACCCATGTTGCAGCTGCAGCCCCAGGTGAAATTACTGCCATTGATACCCATTGGATTTGGCAAGACGGTCAACGTTTAACAAAAGAACCATTTACTATTAAAAATGGAGAAGTAACTGTACCAACGAAAGCTGGGTTAGGTGTGGAGATTGATTGGAATGAATTGGAGAAAGCCAATCAATTATATCAAGAAAATGCATTAGGAGTCCGTGATGATTCAGTCGCTATGCAATATTTAGTGCCAAATTGGAAATTTGATCCGAAAAAGCCTTGTTTAGTGCGCTAATAAATTCAGTTTTAATTCATATATAGTATAATAGATGATGTAGATGACAGGATAGGTGTGTGAATTAGATTGAATAAATTTTCTTCTGAAAATATTAAAAGAACAACACTCTCTCAGCAAGTGCTAGACAATATCGTTAATTTATTAATGAGTGGTCAATTAAAGCCGGGAGATCGATTGCCATCAGAATTTGAACTAATGGAACAATTCGCGGTAAGTCGTCCTGTATTAAGAGAGTCGCTTAGTGCACTGGAAACCTTGGAAATTGTTACGCGGAAACCGCGAGATGGTACAATTATTAATGATAAAATTAGCAGTTCTCCTTTCAAAGCGATGCTAGCCCTATCTATTAATGATGTGCCAGCTATTATTGAAGCACGTATGGTTTTGGAACTAGGTCTTGTTACAATGGCATGCGAGAAAATAAAAGATGAAGAGTTAGAAAGACTAAAGCGTACGATTGATTTAATTGAAGTAAATCGTGACAAAGATTATGGATACTTAGACCAAGAATTTCATCGAATTATTGCTGAAGCAGCTGAAAACCCTGTTGTTGAGGGAATGATTGTAGCACTACTTATCGCTCATAAGAAAACCGATAGTTTAATTACTTATCGTGATCCGGATATTACAATTGAGCATCATTTGGCAATTTACTCGGCACTGAAAGAAAGGAATCATATAGCAGCTTATAATGCCATGTATAAACATTTATCCTTTGTTCGTTCTAAAATTCTGGATAAACAATAATATAGTCTATTTATTTCTAAAGAAGGCGACACCGATAAAAGGTGATCGCTTTTTTCACGTTGAATTATAGAAACAGATTTTAATTTACTTCTTAGGCTACAGGGCTAGTGTGCGTAAAGGCAATTCTTATATAGCACTTTTCAATTTTATTAGAAACTTTTTTATTAGCTGGCGTGTTCTTTTTTTGTATTGCTTATGTCAAAGACGAAATGCACTTATTTTATAATCTCTAACAGGCTTTCTAATTTATTTATTTCGTATGTGGGTTTTAAAGTTATATCATTTTCCTTGTGCTTAGGATTGAACCAACAAGTATCAATGCCATAGTTAATTCCACCTTGAATATCAGAAGTCAACGAATCGCCTACCATTAATACTTTGGATTTATCTGTAATCTGTAGCTTATCAAAGGCATAATCAAAAATTCCCGTTTGTGGTTTTTGGAAACCAGTGGATTCAGAGATAATAATATGTTCAAATGTATCTTTTAACGTGGAATTATTCGTTCTTGTCGTTTGTACATCTGTGTAACCGTTCGTAATAATAGCTAAGCGTTTATGCGAGAGCTCGCTAATGACTTTTTCAGCTCCTTGGACAAGGTGAGTTTGTTCTCCAAGAAATCCTAAATAATCTTGATTGAATACAATTGCGTCAATTTCAAGTTCATGTTCTAAAAATAATCGCCTATACCTCTCTGAACCTAGTTCAACAAGGCTCATTTTTCCATTTTCTAAATCTCTCCATAACACTTTTCTAATTTCTTGGTAACTCTTTTCATACAGCTTTAAGTTATTAAATAAATTATATTTCTCAAAGACTTTATTAAAAGCTGCTTGCTCCGATTTAGTAAAATCAAAAAGTGTGTCATCTATATCAAAAAATATAATATCGTAATTCTTCATTTTATCCCCTACCTTTTTAATTGTGTTATGAATACTCAAAAATATCTGCTACCTATAAATCTTCTCACACATAATATTGTTTTCTCAAGAATAGGGAGTAATTCTTGAAGATGAATTGTACCTTATTCAGCAATAGGGCCAGATTATGGAATAACATTTTTATAGATGGTTAAAAAATACATGGAGACTTTTGTAATATTCTATATAATTGTAGGTAATGGTAAAATTTGAAAAATGGCTAAATAATAAGGGGAAAGTTTAAATGAAAAGGTTAGTCGTTATTACGGTAGGTAAGACACATAGTGGGAAAAGTACTTTTGCGAGAGAATTAGAAAGTAAATTAGAAAACTCTTTTGTTTTAGATCAAGATAATCATGCTGAATTTATTAATACATATTACGAAAAGCTACAGCCCAAAACGGAACCAAACACCCTAAAATATGAACTCTCTAAGTTTATTGCGGATTATGCAATAGAAAATACGAACCTTCATATTATTGCTAGTAGTGCAAATCGAACGAAAATAGGTAGAAAGTATTTACTTGAGGATGTATATAATCAAGAAAAGTTTATCCGTATTTTAGTTCATTTTGATATCCCAGAAGAAATTCTTAAAGAGCGGGTTATCAATAGTACACGTAATACGAGTATATTTAGAGGCGCTTATGCTAATTTTGAGCAAGTACTTATTCGGCAACAAGCTGAGTCTTTACATGAAGATGTAGTAGACCCAGAAGAAGGGGAAGCAGACAATTTATTTGTTATTAAAGATAACAAAGAGGTTAATTCTGTCATTGAAGAAATAATCAATATATCTTTAAGTAAATGATTATTATTAGATTTGTTATAAAGATTCATATTGTGCTAACTAAGGCATTAGTTGTTGCACATTCGGGCGCATTTCTTTAATAAGGAATGTGTATTTCTCTGTTTAAGGGTCATATTCTTGAATATTAATCTACAATTCAGTTGGATATAAATGTTAAACTATAAAAAAGGTCTGAACAAATACCTTTAAATAACGCCGCTGCATTGTTGGAGGAAATATGAAGTTAGTAAACGTCATCTTTGGTATTAGTTTCGTACTTTATTTATTAGCAATGATAATACTATTGTTTTTGGGTCAGAGAGGTTACATCTGGGTAGACGTAACGTTGTTAGATTATATAAAAAAATCTTCAAATTTTGTTCCATTTAAAACAATCAGTACATATATTCAGGCAATAATTGGTAGTAGCATGAATATGGATATACCAATAAAAAATCTTGTGGGTAATTTATTTATGTTTTTGCCAATCGGTATTTATCTACCGTTTTTCATAAACAGAATAAATAAAATAAGCACGTTTAATATTTTTATGATTATATTATTATTCTTTATTGAAGCTATACAATTAGTTACAAGAAGAGGAAGTTTTGACATAGATGATTTCATTCTAAATATGCTTGGAGCTTTAATCGGTTTTAGAATTTGGAATACAAATATTGTTCAAAAATTACTTAAATAGTATATTGTTATTCCACAAAACCAGCTAATAGTTGTCAAGATTTTTCAATAAAAAATATAGAACCTACATGATATACTAAAAAAGGGTATACCAAAAAGCCTTCCTTTCTAAGATTGGAAGGTATTGTTTTATATTCTTAGATATGATTTTTAATCCGTATTTTGGAAGGGTATTTTCCTTTTTAGTAGGGCATAAATCCAATGTAAGAGCTTATTTGCACAAGCAATTANTTATCTGTATACTGCTGTGTTAATCCAATAATGTCCTTCCAAGTTGGCATCACAATCCTCCTAACTTAGAATTAATGCCCATTTTATTATAAAAGTGAGTGTACCAATCAGCACTGAATAAACACCTTCAATCATCAAACTGTCTTTTACTATCTTCTAATGATATCTTTTAACAATATCTCGGAAATATACTTATAATAAGCATCTCTTTACCTATTCAATACACGGGAGATTATTTTTATATGTTTAAGAAAATGAGATACTGTGGCATCTCATTTTCTTCTTTCACTAACATTGTAGGGTAGTTTAGAAATACTTTTAGTTTGTTTCAACAATCGGGCGCTTTCCTTGAATTTAGGAAAGTGCTTTTCATTAAATGCCCATTTACTAACACCTAAAAGAAGGATATTTAAATATATATGTTTAAATAGAGTGGATTTAGAAAATGTACTAAAACTAATGGAAGTTTAGTGTTAGGAAAACTATTATAAAAGTGGTAAAAATGGTTTGAAATTTCTGAAAGAGGGAATTAGTAATTAGCTATTATGGAGGCGAATCAATGAGGCTAAGTATGCAATTTCATGAAATTGATAATTTATTAATAGGGTTTATTGAAGGTCAAATCGATATTCATACAGCGCCAATATTAAAAGATGAATTAGAATCGATTGTTTTAACAAATTGCATGATAATAGAACTAAATTTGTCCAAAGTAATTTATATGGATAGTAGTGGTCTAGGAGTAATTGTTGCACTCTATAAAAGAGTAATTAAAGAGAAAGTTGATTTGAAATTGGTACTAACTGAACGAATGATGAGAATGTTTAAAATTACGGGTCTTTGTGAATTTATGGATATTGAAGTGGGAAAAGCAAACTAATGTAAGTTAGAATTATTTAAATATTAATAAAGCTACTTAACTATTGAGAGCTTTAATGATTATCGCTCTTCCACAAAACCAGCTAATAGTTGTCAAGATTTTTCAATAAAAATATTAAAACCTACATGATATACTAAAAAAGGGTATACCAAATAAGCCTTCCTTTATAAGATTGGAAGGTTTTGTTTTATATTCTTAGATATGATTTTTAATCCGTATTTTGGAAGGGTATTTTCCTTTTTAGTAGGGCATAAATCCAATGTAAGAGCTTATTTGCACAAGCAATTATGGCTACTCTAAAAGGTTTCCCTTCTTCACGTTTTTTATCGTAGAACTCTCTTAATCGCTTATTTATAGGGATAATTTCATCGCTGGTTTTTTGCTTGCGTGCATCTCTTATACCGCATTGTACAGCCATAAACAACGCTTGCCTTAGTCTGCTAGAACCTCTTTT